>CP070811.1:2975245-2989803 GCA_020343875.1 Anaerolineales bacterium | reverse complement strand
TTTATGTTGGCCGACACTCTGGTTGCCTTCGATCACGCCCAGCAGCGATTGCTGGTAATCGCCAACGCCCGACTGACAGGAGATACGACCGCAGCCTACCGCCGCGCCACGGCCCGGATTGACGAAATCGTCGCCCGACTGCGGGCCCCCATCCCTCAGCCTGCTGACCACGATGCAGCGGCCCGGGAGATCGCACAACCCGGCGAGGAGGCCATTCGTCTCACCTCTAACTTCAGCCAGGTCCAGTTCGAAACCATTGTACGCCAGGCCAAAGAACATATTGTCGCCGGCGACATCTTCCAGGTGGTCCTATCGCAGCGGCTATCACGCCGCACCGATGCCCACCCATTTGCGATTTACCGCGCGCTGCGCCGGCTCAATCCGTCACCGTACATGGTCTTCTTGCGTTTTCCAGGCGGGCTGGGCGTACCGCCGCTGCATGTCATCGCCGCCAGCCCCGAAATGCACGCGCGGCTTGAAAACGAGGTAGCTGAGGTGCGACCCATCGCCGGCACCCGTCCGCGCGGTGGCTCCCCTGCCGAGGACGTGGCACTGGCAGACGAGCTGTTGGCTGACGAAAAGGAGCGGGCCGAACACGTGATGCTGGTAGACCTGGGCCGAAACGACCTGGGGCGGGTGTGTGATTATGGCAGCGTGCGCGTGGAAGAGATGATGAGCGTGGAGCGTTACTCCCACGTAATGCACATCGTCTCCGACGTACGCGGTCGGCTGCAGGCCGGGCGGGATGCATTCGACCTGCTGCGGGCTACCTTTCCAGCCGGCACGGTCAGCGGCGCGCCCAAAGTGCGGGCGATGGAAATCATCGAGGCGCTGGAGGACACCCGGCGCGGCTTATACGCAGGGGCCATCGGATACATAGGCTACGACGGGGCCATGGACTCCTGTATCACCATCCGAACTATTGTCATGCAGGGCGATACGGTGCACATTCAGGCTGGTGCCGGCATCGTGGCCGACAGCGACCCCACCCGAGAATACCAGGAGACACTCAACAAGGCCCGAGCCCTGGCCGAAGCAGTCAGGATAGCCGAAAGTGGAGATTGGAGATAGGAGGTTTGACATGATCATGCTGATTGACAACTACGACAGCTTCGCCTACAACCTGGCCCAGTACCTGGGTGAATTAGGGGTTGAAGTGCGGGTGGCCCGCAACGACGCCATCACCCTGGACGAAATCGAAGCCGGGATGCCAACACACATCGTCATCTCGCCTGGTCCTGGCACACCCGGCGATGCCGGTATTTCTCTGGCCGTTGTCGAGCGCTTTGCGCCCCGCGTGCCGATCTTGGGCGTCTGCCTGGGGCACCAGGCCATTGGGCAGGCGTTCGGCGGGCAGGTGGTACGGGCGGAGCGGCTGATGCACGGGAAGGTATCACCCGTGCTACACGACGGGTTGGGCCTCTTCCGTGGATTGCCCTCTCCCTTCACAGCCACCCGCTACCACTCACTGATTGTGGCCGAACCACTGCCAGATTGCCTGGAGGTTAGCGCACGCACCCCAGAAGGAGAAGTGATGGGGCTGCGGCATCGACAGTTCCCTACCATTGGCGTACAATTCCACCCCGAATCCATTTTGACCGAGCACGGCCATCATTTGCTGAAGAACTTTTTGGAGATAGGCAGTCCGCGCTTGCCTGCCTCCCCAGTCCAGCACCAGACATTGTTAGGAGATGACATTATGTCAATTCAAGACGCCATCAGCCGAGTCATAGAACACCAGGATCTAAGCGAGGCCGAAGCGGAGGCGGCCATGACGCAGATCATGCAGGGCCAGGCCACCCCGGCCCAAATCGGGGCCTTTTTGGCCGCGCTGCGTATGAAGGGTGAGACCGTCAGCGAAATCGCCGGTTGCGCCCGTGCCATGCGGCGCAGTGCAGTAGCTGTACGGCCGCCGGGCAGAGGCGCTCGTAGACACCTGCGGAACGGGCGGTGATGGGGCAGGTACCTTCAACATCAGTACCACCGCTGCTCTTGTAGTGGCCGGTGCCGGCCAGCCGGTAGCCAAGCACGGCAACCGCTCAATCTCCAGCCGGTGCGGTTCGGCCGATGTGCTGGAAGCCCTGGGTGTGAATCTGGATTTGACCCCGGCCCAGGTTGCCGCCTGTGTGGATGAGGTAGGCATCGGATTCCTGTTCGCGCCCAAACTACACCCGGCGATGAGACACGCCATCGGCCCGCGCCGCGAACTGGGCATGCGGACGATCTTCAACCTGCTGGGTCCGCTGACCAATCCGGCCAACGCCGCCGTGCAGGTGTTAGGTGTATACGACGCGGCCCTGACCGAATCACTGGCCCAGGTGCTGGGCACGCTGGGCAGCAAAGCTGCCTTCGTCGTTCACGGGGCGGGCGGGCTGGACGAGTTGACGACCACCGGCCCCAACCGAGTCAGCGTCCTCCGCAACGGACGCGTGGAGACGCATACCCTGGACCCGGCCAACCTGGGTTTTCCTCGCGCCTATCCAGCGGATCTACAAGGCGGAGATGCCCAAGAGAACGCCGCCATCACGCGTGGGATTCTATCGGGCCAGCTCAACGGCGCCCGCCGCGACGTGGTGATTCTCAACGCGGCTGCAGCCCTGGTGGCCGGTGGGCGAGCCAGTACCCTGCAGAAAGGTATGGATCTGGCTAAACAAAGCCTGGATAGCGGTGCAGCTCAGCGTGTACTGGCCCACTTGATCGAATTCACCCGCATGGCCGGCCAGCCGAGCCAAGCCTCGATTGACTGAGTTCTGGCTTAGCGGTTTCTGACCATGAACATTCTGGACCGGATTGTCGAGTACAAGCGAACCCAAGAAGTCCCACGCCGCATGCGCGAGCTGCCTCTGGAGGCCGTGCAGGCGCGGGCTGCCGCCGCTCCACCGACGTGTGATTTGGTGGCTGCCCTACGGTCTGTGAAGGGTGTGGCCCTCATCGCCGAGGTGAAGCGGGCGTCGCCCAGCAGGGGTGTGCTGCGCTCTGAGCTGGACCCGGTTGAGACGGCCGCCATCTACGCCGCCAATGGGGCAGCCGCCATCAGCGTGCTGACTGACGAGCCTTTCTTCCAAGGCAGCCTGACTTACCTGGCCCAGATCCGCCAACGCTTTGCCATGCCCCAAGAAGAGGAAAATCAGCCTGGCCCTGTGCCCCTCTTGCGCAAAGACTTCATTCTTCATCCCTACCAGATCTACGAGACGCGTGCTGCTGGAGCCGACGCCCTCCTGCTCATCGCCGCCATTCTCTCCGACGCTGATCTGGCGGAGCTTTTGGCCCTCACGCATAGGCTAGGGATGGCGGCCCTGGTGGAAGTACACAGCGCGGAGGAGCTGGCACGCGTGCTGCCGTTGGCCCCCCGCCTGATTGGTGCGAACAACCGCAACCTGCGCGACTTTAGCGTGAACCTGCAAAGCTGTCTGTCGCTGCGGCCTATGGTCCCACCAGATGTTTGCTTTGTGGCCGAGAGCGGCATCCATACCCAAGCTGATGTGGCCCGCCTGGCCGCGGCCAACGTAGACGCTATGCTGGTGGGTGAGGCTTTGATGTTTGCACCGGACGTGGGAGCCAAAGTGCAGGAGCTAGCTAATGGCCATAAAGGTTAAAGTATGTGGTATTACCAACCAGTTAGACGCCCAGGTGGCAATGGCGGCGGGAGCTGATCTGCTAGGCTTCATCTTCTTCCCCAGAAGCCCGCGCTGGGTGGCACCCGAGCAGGTTGGGGACATTCTGGCCGCAGTGAAGGCAAAACAGGCCGGCGTTTTGACGGTAGGGGTCTTTGTAAACGAATCGCCGCAGAAGGTGGCCCAGGTTATGGATAGCTGTGGGCTGGACCTGGCACAGCTGCATGGTGAGGAGCAGCCCGAGATGCTGGGCCTAGGTGCCAGCCAGGTAAGTGAGCGGCCATCTCCGCTGAGCGGACGCGCCTACAAAGCACTGCGCCCCCGTTCCCATGAGGAAGCGCTTACCATGGCCAGCCATTATGCGTTGCCTGCCAATCGGCTGGGAGAAAAGCGGATGCCGGCCTTCCTTCTGGACGCCTACCACCCCGATTTGCGTGGCGGTACGGGAAAGACCGGCGACTGGGAACTGGCTGCGCGCCTGGCCGAGCGGCATCCCCTACTGTTAGCAGGGGGCCTGACCCCTGCCAACGTAGCCCGGGCCGTTCACACTGTCGAGCCTTGGGGGGTGGATGTTGCCAGCGGTGTCGAAAAAGCCCCAGGGCAAAAAGATCACTCCGCCCTGGTTGCCTTCGTGGCCGCGGCCAAAAGCGCCCGGCCCTAACCGCTTTTGCACAATATACCAGCAGCCAGCCTGACTTATCACCAGGAGAAACGTCACGTGACCCACCATTTAGAAGATCAATCAAGGCTCACCACCACGCGCGGCAAGTTCGGCCCCTACGGCGGCCAATTCGTGCCGGAAGTACTGATGCCCGCCCTGGCCGAGTTGGAGGCTGCCTACGCGGAAGCCCAGGCCGACCCCGCCTTCGAGGCGACGTTGCTCAACTTGCTCAACACCTACGTGGGCCGTCCCACGCCGCTCAGCTTCGCCGCGCGGCTGACCGACTACCTGGGCGGTGCGAAGATCTACCTCAAGCGAGAAGACCTGGCTCATTCTGGGGCGCACAAAATCAACAATGCGCTGGGCCAGGCGTTGCTGGCTCAACGTATGGGCAAGCGGCGGATTGTGGCCGAGACCGGGGCCGGGCAGCACGGCGTCGGCACGGCCACCGCCTGCGCCTTGCTGGGGTTGGGATGTGTGGTGTACATGGGCAGGGTAGATATCGGCCGTCAGCAGCCTAACGTCTTCCGTATGCAATTGCTAAACGCCGAAGTGTGTCCAGTGGACAGCGGCAGCCGCACGCTGAAGGATGCCATCAACGAAGCCATCCGCGACTGGGTGACAAACGTGGAAACTACACACTACCTGCTCGGCTCGGCGCTGGGGCCCCATCCCTATCCCACTATTGTGCGCGATTTTCAAAGCATCATCGGGCGTGAGGCTCGAGCGCAGATTCTAGCCGCCGAGGGTCGCCTCCCGCATCTACTCATTGCCTGCGTGGGAGGTGGATCCAATGCGATTGGACTGTTCCATCCCTTCTTGGGGGATGATGAAGTGGAGATGATCGGGGTGGAGGCCGGTGGTGAGAGCATCGCCAGCGGACGACACGCCGCCCGCTTCGCCGACCCGCAACGAGCGCGAGTGGGCGTGCTACATGGCACGCGCTCCTTCGTACTTCAAAACGCCGATGGGCAGATTATGGAGACCCACTCCATCAGCGCCGGGCTTGACTACCCGGCGGTGGGGCCTCAACACGCCCTGCTGCGTGACCAGGGACGTGTAATATACACCCATGCCACCGACCATGAGGCGCTGGCGGCTTTCCATCTGCTGGCAAAACTGGAGGGCATCATCCCTGCTCTGGAGTCAGCGCACGCCGTCGCAGAGGTGGTCAAACGTGCTCCTCGTATGTCTGGCGATCAGATTCTGATCGTGAATCTGTCGGGCCGGGGGGACAAAGACCTCGACACGGTGATGAAAGCTTCGGCGCCGGGGTAACCAGGTCGGGTTGGCATGCGACTTCGAACCCGTGCCTGCCTGGCTCAAAACTCAACTTTCAAACAATCGGCCACCGGAGTAACAACCATGACCGGAATCGAACGCATCACAAATTCCTTCCAACCTCGCCGCCCCGCCTTTATGCCCTATGCGGTGCTGGGATACCCCACGCCCGAACTATCGCTGCAAGTGGTACAGGCCCTGGTCGCGGCTGGAGCAGACTTGCTAGAATTGGGGGTACCCTTTTCTGACCCGCTGGCGGACGGGCCAACCATCCAAGCCGCCACCCAAGGTGCGTTGGAAAAGGGCGTCACAGTAGCCGATTGTATCGCCATGGTGGCCGCCTTGCGAGCCCGCGGCGTAGAAACGCCGGCCCTTCTAATGGGTTATGTCAACCCTATCCTGGCTTACGGCATCCAGCGCTTCGTGGCCGACAGCGCCCAGGCCGGCGTGGATGGGTTCATCGTGCCAGACCTGCCTCCTGAAGAAGCCGGCGAACTGGAGGTCACCTGCCATGGGCAGGGTTTGGCTCTGGTCTACCTGCTGGCCCCTACCAGCCCCGCCAATCGGATCAGGTTGGTGGCCGAGAAATCGCAAGGATTCATCTACTTGGTGTCACTGACCGGCGTCACTGGCGCTCGCTACGCACTATCACCTAGCCTGGCCGATTTCGTAGGCCGGGTGCGTGGCGTCACCCGCAAGCCACTGGCCGTTGGCTTTGGAATTGGATCGGGCGATCAGGCCAGGGCGGTAGCCCAGTTGGCCGACGGGGTCATCGTGGGCAGCGCCCTGGTGCAAAGGGCCGGTCGGTCGATTGACGAGGTTCACAAACTGGCCACCGAACTTCGAGAGGCGCTCGATCTGGCCGCAGGATCAACGCCCACTGGGTAGTTCCTGAACCGCAGGATGCCAACCAGTGGTCCCGGTACAAGGGATTACCTCTCCAGCCACATAACCGCTTCAAGACGGCAAGGGATGGGGCCTTTTGCCATGATCATGCGCTACTGACAACACCAACGGCAAGCCCATGCCTCGGGATACGGCTCCTATTGAGATGGTGTCGGCTGGAGACCACCAGTCCCCAACTAAGATAGCTCTTGCTCGAAAACCTGGCCGAACTTTGCCCAGGGGATTTTGGTATCAGCCCAGTAATCCATGCGATTCAGATACACAGCCAGCTCCCCGATCAGCGTGGCGTAATCCTCCAGGCTTTCAACATCTCCCAGAGCCGTCTCTGCCCACCGAAGCACCTGCTCAGTTTCAGAAAATTGGTAGAAGTTCCCATATACCCCGGCATGGAACTGCAAGTAGGGCCGGGTGACTGCTTTTATGGTTTCCAGGTCAACCCCACCCTGCCTGGCCACGTTCCGCATATGGTTCAAAAAGGTGATCAGTGTAGCCAGTTTGGTAGCCGCAAAGATTACCGTGGAAGCCCCCTGGTTCCACGCCCCTTTAATGCCAGAGAGTCTTTGAATCTCGGCTGGTTCGTCCCACCAAATGGCCTGGCGGGCACGCTTAATCCTATTCAGGGCCTGCTGCATACCTCAGGCCTCCTTTCGCTTCAAAGTGATGATCATACCTGGTTTTTCCCACACTTTAACCGCCTCTCGCTGGAAACCCTCCAAGTTGCCGGTAATCCGGCCAAAAGTCGGCGTTGCTCCCAACGGGGTCATATCATCGTAGAATATGCATATCGTCTGGCGGGCATTCCAAAAGGCGATGTCCCCTTTTTGTGAGACTGTTGGGTTCTCCTGCTCATCGACAAAGAAGGGGACCGGGAAGAATACCTCGCGGTCGACGAGCTTGGCATGAGTTGCCATACCCGAGATGGGCAAGGCCTGCTCGATAATCTCACATGTGCGAGGGGCCTGCTCGGTCAATAATTCGGCTGTGCACTCCTCGTCACCTATCAAAACGATGATCTCTTGACTCACAATTTGTCTCCTTTGTAATTGAAAATGGTTACGACCTTGACCATGTCATGTTTCGCTCGAGCCGGGTCTGTGATCCGGCGGTACGGCGTTAAGGCCGTGGGTCACAGACCCGCCTGGAGCGTTAGGGGAGGCAAAAACCAATCATGCCAAGCACAGAGAAGGACATCCCTGATGCCGACGGCTCAACCTCTTATCGCACAACCGCCAGCGTTTGACAGGCCTAAGCATCCGGCCCGGATTTGCGGGTAGGGTTGGGCAGCCGTCAAGGCGTCTCACCCGGCTCAAAAAACAAGCAAGCGGGTAAGTGGTTTCAGATCATCCATTTGTTCCAGAGCATCAATGAGCTCCATCAACGCCTGGCTTCTCTCTTCTCCAAGGATGTCAACGGTCAACCATCGGAACTTGTCCACCAACTCGGCATGGCTCAACGGGTTGGCGGGATCTCCTTTGGGGTATTCCACGGTGGTGGTGAAATCTCCTCGGCTGGTGTGCAGGGTTACTCTGATGGCTGTCTTATCAGGAAAAAGCTGGTTGAGCTCTGGATCGACGGAGATCTTGACCCTTCGCGCCAGTTCCAGCAGCTGGGCGTCTTGCAGGTTAGCTTCGGTGAGCTCCCCAGGCCCAATCCGTCCCCAAGCGAGCGCCAGCGCCAAAGAGAAGGGGACGCTGTACTGAGCCGCCACCGTGCTGGTAGGCGTGTAGTCAACCAGCATGAGAAGTGGCTGAAAGCCCTCCAGGTGGACCTGGTGGATTTCCTCCAAGCGCAGGCCTTCTTGCCGGACCAGCAGCAGAGCGCCGTCAATGGCCGGATGCGACCAACGGCACGAAGCGTAAGGCTTGAAGTAAGTCTTTTGGATGGCATATACCTGGCCCAGGTCTATGACCAGCTTATGGGTGTCGTAGCGCCCCGACCTATCCAGCACATCTTCGGGCCCGGTGAAGCCTGATTGAGCTTGAAATACAGAGGAGCAGCCTGCCAGGCCGGCCCAGGCGATGGCCTCCTTAACCATGCTCTGGTGCATAAAATCGCCGCCTGCAGGGGATGGGCCGTGCATGCCGACAATGCCCAACGCGCTCTGGTAATGTCTGCTATCGAACTTGAGCAGCTTGCTGGCCGCTGTTGCACTTCCAAAACCACCCCACAGACCGGTGGAGTAACGACCTGCCCGGTAGTCTGGCAACATGGCGACGCTGGCACGGGTAGCTATTTCGTAGCCAGCCACCACGGCAGTCAGAAATTCACGCCCACTGGCCCCCACCGACTCGGCGACGGCCAGTGCACTGGGTATGACGGCTGCGCCGGGGTGTCCCATTGCCTGCCGATGGCCGTCGTCCATATCCAACGCGCTGGCGCAGATGCCGTTTACCCAGCTGGCGCCAACTTCGCTCATCCTCGAATGGCTGCCGATCACGCTGGCCTGCCCGGGGCTGAACTGGGCACGAGCAAACTGGGTGCTGACCCTGGCCATGCTGGTCTGACTGCCGGCAATGGCTACCCCAATCAGGTCGAGCACGCAATGTTTGGCCTTCGCAACGACATCTGCGGGCAAGCGGGCGTGGTCGAGGTTGCGCACAAAAGAGATCAATTCGCGGGTTGCGGTCATAGGCAATACCGAAGATGCTGCCACGGTGTCGGGTTTATTAGGGGATAGGTATGAGCCATCCCGAATTTTGGGATGGCCCTCGACGAGATATGAAGTTCATACAAGTGGCGTGCAAGGGACAGTTCGTCCCCTGCGTACTCAGCCTACTGGGCCGGGCCCTCCATTAAGTAGCGCTTCAACTCTTCAGCTGTCATACCAGCCAGTCCCAGCTTTGCCACGGTGCGCCCCGCCTGCCAGTAATCAATATCGTGGATCACGGAACTGACGTGAATCAGGGCCTGCGCCGTTGGCGTCGGGATACCCAACATGTCTCCCAAAGAGGCCCACAGCACCATACCAATTGGGATGTCTTCGGATATGTACCGGGTATTGGCGCTGGCCGGCCCCTTGCTGCTGACCGTGGCAAAATCCGACCAGGGTTTCTGGTATCTGTACGCGTAATATGCCTCGAAGTCCATGGGCTCCACACCCACAGCACGCAGCAAGGCTATCCTCTCCTGTTCGAGCGCCCGGAGTATCTTCATTACTGAGGGGGTGAAAGCCTCCTTGTACATCCAGAACTCGCCCTGGGAGTACTCAATACGCCCCAAGTTGAAAATCACCCCAATCGGATGCAGGAGAACGTTGGGGCTGTACAAACCAGTTTCCAGGACATGCATTGCCGGGCTGAGGGTAGGATAGGCCGCCTGGGCAACTTCAACCACCGCCTGCGTATCTTTGCCGGGGAAGGCGGCAATCACCTCTCGGGCCGCTGAGCCAGAGTGAACGTTAACCCATGCGGGTCCTTTCAGGCGGCAGGCATAGGGCAAAGTAACCGTCTCGGCGATGAAGACCTTCTGGGTGACTCCTCGATCTGCCAGGGTCCTGGCGAATTGCAGGGCGCCCCCTGAGCCGGGAAAAATTATGATGGTCTGGTTCTCTTCAAGATGCGGTGCGCACAATTCGGCCACTTCTTCGTGGGCCAGGGCTTGGGTTACCACAAAGATGTGGCTGGCACCCTGGATGGCCTGAGCCATATCGGTGGTGATGAGCTCTGGCTTGGCGAATCCCTCACCCGCCACGCCGGTGAGCTCAATCCCGCCCCGCTCCTGCGCTGGCTGGATAAACTCAGCGAAGCGAGGCAATTCATAAAAACGGACCGAGAAGCCCTTGAGAGTCATGTGGGCCGCCATGGCGTGACCGCCATTGCCAGCCCCAATTACCGCGATGCTATCTACGCTCCTGGGTGGCATAGATGAGTCCTCCTCAGATATTGGTGGTTGGTTACGTATACGATTTGGGGTCGATGATGTCCCGCATGCCATCCCCTAACAGGTTGAAAGCCAGGACGGTGATGAGGATGGCCAGGCCGGGAAAAATCGAGATCCAGGGGGCAGTGGTCAGGTATTGGGTGCCATCCCGGATCATGGTTCCCCAGGCTGGCGTGGGCGGTGCAACACCCAGCCCGATGAAACTTAGGTTGGCCTCGACCCGAATGGCAGTTGCGGTATAGATGCTGGCCAGCACGACCACTTCGCCCAGGATATTGGGCAGGATATGCACCCTCACAGTGCGGAACTTGCCGACACCAATCGAGCGGGCCGCCAACACAAAGTCATTTTCTTTGACGCTCAGCGTGCTGCTGTGTACGACGCGAACGAATGCTGGCGAGCACATGATCCCAATGGCGATGATCATCTTGGACATACCGGGTCCCAGCACGGCCAACACCATCAGGCCCATGATCAGGCTGGGAAAGGCCATCAGCACGTCCACTGATCTCATGATCCAATCCTCGACCTTGCCCCCGGCGTAGCCTGCAATCAGACCCAGGAAGGTACCGATGGCTCCTCCCAAGGCAACGGAGAGAATACCCACCAAAAGCGACACGCGGGTGCCGTAGATGATGCGCGAGGTGACATCTCGTCCGTAGGTGTCTAAGCCCATCCTGTGAGCTTCATCTGGTGGTTGCAGGCGACTGCGGGTGTCCTGCTTGGCCGGATCAAATGGCGCCAGCAAATGCTGAGCGTCGCGTCCCTGAAATACAGCCACGAACCAATCGTCAGCAAATGTGGCTACCAGGACAATGACAATCACCATTATCAGGCCCAGCAGAGCCGTCCGGTTGCGGCTGAAGGTGTGCCACAATCGTTCCCTTTGGGATCGCAATCGCACGATAGGTTGCTCCAGAGTGTTAATATCTTGCTCCATAGGTCCACCTCAGTGACTTATGCGCGGATCGAGCAGACCGTAGGTCAGGTCAGTGATCAGGTTGATGGCGACCACGAAGGCGGCGTAGATGACCATGACGGACTGCAAGGCCGTGTAGTCGCGCTGCAAGATAGCGCCCACCAGCATCTTGCCCAACCCGGGGCGTGAAAAGATAAACTCAGTCAAGACCGAGTCGCCGATCAGGCTGGCTGCCCAGAAACCGGTAATTGAGACAATGGGCAGCAAGGCAGCCCGCAGCGCATGCTTGATAAGCACGACCCGCTCCGCCAGCCCCTTGGCTCGGGCGGTCCTCACGTAGTCCTCGCTGAGTACGTTCAGCATCGCAGAACGGGACAACCGGGTAACTGACGTAGTCATAATCAGGCCCAGGGTCACAGCTGGCAAGACCAGATACTTGAGGCTCTTGAACGGCTCTCCAACGAGATCGCCGCCTCCCACAGCTGGCAGCCAACCAAGTTCGACGGCAAAAATGAGGATCAGCAAGATACCGAAGTAGAATGCCGGCACCGACAGGCCAGCCAGAGATAGGACGCGCCCCAGGTAGTCAATGGCGTTATTACGGTTCAGCGCAGTGAACACTCCCAGCGGTACGCCCAGCAGAACGCCGAAAATGACCGCTGCCAAAGTAAGCTCCAGGGTGTAGGGCAGGGCATAGGCTACTTGCTCGCTAATAGGTTTGCCGCTGATGAGCGACTCCCCGAAATCCAGCCGGACCAGGTCACCCAGGAAGTGGAAGTACTGAACCAAGAGGGGCTTATTCAAGCCCATTCTCTCCCGCAAGGCTTCCACCGCTTCCTTTGAAGCATAGTCACCTAATGCAGACTGGGCCGGGTCACCTGGGATGATACGCACCACGAGGAAAACCAAGGTGAACACGGCCAATAGAATCGGAATGGCCAGGATAATCCGGCGGATGATGTATCTAAGCATAGTCTCCCCCCATCATTCATTTAAAGCCGGCGACCGCGGTCCCCAAACAGCCAGCCTGGCTCTTTTCCTCTAGATGAACAAGACCCTATTAGGGAGACTTCCGAAGTCTCTGAGACTTCACAGGTCCCCCCACCAGCTACGGGAAGATTCCGGACCAGAGACCCTAGCTGCTTGTTACACACCCCGGTCTAGGACAGATTCTAGCAACAGGAGGCAGGCCAATGGCCTGCCTCCTGTGATGCACTGTGCCTATCGCTCGAGTGTCGTGTTTTCAGTAATGCCTGGATAGAGAGCCAGCACGGAGACCAGGTCATGCCCATAGTCGACCTTGTCGGAGCGGGCGTAAACCTGCTGCTGGAATTGGAGGGGGTATGCGTACATATCTTCCAAGATTGTGATCTGCGCGTCTTTCCACAAAGCGATCTGCTCTTCGGCCGAAGTAGCCACCCGCGCACTCTCAATCACGTCGTCTATAACATCGATGTGGGAGAAGTTGGTATCGGGCTTGGCGCCGGTGACAACGATGGAGTCGGAGTGGAAGAAGCGGGTCAGATACACATCCGCGTTCGGCCGCCAGGCGATATAGACCACAATGGGGTTCACGTCCTCGCGGATCTGGGAGTGCATGGTGGAGTGATCCACCACGTTGACCTTCAGGTCGACGCCCACCTCGGCCAACTGGGCCTGCATGTTCTCATAGATGCGGCGATAGCCGGTCATCTCAGAGGTGACGACTTCAAGTGAGAAGCCATCGGCATAGCCAGCATCTGCCAACATCTGCTTGGCCAGCTCCCTGTCCACGTCGTACGCCAGACCCAGGTCTTCGGCCTCTTCCTGGGTCAGGCCGCCGGCCAGGAACTTGGACGGTACAGGCGAGTAAACGTTTTCGGCCACCGGCTCGCCAAATAGGGCCAGGAACTCATCCCGGTCCATGGCGTAGGCCAGCGCCTTGCGCACCTCGGGGTTATCCAGCGGGGGTACGCTGGTGTTGAAGTGGACAGTAGCCACCTCACCCACGCCGAAGACGTCAACGGCCACGCCTTCTTCGCCTTGCATCTTCTCTACCCAGAGGATGTCCGGGATACCATAGATCACGTCCAGCTCGCCGGCCAACAGGCCTGCCTCACGGCTGCTGATGTCGGCCATATAGCGATACTCAATGCCGTCAATCTTGGGCGCACCCCGGAAGTAGTCGGGATTAGCCTTGAGCATGATCTTTTCCTGCGGGCTGTAGCTCTCGAACATAAAGGGGCCTGTGCCCACGGGGTGAGTCTTGAATTTGTCGTCTCCCAACGCCTCGACGCCCTGCTTGCAGACGATGAACCCTCCGGAGTAATTGGCCACCTTGGGGTAGAAGAGCACCGGCGAGAGGGGAGCATCCAGGGTGACCTTGACTGTGTAGTCATCCACCGCCTCAAAGCTCATGCCCGTGTACTCACCAGCATAGGCCGAGCGCTCAGTGGTAGCCGCCTTCTCCAGGGAATAGACTACGTCCTCGGAGGTCAATTCGTAGGCAGCGAGGTTGCCGGCCGGGTGGCACATCACCCCCTGGCGGAGCTTAAAGGTCCATACTTGCTGGTCGCCCACCATCTCCATCTCGGGCAGCGCCTCTGCCAGGTCTGGCTCCATATTCTCGAACGCGCCGTCTCCGGGCTTGTAGCGCAGCAGGCCGTTGAAGATCATGTCGACCAAGGCCCGAGCCTCGGTGGTGGTGGCAAAGTGGGGGTCGAGGCTGCTCAGGTCGGCTGAATTCTGACCGAGGCGCAGGATGAGTGGCTCTTCTACCGGCTCCGGCGTGGCGGTGACAACCACTTCCTTCTCAACTTCCTTGACCACCTCGACTTCAACGGTCTCGATCACGGTGACCGTCTCGCCCGCCACCTCTTTCTCGACAACCACCGTTTCCACCACCTTCTCCACGATCCGTTCAGGGGTGGGGGTAGCGCCACATTGGGCTGCCAACAGGGTCAATAAAGCAGCCATGGCAAGCAGTAGGAACACAGTTCGTCTGGACAACATGTTGTCTTCTCCTCCTAAAGAGATCAAGCAATAGTAAACGATTTTGCCGGCAATTATTGGCGTGCTGGGTCAGCAGCCAGTTGAGCCTGCCCGGCAGGCCCGAGCACACAGAGAACAGGCTTGTAGTTAAGCTGGCTGATTCATCACCTCCTTTTAGTGCCTAAAGCTCTCAGAGGCTGAGTTGCGCACCCGTCTGGAATGACTAACCAAGGCCAGAGTATAGCAACCTGTTCAGTGACAGGCGCACCTGGCTGCTTAAGTTTCCAAGTGACCAACGAGTTCGGCGAGCTCCCAGGGCGATCTTTGC
>CP070811.1:2913578-2975145 GCA_020343875.1 Anaerolineales bacterium | reverse complement strand
AACAGCCGCATAATCTCTGCTCGGCGCCGACTTTGACTCAAGGCGGCCTCAAAAACCGGCGTGTACACAATGTCGCCCCTGGCCAGGCTGATGCCATAAATATGAGGCAGTTCATGGTTGCCACACAGGTAGATGACGGCCGAGCCGTAGCTGGCCAATAAAGCCAACAGGTCCAGAACTATCTCCAGTGATTGGTCAGGCCCAGTGTTGGGCTCACTATGAATCAAATCGCCGGCAAAGATGAGCCAATCGACGCGCCCTTTGGCCTGCAACTCTACAAAGCGATCTCGGTAACGCCGATAGGCATCCCAGTCGCCGTGCAAATCGGTTACGACCATGACTAGGCCAGCGTCCAATGACCAAAGTCGAGGATAGGGTTTCGCAGGGGCGAAAGGCATACCAGTCACCGTCGGTAAGAGATAGGGTCTGCAATGGAACATCCCATATCATATGCATTTTCACACATCACGCCAAACGGAAGGTGATAGGCAGCAGCATAGAAGCCAGCTTACTTTCGGGTTAGTCCCTGTTTATGGTATAATGCAACGTGAGATTCGAATGAGTTATTGAGCCAGGAGCTTCTGTGACGATGCTTAGAAATGTCATCACCAAAGTGTTGGGCGATCCCAATCAAAAAATGATCAAGAGCCTCACGCCGCTGGTCGAGGAGGTAAACGGCCTGGAAGCGGAGATGGAGCGCAAAAGCAACGCCGAATTGCGTGACATGATCGCTCGCTTCCGGGCTGATATCGCCGAGGAAACGGCTGCCCTACGTGACGAGCTGCAAGAACGCCGCACCGAGCGAGACGCGGCCAGCGGTGACGAGCGTCGCCGGCTGGTAATCGAGGTGGAACGGCTGGAACGAGACCTTCTCAAGCTGGAAGTGAGCTTGCTGGGCCAGATTATGCCCCAGACCTTCGCCGCCGTACGCGAGGCGAGCGTGCGTACCACCGGCCTGCGTCACTACGATGTGCAAATCGTGGGGGGCGCGGTGCTTCACCAGGGCAGCGTGGTCGAGATGCGCACGGGAGAGGGCAAAACGCTGGTGGCCACCTTGCCGGTGGTGCTCAACGCCCTGGCGGGGCGGGGGGTGCACCTGGTCACCGTCAACGATTACCTGGCCAAGCGCGACGCTCAGTGGATGGGGCCAATCTACCACCTGCTTGGCCTGTCGGTGGGTGTCATCCAGTCGGCAGGAGGTGGACGGCCCGACGAGGCGTCATATCTATTCGACCCTGACTACCAGGCAGCGGATGATCGCTACCTGTATCTGCAACCGATTACCCGCCGCCAGGCCTACCATTGCGATATCACCTACGGCACCAACAATGAGTTCGGCTTTGATTATCTGCGGGATAACATGGTCTTCGACCTGAGACAAATGAGCCAGCGCGAGCTGCACTATGCAATTATTGACGAGGTGGACAATATCCTGATTGACGAGGCACGCACTCCTCTGATCATCTCCGGGCCAGCCGAGGAGAGCAGTGACCTCTATCGCCAGTTCGCCGGCGTGGTGCGCCAACTCAAGCCCAGTACCCCTCAGAGCGTCGAGGCTAAGGAGCCTGACGGTGATTATGCCGTGGACGAGAAATCGCGGGTGGTCACCCTGACGGAAGACGGTGTGGAAAAGGTTGAGCGTATTATGGGCATCGATAACTTGTATGGCCCCGAGCATTGGCAGAAAACACCCTATCTGGACAATGCATTGCGTGCCCACGTCCTCTTCCACTTGGACCGCGATTACATCGTCCAAAATGGCCAGGTCATTATTGTGGATGAGTTTACGGGGCGACTGATGCACGGGCGGCGCTACAGTGAAGGGCTTCACCAAGCCATAGAGGCCAAAGAAGGAGTAGCCGTCCAGCGAGAGAGTCTGACGCTGGCAACGGTCACCTTCCAGAACTTCTTCCGCATGTACAATAAGCTGTCAGGTATGACGGGGACCGCCGCCACCGAAGCCGAAGAATTCGGCAAAATCTATGACCTGGACGTGGGGGTGCTGCCTACGAACGTAGAATACCGGGCCATGCAGGGTGAACTGCATACGAAAAGCTGGCGCGAGGCCGGCACGGAGATGACCACCTATGAGAATCCAGATACGGGTGAACGGTATTGGAGACGCATAGACTACCCTGATCAAGTCTACAGGAGTCCTCAGGCCAAGTTCAAAGCGGTGGTGGCCGAGATCGCCGAAGCGCTTGATCGTGGCAGGCCGGTGCTGGTGGGCACCGTTGCCATCGAGACGTCGGAATACCTGTCGAATCTTCTTAAGAGGCAGGGCATCCCCCACGAGGTGTTGAACGCCAAGCAACACGAGCGTGAGGCACTCATCATCACCCAGGCCGGAATGCCTAGCGCAGTGACGATTGCCACCAATATGGCCGGGCGTGGGGTGGACATCCTACTGGGCGGCAATCCGGAAGGCATGGCACGCGACCAGCTTCGTAAAGAGGAAGTGGACCTGACCCAAATTCCCAGCTTGGCCTGGAACGAAGCTGTGGACTTGCTGCGGCGCGGCGAGAACCCCACCCAGAAGTATACCGACCGATGGGCCGCGGTTTTAACCGAAAAGCATCGCTTGTGCGAGCGAAATAAGGTTACGGTATTGGAGCAGGGCGGCCTGCACGTCATCGGCACCGAGCGTCACGAAGCGCGCCGCATTGACAATCAGTTGCGCGGCCGCGCTGGCCGCCAGGGGGACCCAGGATCGAGTCGTTTCTACCTGGCGCTGCAAGACGACCTGATGCGCCGCTTTGGCGGACAGCGTGTGGCCAACATTATGGAGGGCCTGGGCGTTGAAGATGGCATCCCCATCGAAGCCGGGCTGGTGAATAAATCTATCGAAAGCGCCCAAACTCGGGTCGAAGGCTACAACTTCGACATCCGTAAGCACTTGCTGGAATATGATGACGTGGTCAATCAGCAGCGCGAAGTGATCTACGCTCAGCGCCGGCGCATCCTGGCCAACCCGAACCTGCGAGACACCATCCTGACTATGGTAGTGGACGAATTGCGACGGCTGGTCACAGTCGCCACCAGCTCGGAAGATCCTGACGAGTGGGACTTTGTGACGTTACACAGCGCTGTCCGCGCCATCATGCCACTGCCAGCCACGGCAACAGCCGGCCGCTGGCGTGCCATGGATCCAGATTCAATCGAAGAAGAACTGATCGGCCTGGCCGAACAGCTATATGACGAGAAAGAACAAAACCTGGGAGCAGAGGTAATACGTCAACTGGAACGAGCGGTGATGCTGCGGGTGGTGGACACATTATGGGTGCGACACCTTACCGACCTCGATGTACTGAGGGAAGGGATTGGTCTGCGCGCCTTTGGTCAGCAAGACCCACTGATCTCCTTCAAGCGCGAAGCACACGATATGTATGACCAACTACGCGGCGCCATCCAGCACGACATCGTGCATGCCATCTACCATGCCCAGGTAATGGCTATGCCACAACCCCGCCAGATGCGGGCGGTGCATCCCAGCAGCAGCGGTGACGGTGACGGCGCACGCAAGCCGATCCGTAGCCAACAGCAGCCCGGACGTAACGATCCATGTTGGTGTGGCAGTGGCAAAAAATACAAGCATTGCCACATGCGACATGACGCGACCAGCGCGCAGCCGGCGGGAGCCCAGGCAACTCCTCAGCCAGTCGGCAGCCAGAGATCCTCCAAATCCCGTCGCCGGAGACGGCGATGACGCACAAGAGCATTGATTTTTTTCACCTATAGTGCTAGAATATCCAAACTTCGTCATTACGCACTTCGGCAGACCAATAAAGAATAGGTTCCTGCTTCCAGACAACTGCAAACGAATCCTCCTCAGAAAGGAGGCAAGATAACTTGGTCGCAAATGGGGATGACTTCACTACCCGCCTGATGAATGACATGGACCCTGCTTTGCTGGACTTTGTAAAGGCCAAGGTCAACTCATTTATCAAGTGGGACCTGGTCCGTTTCTTCTACGAAAACCCTCACACCGCTGACACAGTAGAGAACATCGCTAAGTACGCCGGACGAAACGCCGCTGCGGTCAAGCCAGAGCTAGAAGAGATGGCGGAAAGTGGCGTGATGGAGAAACGAGATGTAGAAGGCATTCAAATCTATTCCCTGGCTGAAAATGAGCACATACGTGAGCTGGTAGACCGTTTCATCTTAGCCTGCGAAGATCGCCACTTCCGTGTCAAGGCGGTCTATCATATTATCCGAGGCATGCGCTAGTTCGAGCCCGAACAAGCCATCATTGTAATTTGGAGGACATGGTATGGATCGTGTGCAGACCGGCATCAAAGGCCTGGATGAAATGCTATCTGGCGGGTTCCTACCCCAAACAGCCAACTTGGTTGAGGGAGCACCCGGCACGGGGAAATCCACCCTTGGCATGCAATTCATCTACAACGGCATCACACAATTCGACGAGCCAGGTTTGATTATCACCTTTGAAGAATTCCCTCAGCAGTACTACCATGACGCCGCCGAATTTGGCTGGGACTTTGGAAAGCTGGAGAAGGAAGGTCAGCTCAAGGTCATTATGACCAGCCCTGAGGTCACCCGGCTTGACGTGGAAAGTGTGGGAGGGATGATTGAGACGGCAGCAGCCGAAATGGGAGCGCGTCGCGTGCTAGTCGACAGTATCACTCAGTTTGAACGTCTCACCCAGGACCCGGTAGAACTGCGCTCATTGGAATATGGCTTCATCAACGGCCTTAAGCGAGAAGGCCTCACCTCTCTGCTGACTCGCGAAAGCGCTGCCCTGCTCGGCGAAGCGCCTGAAAGGGATAGCAGCATCGCATTTGTGGTTGATTCCTATTTGCTGCTGCGATACGTGGAAATCGAGAGCACAATTCGCAAGGCAGTGCTGGTGCTCAAAACGCGCGGCAGCGACCACGCAAAGGACATTCGCCAATTCGAAATAACCGATCAGGGTATCGAAGTTCGGTCCAAGTTTGAAGGGCGTGAGGGTATCATGAGCGGCAACCCACGCCGCATGGCCGACTCCTTCGTGGAGGCGTTCGTCAAGCGATAGACAATTCCCATGTGGCTGGAGACACGGGCGGGCGGAGCCACTGCGCGTCGAGCCAGCGTCTTGTCAGAGTTGATCTTGCGGGTGAAAATGGCCGCCGCGTGGGACAAAGACTTCCCACACATTCAGCCCTTGTGGCGGTTTTAGCGGAATCGTATCCTTACTCTCATGAGTGGTCAACAATCGTTCTTTGCCAGTATTTTAGCCCTCTACACCTGGGGAGGCGTTTCAGTACTCCTCTTCTTCCTGTTTGCCATTGCACGATTCTTCGAACGCAAGTCATCGCGCAAATCATTTTATCCTCTCTTCATATTGCCAATTTTGCTCTTCCTAGGTAGCGCCCTGCGCTATCTGTTCATTGGCGATTTTGTGGGCGATCTATGGGGCGACTTGGGGCGCGTCATGGGGGGGTTGCTGGTTGGTGGCCTAGGTTACTTCCTGCTGACTCTTATGATGGGAGAACGTTGATGACCGCATTCTTCACCCTTCTGAGCCCCATGGGCACGATTGCCATCATTATCATATTCTTCATCCTGGCTCGGCTCAGCCACAAACTGGGTTCCGTAACTCGCATGCCCCCGCACTACCGCTGGTTCTGGGTGGGGATAGGGTTCCTGGGCATGGCGTTCATTTCACAACTACTCAGGATCAGTGTATCACTTGCAGGGCAGGCCCACTATCGGTGGCTCACTAGCCCTTCTTTCTACCTGGTCACACATCACTTGCCAATAGCTATCGGCGTCACTATTGGATTAGCTGTGACCTGGCGCTACTGGAGTTGGCTGCTAACCGAGCGGGATGGATGATCCTATGGCGCCAACGGAGCATACGCACCTTGGTCTCGCCCCATCCTGCCACCTGTTCGAGGCCAGCGATCGCTTGACCCATTGCTGCCCAGCTCCTCAAATGGTCTCGTCAGCGCCCCCTTGGGACTCGGTTTGCAGACGACCACACCACATTCTGCTATCCGATTCCAATTGAGACGGGGTTCTGGTTATCCCTTTGGAACAACACCTGTGATAGGCTTATTTCCACACAGGCGGATTGGTTGAATACTTGAGATCTAGAGTTTATGAACACACCTGCCGATCAAAATGCAAAAGCCCCAGTTCAAGAACAGCATAGTATACGGGCTATGCTGGCAGCCTGGCCCAAGATCGATTTACACCGACACCTGGAAGGAAGCCTGCGCCTGTCGACGCTGGCTGAAATGGCGCAGGAGCACGGAGTAGACCTACCCAGCTGGGACCTGGAAGAACTGCGGCCTTACGTGCAGGTCATGGATGATGCGCCTGACTTCAAAGGCTTTCTCTCCAAGTTCAGATTGCTGCGCCGCTTCTATTCGACGCGGGAGGCAGTCCTGCGTGTCGCCTACGAAGCGGTGGTCGACGCCGCCGCCGACAACATCAAATATCTGGAGCTTCGTTTCAACCCAGTGGCTCTGGCCAAGGTGCAGGGATTTAGCTACGCTGAAGTGACCGACTGGGTCCTATCAGCCACGAACAAGGCCCAGCAAGAGCATGACATCCAGGTCCGCCTCATCGCCCAGATTGGGCGGGACGAGAGTCTGGATGTGGCCTGGCAGGTCGCTGAAGTCGCGGCTGCCTGCCAGGATAAGGGTTTTGTGGGACTTGACCTGGCAGGGGATGAGATAACATATTCGGCAGCCCGCTTCGCCGAAGTGTTCCAATGGGCCAAAGCTCAGGGACTTCACATCACGATTCACGCCGGTGAAGCAGGGCCTGCCAGCAACATTCGTGAAGCCGTTGAGCTATTGGCTGCCAGTCGTATCGGGCACGGCGTGAGAGCCATGGAAGATCTGTCGGTGATGGACCTGTTGGTCAAGGAAAAGGTCACCCTGGAAATGTGCCCCACCAGCAACCTGCAAACAGGTGTTGTTTCAAGCCTCGGGCAGCACCCCGTGTGGGCCTATCAGCAAGTTGGTATCCCTGTCACCATCAACACAGACGACCCGAGTATCTCGAGCACGACCCTGACCGACGAATACTTGGTCAGCTTGCGCAATATCGGCATGCCGCTGCGTGCCATACAGCAAATGATTTTGACGGCCGCCGAAGCGGCCTTTCTGCCTGAGACCGAACGTAAACGACTGGTAGAGTGGTTCCGTCAGGCGCTCCCCCCGCTTAGTACTGGCGCGCTTCTAAAGGATTAGCCCCCATCTCCCCCCTGCCCGCCGCCAGGCGACTTAGAGAGAGTAACAGCACGGTTCAAGACAGGACGACCAAAACTCTGATGAACGACGGAAACTTTATTCAGATTGGGCACGTCGAGATCCAACTGGTGAGTGACGGGCTGGCCCTGCTGGACGGAGGTGGTGCTTTTGGGCTAGTGCCACGAGTCGTGTGGGAAAAACTCTTGCCCCCGGATGAATTCAATCGAGTGCCTCTCAGTCTCAATTGCCTGATAATTCGCTCCGAGGGCAAAACTATCCTGGTCGACACTGGGCTGGGCGATCACCTGAGCCGGCAACAACGCCAGTTTTTCAACCCCATCCGCGCCAACGGCGGGCTGGTACCAACCCTGGCAGAATACGGCATCACACCGGAGACAGTCGATATCGTCATCAACACCCATTTGCATGCTGACCACTGCGGTGGGAACACGACCCGCCCCACTCAGGACGTGCAAATAATTCCCGCCTTCCCCAACGCCGAATACTGGATCCAGCGTCTGGAATGGGCCGACGCCACCTTCCCTAATGAGCGAACACGGGCTACCTACCTGCCGGAGAACTTTCTGCCCCTTCAGACAGCAGGCCAGCTTCGTCTATTAAACGGGGATACGTACGTCACAAGCGAAGTTCGCACGGTAACAACTCGAGGTCATACCCGCGCACATCAAAGCGTAGTGATCGAATCGGAGGGAAAGGCGGCTCTCTACACGGGAGATCTAGCTACGTTGGCTGTCCACTTCGAGCGACTGAGCTGGGTGACTGCATACGATGTGGAACCGCTGGAAACCATCGAAACCAAACGCCGCTGGCAGCGATGGGCATTGGAACGAGACGCGGTGGTTATCTTTCCGCACGACACACAAGTTCCCATGGCCCTGCTGCAAGAAGAGGGTGAGGGCAGCCTTCATCTAGAGCCGCTCAGCTTCGTTCCCACTCAGCAATAGACAGTTTGAGCAAGTCACGTAAATGCGGATCCGGCACCTCGTCGGGCGATCTGTAAAAAGCCATTCCAACCCTGATGTGGATACCGCCATCGGGGTTTGTCTCTACCCGGGCATCAGTCGCGGCCAATGGGGAAGCGGACAGCTTGGTCTGAAAGATGCGGTCAATCTCGTCCGCCAAGTTCAGTACGGGAAGGGGCTCCGCCGAAGCTTTCTTGCTGCGCATCCGTCGGAAGCTGCTCAGCAGGTTGGGGCGCTCAATGGGAGCTTGAGCCTCTGAAGGCACCTGACTCCTCAGCTGCTGCAGAAAGCGCTCCTCTTCACTCAGGGAGACTGCAGAGGGCGCAGGGGAAGGCATCGGCGATTTAGAGGGTCCCAAATCCGCCGCAGGCGACTCAGGAGCAGAGGCATCCGATTGTGCACTCGGAGAATCCAATTCACGGGTCGCGGGCAAGGGAGTATGAGCTTCCGCCCTCAAGGCGGGGACTGGCACTGCCCCAAATCCATCATTGGTGGCCAGCATACCGTTGCTAAACTGAAGCAAACGCGTGATTGCTTCCAAAATGTACTGGCCGGTCGCCTGGTCACTCACGTCAGCCAGGCGACGATAGCATTGACCAGCCACGTGGAGGCAAAAATGTCCCCGGTCGGGGCTGCTCATCAAGCGCAGTAACTCGCCCTGTTCATGGACCTCTGACAAAAAGCCGAACGCGGTCGGTGCCTTCACGGCATCGTGGGGCGGCAGATCGATCGTCACCACCCCCTGATCGGTGGCAACCACCCCATCGCTGAAGCGCAAGGCGTATGTGATGGCCGCCAGTACGCGCTGGCCTACTGCCCTGTCACGAATGTCGTTCAGGCTCCGATAGCGCATGCCCGCCGCCTGAATCCAAATCTGCCCGCTATGGGGGTCACGCACCAATCGCAAAACTTCTCGCCCGTGGTCAAAGGTGGGCTCTTCAACCTCTGGAGTATCCAAAGAATTTGGCGATGCCTCTTCCAACCACGCGTCCCGCCCAGTTCCTGCCAGGCGAGCACTCACGTCAACGGGAGATATCTCAGCCTGGAGTAATTCGCCTCCGGTCGGCAGAGCCGGCGGCCTTGGAGGCACTTTAGAACCTGTCGCAGGCGAAGCCCTCAGGTGAGTCTGGGGGGATGGAGTCTCCGACCTGTACCCCCCTCTGTCTTGGCCTGCCTGCCTTTCCGCCTGGCTGGCCCGGCGAGCCAGGACAACGTAGACAATCAGAAGTACCAATACGATGAAGGCACAAGTCAGCGACCCCGCGAATAGTTGGAGTAGTTTGGCCAGCTCCATCGAGCCGAGATCTTCCATAGGCAACTATCCTTTCCAGCAGCCCATGCCCATTCCCTTTCGAGGCACCGCACCTCTTGAGCAGTCTCCAACCAGTCTGCAAGAGAGTGCCATTAGATATTTGCTCGCCAGGGCACGCACATACGGTGCAGATGTCGTCAGATCCAGACGGAGACCTGGCGATCTCCTTGGAGCCAAACCTGCGATAGGCCCATTTCTACAGAGGTGCACTAGTGTTGGCAGCTGGGGCAGAAATGAGCCGATCGTTGGCCCAACTGGATGCGCTGAATCGGGTTGTCACACCTGGAGCAAGGCTGGTCCTCCCGCCCATAGACCAAGAATTGTTGCTGATACTGCCCCCCCTGATACGTTTCGTCAGGCAGGCTGGTCCCGTTTTGCTCGATGGCAATACTCAACACTTGCCGGATGGCTCGATACAGGCGTCGCTTGTCTTCATCCGTCAGCGTGCTGGCCCGGCGCTGTGGGCGGATGCCTGTCAAAAAGAGCGCTTCGTCGGCATAAATGTTGCCCAACCCGGCAATGAATTCTTGGTCCAGCAGTAACGGCTTAATCCGCCCTGATCGACCATTGAACAAAGCCAAGAAATCATGCTCAGTAAACGCCTCGTCCAGCGGTTCGGGGCCCAGCCGGCCCAACATCTGGTCCGGGGTGTCTGTCAGATACACGCGACCAAACTTGCGCTGGTCCCGGAATCGAAGTTGATGTCCATTGTCCAGGCTAAACATAACACGGTCGTGCTGGTGAAATGCGTCATCGGCCGGAAAAACCTGCAGGTCCCCCGTCATTTTTAGATGGAAAATAAGGGTATCTTCCCCAGTAAGCCGGAAGACAAGGTACTTTCCCCGCCGGGCGATCTTCTGAACGCGCTGACCAGATAGCCGCGTCCTCAGTTCCAAGACCGGCAGCTGGACCATGCGCTCCCATTCCACGCGTACATCCTCAAATGTGCGTCCAATCAACGGGGCACGTAGTCGACGCACAACTGTCTCAACTTCAGGCAACTCGGGCACTACTTCTCTCTCCTCTTAGTATTTTACTCATTGGTCGCTGGAAAGTCAACGGTACAGAAGTACAGTCATGCTATCCCCCACTCCGCCCAACCCGCTAATCCGGCCTTTGGGCATACACTTCCTGATAAATCTGGTAGCTTAGAGACACGCGCTCCAGATACTCCCGGGACTCCCCAAAGCCGATCCAGCGTATGAGATCGTCCCGGTCTGAGACCAGCGGATCGGCCAGCCAACTATCTACACTGGCCGCACCGCCATTATAGGCAATGATCACCAACTCAAGATCTCCCTCGAAATAGTCATCAAGGAAGTGTAGGAACCAGGCTCCCATGCGAATGCTGGCCTCCGGGGTGAAGGCATCGCCCGGTGAGATATTCTCCCCCAGTTGCTCTGCGATCCAAGCCTGGGTAGACGGAATAACTTGCATCAGGCCCCGGGCTCCGGCGTATGAGAGTGCCGTTGGATCATATCGGCTCTCCTCACGCATGACAGCCCAAATTAACAGAGGATCAACGTCAAACTCCGCTGCGGCAGCTTCTACAGTGGTCGAATAGGGCCGGGGATAGCTTAACTGCCAAAAGGCCAAAGGGGCCCGTGGATGACCTTTTACGTACGTTTCGGCGATGGTTTGAGCGTCGGTCACGTGACCTCGAGAGAGCAACGCTTCGGCCATGGCCAGATCTACTTCAGGCGCACGCCGAAACCGAGAGGCCAGTACGAGCTCCATATAGGCCAGATCGTGGCGTCCAATCGATTCCAATGCCTGCACCTTGGACAGGATGTCATCCCCCGCTCTGCCCAAGCCAGGGGCCACCTCCAGGCTAAACTCGCCCTCGCTCGCACGCAGTGCCAGCCAATTCAGACCCAGCCCATCCAACAGATCCTTGCTCTCAACCTGGGCTTCTTCATCCTCCAGCCGCCCGGCCAGGGTGTGAAGACGGTAGGAAGCATCATCCGCCAGATAGGTATCACTCTCCCCCAATTGGGCGTAGAGAGGCAAAGTCTCCGTCAGGCGTTCTTGTGCCTCCAGCAGTGTAGTCGCCGACCACCAGGCCACCGGATAAGGCGAGTCCACATAAAGTGCCAGGGCCTGCTCCGGGTCTTCATCTTCCAGCAGGTCAGCCTGGGCCAGCCGTCCCTCAGGCGTATCCACTTTCCGGTAGAGAGAAAGTGCTTCATCAGAACGTCCCAGGCGCGCCAGCACCTGGGCCAGGCTCAACTGAGCTGCCACGTCATCGGGATTCTCCCCCAGCCAACTCCGGTAGGCCAGCTCCGCTTCTTGATAGCGCCCCAACCCACTCAAAGCTTGGGCACGCAGGAGGGATGACTCTTGGGCATCAATCCCGCGCAACTCCTCCAGGGCATCACTGAAGTAGGTGGCTGTGTTTAAATCCTTGGCTACGACCAAGGGATCCCCACCGGCACGGCGCATACCGATGAAAGCGTCCGGTTGCTCGCCCAAAAGGTGCAGATACTCAGCATAGGCTCCTTCGTCATCTTCTTGCTCCTCCAGGTAATGCGCCAGTTCCAGGCGCAGAGCAAGCGTGTCGTTCAGATTCAGGGCCGTTCGATACGCCTCTTCTGCCTCAGGTGCCTCCATGCTGGCGTAGTGACGGGCCATGACAATGTGCGCCTGGTAGGCAGCTGGACTCTGAGGCCGGAAAGCCACCACGTCCTGCAACGTACGCATCGCTTCCAGGTCCGGCATAGACACCTCAGCTGCCCACAGCCAGGTATATTCTTCGATCTGGGGCAACTTCTGGGCCAACCGTTCATACAGGACTGCAGCTCGCGCTGGCCTCGCGCCCTGGGCCTCCTGGTAGAGGGCCTGAGGAGAGCGGATGTGATCTCTAAAGGTCCATGTGAGGATCAAGCCTACCAACACTATCAGAAATACGACGGCCCGGGCCAAATGCCGAAAACCGAAGTATCGATTCCTCACCTCAGGCATCTCTTGCGAATTCACCATCGCCCTCCTACTCCGCGCTCAACTCGAAAGCGTGCAGCCGTCGATCGGTGGAGCTGACGAAGAGCCTGCCATCAGTCACGGTGGGGCCAGCCGCGATGGCGCCGCCGGTGCGATAACGCCACACCAACGCCCCAGTCCTGCCATCTATGGCATACAGGTAGCCATCGTCAGAGCCCGCAAAGACCAAATGTCTCCACACGGCTGGCGAGGATCGGACGATGCTATCCGTCTGATATTGCCACACGAGACGGCCATCCCGGTCCCGCAGCGCATACAGCCGGCCGTCGTCCCCGCCCACATAGACCACGCCTGCGGTGACGACCGGCGATGACTGGATTGCATACCCGGCCGCAAAGGTCCACCGTGGCTGGCCGGTCGAGGCATCCAGCGCATACAGGGTCCCATCCAGAGAGCCTACATATACGGTATTGCCCTCAATGGCGGGGGTCGTCAGAATGTCCCCTTCTGTCCGGTATCGCCATTGAGGTTCTCCGTTGGCAACATGCAGGGCATACACATAATTGTCGGCTGAGCCGACAAAGATTGAATCTCCCGCCAACGCTGCTCCGCCCTCAATCCGGCCCCCCAGCTCCCGCCGCCACACCAGATCACCGTCCTCGGCCGCCAGTGCATAGAGGAAGCCGTCGTAGGAGCCCACATAAAGGACATCGTCACTGATGACGGGAGATGCGGTCACCCATCCATTCGTCTCGTACCTCCACTTCTGCTCGCCCTGCCCGGTCTCCAGCGCGTAGACCGCGCCGTCCCAGGATCCGAAGTAGATCGTGTCCCCAGAGATAGCGGGCGCTGAGGTGATATTGTCGGAAGTCTCGTATCGCCACAGAGCCTCCCCGCCGTCGATATCGACAGCGTGCAGCGTGTTATCGTCGGCCCCTGCGTACACTACCCCGCCACTCACAGTTGGCATGCCCCGGACGTAGTCACCTGCCCGATAGGCCCAGGCAAGGGAAATCGTGACTTCCTCTATGGGGCTGGAAGCCTGGCAACCGATCAGCAAAAACATTGTTAAGCAGACCCAAATCCCGATCTTCATCCGCCTTGCCCTCTTAATCCTCTGCTCACGTACAATCCGCTCAGACACCTGCGCCTTACATTGTAGCAGATTGAGCAAGGCTATGCAACGCTTTCGCCTCGCACAGGAGTCCGCCTGTGTTCTGACACATAACAAAACCCACCTGCTAACACGGCGGGTTCTAATTGCTCCAGGTGAAACACACCAAGTCACAAAGATATATGATAGCCCCAGGATCTGTCGCGGGAGGACGGGTATCTCCTATCCACGTATTCCTGGAGGCGGGGAGGCACCCGGCGCGGCGGCGAAGCAGGTGGCCTGTAACCCTCTGCTTCACTCACGTAGGGATAGTGCGGGCGTGCAAAGTTTTCTCCGATAGCATCGGCCCAGGCCTTACCCACGCGCTTCATGATCTCCAGTTCCTCAGATCTTCTGGAATTCATCTCCAGTCCTCTGATTAACTCCCTGTCCTTGACAGTGAGGGTCATCCCCAATCCGCCCTCGGACACCGGTTTCACCAGCACCTCGGGTTCGAGTACCAACTGATAGCGACGGAAGTCAACACGCTCATGATTGACTGTGGCTGTATACCAATTGTTGCCCCGGCTAAAACGTTCTTCGGTGAGCCGCACCTGGTCATTGTTCGCGTCGTCGTGCCCCTCGGAGATCACATACAACAACCAATCATAAAAGAGCATGTCTCTGACTTGCTCCTCACTCTGAATGGTATTCGGCTGTGACCCGGTACCAAACGAAAAGTGAATCACGTTGCTGTGGTGATATGCGGAATCGTCATGCTTGAGCACGTAGTTCGGCTTACGCAGCCCAGTGAAAAATTCTGTAGCCTCCACAGTGGCTTCGTAGCATGGGTTGGCATAGCTACCCACACCACCGTCCACCCAAACCCCAAAGGGCTCAAGAAATATGGGTGGGACAGAGCTGGCAACGACTGCATCTGGTAACGGGAAATTCTTGAAGGCCCCCGCTCCCGGCCCTGCGTTTACCACGAATAGGGTCTCGCTGCGCTGGACATCCTTTATGGTAACCAGCAGACGTTTCGTATGCTGTCCATTGCTTGCCTCCACAGACCTTTCATAAAGTTCACCAAGCTTGAAAGGTTTTCCCTTTTCGTCCACCAGGAACTCCTCGCAAATCTTCTTCAGTTTATCGTGTGAATACATGTACTTCCAGTCGTGACGTGCTAGCAAGTTGGCGTACTTTTTCAGCTTCCTCAATTGTCCACCTTGGAGCGAGGTGGTAATATTCAAAAGCCAGGCACCAATTCCGATTCCCAGCCTGGTAAAAAAGGGCGCCTTCTTGCTCTCGTCGAACACCTCAGGGATCCTACTTCTGTAGACATGCAGGATTGTTTGGGCGCTCATGCCCACCGCCAAGCCGGCCGCGATGAGCGAACCGGTACTAGTGCCCACGTAGAAATCGAAGATCTCGTGACACGATTTGCCGGTTAGCTCTTCCAGTTTGGCCAGGCAATGCAAGGTTATGTAACCTCGTGATCCGCCGCCATCAACCGACAAGATAAGCCTTTTGCCCTGTGGCTTAAGGCGGCGATAGAACTCCTCAGCAGGACTTCTGGTCGCGTATTTGGCATAACTGTTAGACATAATCGGCCTCCTTTGGTCGTGCCCAGTATATCATATTTACTTGTCGCTTACAATTTGTAACAGATTTCCCACGCACGGACAGCGGCAAAGCCCAGAAATTCATACTGCGTGATATGACGCTGCAGGAGATAGACACCCACATCCAGCATAGAACGTCACCTTAAAATTTCCTCAAACGCCCGCTAAAATGCCTTGATTGGATAGGCAAATCGCCAGCAGCTGTGGTATAATAGATCACGCTTGCTCTAGCACGATTGTTCGCATACGCAAGATATAGCGTTTACCGCAGGCGTGAGCCCTACATCTTGTGGCCTGATTCCTTGACGATTTTGCCGATCGGTAGAGCAGGCACCTATTGGTTTCCCCTTTGTTCAGTCAGGGCAACTATTCACCTGGTTTCTCAAAAGCGATCTGGGTCGGTGCGTGCTTCCCCCGCCCGCCGAGCGCCTGTGTGCCTGCGGTCCAAGCCCAGGCGGCACGGGGCAGGCAGGGCAGGCTAGCACAAAAGAAAGCCTGAAACTAAGTTGATGGGTTATTGAGCAGCAACTCCAACATGAGCGACTTCGTCCACCTGCACGTCCACAGCGAATACTCCCTGCTCGACGGCCTGGGCCACGTAAAAGGCCTGGTGCAGCGGGCCGCCGAGCTGAATATGCCAGCCCTGGCACTTACCGATCATGGCACGATGCACGCAGCCATCGAGTTTTACAACGAGGCAAAAAAGCGGGGCATCAAGCCTATCATCGGTGTTGAAAGCTACCTGACGCCTATCAAGCGTCGCTTGACGGACAAGCAATCCGGTATTGATGACAAGCGGTACCACCTGCTGTTGCTGGCCAAAGATAATGTCGGCTACAAGAATCTGCTCCAGATCGCGTCCGTTTCGCAGCTGGAAGGCTTCTATTACAAACCGCGGATTGATCGGGAATTCTTGGCCGAACACGCCGAGGGCCTCGTTGCCACCAGTGGTTGTATGGCAGGCGAGGTCCCGCGTCTGCTGGCTCAAGGGAATCACCGGCTGGCTCGTGAACGGCTCGGATGGTGGATAGACGTCTTTGGGCGTGATCGCTTTTTCCTGGAACTCCAGGAACATGGCATCCCCGAGCTAACCCAGGTCAACCGACAGCTTGTTGAATGGGCACGCGAGTTTGATCTGAAGCTGATCGCCACCAACGATGTGCATTATGTAAAAGCAAAAGATGCTGGACCCCATGACGTGCTCCTGTGTGTGCAGACCGGCGAGCTGGTCACCAAGCAAGATCGTATGCGCATGAGTGATCAAAGCTATTACTTGAAGAGCTACATGGAGATGCTGGATCTCTTCCGGGAACGCCCTGACAGCTTGCTGAACACGCTGTCCATCGCTGAGATGTGTGAGTTGGATCTGGACCCCAGGGGCTACCATCTTCCCCCCTTCGACGTGCCGCCGGGCCACGACGCCGAGAGCTATCTACGCCATCTGGTGGATGAAGGGCTTATGCAACGCTATGGCGACCGGGCCAACGACGCTGAAATAATGGCCCGCAAAGAGCACGAGTTGAAGATTATCCATGACATGGGTTTCGACACCTATTTCCTCATCGTGTGGGATTTGTGCGAATTCGCCCGGCGACGCGATATTTGGTGGAATGTACGCGGATCTGGAGCTGGCAGCCTGGTAGCTTATGCCACTGGCATCACGAACCTGGACCCACTGGCCAATCATCTCCTGTTTGAGCGTTTTCTCAATCCTGGCCGGGTGAGCATGCCTGATATAGACCTGGACTACCCCGATGACCAGCGCGAAGAAATGATCAACTATACCATCGAAAAATATGGTCAGGAGAATGTGGCTCAGATCATCACGTTTGGCACGATGGGCGCCCGAGCCTCAATCCGGGATGTGGGCCGGGCTCTCGACATTCCCCTACCTGAGGTAGATCGTATCGCCAAGCTCATCCCCGGCGGGCCAAAAGTGAAAATCACCGACGGGCTGGAACAGTCTCCGGAGCTACTCGAGCTATACCAAGGCACAGACTATGTCCGGCAACTTATCGAAACGGCCCAGCATTTGGAAGGGATGGCCCGCCATGCCAGCACTCACGCCGCCGGCGTGATCGTGGCCGACAGGCCGCTGATCGAATATACACCGCTGCACCGCCCCACCAAAGGGAATGAAGGAGGTGCCGTCACCCAGTACACGATGGAAGTCCTGGAATCCATCGGACTGCTCAAGATTGACTTCTTGGGCCTGTCAACACTGACCATCATGCGCCAGGCATGTGAGCTGATCGAAACCCGGCACAGCATCCGGTACGACTTGGACACTATTCCCATTAACGACGAAAAAGCATTTGAGCTTCTAGCCAGTGGCAATGTTACCGGCGTGTTCCAGGTAGAATCGGCAGGCATGCGGCGCGTGCTGACAACGATGAAGCCCAATAAATTCGAACATATCGTGGCTACCATCAGCCTCTATCGTCCGGGCCCGATGGAATACATTGACGACTACATCGATCGCATGCACGGCCGGAAGCCAGTGGAATACCACCATCCGGCGCTGGAGCCTATTCTAGCCGAGACTTACGGCATCATCGTCTACCAGGAACAAATCATGCAAATCGCCTCACAGATGTCGGGCTATTCCCCCGGTGATGCCGATTTGATGCGTCGGGCAGTGGGCAAGAAGAAGAAACAAGAACTCCTCAGACACCGTGAGAAGTTTGTTGAAGGAGCTGTCGAGCGGGGCATCTCCGAAGAGGCGGCCAACAAGATTTTCGATGACATTGAGTTCTTTGCCCGTTATGGCTTTAACAAGGCGCACGCTGCCGACTACGCCGTCATTACTTGCCAGACTGCTTACCTTAAAGCCCACTACCCAGTGGAATATATGACTGCTCTACTCACCGTCGAACGTCACAACACCGACAAAGTGGGTCTGCTCATTGGAGAATGCCGGGCGATGGGCATCCAGGTACTCCCTCCTGACATCAACAAGAGCGACATTCACTTCGCAATTGAAAGTGCCGACGACGGCGGCCCTGGCATTCGCTTTGGTCTGGGTGCGGTGAAGAACGTGGGCGAAGGAGCCATTGAGATCATCCTGGAGGCTCGCGCTAAGGGTGGCCCCTTCGCAGACCTGGACGACTTTTGCCGCCGGGTTGACTTGCGCTTGGTCAACCGGCGGGCACTGGAAAGCCTCATCAAAGTAGGCGCCTTTCGCTCCTTTGGCCAGCGAGCCCAGTTGTTGGCCATTGTTGACCGCATGATGGGTCTATCCAGTCAAGCTCACCAAGCAGCCGCCGTCGGCCAGCTGAGCATTTTCGACTTGGACAGCCTCGGCGAGCCAGTGGCGGGTTCCATCCTGTATTTGTTGCCAGAACTAGAGGAAGTCTCACGCCGTGAGATACTCAGCTGGGAAAAGGAACTGGTAGGCGTCTACGTGTCTGAACATCCAATGCAGCCATTCGTTCACCAGTTAAGCGAATCTGTCACGTGCTTCCTGGGTCAGATTGATGAGACGATGACAGGGCACAAAGTGACGGTAGCCGGCATAGTCAACTGGATACGCCAGATATACACCAAGAACGGCAAACAGATGGCCTTTGTGGAATTGGAAGATATGCAGGGGAGCATTGAGGTGGTTGTCTTCCCCCGCACCTACGAAGAAACGCGCGATATCTGGGAACAGGATAAACTGGTCGTAGTGCGCGGAAAAGTAGATAACAAAGGCAGCAATGGCCCCAAGATCATCTGTGAGAAGGTAGACAGTTCCATCACCCGCGTGGCGCCCCAATCCGAAGGTTACCAGCCATCCAAGCCAAACCGCATTCAGTTTTCAGTGCCTGAGCCTGAATTCCCCCCTATCGATCGCCAGGCGACATACCACTTAAAAATCACTGTGCACCGCACCGGGGACGCTCAGCGCGACCGGCAACGGCTGCGCTCGGTGTATGAATTGATTACCAGCTACCACGGTCAAGACACCTTCAGTTTCTTCATCCCCAACGGCATGGGAAACCTTCAGCTTGACTTTCCCAACGCCACCACCGGCCATTGTGTAGAGCTTCAGAAAAAGCTGACCGATATGCTGGGCACCGCCGCCGTTCGGCTAGAGGCCCAAAACCATGAGACATACACCGCCCATTGATTCTTCTTCGCTTTTCCCTCATTGACAGGAAGACGAACCTGACCTATACTTAACTTCTAACTGGACTCACAGCACCACTTTATGCTTTGACCTGGCACTGCTGCGTGTTACACGGAACGCATTACCCTCATTTCTCATTCTTGGCACTCATTATGGACCGGCCATTTGCTTATCGTCCTGAGCAGTCTTGACGAGGTTCTGAAGTTCCTGAACAGGCGACTGACTGGCATAGCACATTCATGAGTCGGAATGCAGGCTCCTTCAAGATCACCTTAAGCACCCAGGCCATCCGGGATCGGGGACGGGTCGCCCACTTGGCCGTATGGGCTGCTGTCGCTTTGGGCCTCTCCCTACTGGCAACCGGCATCTATTTCGCAGCGGTCAGCCTTTTGAGACGGCTGCTCCACACGTCTGCAACCGCCGACGACCCGATCCTGGTGGCCCTCTTCGTCCTGACGCTGATATTCTTCTTGGGACCGGCGCGTGGCCGCTTGCGGGCCATTCCTGAGCGAGCCTTCTGGTCAGAGGAATTAGACTACCAACTTTTGCTACAAGACTACGGCCGCGAGTTGACCGCGGCCCCGCTTGCAACCGAGCGCATCTTGGACATGCTTCTCGATCGCTGCGAGACTGCCCTGCACCCAGAGCGGGCCATCGTTGCCTTGCAAGATCCCCTTCTAGACATATACTCTGTCTACAAACAAATCGGAGCGCCTTTGCTGCCTGAGGTTCCGACTGAATTTGGCGCGGACGATGAACTACCCCGCCGCCTGGCCGCTATTCGCACAGAACATCCCAAAGACAGCCAGGCGCTGTACCTGTCGCCGGATACCGATATGGGCCAGCCCAGCAACCTTTCCCCCGAAGAAAAGGGAGGCTCCAGCGCCTTCCCCCAAGAACTATTCGTACCCCTCAACGGGACCAAGCAACTTATCGGCTGGATCACTCTGGGTGCCAAGCGGTCGGGCGAATCCTACCATGACAATGACCTGGTTTTTTTGACCACACTGGCCAATCAGACGGCTATCGCCTTGGAAAACGCCCGATTGCTTGAAGCTGCCGAGCGGCGGGCGCTCCAATTCGCCTCTCTCAACCAGGTCAGCCGCACTGTCAACCAGACCCTGGACCTGGAAACGGTCCTCCAGCTGGTTATGGAAAAATCGCTGGAACTTCTGGATGCCGAGGCGGGTTCATTGTTGCTGGCCGATGACGATGCAGAGAGCCTCACCTTTAAAGTAGTTCTGGGCCCGGTCGGCGGTCAGCTGCGTGGGGCCCAGGTAGCCATCGGCAGCGGCAGCATTGTTGGCACCGTCGCCCATGAGAGGCGATCACTCATCGTAAATGATGTCCGCACTGATCCACGCTGGAACACCTCCTTTGACCAGAGCACAGAATTTGTCACACGCAACTTGATCTGCGTGCCGATGGTCAGCCACGACCGGCTGGTCGGCGTCATCGAGGCAGTCAATAAACGTGACTCGAAGATCTTCTCCGAGGAGGACACAGAGCTGCTGAGCAGCTTCGCCGCCCAAGCCGCCATCGCCCTGGAGAATGCCCGCCTGTTTACAATGACCGACCAAGCTCTGGCTGAGAGAGTACAAGAACTCCACACCATGCAGTTCATTGACCGGCAACTGAATTCTACCTTAGTCGACTTCGCCCGGGTGATGGACCTGACATTGGAGCATGCTATGGACGCCGTGGACGCCTCCAGTGGCGTGGTGGGCATGATGGACAATGAGGGGATCGGCTTGTACCTGTTGGCACAGCGAGGTATGCCCACCGAATATGCTCGCTACCACGATGTGGCCTGGCCGATTGAGAAAGGCATCATCGGACGTGTCGCTCGTACCGGGCAGCCAGTTATCGTCGACGACGTACAGAAAGACCCGGATTTCGTGGCAGCTACGGCAGTGACCCGCTCGCAGATGAACGTCCCAATCTTGTACCAGGATCAGGTGCGGGCAGTCATCAGCCTGGAGAGCGCTCATCCTGCCGCCTTTAGCCAGCCCGACTTGGACTTTATCACCCGCCTGGCTGACCACGCCGCCATCGCTATCGAAAACGCACGTCTGTATCACCAGGCTCAAGCTGCCAATCAGGCCAAAACAGAGTTCATGTCCGTCGCCTCGCACGAACTGAAAATCCCTATGACCTCCATCAAAGGCTACGCCAAGCTGCTGAGTCTAGGGACTGGCGGCGAGATAACCGAGCGGCAGAAGGAGTTCCTCGAGATTATCTCGACCAACGTGGACCGTATGGACCGGCTGGTCGCCGATCTGCTCGACGTAAGCCGCATCGAGGCTGGCCGTCTGCATCTGGAAATGGGAAGAGTGGATCTAAGAGAGGTCATCGAAACGGTGATTCAATCCGTAAAAGGCCAGATCGAAGCCAAGCACCTGAACTTAGAGCTCAACATCCCCTCCACCCTGCCACCTGTCTGGGGTGACCATGGACGCCTGATTCAGATTCTCACCAACCTGATTAGCAACGCCTACAAGTATACGCCTAGTGGTGGACAGATCTACATCGCCGCTAACGGGCACACGGATGCCATATCGCCCAATAGCGTGGCCATCAGCGTACGCGACACCGGGGTGGGCATCTCAACCGAGGACCAGCACAAACTATTCACCAAATTCTTCCGCGCCGACGACCCCCGCGTCCGTGATGTGCCGGGGACCGGCCTCGGGCTCAGCATCACCAAGAGCCTGATCGAAACGCACGGCGGCGAAATCTGGTGCCAGAGTGAATCGGGGCAGGGGACGACTTTCACTTTCACCCTGCCAATTGCCCCACAAAACAAGGCATAAGCTCAAGCGTTTCTTTTGCCACCCCCCTTGAAGTGTACTATAATTGCTCCTACCTTATCTTAGATCAGGAGTTCCTCGTGAGCAGCCTGTTTGACAAGAATGTGAGTACTGATACCCCGGTTGAGACATTGCTGGAGGGTTTGGAGGCGGAGACAACAGAAGACGAGTTTGAAGAGAAAGCTTCCATTAACTGGGACGTTATCAAGTCGGTTCTCCGTGAGATCGTGGAGACCATTTTCCTGACTGTGGTGATCTTCTTTCTGATACAAACGGTCGTACGCAATTTCAGAGTGGTTGGCACCAGTATGGAGCCCAATTTGCATGACAGCCAATATCTTATCGTGGACAAAGTAAGCTATCGACTGGGCGAACCACAGCGAGGCGACGTAATAGTCTTCGAGCCACCCAACCGTCCCGGCGAAGATTATGTGAAACGTGTAGTCGCCACACCCGGAGAATTGGTTGAGATCCGTAACGGACAAGTGTTAATCAATAATCAGCTCCTTGATGAACCCTATGTGGTATATCCCGGATCGTATTCTATGAGCCCGCGCCGCGCCGGCCCCGGCGAACTGTTTGTCTTGGGAGACAATCGCAACAGCTCTAGTGACTCACATAACTGGGGCATGCTTGACGAGGATAAGGTGGTTGGCAAAGCTTGGCTCTCATACTGGCCTCCAAGCCATTGGGGTGTAATCCCACGCGATGCGCCCACGGCGTCAGCAACCGTCGGTCACTTGCTAGAGAATCTCATCCCTTAGAAGAGTTGGCTTCTATTATGTCACACAACGTAGATGAGATACGCCAAATTGTGCGCCGGGTGGTGCTTAGGACACTGCAGGGTGCCGGTGGGATAGAGCCCGGTGGATCTGAGACGTCTCATCGAGCAATTGTCACCGCCGAAGAAATGGGCCGGGTCGAACCGGGCACAAAGATAGAGGTGCCGACCGAGGCACTGGTAACCCCTCTGGCTCACCAGGTGGCGATGGAGCGAGGCATCACGCTCGCGCCTGCCAGCGCCGCCCCCTCCGAGACCCGACCTGCTTCCGCCCAAGGCTATGTGGTGGCCATCGGATGCGACCATGGGGGTTTTGAGATGAAAGAAGATCTCAAAGCCTATCTGGAGGAACTGGGCTATCGCAGCTTGGACTGTGGTACGCACAGCACAGAGGCAGTTGACTACCCTGATTTTGCCTTTGCCGTGGCCCGCCAGGTGGCCGACCGAGCTGCCTTCCGAGGAATCATCATTGACGGGGCAGGCATTGGCTCGTGTATAACTGCGAACAAAGTGCCCGGCGTGCGGGCCGCTATGTGTTATGACCAGGCGACCGCCATCAACAGCCGCGAACATAACGATTCCAACGTTCTTACTTTGGGCGCGGGTCTCATTGGACCTAACCTGGCCCGACAAATCGTCAAAACCTGGTTAAAGACCGATTTTGGTGGCGGACGCCATGCCCGTCGTGTGGACAAAATCGTAAACATCGAGCAACGCTATCTGAAGTCAAGGTGAACTTTACCCATGCAATACGACACCGCCACCATCGAACGGCTGGTGGAACAGATTACGCAACAGGTGCTGACGGCTCTCGACGACAGTCGCAAGAGTGTGCCAGCCCCTAGCCATACTCATGATCCCAACTGTCCTGACTGTGAACGCCAAGGTGTGCAGCACCGTCCGCATCTGATCCGGCAGGCAGTGAATGCCGGCGCCTCTCGCCTTAGCGCCACTTTAGGTGTCAGGCACATAGATGGCGACATCGCTCGTCTTATTGACCACACTCTTCTAAAACCAGACGCCACTCAGGCGCAAATCGCCCAGCTTTGCCACGAGGCGCGACAATACAGCTTCGCCGCGGTGTGTGTCAATCCCACCCACGTGAAACTCTGCGCCGACTTGTTGAAAGGGTCTGACGTGGCTGTATGCACCGTGGTCGGCTTTCCACTGGGAGCTACCCCGCCCGAGGTAAAGGCTTACGAGGCCCAGCAAGCCATCGACGATGGTGCGACCGAGGTGGATATGGTCATCAACGTGGGTGCCCTCAAAGGAGGGGAATACGACCTGGTCGAAAGAGACATCGCTATGGTGACCCGCACATGTCACAACAACCGCGCCCTATGCAAGGTTATCATCGAGGCCGCCCTGCTTACCGAGCAAGAGAAAATCAAGGCTTGCGAATTATCCAAAAAGGCAGGCGCCGACTACGTGAAAACATCCACGGGCTTTGGACCAGGTGGGGCAACTGTAGCTGATGTAGCCTTGATGCGACGGGTGGTGGGATCCGAAATGGGAATAAAAGCGGCGGGTGGCATTCGTAGTTTCGCTGATGCTAAAGGTATGGTGGATGCAGGTGCCACTCGTATTGGAGCCAGCGCCGGCATTAGGATTGTGCAGGAGGCCAAGAAGCGCCCATGAATATCTGTCCATACTGTCATACTGGCCGCCTGGAACGACGGAACATGGCATATATTCAATGGCACGGTGAGGCGCTATTGGTTGTGGACCGCATGCCGGCCATCATTTGCGACGTGTGCGGCGAGCGAGCTTACGACGAACAGGCGGTGGAGCACCTGCAACGACTGCTCTGGGCTAGTGTACCTGGCCAGCCTTCGTCACCATCTAGCAAGCTGGCCTAGGTGCCAAATCTGTGGCATCTGAAGCACGAAGATCTGCAGATTAGGGGTCGTCACTGCTCCGTCTGTACCTTTCGCGATCCAAATCATAGGAAGGAGAAGGTTCTTTGTCCGTCGATCTACGTAGCTACGTTTTTCTTGATAGTCTGCAGCCGCAGCACGCTGCCTTTTTGGGAACGGTAGCTCGGGGCTTCTTGCCGTTGCCAAACGACGCTTCACTCTGGATCGAGATCTCGCCCGGTATTGAGATCAACCGTATCACGGACGTAGCCCTTAAGTCCACCAAGGTCCGCCCGGGGATGCAAATCGTCGAGCGCCTGTACGGCCTGCTGGAGGTCCACTCTGAATCGCAGGCGGAAACCCGAGCTGCCGGAGCCGCCATCCTAGAAGCCCTTGGCTTGAACGAAGAAGACCGCCGCAAACCTCGGGTTGTCTCGAGCCAGATCATCCGCAAAATTGACGCTCACCAGGTACAGCTCATCAACCGTATGCGTCATGGCCACATGCTGTTAGCCGGGCAAACCCTGTATGTTCTTGAGGTGGAGCCGGCCGGCTATGCTGCCCTGGCCGCCAATGAGGCCGAAAAAGCAGCCGAAATCAACATCCTGGAAGTTATGGCCTTTGGCTCCTTCGGGCGGGTTTATCTGGGGGGCGAAGAGCGTGACATTATGGCTGGCTATGGGGCCGCCCTGGCTGCAATCGAGGGCGTTTCGGGCCGAGAGGCAGAACAAAGCAAGCGCGAGTAGTCTCTGTTTTGCAGTAGTCTACCGGAATCCATATTCTTATCATTCAAATCCCCTGTGTGCCCCGTGGAGGGTACACCCGGAGGGAAGGGAGGAATTTTCGTATGGCCGAAGCACTCGGTATGATCGAAACTAGAGGATTTGCCGCGATGGTCGAGGCTTCCGACGCGATGGTCAAGGCCGCAAAAGTTGAATTAGTTCACTACGAGAAGATTGGCGGCGGCTATGTGACTGCTATCGTGCGCGGGGATGTGGCAGCGGTGAAAGCCGCCGTTGAAGCCGGTGTGCGTGGCGCCGAGAGGGTAGGCGAAGTGGTATCCGTACACGTCATCCCGCGGCCTCATGTCAACATCGATCTGGTACTTCCGCTAGGCCGGGCCGAGCAAGTCAAATCTGAACTCGGAGAAGGCTAGGCGATGCTGCTGGGAAAGGTTGTGGGTACGCTGGTTGCCACCCGCAAAGACGAGAAGCTGGAGGGCCTGCGATTTATGGTCCTCCAGCGCCTTGACATCCACGGTCAGCCAATGACCGGTTATGTGGTCGCTGCCGACGCCGTTGGCGCAGGGCTGGACGAAGTGGTGATGTATGCCACTGGCAGCTCGGCTCGCCAAACGGTGCTCACGGACCGTCGCCCCTGTGACGCCGTGATCATGGCCATTGTCGACACCTGGGAGGTGGATGGCGACGTAAAGTACCAGAAGGTTGAGCCGCTGCCTGATCTACGAGGTTTTGACTGATCCCATCGCTCGACAAGGCCATCGACTGAGATGATGGATCTTGGCCGGAGCGCTCGGTCTGAAACCCCGGACGCGCATTAGGGCCACTTCGCCAGGCCACCTAAGGGCCTGCAAGGGCAGGTATTTCTATGGCTGTTCAAATAGACCAGAAGCAAATAGATCGCATTGTACAAGAAGTCGTACACGGACTGAGACCTGGCGCCCAGCGACCAGGCAGCTCTGTGGGCCACACGCTAGGAATCTTCCCAGATGTGGACACGGCCGTGAAAGCGGCAACAACTGCCTTCCGGCAACTCGAACTGCTGCCTCTTGCCCGCCGTGAAGACATCATCCGCCACATGCGCCAGGCCGCCCGTGACAACGCCCAGATATTGGCCTATGAGGCTTGGCAAGAGACCGGCATGGGCCGCTATGAAGACAAGATCGAGAAGAATCTGCTGGTCGCCGACAAAACGCCCGGCCCCGAGATTCTGCAGCCCGTGGCCTGGTCCGGCGACCGTGGACTCACCCTCACGGAACTGGCACCCTACGGGGTCATCGCCTCCATCACGCCCAGCACCAACCCAACGGCCACCGTTATCAACAACGCCATTGGCATGGTTTCTGCCGGCAACGCAGCAGTCTTTAACGCACACCCAATGGCTAAGAAAGTATCGGCCCACACGATAGCCATTTTGAACCAGGCCATTCAGCAGGCAGGTGGGCCTCCAAACCTGGTCACCTGCACGGCCGAGCCGACCATTGAAAGTGCGCAAGAGTTGATGCGGCACCCTGGCGTGCGGCTATTGGTGGTCACCGGTGGTGGGGCGGTGGTACGAGAGGCAATGCACTCTGGTAAGAAGGCTATCTGCGCCGGGCCTGGCAATCCGCCCGTTGTAGTTGACGAAACGGCCAACATCGAGCAAGCCGCGCGAGACATTGTCAAGGGGGGCTCTTTCGACAACAACGTCATTTGTACTGACGAGAAGGAAGTCATCGTCGTTGACACCGTAGCGGACCAACTGAAGGCGGCGCTGAAAGCCAGGGGAGTGGTCGAGGTCACATCCTGGCAAATCAGCCGCTTGCTGAAAGTCATCTTGGAGGAAGACCGTGGCCCAGGCAAGCGTAGCGTCGTCAACAAGGCTTGGGTGGGTCAGAACGCAGGCCGCATCCTGAAAGAAATTGGCGTCGACGCTGGAGACGAGGTACGCCTGGTGCTGGCGGAGGTAGATAACCCACGCCACCCATTGGTCTGGACAGAGCAGTTGATGCCAGTAATGCCCCTAGTCCGGGTCCGCAGCGCCGATGAGGCGATTGACCTGGGCATTGAGGCCGAGCACGGTTATCGTCACACGGCAGTGATGCACTCCAAGAATCTGGATAACCTGAGCCGAATGGCCCGCGAGTTTGGAGGCAGTATCTTTGTGAAGAATGGTCCCAATCTGGCCGGGCTGGGATTTGGCGGTGAAGGGTTCACTTCTTTTAGCATCGCGACTCCTACCGGTGAGGGGATGACAACAGCGCGCAACTTCACCCGGGTGCGGCGCTGCACGCTGGTGGACAGTTTCCGCATAGTTTAGCGGCAAGGAGTAGACAATGGCTTCCCTCCGGGGCGGGCTGCTGGCCGCCGATTTTTTCACCACAGCCTACCGGATGTCAGGGCACGTCAGCACCGGCAACCGCCGCCTATCCGACATTCTGAGCGATCGGTTGAGCGACTTCTTGCTCCTGCAAGACATTTACGTGTCACGCATTTACAAGCCAGGCGAGATTGTAGCCTATTACAAAACCGGGTCGCTCATCAAGGCTCAGATCACCTTCGTGGTGCTTCCTACCGAGGCGGATGGGCTGTCAAAAGACCATATCTACCCTGCGTTCACCCCCCACCTGAGGGAAGTCTTTGTGACCGTTCCCTCTTTTGAGATACGCGGCTCGCTCCGAATTGTAGGCAAGCTAGACCTGCAGGCTTTGCTGGCCATCGGCACTGATAATTTCATGCCGTTGATGAATGCCACGGCCTCATCGTCCCTCTTGCCAACCGTGCAATTCGCGGGGCCGGTGATTCTGGTCAACAAACCAAGCGTCGAGCTTTTCTGCGTGGCCGACAAGGACTGACACAAAGAGGCTATTCTGCGCGGATTGAAAGGACAACGCGGTGGCCGACATCCTGATCATAGATGATGATCCCGATGTAATCCGCCTCATCGAATTCGCTCTCAAGCGCGCCGGTCATACCGTGCTGACAGCCAGCAACGGGGAGTCAGGACTATCTATCACACAACGAAGACACCCAAATTTGGTCATCGCTGATGTGATGATGCCTAGAGTCAACGGCTACGAGTTTTGCCGGCGTGTACGCGCCCAGGAAGACTTTGCTGACATCCCGATTCTGGTTTTTTCAGCCCGCTTTCAGCCGATTGATCGACAGACCGCCTTGGAAGCCGGTGCGACCGATTATTTGCCTAAGACAGTCGGGCCATCGGACTTGGTGGCGCATGTTGAGCGCCTGCTGCGCAAGCCGCCCCCGGCAGCCAAGGTCAAATTGGGAAGTATGATTGCGGTCTTTGGCCTACGAGGAGGGGTAGGCGTCACCTCGCTAGCCGTGAACCTTTCCGTGGCTGTGGCCCTCAGCCGCCGGCAGCCAGTCGCCCTGATCGACATGGCACCCCTGTCGGGCCACGCAGCCCTGATGCTCGGACTGCGGCCTACCGGCAGCCTGCACAAAGCCTTGGCATCTGGCAAAGAGATCAAGGCCGAAACCCTGAAGCCTCATTGGCAGACTCATGAGACCGGCGTTCAGGTCTTGTCCTCGCCAGTGACCCAGAGCCCGGCAGGCGACGTACCGCCTGCCGCGGTTCAACCACTGGTGATCAGCCTGCGCCAGACATTTCGACTGGCTTTTTTGGATCTGGCACCGACTTTGAGCCGAACAACGGCCGCCGCATTGACTGCCGCTGACCGGGTGTTGTTGCTTGTCGCGCCTGACCTGGCTTCAGTGCAGTCGGCAGCGGTGGCCTTGCAAGTCCTGAGCAACATGGGAATCGAGAATGAGCGCATCTGGCCAGTGCTAAATACGCCGGGTGGCGTGGGTGGTTTGTCATCGGAGGCGGTGGTTAACGCTCTTAAACGCCCGCTGGCGGCGACCATCCCATACGAACCGGGGATGCTGGCGGCACTCAACGCACGCCGGCCGTTGATGTTGTCCAGCCCCAAGTCAGCCGCAGCTCAGTCTGTGGCTCAGCTTGCGACCCAGTTACTGTCTTAACCATTTAAAATCGGAGCGCCCTGAATCCCCGGGACGCTGTGACGCTGGCAGCAGGGACGCCAGTGGCCAGGACGCTATGTGTATGGACCCAGCTCTAGCCCTTATCGAATTTAATAGCATCGCCACCGGCATCCAGGCGGGCGACGCCATGGTCAAAAAGGCTCCCATCGCCGCCATCAAAGCCGGTACCGTGCAGCCGGGAAAGTACCTGGTGCTCATCACCGGCCAGGTGGCCGAGGTGGACGAATCACTGCGGACCGGGATGGAGTGGGGCGGCGAGTCGGTGATTGACACGGTGTTCTTGCCGCAGGTGCATCCGGCCGTGGTCCAGGCCATCGCTGGCGACCGGGTGGAGGGGGCCGGCGTGGCGCTGGGCGTTATCGAAACCATTGATGTGGCCTCCACCATCCAGGCGGCCGACGCTGGCGTAAAAGGTGCCCAGGTCACGTTACGTGAGATTCGGCTGGCCGACGGGCTGGGAGGCAAGGCTTTTTGTCTCTTCCAGGGCGAGGTACAGGACGTAGAAGCGGCGGTGGAGATTGGCGTCAGCTCGTTGCCTGAGCCAGGGGTATTGGTGAATCAGGTAGTCATTCCTCAGTTACACCCAGAAATGGGGGAGAATCTATTGGTGAGCAGCTATTTCGGGGAACGCCTCGGTCGCCAGAAAGGCTGGTAGCTGAAGTATGAAATTTGCACGCGTCATCGGCACCCTGGTCGCTACTCAAAAATATCAAGGCCTGGAGGGGGTAAAATTCCTGGTAGTACAGGAATTGGACCGAGACCTCAATCCGGAGGGTGACCCTACCATTGCTGCCGATGGCACTGCTCAGGCGGGTCCAGGGATGCTAACTTACGTCGTCGCCAGCCGTGAGGCGGCGCTGGCTCTACCGGTCAAGTTCGTTCCGGTTGACCTGGCTGTTGTGGGCATCATAGACGAAGTAGGCCAACCCGCAGATATAAACCAGCACATTCCAAATGTCAAATGGCATTACAAGAGTGACAGGAAATGAGCGCCCAGGCCTCCGGTGAGAAATTTGGCAGGCCGTTTGTCTTTTGGCCTGGTTGTCACATCACCCCATCAACCCTGAGTCACGATCAAAGGACTGTCTGAAACAATGTACATTGGCCGCGTAACAGGAACCGTAGTCGCCACCATCCACCAGGAAACCTTCGATCGGCACAAGACGCTGCTGGTGGATCAGCTGGATCTGAACGGGCAGCCTACCGGCTACTACGACATTGCCGTGGACATGGTGCAGGCCGGCGTGGGTGACGTGGTATTGGTGCTGGATGAAGGCAATAGTGCGCGTCAGATCATCGACAAAGAGCCAGATGGCGCCATCCGGGCCGTGATCGTGGGTGTTGTGGACGAGATTACATTGGATAATGGTCGGTAGCCAGAGATGGTCATATGAGTAGTCAGTACAGTTGGGGTAAGGAACAGGCCCTGCGCGAGCAAATCGTCCGCGTAGGGCGTTTGATGTATGAAAGGGAGCTGGTAGTCGCCGCCGATGGCAACATCTCGGCCCGCTTGGACGAGGCACACGTATTGTGTACGCCCAGCGGGCTCTGCAAGGGCCTGATGACACCCGAGCAACTCATCGTAGTCGACATGCAAGGGAACAAGGTGGGGCCAGGCACGGACGCCAACCGCAACCTGAAGCCCACCAGCGAGATTTTTATGCACCTGGAAGCGTTTCGCCAGCGCCCGGATATCGGGGGCGTGGTCCATGCCCATCCGCCCACCACCGTGGCTCTCAGCATCGCGGGCGTTTCGCTGGCAGATTGCATGCTACCCGAAGTTATCGTCAATCTGGGGCTGGTCCCCACCACCCAATACGCCACGCCGGCCAGCGCGGAAAACGTAGACGCCATCCGGAACTTAATCAGCAGCCATGACGGTATGATCTTGCAACGCCACGGCACGCTGACAGTCGGTCGGGATGCGTGGGAAGCATACATGCGACTGGAATCCTTGGAACAGGTCGCCCGCATCAGCCTGATCCTACAACAATTGGGACGCGGGGAACCTCTGCCCCCAGCACAAGTCGAAAAGCTCCTGGCCCAGCGTCAGAAGATGGGTCTGGCCCGCCCCGGCGAGGAGGAGGAATTTTGCCAGGTGTGCGGCGTGTGCCATCTGGACGGGCAGCACATCCACCCCCTGCCCGAGGCCGACTCCGAAGCAGACCTAATCCGTGCCATCACCCAGGCAGTGCTTCGCGAACTGGGCCAGGCCGGGTGACGTACGTCAGCGAAACAACAGTGTTATACCATTCAATACCCTTTTGTCCTTGCCTTCAGCTTTACACTAGACTGACGTTAACAAAAACATGAGTTGGCCTATTCCAAGAAGCATCTAGACCCCGCCCGTTGGGCGGGGTCTTTTTCTTAGCCCAGAAATTGCTAGGATTAGATGCTGAAGGGAGCATAACACGTTGGGGACACATAGTTGAGTGAAACAGGGAAAATGCTTCGCAGAGGAAGCCGCCCGACTCCCCCTCCTTGGGTTACCAATATTGGAGGAGTTGTCATACGTACCTAGAACAATGGCCACAGGATGGGCAAGAAAATCATGGTCACGACCAGAAGGACGAGCGTAAGCAGCGCTCCCACACGCGTGTAGTCGAAGAACTTGTATCCTCCCGGCCCGAAGACCAGCACGTTGGCCTTGTGCCCGACCGGAGTGAGAAAGCTGGTGGCCGCGCCGAGAACGGTAGCCAAGACGAAGGGCTTGGGGTCGGCCCCCATGCCCAAGGCACTATCGATGGCAATGGGCGTGACGAGCACCACGGCGGCGGCGTTGGACATGGGTTGGGTGATGAGAGCCACCAAGATATAGATGCCGGCCAGGACGGCCACAGGGCCGAGGCTGCCGGCTGCCCCAAGTAAAAGATCAGCCAGGAAACGGGCAGACCCGGTGGTTTCCATGGCCGTACCCAGAGGCAACATACCGGCAACTAGAAAGACGGTGCGCCAGTCGATGCTCTGGTAGGCCTCGTCCATAGTCAGACAACGGGTCAGGACCATCAACACGGCTCCAATGACCATAGCCATAGAGATGTGGAAACCGGCCAGCAGCACCAGACCCAAAACGAGGGCCATAATCCCTACAGCGATAGGGGCCTTGGTTAGCTGGCGACGTTCCACGGCAAGCGGCTCTAGTACCAGGAAATCGCCCCCGTCCTGGAGCGCTGGCAAACGATGATGTAGCCCTTGCAGCAGTAGGACGTCGCCAAACTGAAGCGGCACATTGCCTAGGCGCTGAATGATAACCTCCCCGTGACGCCAGATGGCCAAGACACTGAAACCATACCGGTTGCGAAACCCGGTTTGGCTCAGGGTATGTCCCGCCATGCCCGAGCGAGGTGCCAGGGTAGCCTCTACCAGGTGAAACCCGCCTTTATCAAGCCCTCGCTCTAACTCGGCCGTCCTTTCCACGTCAATCACCAGCCGTAGTTTATCTCGAGCTCGTATCAGGTGCTCGGCGGCACCTTCTACTATTAAGAGATCGCTGGTCTGGATGCGCGTGTCAGGCGGAAGCGTCGTCTGCACATGCCCATCGCGCTCAATGGCCAGGACAGTAAGTTCGAAGTCCGCGCCCAATCGAGACTCGAGCAGGGTTCGACCCGCCAGCGGGCTGTCTTGAGCTACCTTCACCTCGCTGACGTATCCCCGCAGTTGGCGGGCTGTCCCTCGCTCGTCCGGGGGCTGCCGCGCCGGGAGCAGATGCCGGCCGAGCAGCATCATGTACAAGACTCCCGTCCCTAGAAAGATAGCACCGACAGGCAGAAAGTCGAAGAACCTGAAGGTTGGTAGCCCACGCTCGGCTAGGATACCGGTGCCCAGTATGTTGGCAGGCGTGCCGATGAGGGTCATTTCGCCACCCAACAGCGAAGAAAACGAGAGGGGAATAAGCAGTTTCGACACCGGCACTTTGGTCCGACGCGAGATGCCCACCACGGCCGGCAACAGCATAGCCGTAGCGCCGACGTTATTCATAAAAGCCGACATAAGGCCGCAGGTCAACATGATGACTGCGATCAGCCGGGCTTCGCTGGTGCCTGCCAGACGCAAGATGCCCTGGCCCAAGAGATCGGCTACACCTGTCCTGAACAGGCCACCAGACACAATGTAGACCGCCCAAACCGTAATCACCGCTGGGTTGGAAAAGCCTGCAAAGACATCCTCTGGGCCAATCAGGCCGGTGACCGCCACGGAAAGCAGCACGATGAGGGCGACTATGTCCACGCGCAGCTTTTCGGTGGCAAAGAGCACGATGGCCATGCCGACAATGGATAGCGTGAGGGCAATCTGTAGGGTCATGAATCCCATACCTCCTTTTGGGGTTGGAAGAAGACGGCTGTGGTCACCAACTTGGCAAGAAACGCCCCCCGCACCAGCCCGTCGAAGGCGGGCAGAGGCGGTAAAATAGTAGCGACCTGGTCGGCGCCGCCGGTCGGGCTTTGCGTTCGGACCGACAGGATCAGGACCTTCCGGTGTACACCCATGCAGACTACCCATCGGGATTTCTCTGGCCTCAACAAAAGGTGAGCCATTTCGGCTGTCAGGTCCGGATAGGCCATCGGGCCCACATAGGCAACGACGACTCCGTCGTAGACACGCGCCGCCCGTAAGGTGGCATCGAAGCTCTTGAAGTAGCTGACCGGGACCTGCGCGTACTCAATCTGGGCCAAGGCCTGAGTGTCAACCAGAGGCTGAAGGTACAGGTAGGCCGCCGTATCGGCCGGGCCCGCGCCACCGCTCAGCCCTCGCGTATCGGCTTTAATGCCGTAGAAGAGCGCAGTGGCAAGCGGGGGTTGAAGTTCGAGACCAGTCTCCTGGAGGTATTCCGTCAGGATGGTTGAAGTGGCACCTGCCTCAGGTCGGACGTCCACGTAGGCTGCTCCGGCCGTCGGCTTTCGCCAGGTGTGGTGATCGATGACGATCATCACCTCAGATCTGTCCGGCAAGGCATTGTTTCCGGCGCCAGGTTGGGTGTCCACCAGAGCGATGGGGGCCTCGCCAGCCAGATCGGCGTCAGTCAGGGGCCGCAGCGGCTGGCCCAGATAGTGCACCAACGCCCGGTTCTCAGCCCGGCCGATGATGCCCTGGTAGGCGATGCTGCTTTCCACGCCCAGCGCCTCCATCAGCAAGTGGCGGAGGGCGACGGTGCTAGCAATGGCGTCGGGATCGGGGTCATTGTGAGACAGGATCAGGACCGCGTCGGCATCGCCCACGGCCGCAAACAGGAGATCAAGGTGGTTCTCTGAATCCTGAATCATCTCTATCGTGCCTCCTGGCGTGAGCAGGCTGCGCCCCACGGTCCGAATCACCTGTCGTACCGGGACAGCCGTTGCTCCCTCCAACTTCTCTACCAAAGCGTTGTCGACCGGGTCGACATCGCACAGTCACCCACCTGCTGTCAGAAGGGCCAGAAGATGGGCAGCACAAGGAGCACAACCGCGAGCACCACCAGGGCGAGGAGTATGCCCACCTTGGTATAGTCGGCGAGCCGATAGCCACCGGGGCCCATGACCAACACGTTAGCCGAATGGCCCACGGGGCTGAGGAACGCCGCAGAGGCGGACACTGCCACGCCCATCATCAGTGGGTAGGGCGACATCCCCAGGTCGTTGGCAGTGTTCAGCGCGATCGGAGCCAGTAGAACGGCCACGGCCGGGTTGGGCATAACCTGGAAGGCCAAGGCGGCCAAGATGAACGGGCCGGCGGTCACCGCTAACGGTCCCAGCCCGCCCACCAGTCCCACCATCCCCTCGGCCAGGAAGCGGGCCGCGCCGGTCTGCTCCATAGCGATGCCCAGGGGAAGCATCCCGGCGATGAGAAAGACGGCTTTCCACTCGATGGAACCGTAGGCCTCCTCCATCGTCAGGCAGCGGGTGAGGATCATCAGGATGACGCCAGCCACGGCAGCGATGGCGATGGGCAGCCAGCCGAGGATCACCGGCGTGAGGACGGCGGCCATGATCAACAGCGCAATGGGCGCTTTGCTCAAACGCGGTGCTTCCTGGGCTGCTTCAGTCAGCACCAGAAAGTCGGGCTCGAGACCCAGGACCCGCAGTCGCTCGCGGGGTCCGTAGGGCAGTAGCGCGTCGCCAAAGCGCAAGGCCATGTCTCGCAGGTTGGATCGATAGGCCCGGCCCTCGCGCCTGATAGCCAGCACGCTCAGTCTCTACTTTTCACGGAAGTGGATCTGACGCAAGGTTATACCCGCCACCGTGGTACGGGCCGAGAGCACCGCTTCCACCAGGCCCACGTGCTCCGATTCCAGCTCGGCCGCGTCCGGCGGCGCTTGGTGATCGATCTCTCGCGAACGATGCCCATCACCCCCAACCCAAAGGCGTCGCCCAGGCGACTCTCGACCAGCGTTTTGTCCACCAGGGGCGAGTCATCGGGCACCCGCATCGCGACCAGCCGCTCCTCCAGGCGGTATCCTTCTGTGGCCGCGGCACTGGAAAGCAGGAACTCCGACTCGGCACGCAGCACGTCGAGCTGCTCGCGGGTCCCCTAGACCAGCAAGACGTCGTCCCGCTGCAGTGGCAGCTTCTCGATGTTAGTCCGCACCACACCCCCGCCTCGGCGGATGGCAAGCACGACCGCGCCAAAGCGGCGCCGAAAGTCGATCTGCTTCAGCGTCTGGCCGGGCAATGAAGACTGGGGAGAAAGCTCCAGCTCGGCCAGCAGTCGGTCGCCGGGGCGGAGCAGGGCAGCCGGGCCAGGAGCCAGTCGATTCTGGTCGGCGCGCAGGATGGCCAGGACGTTCAAATCACTTCTTGCAGGGCGAAAGCCAGACCGGCGCCCAGGATTCCCAATGCCACCGATAGATTGCCAACGTGCTCCAGCCAAATGCCGGTGATCAAGAAGACGGCCAAGGCGCTAACCGCATAGCCTGTGACCTTGTGGACAACTTATGTCATCTCCCCCCGCCAGCAAGCCCCCTGGCGAAACTCAGATCGGCTCTCTCGCGTGCGGCGGTGCAAGAAGCCACATCGACGCAGGTATTTGTCTCCCAGTCCAATTCAGCGACGTAAGCCCGGAACGCGTCGGACTTGAAGCGGGGGCGGCCCGCACCGCGCAGCGGCCAGCTGAGAAACGGCCCATCAGGCCGCACCTCGCGGACCACGTCGAGCAGTTGGACGCGCACATCGCCCTCGCGGATGATCGAATGCACCTGGGCCACACCGCGCAATCCCGGACTTTGTGCCGCAGCCAACACGAACACCAGCAGGATAGGCCAGTTTACCAGCCAGGCCATTGGCCAGCCTAGCAGAAGCAGGACGCCGGCCGGTGCCGGCACCCAGGTCAGGATTTCTGCCAGGATGCTGCTCAAGGTTTGTGGCCAAAACTGGAGGTCTACAAGAATTGTACTCTCCTCTCCGCTATGGGTATAGCGGCCACAGGATGGGCAGGAAGACCATGGTGGAGATGAAGAGAACCACATTGAGGGGCGCCCCCACCCGGGTGTAGTCAAAAAAGCGGTAACCCCCCGGCCCAAAGACCAGCACGTTGGCCTGATGGCCCACCGGCGTGAGAAAGCTGGTGGAGGACCCGATGACCGTGGCCAGGGCGAAGGACTGAGGGTTGGCTCCCAGCCCCAAGGCGACGTCGATGGCAATGGGTACCATTAGCACGGTGGCAGCCGCGTTCGACATAGGCTCGGTGATCAGAGCCGCCAGGATGTAGATGCCACCCAGAACGGCCATAGGACCCAGGCCGCCCATAGCACCCACGATCAGGTCGGCCAGAAAATCTGCTGTGCCGGTGGTTTCCATGGCTGTGCCTAGAGGCAGCATGCCAGCGATGAGAAACACGCTGCGCCACTCGATGCTCTCGTAGGCTTCGTCCATCGTCAGACAGCCAGTCAGGATCATCAGCGCGGATCCAATGACCATGGCCATGGAGATGTGAAAGTCCGCCGCGGTCACCAGCGCCAAAACCAGTCCCATGATGGCGACGGCGATCACCGCCTTGTGCCGCCGACGGAGTTCCTGCATCACCGGCTCCAACACCAGGAATTCAATCCCCTCCTGAAGGGCCGGCAGCCGGCTGCGGGGGCCTTGCAGCAGAAGCGCATCCCCAAATTGAAGGCGGACGTCGCGCAGACGTTCGGTGATCACTTCTCCCTGACGCCAGACAGCCAGGGCGGTAAATCCGTATCGGTCACGGAACCGCATTTCGCGCAGGGTGCGGCCCACCATGGGGGAGCGAGGGGCCAGGGTAGCCTCCACAACGTGCACCTTCTCCGGATCGAGGTCATCCAACCCCATAGTTCGTTCCGCCTCGATCACGAAACCCAGATCATCGCGGGCACGCAGCAAGTCGTTCACACCGCCCTCCACCATCAAGAGATCGTTCGGCTGGATATGCGTGTTGCGGTGTAGCGCCGTTCGAACTTCGCTGTCCCGAACAATGGCGATGACAGTCAGATCATAGTCGGCACCCAGTCGGGACTCTTCCAGGGTGGCGCCAGCCAGCCGGCTATCGGGCACCACTCTGACCTCGCTGACGTATTCTCGCAGTTGGTACGCCGCCTGCCGCTCATCTTCTGGCGCCCGTGCCGGCAGCAGGTGACGGCCCGCCAGCACCATGTACAGAATGCCCGTCCCAAAGACAACAATGCCCATAGGTGTGAAGTCGAAGAAGCTGAAGGTAGGAAGTCCACGATCGACCAGGATACTGGTCGCCAATACGTTAGGCGGCGTGCCGATAAGGGTCATGTTGCCCCCCATGAGGGATGAGAACGACAACGGGATGAGCAATCGGGACAGCGGGATCTTGCTCTGGCGGGAGATGCCTACCACCGCCGGCAGCAACACCGCGGTTGCACCGATGTTGTTCATGAAGGCGGACATGGTGCCACAGGTCAGCATAAGCACCGCGATGAGCCTCGGCTCGCTGGTGCCGGCCAATCGGATGATGCGCTGCCCCAAGATGTCGGCCACGCCGGTTTTGAACAGCGCGCCGGACACGATGTAAACAGCCCATACCGTTATAACAGCCGGGCTGGCAAAGCCGAGAAATACCTCCTCCGGACTTACCAGGCCAGTCAGAGCCACGGTCAGAAGAACCAACACGGCGATCAGATCCACCCGCAACTTCTCCGTGGCGAAGAGGATCACCGCAGCGGCGATGATGGTGAGTGTGAGCGCAATTTGTGGGGTCATCCTTCCAGTCTCTCCTTGTCGGTGCCCAGACTCCGGAAGTCCTTGGGGACCTCCGAGGTCTTGGAGCGCGAAACGATCAGCAGAATCAGCGCGCCCGCCAGGGCCGGCAGCCGTGCGCTGACGTCAGATATGATTCAAGAGATTTCTTCTCAGGTACCACGGAGTCCCCAGCTAGCTACCCCCGGTCCGGGCTACCGAAATCACGGGCACTTCGGCGATGGCCGCCAGTTCTTCACGCAGCGCGCCAGCCAGGATGTCCATGCCAGGAGCTTTGCCCAGACCCAGATCCTCGGTGGTGGTGGTTAACAGGGCCAGATCTGGCCGGGTACGCTCCAAGACGTACTCCAGCGTCAGCGGGGTCAGCGCCTCGTGGATGTCAATCCCGGCGATGATCCCCTGCTGGACGGCATAGGGCTTCTCGCGGGGGTCCACCGTCAACACCGTGAGATCAGGGTTTTTCTGCAACTGCCGCAAAACCTGTGCGCCGGTACGCCCGGCGCCTATCACCAAGACCCGCATAGGTCCTCCCCATTTTGAGCTCCAGATGTGGTCATATCCAATTCAAGAACGCCAAAGCGTAGAAGAACAGTCCCAGGACCGCTGAACTGGCTATCGTGAGGATCAGCCCGTAGCGCAACATTTCCCCACGATCGATGATGCCGCTGGCGGCGATGAGGGCCATGCGGCCAGAGGCAGAGGGTAGAGAATAGCCGAAGGTGGTGGCCAGCGTAACCGGAAGCACCAGTTGTACGGTATTCAAGGAAGGATCGACTCGCGCCAGGCTGATGAGGATGGGTACAAAGACGGCGGCGATGGTGGTGTTGTTCATTACATTGGTCAACAGCGCTGACAGGTATATCAGGAGCATAAGGCTGATTAACAGCGGGGGGCCAGTTACCACAGGTGTAATCAGACTGGCGAACCAGTCGGTAGCGCCAGTCCGGCTCAGGGTTTCGCCCAGCGACAATCCGGCGCCAATGATGAGGAAAATGCCCCAGCTTACTCCTTTGACGTCTTCCCAGTTGATAATCTCTCGCACGGCCAGATAGGCCACTGTGGCTACGGCTACCATAGCTGCAGAGAGCAACGTGGTCGGCAGGCCCAGCGCTGGCTCGATGAAAGAGCCCGAGACCCAGAAGAAAGCAGCCACCGCCATAGTCAATAGGATCTCGCGTTCGGCGCGGCTCATGGGGCCCAACTTACCCACTTCCTGGCGAGCGGGCTCTATGTCCAGGCGTTGAACGGCTACAGGCACCAACCGCAGCAGAATCCACCAGGTTAGAGGAAAGATCAACAGCAAAGCAGGCAATCCGTAGCGCATCCAATCTACAAAACTCCAGGGCCGAATCTGGGCCAGGAACCCTGAGGCAACGGCGTTGGAGGCAGAGCCCATGATGGTGGCCATGCCTCCCAGACTGGCCCCATAGGCAATCCCCAACACTAGCAATACCAGGAGTCCTCGCGCCTTCTTCGGATCAGGGACCTGCCGGGAAATGGTCAAGGCTACCGGGATCAAGACCGCGGCCGTGGCCGTGTTCTCCACCCACATGGAGAACAGAACAGCGATGGTCATCAGGCCCAATAGCAGTTGTCTCACACCGCCACCTGAGGCCACAATGGTTCGCAATGCCAGTCGGCGGGTCAGCCCATGCTTGCGCAATGCCTCGGCCAGGAACAGGCTGGACAATATGAGGAAGACAACGGGCCGCGAAAAGGTCTCGAAGGCCTGGGGTGTATCTGCCACTCCCAAGGCCACCTGCGCCAAAGGCACCATCAAGGCGGCGATGGGCAGCGACACCGGCTCTAAGGCCAGGATACTGCCTGTGAACACAAACACCGCCAGTGCCCGATGTCCTTCCCAGGACAGGCCGGACGGGGTGGGGAGCAGAAGTACGACCACCGTCAAAGCCAACACCAGCCCGAAACGGCCTAGCAGGCCCAGTACTCCTCGCGCTCCTCGCGCGATGCGCGGCTGCAGCACGCGCAGCGGCTCAAAAACTGGCCGCTCGGCCCTGGCCTCGGGCACGGGGGGAGATGAATCAAAAGACAAACGACGCAGCGAGGGCACCAGCATTGTGGCGCTTCCCTGCACCGTGCGGGCAGCGAAATTCAGAAAGGCGCGGGTGGTATTGGAAAAGCGCTGAGCTTGATACACGTGCTGGGCGGCCTCAACCGCCGCCCGGCACTGCTTACAAAGCGCCAGGTGTTCTTCCGTCGCTTGGCGCCGCTCTGGCGGCACGCGGCCGGCAACGTAATCGGCGGGTACCACGTGATCCTGGCTCGTCATAGCGCCGTATCCGTGGAGCCTGTGGTTACTTCTTCCTCGACCAAGGCCGAATTGGGCAGTGACACACGGCCGGCCTCGGTTTCGATCACGGACTTCACCGTCCCGATGTGGACCAGCCGACCGGTGTGCCCGCGCACGGTAAGGCTCTGGCCGAGGGTGAATTCTTCGCTGGCGTGAAAACCGGCCATGATGTTGCGAGCCACCTCGCGGCTGCCCAACCCGAAGGCGAGGGCCAAGGCCAGCGCCGTGGCCGCAATCAGGGCGATGGCCACGGTGGTTAGCAAGGTGGTTTCCACGCCCAATTGCTCCAGGGCCAGGATGACGACGAAGGTTAACAAAGCGTAGCGAACTGCCTGTCCTACAATCGGGCCGGCGCTTGCACCAGACTGGGTGGCCAGGGCCCCCACGGCGTCGCCTACCACCCGGGCAACCAGGCTGCCCAACAGCAAAATAAGCGCGGCAGCCAGCACGTTGGGCAGATAAGCCAGGAGCCCACCGAAGGTATCAGCCACCCCCCGCAGCCCCAGACTTTCGGCGGCGGCCAGGACAAACACCAGCAGCACCAGCCAATATACCAATCGGGCGATCAGGTTGGCAGCCGAGGGGTCAAATCCCGACTCGGCCAGGATGTGAGTGGCGCCGGCCCGCTCTGCCAGCCGGTCGATTCCTATTCGTCGCAGCAGGCCGGCCAGGAAGGCCTGAATTAGGCGAGCCACCACCCAGCCTAGAATCAGCAGAACCAGTGCGCTGGCCAGGGCGGGCAGCCAGGCCATGATGTCCGATGCAATACGGTTCACAACTTGCGTCCAGAATTCTGGGTCCACAGGCACAGGACTCTCCTCTCTGGGGGCGCTCCCCCTGAACAAATCTTACCTATCGTCCGGCACAAGCACTTGTGCCGAACATGAGCCAAGGTCCTACTCCTCTACGGTTACAGGACCATATTCTACCTCGGGGTCCATTTGCAGGACCATCTTGCCCCCGGAAAAGACCCGGACGTTGCCGTCGGTGGCGGAGACGACAACCGCAGTAGCAATGGTGCGCTTGGTGACGGCGGCGGCTGCAGCGTGTCGAGCACCAAGACCGACTGGCAGCTCTATCTCGACGTCGGCGGGGGCCAAGAAAACTCCCGCTGACTGGATGAACCCGTCGCCGCGCACGACAAAGGCACCGTCGAGCTTGGACAACTCGACCAGGGCTCCGTGGATGTCGGAGTTTGTGATCCTGCGCACCGCTTCGTCGTGGCCTTGGAAGGGGTTGGGGACCAGTTGCTTGGAACCCTCGAGAACTTTGTGAGAATCACCAAGCATGAAGATAGCTCCAATGCGCTTTCCGCGCCGGGCCGCCCGCCCGACTTTACCGGCAACGGTAATAGCCGCCTCCATGACCGGGAGCTGAATGCCGTCGGTGAGTCTGAGGACGTCGGAGAGCGGAAGGTGCTCAATGCTCGGTTCTACATCGGTCAGAACCACCAGGTCTCCCTCTTCAGGGTAAACGTCGCGGCTTATGGCACAAACGACCAGGTCTCCCATCGCAACCCTGCTCGCCTTGAGCGCGACGGAGATAACGTGGCGGACCTGGCTGTATTTGTTGGCTGCGCGAAGCGGCAGGAGTATGGTATCCAGGTCCGTTCGTGTCAGGGCATCAGCAGTGTCTCTATTGGTCGTGGCGACGATGACCCGGAACCGGTCTGACAGGTTGTGAAGTCGCCCTGCCAACGCGCCAGTGTCGGTGGCGCAAATGATGGCATCAACCCGAGCTGCCTGGGCCACCTGGGCCACCATCTGGGCCAGCTCCGCATCGGAACGACTGGTTCTTCTGGGGTCGCCAGCTTTGCTCATATCTGCGCTCACAGTCCGTGTGGCATGTCACACACGCCTTGCGGGTCACTGCTGGTCTCTGCTATTGTCACGCCTGATCCCTCGCCGCGGCCCTCACGCCCCTGGGGGCTCTCAATCCAGCGCTGAAAGAAGCGCTGGGTTGGGTAGGCAAACTCGATATCCGGTTGTTCGGCAAACGCCTTCAAAATATCTTCCCAAATGGCGTGCTCACTCGAGCGGCGCCGACGAGGGTCACACATATATCGGATCGTCAGCAACACGCCATTCTCTTCCACCTGTGTATACACGATGGGTGCCAGCTTGGAGTACAGGATCATGAAACGACGTGCAGCCTGTCGGATGCGATCTGCGGCGACTTGGCTCAATTGGGCTGCGTGCCGGTCAGCAATCTCCTGGAGAATCTCTTTCGCTTTCTCCCAATTGCTCTCAAACGTCACGCGAACTGGCACTTCATTCCAGATGTATTCGAATCCTGTGGTATAGTTGGCCAGCGCTTCGCTGAGGACCTTACCGTTAGGGATGTGGATGACGCGTCCGGTGCTTTGGTCGGCGTCCACCCAGTTCCCAATCTCAAGTAGTGTGAATTGAAAGATGCGTAAGTCAATCACATCACCGGCGAACTGGCCAATCTGAATACGATCACCGACCACAAACGGCCGCCGCCACAGGATGAAGGCCCAGCCGAACAGGTTAGCAAGGGGGTCCTTCAGCGCGATAGCCAGACCTGCCGAAACCAATCCCAGGTACACGGCCATGGATCGGATGTCTTCCAGCCACATCACGCCGATGAGCAGTACACCCAAGACAACCGCCGCGTAGGCTGTTGCCTTTCGCCAACGATAGTGGACTCGGGCATCCTCGGTTCGACGTGTGGCAAACCGAGTGACCAGCAGGCGGAGCAGCCAGAGCGTCAGGATAATGAGCAACGAGGCCAAGAGCTTGGTCTGTAGCCTTGGGCTCAAGTTCAGTGCCGATTGGACCCACCTCATCAAGATTTGCATCGCTTTCTCTTCAAGTATCCTGGGTTTGCCTAGCTGTCAGGTTGACAGCGGGCCTCGGAGGACGTTACGTCCTCCGAGGCCTGACCATGGGGATGCTCAAGCTCTAGTCTAGGATTCGTCAGATTTGACTGACTGTCGCCACTCCTCTAACTGGCGGCCGGCCAGTTCTCGGCCCCCCAGGCCGAAAGCCAGGGCTGCGGCGACGGCGATGGCGCCCAGCAGCAGGCCAAAGGCCAGGTTGATGATCTCGTTGGCCAGTCCCATCTGGCGCAGGGCCATTGCGCCGGCCAGCACCAAGATAGAGACCCGAGCGGCCAGGGCCAGCAGCCCGGATTGTCTGGCCCCGCTGGCCTCCACCGTCTTGGCGGCCAGATTAGCCAGATAGAGCCCAACGGCGAAGATGATCAGGCCCAGGATCACCTGAGCCGCGAACCCGACGAACTCGGTCACCAGGTTGGCCAACAAGACGAAGCCCAGCAGGCGGGTGGCCTCAATGGTGGCAAAGAGCATGATCGCCACCAGCACCAAGTAACCCACAACTTCTGAAGGCGTGCGCGCCCCCTCGCCTGGACCCTGCCCCAGGCCCAGCCGGGCCAGGATATTGTTGAAGCCAACGCCGGTCAGTAGGTTGGTGATCAGGCTGGCTACCACCCGCCCCACGATGTAGGCAATGATCAGTACCAGGGCGGCCGCGAAGATGTCTGGGAAGGCCCCCAGGATGGCGTTCAGCATGTTGCTGGCCGGCTGGGTGACGGCTTCCAATGCCAGAGCGTTGAGACCGGCAATCAATACCGGAATAAGGATCAGGACATAAATGATCAGGCCCAGCAGTCCAGATAGCGTCTGCTTGCCGAGCACCGACGTCAGTCCGACTCGCTCGCTCAGCCGATCAACGCCGACGGCGGCCAGCAGGTTAGACACGATGCGTTGCACGATGCGGGCCACGAACCAACCAACTGCCACGATCAAGCCCGCAGCCAGCAGGTTGGGCAGGAAGCCGAGCACCTTGTCCACCATACCCTGAACTGGCCCGAGCAATCCCTGCAAGTTCAGCGCCGTCAGAATAGCTGGCAGGAATAGCAGCAAGACCAGCCAGTAAACGGCATCGGCGATCGACTTCGTCAAGGGGACCCGCTCCGCCTCCAGGCCAGCCTGGCCGCCCAGACGCTCATCGAGCTTGATGGCGCCCAGGCCCCGAGTGATGACCCGGTGGCTACGGCCCAGGCAAGAAACAGCAAGGCCCCAGCCCCGAGCAATTGGGGCGCATACTCGAACACCTGAGTCAGGAGCCGGTTGAGGGGCTGGGTGACGATTGTCAGGCCCAGGGCCTGGAGGAAGCCGATCAGCACGAAGAGCATAATCAGATAGTACACGCCCTTCGAGAACCACCGTTCTACTTCAACACCTTCGGCCGCCTCTTGTCCGACGATCCAGCGAGCCAGCCGCTCGTCCAGCGTCGTGCGACGAAGCGCGCCCCGCACGATGGCCGTCAAGACCAGGGCCACCAGCCATCCGATAATCAGGATAGCCAGGGCCCCGGCCAGTTGGGGAATGTACCCCCCAACCAATTCGGTGATTCGGTTCAAAACGGCTTGCATTGTTGCACCGCCTTCTGTCAGTCATGTCCATAGTCTATTGCCAATGCAGGAGCATCCCCCCTGTTTACCTGACTCCATTGTGACGCATAAAGGGCATAGCTAATGGCGCCGATCTACGACTCTTTGTCACTGCCTGTCACCACCTCGCTGATCAACAGGCTGTTGGGCAGGGTGACGACACCCTCCTCTGTCGCAATCGTGGCTTTCAGAGTACCAATCGCTTCCAGTGTGCCCCGGTAAGTCTGAATCTGCATCACCTGGCCCAATTCGTAAAGCTCCTTGGCATAGAAACCGGCCAGCATATTGCGGACCACGTCTCGTCCCCCCAGGGCGAAGGCCAGCCCCAGCGCAGCCACGACGACGATGAGCAAATTGGTCACCGCACCCCCCAAGAAACGCACGTCGAGGCCAAGCTGGCCCACAGCCAGGATGAAGGTCAAGGCCAATAAGAGATACTGCGTTCCCTGACCTAGGCCCCGGTGAAACTCGAGGTCGGTACCAGCTGCCAACATCTGAGTGGCCTGCCCCGCAAAGCGGGCCAATAACGCGCCGCCGATGAGGACCAACACTGCGCCGATGAGGTTGGGGATATAGCCGACCAAGTCCTGGAGCGCCCCGGCGACGGCCTGGAGCCCCAAGGCATCCACGGCGGCCAGCACGAAGGCCAACAGCAATAGCCAGTAAACCAGCCGGGCCAGCACGTGCGAGGGTCGGATGCTCACGCCGGCCTGGCCCAACGCCTCGTCCAGTCCACTTCGCTCCAGCAGCCGGTCAAAATTCAGCCGGGCCAAAAGTCGGTCCAGCAAAGCGGCCGCCAGCCGGCCCAGCAGCCAGCCCAGCAACAGTAGAACGAGTGCCGTCAGCAGACGTGGTAAAAAGAGAGTGACCGTAGTCAGCAGCGTCGTCAACGTCTCCTGAAGCGCAGATTGAATAGTCTGCATGTCGATTCCCATCAGTCCATCTCCTTGTGTGCCTTTGTCGCAAATCTCAGCGCCGAGTAGTCGGCGGCTTCTCCGGGCTAATGGCGGCAAAGAAGGGCGTGACTGAAAAGACAAGGACTCTCAAAACGTAGTCGAAGCATAAGCGCAACACCGCCCGGCTGGCTTCCTCGCGGTTTATACGCCGCATGAGCTTATACTGAAATGTTCCTGACTTCGCCCTTGCTTCATCCGCAACCAGCGATACATTACGCCCCTCGGACCACTGGTCCAGTCGATCCAGGCAGGCTTCGCAATCGTCAAGGTGACGTAGCATAGCCTCCGTTTCTTCAGACTCTAGGCTGCTGTCGTACAGTCGCTCGAGTTGCTCTTCTGTGAGGTGTGTCATCCTTCCTCTCCCGCAAGTGTCAGATAGGCATGTCGCAGGGCCAGGCGCGCCCGCATCACCCGCATCTTGGCCGCGCTCAGACCAATGTCCAGCGTTTCGGCGATTTCCTGGTAAGTCAACCCGGCGGCTTCGCGCAAGGTCAGAACCTCGCGCTCATCTTCACGAAGGGTTTGCAACGCCTGGTTCACTATATTTGCCTCCGCTCGGGCGAGTATGCCCTCCTCGACCGACTCCGACGAGGGCAGCAGCCTCTCCAGTGCCAATAAGGGAGCTTCCGCCGGTGTCGGTCGGCGGCTCCGTCTTCGTAAAGCGGTGCGGCAGACGTTGACCGCGATCTGGAAGAGCCAAGTCGAAAACTTGGCCCGTCCCTCGAAGCGTCGTATCTCCCGATAGGCTTTGATGAAGACTTCTTGCGCCTGGTCTTCTGCGTCATCCCAATTGCCCATAAAGCGGAAGCAAGTGGCCAGCACTCGTTGCTGATAGCGGAACACCAGGGCCGTGAAAGGACGGGAGTCTCCGCGCAGCCGCTGGCGACAAAGCGCAACCAATTCTTCGTCAGAAAGGTGGCGGCCATAATCGTTTACCATCAAAGCTCCCATCCATACTATTATGACTCCGCTTTCGACTGTTGGTCACATTATTATTGCCAGCCTAGTGGCTCTCCGATGTTCAATAACACGTCATGAACACGAACGCCGGCCGTTGGAGGCCGGCGTTCCAGGAGGCCAGGGGATGGCCCGGCTCAACCTTGATGCAAGAACCGTCGATCGCTTCCTCACGAATACGATTGACCAGCTCTTCATAGCGGCATCCGTCAGCAGCGGCTCCGATGCACAGGTCTGTGTAGTGTGGATTCAGACCAGGCAAAGGATTCACTTCGAGAATGAAGGACTTATCCCCATCATTTGAATCCAGCCGAACGCCCTCTCAATCTCCGGTGAAAATACGGGGCAAGCCGAAAAGGAAGAAGGTCATCGAGCTGTGAAGCCTACTCTCCGACTTGGTGCGCAAAGTATTCCCAGTCATCGCAATCATATCAGCTTTGCCCTCCTTATCATTTTATCTCAAAAACACTCAGCTGCCAACGCCTTACCGTCTCGGGTGAAAAACTTCCGCCAGGCTGACCGACTCGGTCAGCCGGAAAAGTGTCTAGGTTTTGGCTTTGTAAGGCTTCGAGTTTTGTTTGTAGGCCTTCGGAATTTACGTCCTGAATCTAAGGGGGACTCCGGTGTCAAAACACACGTGCGTGGAGCGCGGGCTGCTGCACGGCCAGATTGGAGCCGCCCTGGAGGCGCTGTATGGAAAGGAGTGCCAGGAGATGGTCGCCCAGTTGGCGTGGCATTTCGCCCAGGTCGGGGGCTGTACACCCACCAGGAGGCGATTGATCACTACCTATGGGCATTGGCCTTCCTGAAGGCCCGAGGCGAACATGATCGAGCGGCGCGGACGTTGATGAAGCTCAGCCTGACCTATCACAGCGCCTTCCCGTTCCGGCGGGCGCTTCAGGCTTACCAGGAGGGCTTCGCCCTGTGGCAGCGGGCAGGGGAGACGGAGCCAGCCGTCCCGCCGCCGCCTGCGTCCGATGCCCTCAGAGTGGTTTGGGAGGATCGCTAACCTTGTGGAATTGACACTGTCACGTACTGTGTGCCAGGTGGGTGTGCCAAAGCCCATGGCAGCCAGCCCCACAGTAGACCAGGTCAGCATATACATGAGAGCCGCGCCCAGGCCCACCACGCCGCCCAAGAGCGCTCCAACTACCCCTACCCCGGCCGCCTCCAGCAGCACCATCCTTTCTACTTGCTGACGGGTCATGCCCACCGCACGCCTCACCCCCAATTCGCGCACCCGTTCGATGACACTCATGGAAGTCGTGTTGATCAGCCCCAACGAGGCAATCACCAGGGCCAGAAACGAGGCCAGCGCGTACATTGGCTCGCCGACAAGGCTCGCTATGTCATCTTTGGATGGCGTCAACAGTCTGCCGGGCAATGGGCAGCGTAACGGCCTGGCCATCTTGGCTACCTTCAACAACCACAACGACCGCGTAGCGAGGCGCAGCGATGGGCGCATAGCCGACGTACCAACTCAGGGGTTGGTCGCCTGTTTCTTGGGGTGTGGCCACGCCAGCCCAGCCGGCCATATGCTCAAAGGTCGGGGTATGGGCTTGTAGCAAGGCGGCCACGCTGGGGGCAAAGACCCGCTCAGGCCATGATGAAGGCGGGGCAGGGTATGCCAGCGTAGGGATTGGCAACCGTCCGTCGTCTGCAATGGCAGCAGCAAAGCGAGCCATGTGCAGAGGGGTGACTGCCAAGTCACGGGCCGTACCTTGATCGTCAAAATCGGGCAGCAGGCCAGGCCCAGTGAGCAAATCAAAGGGCGGGGCGGCATCGAAGCCAAGTTGACGGGCGGTGGCCAGGTAACCACTATCGCTGAGCGGAGCCAGCATCTCATCCAGCGGCGTGCTTAGTGGATCGAGCGGGGTGGTGATGCCAGCGCTGAACAGCCCCGCCAACCCAACCAGTCGAGCCAGATCCCCCAAGGGATACACGCCCTGAGTGGCACGGTTGAGCAAAGGGGCGTCCGGGTCCTCAGCCAGCGCATCCCAGTCGTCGTCTAGCGTATTCGGGTCGTAAGCGGGATGGCTAACCAAAGCCAGCACCTCGCCGGTGGCCACATCCAAGGCCAACACAGCCCCGCGGCGCTCGCCCAGCCCCTGGTCAGCGGCGTGCTGCGCGCCCAGCCCGATGCTTAGAGTCGCGTCATAACCGATTTGGGGGCGATGGAGTAGTTGGTCGAGCCAGGGAAGTTGGCCCCGCAGCAAAGGGTCGAAGGCAGCCTCAGCGCCGCCGGTTCCGTAGCGCAGGCTGTAGTAGCCAATGGCGTGGGTAGCTTCAGGGTGAAGGTAGCGCCGCTGTACAGCCTCTAACGTCTCAGGCGTACCAGGCAGAAGCTCGGAATAGGCCAATACTTCTCCATAGCGGTCCAGCAGACGGCCACGCCGCAGGCGGAGTTCGGCCTGCACCAGACGAGGGTTGTCACCGCGAGCAGCCAGATCCGGCGCACGAACCACCTGCCAGTAAACGAGACTGGCAGCCATTAATGCAAAGCCGAGCAAGACAAACTGGGCTAACCGTTGGATATTCCTAGTCATTGCTTGGCTTCATCACGTTTCTCTAGTGCCAGGTGCGCGTGGGGCACGCCACGAAGTCAGCCGGCCACAATTAGCTCGTCCGTCTGCACCCAGTTTCCGGGCACATGACGGGCCGAGACATGTAGCAGCAAGCCAACCATGATCATGCTGGTCAGTAATGAGCTGCCCCCGTAGCTGACGAAGGGCAAGGTGACCCCGGTTAGAGGCACCAGCTTGAGCGTGCCGGCCATGATGACCAGCGCCTGCAAACCGAAGGAAGCACCAATACCTGCCGCCAATAACCGGTCGAAGGCCCGGCCCGCTCTCAAGGCGATGTGGAAAGCGCGACTCACCAAGAGCACAAAACAGGCGATCACGGCTAATGCCCCCATCAGCCCATATTCCTCGCCGATGGCAGCGAAGACGAAGTCAGTGTGAACCACGGGGATAGCGGTCGGGAGTCCCTGGCCCAACCCCTGGCCGAATACGCCGCCGCTGGCGAAAGCGAGCAGCGACTGCACGATCTGAAAGGAGCGCCCAGAGGCCTCCTGCCAGGGATTCCACCAAGCATCCACCCGCAGAGCTACATGGTCAAACAGGCGATAGCCAACGATGGTAGCCACCATCAACAGAATCACCCCGGTCAGTAAGTAGCGACCCTGACCTGTGGCAACGTAAAGCATGGCCAGGAAGATACCGAAAAAGAGGAGCGCCGCCCCCAAATCACGTTGCCAGATCAGCATCAGCATACTGAAGCCCCACATCAGCAACATGGGCCCCAGATAGGCGGGGTGGGGAACCTGCCAACGCCCAATCCGGGCTTCAACGTGTAGCAGAACCTCACGCCGGTCCTCCAGATAACTTGCCAGAAAGACCAGCAAGAGCAACTTCAACAACTCTGAAGGCTGGAAGTAGATGCCCCCGACCCCAAGCCACAGCCGCGCGCCAAAGCCACTGGGATTGACGCCCACCACCAAAGTCGTGGCCAGCAAGGCCAATCCGGCCAGGAGCCACGTGTAACGGTAACGACGCAGCCAACGCAGATCACCGGGCACCAGGGCAACTGCCAGTAGCGCCAGAGTGCTCAATCCCAACCAGACCGTCTGGCGGGCGAGAAACAGAGATGGGGCCAGGCGGGCGACCTCCACCAGTCCCAGCCCGCTCAGGATACCAACGAGTGGCAACAAAAGTCGATCATGGCCCGGCCGCCAGCGCCACAGGGACCAGCTACCCCCTGCCAGGCAAAATACCAGGGCCCCAACCGGGATGAAGCGCCCCGGCGCCAGTTGCCCCCCCTCAACCAACCCAAGTTGGGCGAAGGCAAGCATGGTGAAGATAACAGGCAGAGCAAGGAAAAGAGCGTAGTGCCAGCCGGTCATGGGGGCAGCGGCGAGTAGGGAGCCGTCCAGATCCGCTTTCGCATCGCTCACTGCGCGCTGATTGTTCCTTGCCCCACGCTCCATGTCTTCTATTCCTTACTGTATGTATTTTCCAATCAAGACTCGAAGATCTTTTTTCACCTGTTCTGGGACTACGTCACGGTTCGTGATGATGGCATCCCGCAAGGCGTGCTGGCAGGTACAGGTGCGCTCCGTATGCAAGGCGGGTACCAGGTTCTGAATGGCCTGTTTGGCGAGTTCAGCATTGGCCAGCAAGTTCTTGATTACGGCCTCGACGGTGACGGTCTCTTCGGTCTCGTGCCACACATCGTAGTCGGTGACGTGCGCCATGGTGGCGTAGCAAATCTCCGCCTCGCGGGCCAGTTGCGCTTCGGGTACCACCGTCATACCGATGATGTCCATTCCCCACTGCCGGAAGACGTTGCTCTCGGCTTTGGTGCTAAAGCGCGGCCCCTCGATGGCGACGAACGCGCCCCCATTGTGGACGGTAGCCCCCGCGGCTTTGACAGCTTGGTAGAGCTCACCCGACAAGTCAGGGCAAAAGGGCTCGGCAAGGCTGACGTGGACTACCAGCCCGCCTTCGAAGAAACTCAGAGCCCGCTCGCGGGTACGGTCAAAAAGCTGGTCCGGGATGACGATATGGCGTGGTGCATAGTCTTCACGCAGGCTACCACAGGCGCTGATGGAAACAATCCGCTCCACACCCAGGCTCTTGAGGGCGAAGATGTTAGCCCGACTATTAAGTTCGGTGGGGCTGATGCGGTGACCGCGCCCGTGGCGAGGCAGAAAGGCCACCCGCTGCCCGACAAGTGTGCCGACCACGATGGTATCGGACGGCTCACCAAAGGGAGTCTTGGGCTTCACTTCCTGGATGTCGGTCAGTGCCTGCATGTCATAGACGCCACTACCGCCGATAACGCCAAGCTTGACAGCTTCCATTCAATTTTCCTCCTTCAATCTTCAGTCTTCAATCTCTAGCTTCAGCTCCACTTGCCCTATCCCAATCACATCGCCACTGACCAAGGGGGCCGATTTGGTGATAGGCACGTCATTGAGTCGAGTTCCATTGCGACTACCCAAGTCGGTCAACCACCACTCGTCTTCGCGCAGGTCCAGGCGGGCATGGTAAGACGAAACGAACGTGTCGGGCAACACAATGTGGTTATCGGGAGCACGCCCTAACGTGGCGTGACCCTGGAGGGCAAAAACATCGCCCGTCTGCAAAGCGGCTTGGCCGCCGACCACCCGCAATCGCCCAGCGGGTACGGCGGGCTGATCAGCAGACGCAAACACCTGTGTGCTTTGAGGCTGAACGCGAGCCGCTGTCCGCAGATCACGCCAGATCACATAGATGGCTATGGCCAAGAAAGCATAAAGGACTGCGACTGCCAACAGTCGCAGTGCCAGCAGGGTCCATTCTAGACTCACGCCGTTGTCTCAGATTACTTGATTATGCGTGTTTGCCCCAACCCCTGGCCAACACGCATAGCCGATATTATCCTTCCTGGGAAGGCTTGGGTGGGTTGGGAGGAAGGTCCGCTTCAGCCTGCCTGGCCTCGGCGTGGACAGTCAGCATGACACCGGCCAGGCTAATCACGTCGCCGGCGGCCAGAGAAGCTTCTTCGCCAAGGGGAATCGGCCGGCTGTTGAGAGTGGTGCCGCCCCTGCTACCCATATCACTCAAGCGGTAGGCTCCTTCCCGCCAGCGAAGTTGGGCGTGGCGACGGGAGATCCGCCGATCGTCCAGGATCACATCATTACTCAGAGCACGCCCTATGCGAACCACCGGTTCACCAAGAGAGAATAAACGCTCTCCCAGCTGCAAGGACCACCGGCCTGCTCTGGCCTCCGAGCGGGTGACAGCTTGTATACCATGCGTATCATCCAGGTCTTCTGGCTCCGGCGCGTGAGCTACACGCACTTCCAACTGACCAGCAGCCAAGTCGGACACGGAATGCAGGCCTACCCTCAACGAGCCACTGAAATGAGCCCCGCTCTGAGCGGCCAAGCGTTCCAAGTAGTGGGCAAGTTCGGCCGGTAGCATATCACCACCGGCCTCGAGAGCGGCGAAGTCATCGGGGTTGAGCAACACCCAACATCGGTTGGGAAGAAGGACCTGTCCGTTGTCGCCATTCAGCCGGCCGTCTTCCATGGCTCGGGCCAGGCGGCGGGCGACATTGCTCGGATGCAGGCGGGGGCGAAAGAGCCGCTCAAAGGTGCCCTCCACCAATTGCTCCGCCAACGCTTCAAAATGATCGAGTCCGTTCACGATAGCACCTTACACACCCAACGTCAACGCTCTGGAAAAACCTGCACGAACTTGCTCTCCTGCACCTGGAAGATGTAAATAGTGGGGTCTTTCAGATCGCCACTGGCGTCGTAGCTGACGTGCCCCAGCAATGAGTCGAAGTCAAGGCCTCTAATGGCGCTAGCGACGGCCATGCTGCTGAAATCCTTGGCCTGTACCGCCCCATCGAGCAACACCTCCATAGCCGCGTAGCCATTCAGACTGTAGGTGTCAGGGTTGCGATATTCTACTTCTTGATAGGCCTTAATCCATTCGTCGCCAGCAGCAGCCCAGGGGCTGGGACCGAAGGCGCTGACGTACATGCCCTCCGCAGTCTCATTCGACTCGTCAATAGTGGCAGCCAGGAAGCAGCCATCAGAGGCCAGGAAGGGGATGCTGATACCGGCCTGGGTCAGCGCGTAGCGCAAGTAAGGGCACTCGACCTCGTAGCCAGCGTAGAATACCGCATCCGGGCTGGCCTCAGCCACCTGGGGCACTTCGCGGCTATAGTCGCTCTGCTCCACAGCTACCTGGATTTGGGTCACCACCTCAGCGCCCATGGCGGCTAGATTCTCAGCTACGGCCTCCGCCAGCCCAATGCCATAGGGATCGTCGTTATACAACACCGCCACCCGGCGCGCGCCCAACTTATCGACTAGAAACTCAGCATCCACACGAGCCTGTACCGAGTCATTGGCGTTGATGCGGAAGAAGTTGGCGTAACCCTTTTGAGTCAGACTCACCTCGCTAGAAGTGGGCGTGACGACAACGATGGATAAATCCTTATAGATCTCCATGGCGGCCAGCGTTTGGCCACTGTTAAGATGCCCAATCACACCCAACACTCGCTTGCCAGCAGCCACATCGGCCGCAACTTGCTCGGCGACGGACACTGCCACATCGGAGTCACTCTCGTCGTCAATTCCTTCTACGACGACGCGGTAGCCCATCAAGCCTCCCTGCGCATTAACCTCAGCCGCCTTGAGGCGAGCCCCGCCCAGCACCGTCTGTCCTCCGTTGGCCATGAAACCACTGAGGGGGACCGCTACATAGACGATCACGTCTCCTTGGGTCGGCTGCGGGGTAGCGCCAGATCCACTGCAAGCAGTGAAAATCAGTGCTAGCACAAAGATAGAAAGGGCTATAATATACTTTCCACGGGGAGATACATTTCTTCGGCTCATTGTTATCCGCTCCAAAGTACCTGACATGCTACTAAGAGTGATGTATGATGTATAAGACCACGACGGAGGTGGAGTCTATGCATCGGTCACAGATTATGTTAAATTAAGATCAGCGCGCCTATCTAGTCAGTGAGGCTCAGCTGCAGGGCAAGTCCATTTCACAGGTTGTACGTGAGCTCATCGACGAACACATAGCGCGATCAGATGGGGGTGCAAGTCTGGCCGTAGCTATCGGGCCTGGTACACTTCATCCATGGCCTGGCTCAAGTCCTGCAACTGCGACACCTGCTCGTCAATCTCCTCCCGGAGCCGATCCGCGTGCCCCTTCTCGGCCCCTCTCAAGTCAATCGTCTGCAGCTGGGCGTAGACGGTCCCCAGGGCAGCCAGAGTGCTCTCCAGCTGATATTCGGCCTTCTCCATGGTATTCTGCAAATGGCTCAGATGCTCCCACTGGCGCTGCTTGTCGGCGATGGTATTACGTAAGGTGGCCTGCACGGTCAGGTCGTCCTCATCCGACAATCGCTTCTTGAAATTCTCAATCGCCATGGGCACCGAGCGCAGATCTTGCTTGATAACCTGGTTTCTCTCATAGGCATCCAGGCGCGAAGCCAGCCTGTAAATGGCCTCAATCCAATCACCCACCGACATGGTGGCGCGGGCCAGCCGATCTTGGAGTACCCCCTTTCGAGTGAGCCGGACAGTCCGAGCTATCAGGCCCTGATATTCCAGCGCCTTATCCAGTTGCCCTCTGAGCTTAAGGGACTGTAATTGCCTGGGTTTGTACTGATCGCGCAGCAGAGCAGCCACCACCCGCGCATTTTCCTCCTCGTCGGTTATGCTGCTGACAAAGATAACCGCCTCGATCAAAAAGCCTATCCCGAGCGCAGCGAAAGTCCACCCCATGGGAAAAAGCCCTACCAACCCCAGCAATCCCAAGAAGGCAGATATGACCAGGCTAAGCGCAATGACCACCGCGCTTTCCCAGCGCAGGAGTGCGTGCCAAAAGATAGCCCGGCGGGCGCGTCGTTCCAAACCTTCAGCGAAGCCGTCTCGTTTGGTCATACCTGTCCCTGCTTAGAAATAGGTGGAGAGGATTTTATACAATCCCCGAATGGTCTCCACATCCCCCATGCGCACCTGGCCGCCGCTTGCCTCGGCGATACGTTCCAATGTCCACATGTCGGCATCGGAGCCGTAGGCAATACAAAAAATGACCACTGGCACACCGGTACGATTACTTTCTTCCACGTGGCGGGTCAGTTCCTGAAGCGAAGTGTACGAGTTGTTCTCCCGTCCGTCCGTCATGACCACAATGGCATTGATACGCTCCGCATCGCCCAGGTACTGCAAACGGCTGTATGCCTCGTCCACCGCATCGAGCAAGGCAGTATCGCCGCTGGCATCAAGCCTGCCCACCGCCGACAGCAACTGCGACCGGTTGAGGCCCAATTCGTCCAGTTCCTCTACCTCGTAGACTGAAGAGGCGAAGGTAATCAACCCCACCCGCTCTGAGTCGCCTTTGACTTGATCGATGAAGGTCAACAAGGCCTCTTTTGTCTGGGCCAGTTTGTTACCAGCCATGCTGCCGGAGGTGTCCACCACCAGGTAGACATTGGTGTGGCGTTTGGTAAGCCACCACACGTCGCGCACCACCTGCACCACGCTGGGGGCCGGAATCTGTAAGGTGGTCTGTGGCTCGGCCGGAATGGCGCCAAGGATGGCGTTGATGGGAGAGCTGGGGCCATCAATGGGGACGGACAGATCGGCCGGTCGGTAACCGGCCTCCAACACGCGCTGCTGTACCGGCGTGGAGGTCAGATACTGCCGGAAGGCACGATACGTCTCGCGCTGAAGCGGCGTCAATGCCGAAGACTCGATCAGGGTCAGCGGGTGATCCTCCCACAAGGTTCCCTCGGCCGGGTAGATAGCCACCAACTGACCGGGACGGTTCGCTTGCTGGTTAAAATAGACGACCAGTTGCTCCTGCACGACGAAAGCATCCAGGAAACCGCTCCCTTCGCCAAGCACCCGCTGGATGACCGCCCATTCTCCCTCACCGTAGAAACGGACCGTCTTCTCGATGGCGCCCACGTACTCGACCACCCTTTGGCTGCGGGCCAGATCCTCGCTCAGCCCGCGGGTGATACCGGCCCCGGCGTAGAATTCGGCCAGCGTGGCCAGCAGGCCACTGGCAGAATTGGTGGCAGCGTGGCTCCATTTGAAATCCGGGTCGCTCTGGGCACGATCCAAAAGGTCTACCCAGCCGATGGGTTGATCGGGCCAGCCCATTTGGCGGGCGGTGTCCTCCCACATGGCGATGACCACCGGGCTGACAGCCCAGCGCGTCACCTCGCCAGTCAGCCGGGCCTGGCTACCGACCACTTCCTCGGACGCGACACGCTGGGCATAAGCTCGGTCCAGCACGTCCAGCCACACCGACGAGTCAGGCACGATGGCCTGCACCTCGCCAGCCAGCGCGGCGTCTACCATCGCTTCAGGATCCATTTGCACAGCCACTACCCGAATCGGGTCTCCATCGGAAGTTGCAAGGCCCTGAGCGTTGAAATCGGCTACCAGACTCTCAAAAAGCACCTGCTTTTCCGGCGAGTAGGCCAGACGCAATTCAGTGGTAACCGGCTCCTCAACGACGGAGGGTTCCACCTCGGGCGCGAGTCTGACGATAACAGCCCAGCAAGCGGCGCACGTGGCAAAGAGCACGCCCAAGCCAATGAGCAGCATAATCAAAATGCGGGTTGGGTCGGAGCGTTTACGTTTTGGACTCATGGTTTGGCCTTCTAGTTTATTGCCCCTTAATCTACAATCACCTGCACTTCAACGAAACCCAGCGAACGCAAGAAGTTCTCAAAGAAAAGCTGGCCATACCTGGCCGCGTTCTCGATTATGTCAGCCTGTATGGCTGCTTGGGTGATGGCTTCCTCGGCCACGTCGAAGGTTTCCTGTCCCAGATTCGGGTCGTGCTCAATCAACAGTGATTTCTGATAGTAGACGACGTGAGTGCGCTCAAAATCAACGCTGGTCGAAAGAATCTCGGGCGCAGGCAAGTGAAGTTGCACCCGGGTGCCATCGGTCCAGATGTCGCCCTCCCGGAGCTTGCTAATGTCGAAGCCCGCTTTGACCTGGCCATAGGCGATCAGCAGAATCTGTTCCTTCACTCCCAAGTATTGACGGAAGTCGTCCGGAACGCGCTCATTGGGCACCTCGGCCACGGCTTGATACTCGATGGTTGCCAGCTCGGCAGCGGCACGAATACTGGCAATGGTCACCGACGGGGTCGGCAGAGGAGTTGGGGCCACCCCTGGAAGCAAGTCCTCCCCGAACGGCGGTGGCAACAGGCGCGCCGGTCTCAACAGATCAGGCAAATAGGCCCTGCACAGGACTGCCGCAAGAACCACGACCAGGAGTGCCACCAGCCAGGCGACATTCCGGCGTAGAAAGGATAGCGGCTTGTCGCTACTCGACATCTTGCACCTCGATCTGGATGTCGGTAAACCCCAGCGAGCGAAGAAAAGACTCCAGGTAGAAGACACCCGACTCCTCAGCCTTTTGAAAGGCCTGGTGCTCTAGAGCCCAGTTGACGAGCTCCTCCTGTGCCAGGCGACGAGCCTCCGTCTCAATGGTAACATCAGGCGATACCAGGAATCCGGTCCTTCGTTCGTAGACGTACGTCTTATCCTCATCCACCCCGTAGTACAGAATCTCAGGTGCTGGCAGCCTTAAGCTGACACTGGTGCCCTGCACCACAATGTCGCCCGCCTTGATCTTGGTCAAATCAAAGCCTGCTACAACCTGCCCCTCGGCGACCAGCAGCAACTTGTCCGTGCCGAAGGCCTGTTGCCAAAGATTACCTGGTTCTCTTTCAAGGTCAATGATGACCTGCATAACGTACTGTATCGTCTCCAGCCGACCCAAGGCCCTGATCTTGGAGACCACCACGATGGGCGTGTTGGTAGGCGTTGGTGTAAGCGTCGGTGTGGGCCTAGGCGTAGGCGTCGAAGTCGGCGTAGGGCTTGGGCCAGGCGTAGGCGTAGATGTTGGAGTCGAGGTGGGTGTCTTCGTGTGTACGGTAGGCCAGGCAGCAGTCGAGGTAGGTGAAGCCTGGGCCACTTGTCTTGATAGGCCATCCCGCCCGTCCCCAAGCAATGGGACGGCCACGTAAATGACGGCACCCACAGCTGCCAAGACAAGCACGGCAATGCGCCATGCTGGCCAGCGACGCGTTTCCATGGTGGTGTGCTACGCCTCCTCAGCCGTGTATCCAAGACGGCTCAACCCTGTCGATGAGATTGTCCAGATAGGTAGCGCTAAATGGCGGGGTGGAAACCCGCCCTACGGGCTCTGCTTTGGCTATTATGAGACGAACCCAATCTCCCAAACGCTCCATGGACGTAACCTCCTCCCGTTGCAGGGTCAGTCTATCGATGCCGGGCAAAAGCGGGGGTCGAACGCTTTGTAGCACAACATCCGGTGCATTCTACTGGGCAATATTCAAGTCAAACCAGCGCAGCAGGGCCAGCAGCACTTCCCGGTCGGGGTTACGCATGGCGGTGGTGCGCTCGACGATGGGCGTGACACCATTGGCCTGCCATTCCACAAAAGGGCTGCCTGGCTGGTCCACGTCAATTTGGCCGCTGACAGGCCGCAAGCCATAACCCACCGCTCGGGCCTGCACCTCGGCCGACAGCAGGTACCGCTCAAATTCCAGGGCGGCGTTCTTCTCCAGCGCCGTCGTCTCGGGGCCGATCCAGACCGTGAAAGGAAAGTCGAACCAGGTCACGTACTTGGGGTAGAGGATGCGCAGTGGCTCCCAGCGCTTCATGCTACCCGCCATATTGATGAGCAAATCGCTCTCCAACAGCTGACCGCCGTCGCCGGCTGAGTAACCAAAAAGAGCCAGGTTTTCGCCAGGGTAAGAGCCCAGACTCGAATAGTCACTGACAGAACCCATGAGCTCCTTGAGCCACACCTGGAAATCGGGATCAGTCACGTCATCCACGCTGATGGCAGACTTATCGTAGTATTCACCGGCGGCACTGACCATGGCCGCCAACCCCCCGATGTTCTTACGTGGATGGGGCACGATGAGCTTGAAATACCCCCATTCACCGCTTCCACCAATCTCACGCCAGCCGCCAGGGGCAATGGCGGCGTCGTGGATGCTCAGCCAGTTGGTCTCGCCATAGGCCTGTTCCAGCACAGAGGCGCGGCTCTCGTAGATACCCCAGGCAAAGAGGGAAATCGCAACAGGCCGGGCCCGATACTCACCATCGGTGAGGAATACGTCGCGGCCTAGCTTGGTCTTGTAGGTGGCATTCACCAGCTCAACCAGATACCGGCTGTCAGGGATCCAGGCGGTGGGGAAGGGGTCCATCTCCTCCCGTTCATAGCGTCCCATGGCGGCCAGGCCATCCATGGCCACCACGGTCACCTGAATGGGGTGCCCCTCCAGCGTGTGCAGCTCGGCGTTGAATTGCCTGGCTGCCTCAGTGACCCAGGGTTCCACAGAAAGTGCAGCCACGATAACCACCTGTACTGGCTCGCTGTCACCTTTGGAGACATCCGGCGGGCCTGACTGTGAGGGGCCTAACAGTAGAAACACAGCCACACCGATCAAGATCGCCATCAGGGCCAGCCCGATAATGACAAAGAAGATTGTGCGTGTTCGGCTCATAGGAGTATTCCTAACCAAGTCTGCCAGGCAGGGAGTAGATCCGAGTCTACCCCCTACCTGACTTTATCGTTTCCCAGCGCAACCGCCAGGGGGTCTTTACTCTTCGGTCAACCCCAGGCGGCGTTTGCGCTCGGCAAGTTGATCTTCCAAGCGGGCCTTGCCCAGTACGTCATCCATCTGGGCATCCAGGCTGGTCGCCTCCATCTCAATCTCGGCATCGGCCCGGTCCAGGCGAGCCCGAATCTGCTCACCCACCCGTGCGATGTCAGAATCTCCAACTCCCTGCAAATCATCCAGCGAGCGGATCGTTTTGGCTGCGATTTCCTTGCTCTTGGCCAGCTCCAGCAAAGCCAGCAGGTGCTCACGCTCTTGCTTGATGGTGGTTAGCTTGGCCTCCAACTTAAGCCGCGCGTCAGTGAGCTTGTCGGCTTCAACCTGCTGCTTGTCCCATTGTTCTTTGTATTCCTGGGCCAGTTCAGCTTTGGAGTTGTATTGCGACTGGGCGGCAATAGCCAAATCCTCTTTACCCAGCTTCAGCAGCCGGTCAATGTCCGCATCCAGCTGGTCAGCTTCGGCCTGGAAAAGTTCGTATTTGCGCTTGAGGGTCTTGACCTGCCCGCGCACCGTCACCAGCGCGTCTTGCAGGTCATCCAGATTATCCTCCGCTTGTCGGATGTATTCGTCGAGCACTGCCACCGAGTTGGCCTTCAGCGCCCTATCCACCAATGCGTGCAAATTGGCCGAAATCAGGGTTTGAACTTTGCTAAGCAGTGTAGCCATGCCACAGATCCTCCTTTAGAATGAGTGACGTTTCCCACTATGTGATGGCCTAATCTTACCACAACCTGTCTGAAAATTCCAGACTCAAGCCTGACCTGGTGCTGACGCATGCCAAGATTCCCCCGGGATACAGGTAGTACACCGTAACCTTAATACTGAACCATGTCATCCTGAGAATGGCCATACCGTCCGGCCACCGTATGCGTAGGGGCAGAAACTTAGGCGGGACACCCCTCGTGCAAGCCACAGTCACATGCCATTGCGAACCCAGTGCCCCGGAGGAGGTACGCAGCCGAGTAGGGCGCGCTTCCATACGCGCCGTTTCTTCTGAGTAGGCTGGTGGGGCATGCGGCTGTGTGCATGGCTTGGATGTGGCCATCCAAGCCGAGCCTGTTTTGGAGAGTCCGATTGGCCTGGATCTGGAGATCCAG
>CP070811.1:2868060-2913478 GCA_020343875.1 Anaerolineales bacterium | reverse complement strand
GTACTGGGTGCGCAGCCAAACACGGATTGTCTCTGCGGAAAGTTCAGATTTCATCTTCCAGGTTCTAGACCCCTGACGCCACCGCAAATGCTGCGTCTTCCTGCCTCGCCACGCGGATGCCCTGTTGTTCGTCCACGCGCGTGAGCAAGACTCCCCCCACGATAAAGAAGACAACCAGCGAGACGATGCTCAGGCGACTGCCTCCAGCCAGCTGGCTGACTACCCCAAATAGCAGCGGTCCAACAATCCCGGCGAACTTGGAGCTGGTGCTGAAGAAGCCGAAGAACTCGGCGGACTGGCTTTTGGGGATCATGGCCCCATACAGTGAACGGCTGAGCGCCTGTGTGCCTCCCTGGACCATACCAACCACAAAGGCCAAGATGTAAAAATGAGTCGCAGTCCGCATAAAGAAACCCCCGATAGAGATCAGCGTGTATACACCCAGGCCTATCAGGATTGAACGCTTGGTGCCTACGCGCCGGGCGAGTCGGCCAAACCCAAACGAGAAGGGTATCCCCACAAACTGAGTGATGATAAGAGCAATGATCATGTCAGTCAGGTTGATGCCAATCTCGTCGCCGTAGGCAGTCGCCATTTTGATGATGGTGCCGATACCATCGTTGTAAATCCAAAAGGCGACCAGAAACAGCAACAACTGCTTATATCGGGTGATTTGGCGGAAGGTATGCGCCAGGCGGCCAAAGCCGGCCTGGAACAAGTTAGCGGGCTCGCGGCTGGTCCGTACCACCGGCGGCTCCGGTACATTTCGGAATAGGGGAATGGAAAACAGCGCCCACCACACCGCCACGCTGAAGAACGAAGCGCGTAGCGCAAAGCCTACGCCAGGCATGAAGAACCAGGCCGGTTTCATAAACCATAGCACGTTGATGACCAGCAGTATGCCCCCTCCCACATAACCCAATGCGTAGCCACGCGTCGAAATCTGGTCAATGTCGTCCTTCCTGGCGATGTGGGGCAGCAGCGACTCGTAGAAGATGTTGGCACCGGCAAAGCCCACGTTGCCCCCAATAAACAGGACTGAGCCCAGGACATATGTATCATCTCCGAGAAATACAAACAGAGCTGTTGACAGGACCCCCAATCCGGCGAAGAAAGCGACGTAGAGTTTCTTGCCACCGGTGTGGTCGGAGATGGCTCCCAGCATAGGAGCCAAGATCGCGATCAAGAACAGCGCAATGGAGGTGGTATAGGCCCAATACGCCGTTGCATTCGCTTCACCCAGGCCAGAAGTAGTCACCAATGAGCGGTAAAAGGGCGGGAACATGGCTGCCATGATGGTAGTGGCAAAAGCCGAGTTGGCCCAGTCGTACATGGCCCACGAGTTTATGATCCTTCGATAGGCCTTTTCATAAACCGCGGCTGCTGTACCTGTGTCTGTTTCCATTTTGCCCCCCTTCTCTACAAGCGATCCACCCCCTCAAAATGCCAGCTCTTATTGGTAGATTGGCAAAGAGGAGGCGCAACGGCACTTATTCTGATACCGGGCGCCAGCGCAGTACCTCAAAGAGCACTTCGCAATCTTGAGCCAGACTTATCGCACCACCAGTCATGCCTGGCCAGCTTCCAGGCTGGCCTCAGGGGCTCTTACGCGAGTGGAGGGAAGAGCCAACCCGCACAAGGCCGCCCCAAACGCAACCAAAGCTACCGATTGTAGGGTTAGAGTCAGACCTATGCTGTCTGCCATAAGGCCATTGACAACGCCTCCCACGGCCCCACTAGCGAACATAAAGCCCAGCGTCAGGCCAGAAGTCATTGCCTTGCCACCGGGCAGCAACGCCTGCGCCAGCACCACGATTATGCTCTGCGACGCTCCCATCAGAGCACCGGCTAAGGCGGCAATGACGAAGATAGCAGCGCCATCCACCAGCGGCAAAAAGAGGAGAGGCAAAACAGCGGCAAACAGGGTGCCAACCACAATCAATCGCCGTCCCCAACGGTCGGCGGCCGGCCCTCCGAAGATCCCGCCGACAGCCGACCCTATCATCAACATAGAAGTGACCAGCCCATAGCTTTCGGGGCTCCAGCCCTTTTCCTGGTAGAATTTGGGCAGGAAGGTCACGATGCCAAAGTTGGCCCAAGACCGCAGCGCAGTCAATCCAACCAAGACCAGGATCACACCCAGCGCCAGATGTTGGGCGCCCTTCGGGCTTGGCTGGCGGCCTGCCGGAGGGTGGGCGTGGGGGGCAGGGCGCAGAACCATGGTCAGCCAAAACACCACCGGCAATCCCACTAGGGCCAACACAGGTATGCCGCTTGGCCCAACCCGGCCCAGTATCAGGCCGCCCACAGCCGGCCCCAGTCCCAGGCCGACCTGCCCGAAGAAGAAGAAAACAGCAGCTCCGCTGGCTTCCCGGCCTTCGCCCACATCGGTAGCATTCATTGTACCCTGAGGATGGTATGCAGCTGAGCCAAGAGCGGCCAGCACAAAAGGTAACATAAACAACAGGAATATACCGCTTCTTCCCACGGTCACCGCCAATGCCAGCCAGCTCAATGTCCACAGCAAGCCACCCGCTCCAAACCAGCGACTCCCGTACCGATCAGCGAACCAGCCAAAAACTGGTTGGAATGCCGAGGCGATAATGGTGAAGAGAGCGGCTGCCAGTCCGACTTGCGTGTTGCTGAGTCCCATGGGCAGGCTGAAAAAAGCCAGCAGCACCGGGCCCATGCTGGCAAATACATCAAGGGTGAAATGACCAAGCGAGACGGCGATCAGCCGACGATTATGTAAGAGCTTCATGAAAGAATGGCATCTCGCCTTTGGCGGCGAAGCAACAGGCGGCGAATGCGCGCGTGTTGCTCGCGGCTAAGTGGGTAAAACCAGGCGACGACTATAGCGCTGATGAGTAAAACTGCCCCCATGGGGCCGGTCAGGATCCGGATGGCCCACAAGGTAGTCGCCGACTGGCCAAATTGGATAACACCTTCTGGCGGAGCCTGGTACCCAAACCAACCGAGTACCTGCAGAGCGAAGAAGATCGAAAAGGCACCAGTTAACTTGCGTATGAAGTTCTTGGAGCCATAGTAGACGCCTTCGTGACGCCGGCGAGTACGTAACTCATCCCACTCAATAACGTCAGGGAAAATGGCATCCGGCAGGACGTGGGCCGTCGAGACGCTGAGGCCGGCCAGGACCGCCAGCACCAAAATAAAACCGACCTGTGCCGGCTGTATCAGGACAATCAGAAGCTGTACGAACGCCCAGAAGCTCATGCCAATGATGTAGGCAGACCGTTTGCTCAGCCGACGGGATAGCCACGTCCAAAACGGTAAGGCTACTACGGCTACGATAAGCAGCGCACCTAGCACGACCGACTCCAGTGCAATGCCTTCGCCCAAGATGGTGACACTTGCCAACAAGTTTCCCCCAGCAACCCAGTAGACCAGGAAAAAGGGTAGCATGAGCGCCACCAGGTCAAAGGTGATCCAATTCAGCATATACAGGGCAGTGGCAAAGCGAAACGGGACATTCCGCCAGGCAGTGCGCATGGTTTCCCGAAAGGCCAGCGTTTCCGGAGGGCGATGGCCGGGCGGCTCGCGGACGACGAAGAACATGACCAAGAAAGGCACAGCTGCCAATCCGCCAAACAGCGCGGCTACCATCAGGTAGCCCTGCTGCGACGTAAGGCCAGCTCTGAGGGCAGCATCAACAATCATTGGAGCGCCCACCGCCGTGGCCAGGGAGGCCAACAAGTTGAAGAGCATACGATAGCCGGTCAGAGAGGTACGCTCGTCGTAGTCAGGGGTTATCTCGGGCGTAAGGGCGTAGAAGGGAACTGAAACCAACGTCTGCAGCGTATCACTGATCACAAAGGCCAAGGTTACATGAATCATCAACCAGATTTGACTTTGCCAGGGAGGAGCCCACCAGAGAATCAGGAATCCCAATCCGTAGGGAATGGCAAATATCAACAGAAACGGGCGGCGGCGACCCCAACGTGTCCTGACCTTGTCGCTCAACATCCCAACCAAGGGGTCGTTGATCGCATCGCAGATAATACCTACCAGAGCTGCCACGGAGGCCAGACGTGGCTCCAGGCCCACCACGTCAGTGAGGAAGATGGCGTAGAAAATCTGACGAATTGTGCCAAAGCTAGCCAACCCCCAATCACCGGTGCCGTAGATCAACTTGAGCCAGAGAGACAGGCGGGCAGGTGCCTGGGCCGTCTGCTCTGGCTCACTTGATCTGCTCGGATCCCTGTCGCCAGCTACACTGGGAGTTCCTGCAAGAAGTTCAGATTCCCGCTGATGAGCGTCTGGCAAAGTGCTATTCATCCCCCCCGGATCGAAATGGAAGTCGCTGCTCCAATATCCCGGCACTCACGCGGGCTGTACCCGCCAGCTGGAAATTGCCCTGGTTGTCAGCCAGGGTAGCTGCCTGCTGATAAGCGGCAATGGCCGCTGGGTAATCTTCCAGCCATTGATAGGAACGTCCCAGTAACATGTAGCCAGCTGCCGAATCTGGGTTACGCGCAATCACTGCCTGCGCATCGTCCACCGCATCCACAGCCTGGTTCAGAAGAAGATACATCTCTCCACGTGCAAGCAGAAAGGACTCTAGGTCGCCAAAGGCTGTCTCAGCCACAGCGAACGTCTCCTCGGCCTGTGTCTGCTGTCCTAGCTTTTTCTGGAGCCCCCCCCTGAAGATGATTAGATGAGGATTCTCTGGCGTAATAGCCAATGCCTGCTCTACTTCTCTCAGCGCACCCTGAAAGTCCCCCTCTGAGGCCAACCTCTCGGCCGCCTGCTGGTGCCTAATTTGTTCTCGGGTGGCCGGGTCGGGGGCCAGAAGCCACTGGTAGAGGGCAATGAGCAGCAACAGGATTGCCACACTCACCGCTGCCAGACGCAGCCACCATGTCAATCTAGCTTGTCGTCTATCTACCACCAGCTGATCCAGAAACCACCACCAGTTAGCCGGATCAGGGTGGTGCAGGCGGCGTGCTTGTTCCAGGTCCCCAGCGCCTCCGATTTCGCGCAGAAATACAGGCGCCTTTCGCTTGAGCGCAGCAGAGACGGCCTCGACGCGAGCCACCTCGGCCCGCATGCTGTGCCCCTCTGCCTGAAAAGAAATCAAAGCCGTGCTGACCGTATCAAACACTAGGGGGATAGTCAGCGCTTCCCGTCCCAGACCATGCCCCAGTCGGCCAGTTCTGGCTTCCAACTCATTCAGGTGATGGCGCAACTCGTCGGCCCGAGTTAAAGGCCGGCCTTCAACATAAAAGGGCGATTTCACCATCGGCCGCAGACAAACTATAACTCGTAGATTTCAGAGTATTTGGCCCTGATATAAGCAATGTAGTTGGTCGCCGTCAAGCTATTTCCGGTGACACGCCTGACCAGCTCATCAGGAATGTATTTCCGCCCATGATGGTGAACGTTTTCGCGTAACCAGCTCAACAATTCATCGAATGTGCCAGTTGCAATCTGATCACGCAGCGATGGGATGTCAGCCTGGATTCTGTCAAAGAGCTGGACCGAGATTAAGTTGCCCAACGCATAGGTGGGAAAGTAGCCTAGCATACCATTCGACCAATGAACGTCTTGGAGCACACCCTTGGCATGGTCGGGAGGGACTATGCCCAGGTATGTTTCCATCTTGGCGTTCCACGCCTCGGGCAGGTCAGCGATTCTGAGCTTACCCTCCAGCATCTCGTTCTCAAGCTCAAATCTAAGCATAATGTGCAGGTTGTAAGTCACTTCGTCGGCCTCGACACGGATGAAGGAGGGCTCGACTCGATTGATAGCCCGGTAGAAAGACTCAGCGTCAACCTCAGCCAGTTGATGGGGGAAGAAAGTCTGCAATCGAGAGAAATAGCAAGACCAGAATTCACGACTTCGCCCCACCAAGTTTTCCCACAACCGAGACTGTGATTCGTGAATCCCGAGAGAAACACCATCATCCAGGAAGGTCCGCTCCAGGCCAAGGTTGATGCCCTGCTCGTAGAGGCCGTGCCCACACTCGTGGAGGGTGCCAAACAGAGCAGTAGGCAGGTAGTTGGGATCTACTCGGGTAGTCAATCGTACGTCGCTAATGGAAAAAGAAGTCGTGAAGGGATGAACCGACTCATCTTGCCGGCCCCGTGTCAAGTCGAAACCAAAGTCTTTGATGACTTCCAGCCCAAAGCTCCACTGCTTCTCCCCGTCGTAAGGTCGGCGCAGTACCGAGTCGTCCACCGCGTCAGTCTGCTTGGAGATAGTTCTCACTAGCGGCAATAACTCCGCCTTCAGATCGTCAAAGATGGCCTCTACCTGAGAAGTCTTCATCTCAGGTTCGAATTGATCGAGCAGAGGATCATAGATGCGATCTTCGTAGCCGAGCGTCTCGGCCAGCCTCACATTAAGCTCAACGATCTTTTCGAGGTGAGGCTGGAAGATGGAGAAATCCGATTGTCGGCGGGCTTTGGTCCAGGCTTCGTAGGCCAGCGTCGTAACGCGGGCAAACTCAGCCACTAATTCGCCGGGGATCTTACGCGCCTTGGCGTAGTCGCGAGCAATGACGCGCACTAAACTAGCCTCATCGGAATCGTAATCCCATTCTGACTCAGAACCATCAAGAGTTTCAATCAATGCTCCAATTTCGTCAGCGATAAACCAATTGTGGGCAGTCTTCTGCAATGTAGCCAATTGCTCAGCGCGGGCAGGCGCGCCACCACGAGGCATGTAAGTCTGCTGATCCCAGCCTAGTAAGGCCACCGCTTTGTTGAGATCGTGAATCTCACCCAGACGAGCCTTCAGTTCTTGCAGTTTTGCTTCCATGTTGATTTCCACTCTCCCCTTACATTTTAAAGCGCTGCGGGCAGCCTGTCTAATCCTCGCCCAGCTTCAACACCGTCATAAACGCCTCCTGGGGGACTTCCACACTGCCCACCATCTTCATTCGACGTTTGCCCTTCTTCTGCTTTTCCAGCAGCTTGCGTTTGCGTGTCACGTCACCACCGTAACACTTGGCCAGCACATCTTTCCGCAACGCTTTTACGTTGGCTCGGCTGATGACGCGCTTGCCGACGGCGGCCTGGATGGGCACCGTGAAGAGTTGCCGAGGGATGGCTTCCTTGAGTCTGGTGACCAATCGCTGGCCCCGGTAGTAAGCCTGATCACGGTGAACGATGATGCTCAGCGCATCTACGGGTTGGTTATTAACCAATACGTCCAGCTTCACCAAGTCTCCCTGCCGGTATCCATCAAAATGATAGTCAAGAGAGGCATAGCCTCGCGTGGTACTCTTGAGCTGATCGTAGAAATCCACAATCATCTCCGAAAGAGGCATAAGATATTCGAGTCGAACCCGTTGCTCGTCCAGGTATTCCATTTGCCCAAACTCAGCCCGGCGTTTGGTGGTCATCTCCATGACTGGGCCGATGTACGTGGCCGGAGTGAAAATGCTGATTCGCATCCATGGCTCGGAGATGCTCTCAATGGTTGCCTCATCGGGCAACTGGGCAGGGCTGTCAATAGTCACCACCCGGTTGTCACGGGTCGTCACCTGGTAGGCGACGCTGGGCGCGGTGGCCAGGATTTCAAGGCCGTATTCGCGTTCCAGGCGCTCCTGGATGATTTCCATATGGAACAGTCCCAGGAAGCCGGCCCGGAAGCCAAAGCCCAGGGCCTGGCTGGTTTCTGGTTCGTAGATCAGCGAGGCATCGTTGAGCTGCAACTTCTCCAGGGCATCCTTGAGCAGGGTATAGTCCTCGCCTTCGGTCGGGTAGAGCCCGGCAAAGACCATGGGCTTGATCGGCTGGTATCCAGGCAATGGGCTGACACCGACAGCTTCGGCCAAGGTGAGCGTATCCCCCACCTGTACGTTACGAATAGTCTTGAAGCCCGTGGCGATGTAGCCAACCTGCCCGGTTAGCAGCCGCTCTCCAGGCACCATCTGGGGGCGAAAGAAGCCAAGCTCCAGGGGCTCCACCTGCCGCTCGGTTGCCAAAAGGCGAATGGCCTTCCCGGTATCTAATGCTCCATCCACTACGCGTACGTAGGCGACCACCCCCTTGTAGGCGTCGTAGTGGCTGTCGAAGATGAGAGCCCGCAAGGGAGCACGCGGATCTCCACTGGGTGGCGGCACACGGGCGACGATGGCTTCCAGCAAAGCTTCAACGCCCGTGCCTTCCTTGGCTGAGACTGGCAACATGTCGGCCGCGTCGATACCGACCAAGTCCTCAATCTCCTGGGCCACCTCTGCGGGTCGGGCCGAGGGCAGGTCAATCTTGTTGACGACCGGCACAATCTCGAGGTCATGCTCCAAAGCCAGGTACAGATTAGCCAGCGTCTGGGCCTCGATGCCCTGGGTTGCATCCACGACCAGGATGGCCCCCTCGCAGGCGATCAGTGCCCGGCTCACTTCATAGGTAAAGTCAACATGACCCGGTGTATCAATCAGATTAAGCTGGTAGGTTATACCGTCCCGGGCCTGATAGTGCATGAGCACTGCCGAGGCTTTGATGGTCACCCCTTTCTCCCGCTCCAACTCCATATCGTCCAGCACCTGCTCCTGCATGTCTCGCTCAGAGATGGTGCCCGTGGCCTGAAGTAAGCGGTCGGCCAGGGTGCTCTTGCCGTGGTCTATATGAGCAATGATGCTAAAGTTTCGAATGGTTGACTGATCCATGAGCCATTAAGCCAGTGAACAGGCAAAGCAACAACAGATAGGCCAGCAACTTTGGCCTTCATCTGGTTGCTGCCCGGGGGTGTCGCCTTGCCGATTTGTAGCGGAATTATACATCAGTGAGCAGGAAAAGAAAAAGGCCGAACTCTCTATTCGGCCTTTTTCTCTTTAGTTGGTCCAGAAGCCGGTGGGAACGGGCCGCCCTCTGGACTGAAGAAGGAAGGAGATGCGCGAAGTGCTCGCATTTTCATGACAAAGTATAACCTAAAACCAAGAACCTGACATCCGCAATCAGGCCATTTTTTAGCGCGCCAAGCATGCGCCAAAGAGCGGATTCTATTTACTCATTCATTAGGCAATATGGCCTATCAGGGCCGTACGGCAGCGCCCTCATTCGCCGACCGGCGTGGGCTGCTAGAAAAGCGGCTGCCAGAGTTCAGGGTATGAAGGAAAGGCGATCAGGCTTCTGCCACCAAGCCCAACCAGAACTGCCTCCATTCCGCGGGAATGCGGGCCGGTTTGCCCTGATTATCGAGACAAACATGAGACGTGAAGCCAGTGACGAGGAGATTACCCGTTTCGGTGTCAATCACCTCGTAGTCGAAGCGGCTGAGCCGGCTGCGCAGCCGGCTCAGCCGAGTTCGCACTGTCACCTTTTGGTCGTAGCGAGCGGGTGTCAAGTAGCGAGCACCTACCTCGCTGACCGCCAGTACGTAGCCGGTACGCTCGAAGTCGGCGTAGGGCCGTCCTGCCTGGCGTGTCCAAGCACTGCGACCCTCTTCGAACCAGACCAGGTAGGCACTGTGGTGCACAATACCCATCTGGTCTGTCTCTGCATAGCGAACGTGGAACGTGGTTTCGGCCACCAGAGGTCGATTGGAGGGGGCTTGGGTACTTTCCCCTGATCTGCCAGATCCAGGCACAAGACTTGAAGTCATCTGCGTTTCCTCTTGATACAGAGTCAATCTGTTAACATGGATGCATACAAGCTCCAGCCCCTTCAGCGTTTCGGTGGTTGAATTGGAGGTTCCTGAGCCAGCAATGTGGCAGCCTGTCTTGAATCGGACCGGATTTGGGCCACCAACTCATCCAGCTTCTCAAACCGTATTTCGGGGCGCAGGCGCTCCACGAACTCCATCTTCAAATCCAGTCCATACAGGTCACCGCTGAAGTCGAGCAAGTAGGCTTCGACTGTGCGCTCGGCCCCGGCAAAGCTGGGGCGGATGCCAATGTTGGTCACGGCTGGATATCGCGTTCCATCCGCCCACACAAAACAGGCGTAGACCCCATCGGCGGGGATTGCTCGCTCGGCCAGTAACGACAGATTGGCAGTGGGAAAACCAAGCAAGCGGCCACGTTGGGCACCCTTAATTACCTGCCCCGTAAGGCCAGGATAGCGGCCCAACAGGGTCGTCGCCTGGCGGATTTCACCCCGGGTTAACAAGTGACGGACACGGGTACTGCTGACGACCTCGCCATCCCGTATCAGCGGCTGGACCACACAGACCTCAAAGCCCAACCTCTGCCCAATTTGGCGCAGCGTTGGGATGTTTCCTTCCCGGTGCCGTCCCAAAGCGAAGTCGGGCCCAACCCATAGTTGGCGCAGCTTCAGGTGTGTGACCAACTCTTGTGCGAATTCGGCCGCAGGGGTGTGGGCCATTTCGGGAGTGAAGGGCAGGATGGCCGTCAGATCCAGGCCAAGTGTGCTCAGTAAAGCGATCTTCTCGGCAGGCGTGGTCAAATAGCGGACAGGTAAATGCGGCGCCAGCACGGCCTTAGGTTGGGGGTAAAAGGTAACCAGCGAGGTGTGGTAACCCAGTTGATCAGCCGCTGCCTGCATTTGTCTAAGCAGGTGCTGGTGGCCGATATGAATGCCATCGTATGAGCCTACCGTCACCAACGAGGGGCCGTGAACCTTGGCTCCCGCAAGATCATCTATCACCTGCATAAGAAATCTCAGTATTGAATCGTGAGTCTCAGATGTCCGATGCTTTGCTAAAGACTTTCTTAGGCCGCCAGTAGCCGGGTTTTCGAGAGGGCTGCAATACAGCCACCAACCTATCGTCGGGTGCGTAGCCGCGCACCAGGGATGTTTCGGGCGTCCGGTCGAGCAGAACAGGCTGTCCCTGGCTTACCTCACGAGCCAAATCGGCTGGCAGGTCCACCCGCTCGAAATCCCGCAGGGCAGCATCCAGTGGGTGCAGAAGGTGAAACCAGGTTCCTGCCTCCACCGCCCTTTGCAAGTCATCCAGCGAAATAGCATCCTGCAATTGCCAACTACCGCTGGCGAGGCGGGTCAACTCTACCAGATGTCCGCCAACACCCAGCATCTGGCCCAGGTCGTGAGCCAGGGATCGGACGTAGGTGCCTGATGAACAAGTTACATCAAAGGTCAGGTGAGGAGACTCCCAGGCGACCAATTCTAACCTGTCTATTTCTACGGACCGGGGCGGGATCTCAACGGCAATGCCACGCCGGGCCAACTCGTAAAGTCGTCGACCCTTCTGCCGAATGGCAGAATAAGGTGGGGGGACCTGCTGAATGACCCCTTGAAAAGATGTTATTGCATGAGCTATTTGGTCTTGCGACAAGCCGAATGACTCCACGGACTGGATAATAGCCCCATCCGCGTCGTAGGTATCTGTCGATGCCCCGAGCCTTACGACCGCTCGATACTGCTTTCGCCCGGCTAACAGGTACTCAGCCACGCGGGTGGCCTGCCCCAGGCAAAGCAAAAGCACGCCGGTTGCCATAGGGTCCAGCGTGCCAGCATGGCCCACTTTTCGCTGGCCGGTCAGGCGACGTACCTGTGCCACCACATCGTGTGAGGTGATACCTACCGGCTTGTCAACGTTCAAGATGCCGCTGACGCTGCCGAAGACCAAACCGGTTGGCTTGGAATTCATTCGGCGCCCCCCTCGTCATCGAGGGTTTCGTCGTGGAGCAAGTCCAGCAATTCGTCAATGCGAAAGCCTCGCTCCAAGGAGTCATCCAGCCGGAAGACTAGTTCCGGCTGGTAGCGCAACGATAAGGAAGCGCCCAGCTCGCGGCGAAAGAAGCCGGCGGCGTGCCTGAGCCCCATAAGCGCCTGTTTGGCAGCCTCTTGGTCGCCCATCACGCTGACATACACGTGGGCCAAGCGCAAGTCTGGGCTCATCTCTACACCGGTGACCGTCACAAGCCTCACGCGGGGATCCCGCGCCCGCCGCTGGATGAGTAAACTGATTTCCTGGTGCAGGAGTTCTGCTACCTGTCGCTGTCGTCTGGTGGTCACCTACAAGTCTCTTTGATAGGGTACAGGATAAGATCAGGCATCAAGATCTAAGTTTCCCGCTCTTTCTTATAGAATTCGATGACGTCGCCTTCCTGAAACTCTTCGAAGCCTTCCAGGCCAATGCCGCACTCAAAACCCACGGCCACTTCGCGCACGTCATCAGTGAAACGCTTGAGTGAATTTATCTTACCGGTGTAGATCTCCTCAGCGTTTCTGAGAACACGTGCCAATGCATTGCGTGTCACCTGCCCATCGAGCACATAAGAGCCAGCCACACGTCCCCTGCGCGGGATCCTGAAGACGGCCCGCACTTCAGCGTGGCCTGTAACCACATCCCGGTAAGTAGGCTCTAGTAGGCCCTTGAGCGCTTTATCAATATCGTCAATCAGCTTGTAGATAATATCATAGAGTCGCACGTCCACGCCCTCGGCCTCCACCAAACGCCGAGCAGCGGGGTCAATCTCTACTTGGAAACCGACGACGATAGCCGAGGAAGCAACTGCCAACATGATGTCGGACTCAGAAATGTTACCAGTGCCGCGGCGCAAGATGCGCACTTTCAAGTCTGCATCGCCCAAGTCCGCCAGCGACTTGACAATAGGGTCAATGGACCCCTGAACGTCGGCTTTTAGTACCAGGTTGAGCTCTTTGACTTCGCCCGACCTCATGCGATCATAAATATCTTCAAGTGTTATTGTACGACGCAGTTGCTTGCCAGCATCAAGTCGTGCCCCGGTACGCTGATTCACCAGCTCACGAGCGACTCGTTCCGACTCAACTACCGCAAAGGACTCTCCGGCTGCAGGTACCTCGCGCATGCCTAGAATAGCCACCGGTGCTGACGGACCGGCTTCCTTCACTCGCTCACCGCGGTCATTGAACATGGCTCGAACTTTGCCATATTCCTCTCCAATGACAACGATGTCGCCGACGTAGATGGTGCCATTCTGAACCAGCAAGGTAGCGGTCACACCGCGCCTTTCGTCCATTTTGCCCTCGATAACCGTGCCCTGGGCAGCGCTATCGGGATTCGCCTTTAGATCAGCCACATCGGTAACCAACAAGATATTTTCCAGCAGATCGTCAATGCCCTGCCGTTGCTTGGCTGAGATGGGGACACAGATCACGTCGCCGCCCCAGTCCTCCACCACCAGCTCCAAGTCGGCCAGCTCTTGTTTCACTCGATCGGGGTTCGCATTGGCTTTGTCAATCTTATTGAGAGCGACCATGATGGGTACCTTGGCCGCCCGTGCGTGGTCAATCGCCTCCCGGGTCTGAGGCATTACGCCGTCGTCGGCAGCCACCACCAAGATGACCAAATCGGTAACCTGGGCACCCCGCGCACGCATGGCCGTGAATGCCTCATGCCCCGGCGTATCCAAAAAGGTAATCCTACGCCCTGTCACATCCACCTGGTAGGCACCGATGTGCTGAGTGATACCACCAGCCTCGGCGTCCACGACACTGGTTTCGCGAATGGCATCCAGTAGAGTAGTTTTGCCGTGATCCACATGGCCCAGTACGGTTGCCACCGGGGGGCGAGGTTTTAGTTTGCTAGGGTCTTCACCAGCAATGAAACGTTCTCGCAAAGGGACCGCTTCTACAGCGGCCGAGACTTCCTCTTCCTCCCCCACTTCTGGCACAATTTCAAAGCCCATTTCGGTGCCGACGATGGCTGCCGTGTCGAAATCGATTTGTTGATTGATGTTGGCCATAATGCCATTCAGCATCAACTCTTTAATCACATCAATTGGACTGACTTCCATCAAAGCAGCCAGATCACGCACAGTCAGCGATGGCGGCACTTGAATCACTCGGTCTTCACCATTCTGCAAGCCCTGCGATGATTGTTTGGTCCGTTCTATAGCCATTTGCACAACCCCCTTTTTTGACTCACCCTAAGAACCGGGTCCCTGCATGCGATCAGTAGAATGCAGATTATGAAGGAAACCGGCCGCTTGGCACAAGCTAACCCTTGTGCCACCAAAGCCCTGGCAAACCCATACCGAATAGGCCAACACACCTACAGCGCCAATTGCCAGCCGAAAACATGTCCGACAAGACACTCATAGGTCGCCGGAATAATATGCGACCTCAATCAGCAATTGGCACCACTGTCCTTTTGAGGAGAAGTCACCAGGCCGACAGGCCAAAACCGAAGGTTGGAGGGAGGAAAATCAGAGGCCAAAATAGTGGGGCAAATAGTAGAGCAATTACGTGCCTCACATGCTCATGCGCGCCCTCCCGCCAGCAAATAGAAGCCTGGCCTGTTCACTTTTGTGCTACTCCTTCAGAGTGATTTTCATCCGTCGATGCCATATCTGGCAATCGTCGGGCGTAGTCCAGCAGGGCAGCCCGATCCGTCTCAGACAAGGTGCCTTTTAACGCGTGGGCTAGGGCGCTGCTGTTGGTGCTGTGGGCCTGACCGATCCCTTTTTCCCAACAGGCTTGGTTTCGACACAGGTATGCGCCCCGCCCATGCGCCTTGCCCGTCTCATCTACACAGATTCTGCCAGCGGGTGCTCGCACAACCCGAATCATAGTGCGCTTGGACTTCACCTGTCGGCAAGCTATACAGGTTCTTTGCGGCACGTGTTTGCGTTTCATACCGAGCTGGTGCCGGGCCTAGTACTCTTCCCATTCCTCGCGTCGCCGCCCTGGCTTGCGGCGGCGGCGAGCCACGACTTCACCCAGATCCTCATCAAAGACAAGCTGCCGTTTCTTGCGTCGTGTCTTCTTCTTGGACTTGCGGCGATCTTCGTCGTCGTACTCCTCGTCTTCATCTTCCGGCCCCAGCCATTCAACCTCGCCTTCCTGTGGTCCTAGCTCGGCCTCAACCTCCGGGGCCACCTCTGTCTCAACCAGATCTTCAACAACATCAACAACCACCTGGGCGCCTTCTGGTACGGCAGCTTCTTCAGCGGCCACCGGCTCGGTCTCAGTCACGGCAACTGGCACGGCCTCGCCCACAGGCGTCTCCACCCCAGTTGGCAACTCCTCAACCTCCAAGTGGTCCTCGACAACCACTTCTTGCGCTGCAACTCCAGCTTCCTCAAGAGTCTGGCCTGACGCAACCAACAATGCCTCGGCTTGAGCCAGCAAATCAGCTGGCGCCGCACCTGGCACCCCCTCCTCAACTTCGTCAGCTGGTTCGGCCGACTCTGCCTCTTCCTGCAGCTGGGCGGCAGCGCGCTGCATTTCCAGTTCCAAGGCTACCTCTGCTTCGTCAACGACCTGAATGGCCTGACTGAGGGCATGCAATTCACCTTCGGACAGGGCAGCGCCCTCTTTCTCTTTGAGTATCTCTTCGGCCATAGCCAGGATGTCCTGGGCCTTGGTTGTGGCCTGGCGCACAGGTTCCTTTTCAAGTGCTTTTCGGAGAGCCTCTTCGGCAGCTTCGGTAGCGCTCTTTATGTCAATTCTCCAGCCGGTCAGCTTGGCTGCCAGGCGGGCATTCTGCCCCTCCTTGCCAATGGCCAGCGATAGCTGCTTATCGGGGACGACTACAATTGCCGTCTTCCCATCACCATTATCTTGAAGTATCACGTTGAGCACCTTGGCCGGGCTCAAGCCATTGGCAATAAAAGTAGCAACGTCGGGACTCCACTGTACCACGTCAATCTTCTCGCCGTTCAGCTCGTTAACGATGCTCTGGATGCGCACACCCCGCATGCCTACACACGATCCAACTGGGTCGACACCTTCTTGTAAGGCAGCCACAGCCACCTTCGAGCGGTAGCCAGCTTCCCGGGCAATCGATTTGATCTCGACGGTGCCGTTGTAGATCTCAGGCACCTCCAGCTCAAGCAAACGGCGCAACATATTACGATGCGTACGTGAAACGACAATGGTTGGCCCCCGGCTTGTTTTCTGCACTTCCGACACGTAGGCGCGCAGTCGCTGACCAATACCATAGCGTTCGGTAGGAATCTGCTCAGAGCGCGGCAGTATTGCCTCTACCTTGCCCAAGCTAAGTGTCACCTGCTGAGGCTCGATGCTCTGTACTGTGCCGTTGATGATCTCACCTTCGCGTTCGGCGTAACTGTTGTACAACGAATCGCGCTCGGCCTCGCGTATGCGCTGTAAGATTACCTGCTTGGCGGTTTGCGCAGCGATGCGGCCAAAATCAGCCGGGGTGGTTTCGATATGAGTCACGTCGCCGATATCCATGTCAGGGTTGTATCTGCGCGCTTCTTCTAACGTAATTTGCGCTTTGCCATCAATGACCTCAGCCACCACTTCTTTCTCGACGAAAATCCTGGCCACACCAGTCTCGGGATCAATTTGGGCCGTGATGGTTTGAGCCGCGCCGAAATTACGCTTGTAGGCAGAAATCAACGCCGCCTCAATTGCCTCCAGCACAACCTCTTTAGAAAGTTGCCTTTCATGGCATACCTGGTTGATAGCACTAATAAACTCTTTGTTCACAATATCCTCGAGCCCCCTACCTTTGACGGCCACCTTCACTCAGGAAACGCCTTTGACTTGCAGACTGGTGGGTAACACGCCAACTGCCTGTGCTTCCACATAAAGAAAAGTGGGGGAACTCCCACTTTTACACAACCACCCACTTCTATCTGCGTACCGCCTACATTATACCACGAACACCCTAGCGCTGCAAGTCCAACTCTGCCCATTTTGGGCCGTTCTTGCCTGGTGGGCTATGGCCAATGCGAGCAGTAGAGCAGGTAACCACATCTGAAGTTCAACCTTAACCTAACCCTGTCATTATCCCAGGTATTAGGCAGCCAGTAGAACCTTGAGCACGCCAGCTGAGGCCGCCCGCTCAAAGGCGACCAGTCCGTCATCCAGCGAAAAGGTATCATGAATGAGCGGCTCCACGTCGATCAAGCGCTGTTCCAGCAAGCGCAAGGCAGGCAGGAACGGCCCGCAGCGGGATCCGACCAAGTTCACTTCGTCGACCACAACCATGCTTAAATCCAGAGTGACATCAGCGTGGAAAGTACTCTTGAGCACCAAGGTTCCCCGTGGGCGGACCAGAGCGCGTGCAGTGGCAAACCCTTCCGGGCTGCCGGTAGCTTCAACGACCACATCCGCTCCCGGCACGATTTTCTCCTGAGCGATCTGGGTGCGCATGCCACGGCGCGCCAGAATGGCCAGCTTGTCCGGGTGCCGTCCCACGCTGAGCACTTCACAGCCGGTCAGCTGCAACACTTGGGCAATCAGCAGACCAAGCTTGCCATCGCCCAACACCACCACCCGGTCTGTGGGCCGAATGTGAACCTGCTGAGTGATCTCGCAGGCGGCAGCCAGTGGCTCAGTAAACACCGCCCACTCGTCGGGGATCGAAGAGGGCACCGAGTAGAGCAAATGAGTGGGCAGGGTGAAGTAGTCGGCCATCGTGCCATCGCGCTGGTCTATGCCCAGCGTAGTGCGGCCAGAGCAATGGGTGGGATCACCTCGGCGGCAGGCAGCACATTCTCCGCAATTGGCGTTGATCTCACCCACTACCCGCTTGCCAACCCACTCCGGCGCCTCGTCAGCACGAGCCACCACGCCCACAAACTCGTGACCCAATGTCCCGCGAAAGCCCAAGTATCCCCGCACGATCTCCAGATCGGTGTTGCAGATACCAGCCAGCCGAACCCGAATCAACGCCTCGCCCGGCAACGGCGTCGGTTCGGGTGCATTGGAGCAAAACTCAAGTCTTTCATCATAGAGCAGAGCACGCATGCATCACCTCGCTGAGAGTCTAATATCGCACGATAGGCAAACAGGAGAATTGTCTGATACTGTGAGAAGATGTGCACCTTTCAGGGGCTGGAATGCCCCAAGCTTGTCACAAACGAATCGTACTCCAGCTCCAGCTCACGCCGGAACTGCCGTGTGTAGAGCTGGTAATAGTGTCCTCGAGCACGCAACAGTTTGGTGTGGCTACCCATCTCACAGATCTTTCCATTTTCGATGACCAGAATCCGGTCGGCCCGCTTGATAGTCGACAGCCGGTGGGCAATGATAAAGCTGGTGCAGTTCTTGATCAGCAACTCCATGCCCTTTTGGATTAAGGCCTCAGTCAGAGTATCTACCGAGCTGGTTGCCTCATCCATAATAAAGATCTCGGGTTGGGCCAATACCGCGCGCGCCAGGCTGATGAGCTGCTTCTGGCCGACCGAAAGGAGGTTGCCCCCCTCTCCAACTTCGTCGTCGTATCCCTTTTCCAAGGTCACCACGAAGTCGTGCGCCCCGGCCAGCCTGGCGGCCTGTTCGACCTCCTCGTCAGTGGCATCCAGGCGGCCGTAGCGAATATTCTCACGGACTGGGCCAGAGAAAAGATGTGGCGTTTGCAATACCATCCCAATCCGAGACTGAATGGCGTGCAGAGACAACGTCGTGTAATCTTGGCCAGCAATACGTATCATACCTCGCTTCGGCTCGTAGAAGCGAGCCAGGAGATTGACGATGGTAGACTTGCCTCCGCCAGTAGGCCCCACCAGAGCGATGGTTTCGCCCTGGTTCACGGTTAAGGAAAAATCCTCCAGAACAGGTTTACCCGGCTCGTAGTAGAAATCCACCCGGTCAAACTCGATGCTGCCTTGAATGCTGCCGGGGTCTAGCGCGCCAGGATAATCGGACACCTCAGGCACCGAGTCAATCAGTGAGAAGACGCGCTCGGCCGAAGCGATGGCGTGCTGCATCTCGGCATAAACACGCGCCAAATCCTGGATAGGCCAGAGCATGAAGGTAACGTAAGAAATAAAAGCCTGAATGCCTCCAACTGTCATGCCACCAAATTGAGCCTGAAGCCCGCCATACCAAACGATACCTCCCACGGCCACCGCGCTGATGAGCTGCACCGTGGGGAGAAACAGCGCCGAAAGCCAGGCTGCCCGATAAGCAGCACGATACATCTCACTCGAAAGCTGGCCAAACTCACGCAAATTCTCCTCTTCGCGGCAGAGCGCTTTCACCACTCGCACGCCGGTGACATTCTCATTGTAAGCACCCGTGATTCTGGAATTGATTCTGCGCACCAGCCGGTACTCAACGATGATCTTCTTTTTGAACTGGACCGCCACCACTATCAGGATGGGGATGATAGCCAAGACGATCAAGGCCAGCTTCCAGTTGATGATCAGCATAAAGACAATTGCCGTCAAAATATTAAACGTGCCCCAGGTAACGTCCAACAAGCCCCAAGTCACCAACTGGGCGATCCGCTCCGAATCGGAGGTTACTCGTGACATGATCCAGCCCACCGGAGTCCGATCGAAATACGAGAAGGATAGATCTTGGAGATGGTTGAACATTCTTTTACGCAGGTCGTATTGAACTCGCTCTCCCAGGACGCCGGCCAGAAAAATGAAGCCCAAGACATTGGCCGCCTGCACAAAGATCAGGGCGCCATACGTGGTGGCGATACGTACGAGGGCTGCCCTGTTACCAGCTACGATGCCTTCGTCAATGATTCGCTTGCTGAGGACGGTGAAATACGAATCCAAAGCCGACACAATAGCGATGGTCACCATAAAGCCAACCACCCACTTCCAGTGCGGCCTGGTCTGAGATAGAACACGGAGTACGGTCCTGCCGTTGAACTGAGTGGTGAATTCTTCTTCTTCAAACTCGAAGTTCGACACCGCTTACTTCCTTCTCCAGTTCAAAGTCAACACGGGTCTGTAACTCGTAGATTTGTCGATAAATACCGGGCTGGGCGAGCAGCTTTTCGTGGGTGCCCTGCTGCACAATCTGTCCTTTGTCGAGCACCAAGATCAAATCGGCCACCATCACGCTCTGGATACGATGGGCGATAATGAAGGTGGTACGGCCCTGCATCAGCCGCTCCAGCGCCTCCCGGATCACGCCCTCAGTTTCGGCGTCAACTGAAGAAGTCGCGTCATCCGAAACAAGTATACGAGGATCTTTTAGCAAAGTACGCGCAATGACCAGGCGCTGTTTCTGCCCGCCGGAAAGCGTCACCCCCTTCTCACCCACCAGTGTGTCATAGCCATTGGGAAAGGCAGCCACGACATCGTGAATGGCTGCAGACTGGGCGGCGGCCACGATTTCCGTCTCGGTGACGTCGCGCCCCACTCCGTAGGTGATGTTTTCGCGGATGGTGCGCGAGAAGAGGAACGGCTCCTGTTCCACGATGCCGATTTGCTGGCGCAAGAAATAGCGCGGATATTCGCTTAACTCGACGCCATCCAAGGTCACACTGCCGCTGGTGTACTCGTAGAAGCGGGGTAGCAAGTTGACCAAGCTGGTCTTGCCCGAACCTGTGAAACCGAGCAAGGCCACGACCTGACCCGGCTGGCAGCCAAAACTAATGCCTTTCAACACCGGGCTGTTCGTATCATACTCAAAGCAAAGATCTCGAAATATGATCTCCCCCCGCAAATCCCCCTTGGGCGAGTGCTGGCCTTCGGTCAAAGGCTCACGCTCCTCCTGGATGATCTCAGCCACGCGCCCATAGGAAACCAGCCCGGTGGATGTTTGCACTATCAGCCGGCCCAGGTTGCGCATCGGCCAGATGATCCAAATCACCATGCCAGCGTAGGCCATGTATGTACCTACCGAGATCGTGCCGTTGATTGCCATCAGTGCGCCGGTCAGAAAGCCGGCCAGCATTTGCAGGCCACACAAGATATCGGTTACCGGCCAATACAAGGAATGCATTAGCAGCAACCGCCTGCCGCGCAGGAACTTCTCCCAGTTCTCTTGCTCGAAGCGATCACGTTCATAAGCCTGCCTGGCAAAAGCCTTGACCACCCGTACGCCAGTCAGATTCTCTTGCAAAGTAGTGGACAGTGTCGCTTCCTGTTCCTGGTAGGCCTCGTAGGCTTTCGAGACGCGCACAAAGAAGAAGATCGAAATCAGCACCACCAAGGGTACCACGACCACTGAAAGCAGTGCCAGTTTCCAATTCAGGCTCAGCAAAGCTGCCAGGTTGATCACAAAAAGCAGTGCGATGCGCCCCAAGCCAATCGCCTGATCGGCAAAGAAGCGGCGCAGGGCATCCACATCTGAGGTGGAACGCTGAATCAGTTCGCCAGTCTGGATATGATCGTGATAGGTAAAGGACAGTCGTTGAATGTGATCGAAAAGATAGTTGCGCAGGCGCAGCACAATTCCTTCAGCTGTCCTGGCTGCCAGCTGCCCACTGAGGAACGTAAACACGCCCCCGAAGAGTGCCAGGCCCACAAAACCCAGGGCAACCAACGGCAAGGTGCCAGCGAACCCCCCGCGACTCAAGACGTCGTCGATGAAATAGCGGAGCAGCAAGTACGTGGCTGTTCTCGACACAGCTGCCACGGCAAGGCTGAGCGTCGCTCCCAGGTAGGCCAGCCGAAAGCCGCTCATCATTCGCCATAGGCCAAGCAGGCGATTGGGCGAAATGGTGCGTTTTAGATCAAATGCGCGTGGCGGAGCAGCTATGGCCACGACTCAACCTCCATGACAGCAAACACGGCCGTGGATGCTTGCCAGCAGCCCGCGGCCGTTACGCCAATGTCCTCTCGGGATATAGTACCCACTGCGAACAACGTTCCCCCTCGTGGAAGGCCAACAAAAAAGCCGCAGGCTGACCCGCCCACGGCCCGAATCATTATGTCAAACTAAAACCCGGTGGGCGCCTTACACCCGTGGTCCATGAAATTATATGCAGCACACAATATATTGGCATATGCCATTGACTTCACCCTCTCCGCCACAACCTCGAGAATCAGTATATCATACCCCCCAGGAGGTGTCAAGGCTAACTCAAGCCAAACCACCTTTGGGTCTATGTGCATCAGAGTAAAGCCAGGAAGATCCTAATTGAAAGAGATGCCTATTTGTGATATAATACACATGCAGAACCTGGATTCCTTCCTGGACTGAGAGTACTTGTACAGGCAGCGACGGATGGTGACTCGGGCCCCAACCTGGCTGGCGAATTTGGGCCTTCAACGGCGCATCCAACTGCTGACCATGGTCGGATTGTTGGCTGTATTCGCCTTCTTCTGGGTGGCAGGCCACCAGGCGATCAAGGCAAGCACTCAACAAAGCCTCAAATATCAGCTGGCCATTGCTGAGCTGGTCGCATCGTCGCTAGACCGGCGGCTGGACGAAGCCTTGACGATCTTGGAAACCACGGCTGCGCATCCAGACTTAGATCGGCCACCCCCACCCCACTCATCCAGGCTAGCCATACCACTTCAAGATGCGCAACTACGATTAAGTGCTTATGGGCGCCGCCTTTTCTGGCTCGATACAAACGGCACGATTCTCTGGACAGAACCTCTGGATGCCTCTCTAATCTCAAAGCCCTTCTATGACCTGCCTGTCCTTCAGCGCGCCTTGCAAGGCAATGCCGCTTACATCTCGAACCTGCGCCACGTGCCGGACTCGACGCCAGCCTACGTTTTGGTGGTGGTGCCGGTCAGGCAGCCCAGGCCTGAGATAAGCAGCCTGCTAGTCGAGGAGATAGGCATCGACCAATTGGGCCTGGAGGGGGTCCTAGATCAGTTAGCGCCGAGTGGCTCCAGCTACATCGAAGTCGTCGACCGGGAAGGCGTAGTTCTGGCCTCCAATTTACCGGAGCTTCGTTTCCGTGAAGGGGATCACACGGATCAGTTCACCAGCTTGATTGATGAGCAGCAGTCACTAGTTGGTGAATGCCACTCCTGTCACCAGAGTGAGGCTGAGGAGGAGATACGCCGAACCGGAGAAGTGCTGGCCTTTGCACCTTTGACTGTTGCGCCATGGGGCGTGGCCATCCGGCAGCCTGTCAGCGAGGCGATGGCGCCTGTCAACCACCTGCGGCAACTGATACTGCTGGGCGGCGGCACAGCATTGGCTGTCGGTCTGCTCATCACCTGGCTGGTCACGCGCCAAATCGTGGGACCTCTTCAGGCGTTGAATGAGGCTTCGGCGCAATTCGCTGCCGGCAATTTGGGGGTGCCCATCCCCCGCGATGGTATTGACGAGGTGGCACGTCTGAATGCCAATCTGGAGCACATGCGAGTCAGACTGGAAGCCATTCTGGCAGATCATCGACGCTGGAACGAAGCCCTGGAGGAAATGGTCGAAGAGCGCACGCGGGAGTTGAGTACCCTGTACGAACAACTGCAGGGCAGAGAGGCGATGTGCAAGCGCCTGCTGGGGAAGGTCCTGACCACGCAAGAGGAGGAGCGTACACGGCTGGCGCGCGAACTCCATGATGCCATCGGGCAATCACTGACGGCTATCATTATGACCACGACGGCCGTGGAGAATAGTCTGCCTGCTGGGTTTACGAGCGGGAAGGATAAGTTGGTCAGAGTACGCAACACCGCCACTCAGGCTCTGCACGACTTGCGTGATCTCATCTTCGATCTGCGCCCTGAGGTTCTGGATGACCTGGGCTTGGGATTGGCGGTGCACAGCCAGGTTAAGAAATACCTGGAACCGGCTGGCGTTAAGGTGCAGCTGCGGGCCATGGGGCTGAAAGACGGACTGCCAGCTGAAGTCGAGACGGCTGTTTTTCGCGTTGTCCAGGAGGCCATCACCAACATCGCCCGCCACGCCCATGCAAGTGAAGCAAGTATCTCTCTAAACAAGAAAAACAACGTGCTTATTGTACGTGTAGAAGACAATGGTGTGGGGTTTGACTTCGACCAGGTGATGCACAGGCACCAGCAAGCCTGGGGACTGCGTGGTATGGAGGAACGCATCACCCTGTTGGGTGGCAAATTCTACGTTGGGTCCAGGCCCGGTAGCGGAACCCTAGTGCTGGCTGAAATCCCCCTGAATCAGAGCTGAGGGATGGCCTAAAGGACCTGATGGTGATGAAGATTCGAGTTTTGATAGCCGACGACCATCGCCTGGTGCGAGCCGGTATCCGGTCGCTGCTGGAGGACTACGCCGACATAGAAGTCATCGGTGAGGCAGGTAGCGGCTGTGAAGCTATTGAGCAGGCCACCCGTCTTCAGCCTGATGTTATCTTGATGGACATTGCTATGGGCGACCTGAGCGGGCTTGAGGCTACTCAGGAGATCAGAGAACGCATGCCACGCATTAATGTTCTGGCCCTGACGATGCATGACCGTGAAGAATATTTCTTTGCCATGCTCAAAGCGGGCGCTTTGGGCTACGTGCTGAAAGAGAGCGAGCCCGACGAACTAATAGCAGCCATCCGGGCGGTATATAGCGGTGAAGCATTCCTGTCTCCTGGTGTCACCAAAGCCGTTCTGGAGGACTACCTGGCGCACCAGTCCAAACAGACAGAATCACGCTACGACAGCCTCACGCTGCGTGAAAAACAGACTTTGCGCCTGGCAGCTGAAGGGAAGACGACCCGCGAAATGGCTGATATGCTGCACCTGAGTGTGAAAACCGTCGAAAAGCACCGGGCCAGCATGATGCGAACGCTGGAACTCCAGAGTCTGCCGCAGCTGATCAAGTACGCCATTCGAAAGGGCTTGATTGAAGTGGGTGAAGACTGATGGCCGGCCTCTCATATTGGACAGAAGAACAATTAGACCCCTCTTTCGCCGCCCAGGTCACACCAGACGTCGAAAAATTGCGCACCTGCATCCAGTGTGGCAGCTGCACCGCTTCTTGTCCCACCGCCAGTCTTATGAGTATGAGCCCCCGTCAGCTATGGGGATTGGTTCGACTGGGATTAAAAGATGAGGCACTTCAGAGCCAAACGTATTGGCTATGTACCACGTGTAGGGCCTGCGCCGCCCATTGTCCGCGCGGCATCCCGCTCTCGGACACGATGATCGGCCTCAAGGCGTGCGCGGTCCAGGAGGGACTCCATGTGCCGCAGGGGTTGAGCCTCCTGCACAACACAATTAAGACCACACACAACATCTCCGGGGATCCAAATCAAGAGCGACTCGCCTGGAGCACCAATCTTCCCCAGCCTTTGTCAAATATCGAGGGTAAAACTAGCGCGGACGTCCTCTACTTTGTGGGTTGCGTGGCCTCTTTTTATCCACGTGCCTACAGCATTCCCCAGGCCTTCGGGCGCGTTCTCAATCAAGCAGGCATCCGCTTCACCACCTTGGGGGAGCACGAATGGTGCTGTGGCTACCCTCTCTACAATGCCGGGATGCAGGATGAGATGGCCGACTTGGTCGCGCACAACGTTGCCCAGGTCAAAGAATTGGGAGTGTCCAATTTGGTTACCACCTGTCCTTCCTGTTTTTATGCCTGGACGACTATATATCCTGGTTTTGTAGACTTGCCGGTCCGACTAAGGATCAGACATGCCGCCCAGTTCCTGGCCGAGTTACTGGACAATCGGCGTATCAAACCAGGCATCCTGCCACGTGTGGTCACCTACCATGACCCCTGCGACCTGGGTCGCAAGAGTCAAGAATACGATACCCCGCGCCAAATCCTGAACAGTCTACCTGGCGTGGAACTCCACGAGATGGCCAATATTCGCGACAATGCGCTATGCTGTGGGGGTGGCGGAGACGTGGAAATCTTCAGCGACGAGGCGACCATGGAAGTAGCCATGCGCCGACTGCAGCAAGCCTTGGACGTAGAAGCCGACATCATCGTGTCGGCTTGCCCACAATGCAAGCGAGCTCTACTGAACGCCGCCCAACGCATGCGCCAGTCGGTGAGGGTGCTTGACGTGGCCGAGTTGATCTGGGAAGCCATGCTAAGCAAAGTAGAGTGGTAGGGGCTCAACATGACCTCACCGGGCCGCACAGGGGTTTATGTCTGTCACTGCGGCACCAACATCGCCAGCACAGTGGACATTGCTGGAGTAGCTGAATTTGCCCGTCGTCTGGATGGTGTGGCGATCGTCCGAGATCACAAATTCCTGTGCTCCGACTCCGGTCAGAAACTGATCCAAGAGGACATTAAGAGGTTAGGGCTGACCCACATCGTCGGGGCAGCCTGTTCGCCGCTGATGCACGAGGTCACCTTTCGCCAGGTGTGCCAGGCAGCAGGCCTGAATCCCTTTAGCTTTCAAATGGCTAATATCCGTGAGCGGGTCTCGTGGGTCACGCAGGATGGCCGCCAGGCAACCCAAAAGAGCAAAAGCGTCATCGCGGCCGCTGTACGCCGCGTAAGGCATCACCGCCCCCTCATCGCCAGGCAGGTGCCTATCACCCCCGCCGTGCTGGTCGTGGGTGGCGGCATCGCCGGAATCGAAGGTGCTCTGCGCCTGGCCAACGCGGGCAAGCAAGTGATTTTGGTCGAGCGTGAACCGAGCATTGGGGGACATGTGGCCATGCTCGACAGGACCTTTCCCACCCTCGACTGCGCAGCCTGCATCCTTGTGCCAAGAATGGTTGAGGTGGCGAGACATCCCGAGATTACACTGCTCAGCTACAGCCAGGTGGAGAGTGTATCAGGTTTTGTGGGCAACTTCCGGGCCCAATTGCGCCAGAAGGCGCGCTACGTGAACGAGGCCCTGTGCAACGGCTGCGGCATCTGTGTCGAAGCGTGTCCATGGGATGACATCCCCTCGGAATTTAACCAAGAGATGGGTAAGAGATCGGCAATCTATTTTCCTTACTCCCAGGCAGTGCCCTACCTGCCACTGATCGATGCTTCGCACTGTGCGTATTTTCAGCGCGGCACATGCAAAGCTTGCCAAAAAGCCTGCCCCACTGGGGCCATCGACTTTGAGCAACAAGACCAATTCCAGGAGTTCGAAGTGGGAGCCATCATCCTAGCTACCGGCTTTCAGCTATTCGACCCCAGCCGGGCTATCCAATATGGCTATGGGCGATGGGACAATGTGCTCACCAGCCTGCAGTTCGAAAGGCTGTGTCATCCCTCCGGGCCGACTGGGGGCAAAGTCGTGATGAAGGATGGTCGTGAGCCGGGCAGCATCGCCATTTTGCATTGCATCGGCAGCCGAGATGAGAATTTCAATCGACATTGCTCTCGCATTTGCTGTATGGCTTCGCTCAAATTTGCCCGAATGGTCAAAGAGCAGACGCCCGCCCGCGTCTTCGAGTTCTACGTCGATATGCGGGCTTTTGGCAAAGGCTACGAAGAATTCTACGAACAGGTGCAGCGGGCGGGGGTGATCTTTGTGCACGGCAAAGGAGCAGAGGTCATCCGGCAGCGTGACAAACTGCTGGTCAAAGCTGAAGACACCTTATTGGGGCGGCAGGTAATCGTTCCAGTGGACATGGTGATTCTGGCGGCGGGGCTGGAGCCGCACCAGGATGCTGCCGAGGTAGCCCATCTTTTCGGCATTGGCTGCACCGAAGAAGGCTTCTTCATGGAGAGACACCCCAAACTAGCCCCGTTTGAGACAGCCGTCGAAGGGGTATTTATCGCCGGCGCCTGCCAGGGCCCCAAAGATATCCCCGACAGTGTCGCCCAGGGCGCGGCGGCAGCCGCCAGTGCCCTGGCCCTGATTGACAAAGGCGTGGTAGACGTCGAACCCATCGCCGCTGTGGTCAACCCCATCCTGTGCAGCGACTGCTGGTTGTGCGTGAATGAGTGTCCTCATCAAGCTCTCAGCCGGGTGGCTTTCCAAGAGCGCATGGTGGCTTGTATCAACGAAGCAATGTGCCAGGGCTGCGGCACCTGCGTGGTCACGTGTCCCGCCGGGGCCATCAGCCAACCTGGCTACACCAATGAGCAGCTCTTGGCCGAGATTGAGGGTTTGTTAGTCGGCGAAACGTAGGGGGCGCGTCTCATACGACACCCCATGCCCGGCGCACGCCTGCACAACGCGGCGGAAGCACAAGTACCTCGTTTTCACAGTTCACCCGCCAGGCGTGTGGCCTTCCTCCGTTCGCTGCGCACTCTCCATTCCCCAGGGTGGTCACGCAGATTCTGGATCATAACTGGCATACATTTGAGAATATGCAAATCCGGGTTTGGGGCCCAATCAATACGGCGGCGCGTCCGGGAGGCATCCACGTTTAGCCGAAGGTCAATGTAGTCGGCCATCCAGGACCGCTCGAAGGGTATGTGGCCTGTGGCGCGACCCAGCCATTCACGGCTGACAATGCCCGGGCGGGCCAGGAGCTGGGGCACACAGACCGGAAAGCGGGGCGCCCCGTAATAAGCACGCGTTGCCTCCCGGTAGAGTTCCAGGTGGGTGGTGGATCCATCTGGGGACGCCTGCAAAACCTCTCCGGACTCTATCGCATCACATCTCTCAACCACCCGAATGTAAAAAGAGAGCAAATCCCGCACGTGCAGGTAGGGAACCGCCGACTGTCCTTTTCCTCCCAGGATGCGGGCGTTCCACCGGTTGCTACACCATATCTGCAAGAACTCGTCCAGCGGCTCATACTCACACCAATTGCTGAATATAGCCGCCAGTCGCAAAATACACGCCGGGAGGCGATCCTGAAACTCGTGGATCATTTCCTCCCCCACCCGCTTTGATCGGGCATACGGGACGGGCGCCGTCGGCGGCGTGTCCTCTGTCACCACCTCATCTGGCTGGGGGAAGGGACAAGCAGCCACTGAACTGGCATAGATGAACTTGCGCAGTTTCAGCGGCACCGCAAGCTCCAGTACATTCCGGGTCCCCATTACGTTGGTGCGCGTGTACTCCGGGTGATCCTCACCTGTGAAGTCATAGTAGGCCGCCAGGTGCAAAAGTAGATCAGCTCCCCCTAGCTCCCTGATTCGATAGAACACCTCTCGCAGAGGGTCAAAATGGCCAATGTCTACCTGGAACCAGTGAATCCCAGCCCCTCTGGGGGCTCCGGCCTCCTTTGGTGAGCGGCGGCCAATGGCAAAGATCTGATACTCCTTGCGAAGCTGTCTCATGAGCCGCCCCCCCAGGAAGCCAGTAGCGCCGGTGATAATCACCCCAGGTCTGGCCATGCCCTATCTCCATATCCGGCTCGCCGGGCGCAGCTTGCGATAGACGTCATAGTTGAATTGGTCATGAACAGCCTCTGGAAAAAGCCGCGTCTTAGGAAAGGTGGTGAAAATGGAGAGAGTTGTTGGTGCAGCCTCAACCTTCAGAGTTGGCAGCAAATTGGCTTGGCCAATCAGAAACGAGTGATACCCGCCCGGCCCAATACCCCAAACAATATCATAGATGATGGCGCGCGGCCTTTGGGTAGCTCTCAGCTTCATCACGACAACAGGGATGACTTTTAACCACCGATACTCAAGCCAAATCTCTCCCTGTTCACGCTCCAACAAACAGGGAAAAAAGGAGGAGAGAGGCCATTGCCGCCACGTCAGCAGCAGATCGAACAGGTCATCCGGTTCAAGATTTACCGGGAAGCTGTGCAGATTTTGCACCGTGCAGCGCGACAGATCGCAGCCGTCCCTGGCCAGGGCCTGACGAGCTGATGCCAACGCTTCCTCAGAAGTGATGCGTGTGGGAGGCGGCTTGGCCACCAGACTGCTGATAAATCGGCCCAGATCATGAAACGGACCCAAGAAGAGATTTTCAACCATTTCCAACCTTGCCTGCTCGCTCACGACTAGCCTGGCCGATGCCTGGGCCGTGATCCTTGCCAAACATCAGAAGATCTACTCACATTATAGCATGCTACCGCTCATATTTGTGATATTCCTCACTAAGAGTAGGGTGATCCTCGCGATAGAAGGGGGTGTTCCCCCATAGACGTCCGACCCGGGCCCAGGTAAAATAAAGTGGGGGAGGTACATCTATGCGAGCTCGTACTGCCCCACGTCGGGGATTCTTAAGGCCAAATATGTGTGTCGTCATCACGCCCACCAGGGGCCTGGAAAGGAGGATCTACAATGAAGTTTTCTCGAAGACAGTTTCTAAAACTGGGAGGCGCAACCTCTGCACTGCTGGCATCAAGTGGGCATGCCCTGCCAGCTGCAGCTGCGCCCCAGTCGAAGATCAAATGGACCAGCGAAACAGCCACTATCTGCCCCTACTGTGCCGTGGGCTGCGGCATAATCGTCGGCACACGTGATGGCAAGGTGGTCAACACCGAGGGCGATCCCGATCATCCCATCAACGGGGGCGCGCTGTGTAGCAAGGGTGGCACTCTCAGACAACTGGCTAATAACGACCGCCGAATCACCAAACCCATGTACCGGGCCGCTGGCGCCAGCGAATGGCAAGACGTGGAGTGGGACTGGGCGCTGGACGAGATTGCCAAACGGGTCAAACAGACGCGCGACACCAACTGGATCGAGACGGAGTCCGACGGACGCCTAGTGCGCCGCACCGAGGCCATTGCCCACGTCGGAAGCGCCGCCCTGGACAATGAGGAATGTAGCCTGCTGATCAAGGCAGTTCGCTCAATGGGGCTGGTATACGTCGAACACCAGGCACGCATATGACACTCTGCTACTGTTGCGGCTCTGGCAGAGTCGTTTGGTAGAGGAGCGATGACCAACCACTGGATTGATATTAAGAACAGTGATGTCATCTTGATCATGGGCTCCAATGCGGCCGAAAACCACCCGCTATCCTTCCGGTGGGTGAGCCAGGCCATGGACAACGGCGCCACCCTGATCAGTGTCGACCCGCGTTTCACCCGCACGTCGGCCAAGGCCGACATTTATGCCCCTATCCGGTCCGGCACAGACATCGCCTTCCTGGGGGGGCTCATCAAATATATCCTCGACAATGAGCTGTATCACACAGAGTACGTCGTCGAACACACCAACGCTTCCTATTTGGTTAATCCGGAGTACACATTCGAAGCAGGCATCTTCAGCGGTTACCAGCCAGACGTGCGCAGCTACGAAAAAGGCACCTGGTGGTACCAGATGGACGAGAACTGGATCCAAAAGCAAGACTCGACGCTTGAGCACCCGAACTGCGTCATGCAGCTGCTGCGCAAGCACTACGAACGATACGACCTGAGCACCGTCAGTAGCATCACGGGAACCCCAAAAGCGGACTTGCTCAAAGTATACTCGGCTATTGGGTCCACCGGCAATCCGGATCGGGTGGCTACCATTATGTACGCCATGGGCTGGACACAGCATACCTACGGCACCCAAAACATCCGTGCGGCAGCCATCATCCAATTGCTGCTGGGGAACGTGGGGCGGGCGGGCGGCGGTATCAACGCCCTGCGTGGCGAGAGCAACGTCCAGGGCTCCACGGATCATTGCCTGCTCTTCCACATCTTGCCCGGCTATTTGAAGACCCCGACGGCCAGCTATGAGACGCTGGCTGCCTATGTGGAAGCCAATACGCCGAAGTGCAACGACCCGAAGAGCGCCAACTGGTGGCAAAACTACTCCAAGTATGCAGTCAGCCTGCTCAAGTGGTACTTCGGCGACAACGCCCAAGCCGACAACGAGTTTGGCTACCACTGGCTACCCAAATTGGCAGACGGCGGCAATTACTCGTGGCTGGCCATCTGGACTGCCATGATCAGAGGTGACATCAAAGGCCTGTTGGCCTGGGGTCAGAATCCAGCCGTGGGCGGCACCAATGCCAACCGAGTGCGCAAGGCATTGGAACGTCTAGACTGGATGGTCGCCGTAAACTTATGGGATACGGAAACCTCCAGCTTCTGGAGACGACCCGGCGCAGACCCAGCCAGCATCAAGACCGAGGTCTTCCTGCTGCCAGTGGCCGCCTCAATGGAGAAGGAGGGCAGTATCACCAATTCCGGCCGTTGGGCGCAGTGGCGCTGGAAGGCAGTGGACCCGCCCGGTGAAGCCAAGGCCGACTCGTGGATCATCAACCAGTTGATGATCCGCCTACGCACTCTCTACGAGGCCGACCCCGGCCCCAATCCAGACCCCATCCTCAAGCTGGCCTGGGACTACGGCCCCGACGAGGCAGACGTGCATCAGGTAGCCAAAGAAATCAATGGCTGGGCCGTCACCGACATCAAGGACTCCGAGGTCAACATCATAGTGCCAGCTGGTAAGCAGGTGAAGAACTTCACCCAATTGACCGATGACGGCAGCACCGCCTGCGCTAACTGGCTCTACTCGGGCAGCTACAATGAAGACGGCAATATGATGTCCCGTCGAGACAACGTCGATACGCACCCGGCCGGTATCGGGCTGTACAGCAATTGGGCCTGGGCCTGGCCGCTGAACCGACGCATCATCTACAACCGGGCCTCGTGCGATGCCAATGGGGTGCCCTTCGACGCCAACCGCTTCGTCATACGCTGGACTGGGCCCGAAACCAAATGGGAAGGCGACGTACCTGATGGCGGCTGGCCGCCAGGCGAAAAGCTGGCCTTCATCATGCGCCGCGGAGGCCGGGCTCGGATCTTCGGCCCCACCATGGCCGATGGGCCATTCCCCGAGCACTACGAGCCCTGGGAAAGCCCAGTCCTGAATCCGCTCCACATTCAAGGCACCAACCCTGCCTTATGGGATCTGGAGCGAGATGCCAAAGGCGCAACGCACGCATACCCCATCGTCGGCACAACCTACCGGGTTTCGGAACACTGGCAAAGCGGCGCTATGACACGTAATGTGCCGTGGCTGGCCGAGATGCAACCTGACATGTTCGTCGAAATGAGCCCCGAGCTGGCGGCGGAAAGGAATATCAAGAACGGAGAGCGGGTGATCGTGGAGTCAGCCCGCGGTTCTATCGAAGCAGTCGCCATCGTCACTCGCCGTTTCCGCCCGTTTATCATCAATGACCAGGTGGTGCACCAGGTAGGCATGCCCTGGCACTGGGGTTACATGGGGCTGGTCACTGGGGGGAGTGCCAATGAGCTGACCCCACCCGTGGGCGATGCCAATACCATGATCCCCGAAACAAAAGCGTTCCTCTGCGACGTCAAGAAGGTATAGAAAGGCGGTGAGAGAAATGGCAAAAGGTATGCTGATTGATCTGACCAGGTGCATCGGTTGCCGGGGTTGTCAGGCCGCCTGCAAGCAGTGGAACGACCTACCGGCGGAACCGACCAGCAATTGGGGCAGCTACGAGAACCCGCCCCGGCGGTCGGCCAACACCTGGACCACAGTCACCTTCAACGAAGTGTCCGAAGGGGATAGGCTCGACTGGGTCTTCGCCAAGCGACAATGCATGCACTGTGAAGACCCGGCTTGCGCGGCGGCCTGCATCGTAGGCGCGCTGCGCAAGACCCCCGAAGGGCCGGTAGTCTACGACGACCATAAGTGCATCGGCTGTCGCTACTGCACGCTGGCCTGCCCCTTTGGCGTGCCCACCTTTGAGTGGGACACGCCGGTACCCTACATTCGCAAATGCACTATGTGTGTAGATCGGCAGGCCGAGGGAATGGAACCAGCCTGTGCGAAGGCCTGCCCCAACGAAGCACTTCTTTTCGGCGAGCGCGAAGAACTCTTGCAGGAGGCCCACGCTCGCCTTGAGGCCCATCCCGAGAAATACGTTGATCACATCTACGGGGAGAAAGAAGTGGGAGGCACCTCCAATCTGTACATCGCTTCCGTGCCCTTCGACAAGCTGGGCTTCCCGACCTTGGGACCGGAGGCTATTCCGCGCTACGCCAATGTGGCCATGGCGGCCGTGCCGCCCACCATTGTGGTGGTCTCGGCGGCAATGGCCGGTATCTACTGGATCACCAAACGCCGAGAGCAGATGATGAGCCAGAAGGTAAGCGTCCCAGTGGAGCAATGGCCAAAGCCAGACCAGGACAAGGAGGACTAAAGCCATGACAGCCGAGACCCATGTTGAGCTTAACCGAAGCAAACAGCCTTTTCCTGTGGTCACGACTTCCATTTTGGGGGTATTGATGGCCATTGGGCTGGTCGTGGCGATTATTCGCTTCATCAACGGCATCGGCGCTATCAGCAATCTGAGCGACGGCCGGGCCTGGGGATTGTGGATCAGCTTCGACCTGTATTGCGGCGTGGCTCTGGCCGCTGGCGGTTTCACCCTGGCGGCGACGGTGTACATCTTGAACCTCAAGAAGTATTACCCCATTGTCCGCTCGGCCATCCTGACCGCCTTCCTGGGCTATGTGATGGTCATCGTGGCCCTGATGGTGGATCTGGGACAGCCATGGCGAATCTGGCACATCATCATCTACTGGAACCCACATTCCCCTCTCTTCGAAGTAGGTTGGTGCGTGCTGCTCTACACTACTGTCCTGGCTCTGGAGTTCAGCCCCAACGTTTTTGAGCGCTTCAACATGCAGACTCCGTTGCGCCTGATACGAACTATCCAGATCCCGCTCATCATCGCTGGCATCGTCCTGTCCACATTACACCAATCGTCGCTGGGCTCCACGCTGCTGCTGATGCCGGACAAGATCCACGCCTTATGGTTCACGCCCATCCTGCCCATCCTCTTCCTCCTGTCAGCCATATCGGTAGGACTGGCCATGGTCATTCTGGAAACGTCGCTGGCCAGCAAGGGGCTGGGCCACCAAGTGGACCTGGACATCCTGGCCGGCCTGGGCAAGGCACTGCCCTACCTACTGGGGCTCTACCTGGTGGTCAAGCTGGGGGACTTACTGGTAGCCGGCGAACTGGATTTGATGTTCTCCAGTGGGCTGTATAGCCTTTTGTTCCTGGTCGAGATCGTCGGCGGTGTGATCCTGCCCCTTGTGCTCTTCGCCCTGCCAGCTGTTCGGCTGAGCCGCACGGCGCTCCTCTGGAGTTCGCTACTGGTCGTCTTGGGATTGGTGCTCAACCGTTTGAACGTGAGCCTGATTGCCCTGGCGCCGCGCCCCGGCACGATGTACGTCCCGCATGTGCTGGAATTCGCTATCTCGATAGCCGTGGTGTCGGCCGGCATCCTGGCCTACATCCTAGCCAACCGCTACCTGCCCATCGCTGAACACGAACACCCAGCAGGGCACAGACCGGTAGTTGAAGTAGGCTGAACACACTCGATTTCCGATGAATACTGATATTCAACGTTATGCCCTGACGATGCCACAGTACCAGGAAACGCTTATCTGCTTGCAGCGTATCCTTGACTTCCAGGCATCTCTGGCGGACAGGATAGAGCCCGGCCTGCGTATCGAGCCGAGTGCAGCCCGCGCGAAGTTGCGGGCCGGGCTACCCCTGTTCGCGGGTGAGTTTTTGCCTATCCCTGTGTCTCTGTTTCAAGAGGCTCTGGCAGACCTTCGTCCCCTGCTGCCAGCGGGGGAGACAGGGCAGGTAGCGCTCGATCGGTTGCTGGCATCCAGCCAACTGGCGCCTATGCAGATTGAAACATGGCTGACTGAGTTGATCGCCGATAGCGCTGCCTGTGTACAAAGGCTGGCGGATGACACATCCAGCCACCCCAGCACGCTGGCCTTCCTGCTCAACACTGCATTGTCTCCCTTCCTCGATAGCTTCGCGGCTGCCTATCGGGAACAGGTTGAAAGCGTAGACTGGCGGCGTGGCATGTGCCCCATGTGTGGCTCAGAGCCATGGATGGCCAGGCTGGCCCACAAGGATGGGCGGCGCATTCTGGCCTGTCCTCTATGTCGCACCGAGTGGGGTTTTGACCGGCTGCGTTGCCCGTTCTGCGAGAGTCAGGATCAGCCTCTGCTTCGCCACTTCACTGTAGACGACGATGAAGCGCATCGGGTTGACTGCTGTGACCGGTGCCAACGTTATATCAAAACGGTGGACGAGCGCGTGTCGGACCGGCCAGCCAACCTTCTGGTCGAGGATGTGATCACCGCCCACCTGGACCTACTGGCAAGAGAGCAGGGGTATGTCTGACAAGTATCGAATGCCCAGGGTCAGGGTTCCTTGACCAATACCCACCCTGTAGGAGAAGCTGACGTGATTCCTCCCGAACTGTTGATGGGCTACCCTTTTTTCGCTGGCCTCAACCAAGCGGAGTTGTACAGCCTTTCGATTATTGCAAGCCAAGTCTCATGGCCACCAGGGGGCTTCATCTTCGAGGAGAACGAGCAGGCGCACACGATGTACCTTCTTCTAGACGGTTGGGTGGATATTGTGATAAATACCAGCTCAAAGAGCAAGCGTCGTGAATTGGTGACGACTCTTACCCCCGGTGAAATCTTAGGTTGGTCGGCGCTGGTTGAGCCGCATTTCTACACCGCATCGGCCGTTTGCGCCAGCCCAGTCAAGGCGGTTGAGTTCAGGGGGGTTGATCTTCGGGCCTTATTCGGCATCGATCAACAACTCTGTTGCACAGTTACCACAAGAATCTGTCAGGTAATTGCAGGACGCCTGCGCGCCACCCGCCTCCAAATGGTGAGCTTGTTTGTAGCTAGTGCCCCTTGAGAAGGGGTACTCGCTGAGCACCCTGGAGAAGGCAAGTATGTCTACGAATGGGACAAACCGAATGCAACAAAACTGGGCGTATCTTACGCCGGTCGTGGCGCACAGTGAGCCAGTCGCTTACCTGGAATATGTGGGAGAGGATGCAGATTGTGCCAGCAAGCCAGTGGTGATCGAGTCGGCCTGGCCCCTGATTGTCAACGGCCAGCATTGGCTGACCGTGCTGTGCACGCCCACCAAGCTGGCAGCTTTTGCACTTGGCTTTCTTTACAACGAAGGTCTCATCTCCAGTCCCCAAGAGGTGCTCCACATACAGATCGACCAGCCGCCAGAGGGTGTGATCCGGGTTAAGCTCCAAGATCGAGATCTGAATCTGCCAGTGCGTCGCACGTTGACCAGTGGTTGCGGAGGCGGGATTACCTTTGTAGATCTGGCCGCCGCGCGTGAGCCGGTTTGTTCCTCACGCCGCGTTACCGCCGCACAGGTCACTGCCCTCATGTCAGAATTGATGGCTGCCGTGGCCGGCGACTATCGGCGCGTGGGGGGATTTCACACCGCTGGTTTGAGTGACGGGCGTCAACTGCTGGTAGTCTCCACCGACATTGGGCGGCACAACACGCTGGATAAGGTAGCGGGCGAATGCTTGGCGGGGGACATTCCAATGCATGACGCAATTCTGCTGACTACTGGTCGTGTTTCGGTAGAGATGTTAGGCAAAGCCGCGCGCATGCGGGTGCCAATCGTGGCTACCCTGAACTCGCCCACCCACCTGGCAGTTGAGCTGGCCCGCGAATGGCACATCACCCTTATCGGCTACGCGCGTGGGACGAAGATGCATATCTACACTGGCTGGGAGCGCATGCTTGGGATCAGTTCTGTCTTGGGCGTCTCTGGCTTTACAAGCAGAAACGAAGTACAATAAGAGGAGGCTGCCTCGATCTCTAATCCAAAGCCAAATCCAAATCCAGACGACAGAGCGTAGGAAGCAACTCAAGGAGGCTGACCATGATCGCACCGGAAATCATCGCGAGCTTTTCAAGCTTTTCCTCCCTCGAAGAAGACGAAATTAAGGCCATGGCCATCCTGGCCGAAGAGAGACGCTACGCAACCGGAGAGTTCATCTTCCGCGAGGGGGGACAGGCGAGCAACATGTACCTCCTACTCGAAGGCCGTGTGGAATTGATGATGAACACCAACGCCGATGGCGACCAGCACGCGGTGGTGATGACCGTCGGGCCAGACGAAGTATTTGGCTGGTCTTCCCTGGTGGAGCCCTACGAGCTGACCGCCTCGGCCCGCTGCGCCGTTCCCGTGCGCGTGGTGGCCCTGGCTGCCTCGGGCATGCGAGCCCTGATGACTATGAAGTGCAGCCTGGGCTTTCGGATGATGCAGAAGGCGTGCCAGACAGCCTCGGCACGCCTACGCGCTACACGTGAACAATTACTCAGCACGGTCAGGCCACTGACCGAACCATAGAAACGCCTCAAATCAGGGCATCACAGATTTCAAGAATTCAATGGCACGCTGTGCACCTGTATCAGCGTCGGGAATTGGCATGAATTCACCAGAAACGTAGCCGCCATAGCCAATCTGCCCCAAGACAGCCAATATGCCCCGGAAGTCCAGATGGCCAGCACCCGGGTGCCAGCGGTTTGAGTCAGCTACGTGGAAGTGGAAGATGCGTTCGCCGCAAGCGCGGATGCTGGCCTCAATCGACGGCTCCTCGATATTCATGTGGAAGGTATCCAGCAGCAGGCCGAAGTTCTCCGCGCCCACCCGCTGGATGAGATGCATACCCTCTTCCACGTTATGAATGAGATCCGTCTCGTAGCGATTCAGTGGCTCCAGTGCGAAGCGCACCCCCTCGGCCGCTGCTACGGCTGAGCACTCCTGCAATGCCTCCACCAGGAAAGCCATCGACTGCGCATGGCTCTGACCCGGCGGCGTGATGCCCCGGATAAGGCCCAGAATAATGGTCGCGCCGAAGCGTTGTGCGAGAGGCACGTGACTCTTCACCCGCTCGATGGCGGCCCGGCGCACTGCGGGGTCATCGCTGGTAAAGGATAAACCCTCTTCGCCCCACGCCTGGCCGGTGCCAATAGCTGGTACCTCCAGGCCATATCCGCTGACCACTTTCTCTAGTTGGCCGGCATCCACCAGGGCCGGGTCACGGATCGCCAGCTCAACACCGTTGTAGCCGTAAGAGGCGATACGGCCCACGTTGGTCTCGAAGTCTCCTTTGAAAGCGACCGCCTGGAATTGGGCCGCATGGGTGGACAAGACAATGGCTAGCTTCATAGGCCCTCGAGTCCTTTAACTCAGCAAATAAGGCGACACGGCAAATCGAGCAAATCAGCAAACCAGGATTACCCCAGTTTGCCGACTTGCCGATTTGCGGATTTACTGCTTCTCTAGGCCAGCGTGTCCTGGCCGATACGTGGCAGTCCGTACACGGGCCGCCAACCCTCGCTCAGCGGTTCGCGCAGGTAGGGCTCCATGTCGGTCTCAGTGCGCAAGGTGACTTCTTCCACCGGGGGGACAGTTCCAGCCGGGAAAGCGGCCAGTATCTCATCGTTGATCAAAGTCAGGTAACGCAAGATGGCCGCCAAGGGGCGCTTGGCCTTGCGAGCATCAGCGTGGGTGGCCTTGCCTACCACACCCTCGGGTGTGGCAGCCAGTTCGATGGCAAAGTGCCCTTCACCTTCGCTCCAGCGGCTGGGGCGGCTGAAGGGGTCAACCGACTTGTCGAAGTGCCCGTCGGGCAGATAGACCTTGCCTTCGGTATCTACAGCGTACTCCATGTCCACCATATCCGGGAAGAGGAACAGCCCCAAGGAAGTCTCTGACTCATCGGCGTGGACAAAGTTAGTGTCCCACCCGCCTCCCCGCTCCTTGGTGCGGAACATCTCACGTACAGCACGATGCCAGTCAATCACCCGGAAGATACCGGGCAAATGATACCGCTTCTGGAACTGCTGTATGGCAGACTCGAGCATCCATAGTTGACCGTGGTTGTTGAGAAGAATTTGCTTACGGAAGCCATCATTCCACAAACCAAGCATGGTGTCAATCAGGAGCTCTCGGGACACGTTTTCTCGGACGACAACGGTACCTGGCATACCCATGTGATGGTAGGGATGCGCGCCATAATTGAGGGGGGGCAAGGCCAGGTTCACATGACCCTCGCGATGTTGCTCGGTGTAACGACGAACTCCTTCACAAATCTGGCTGACAAAGAGGGTATCAGTGGCACTGGGTAGATGCAGGCCATGATTCTCGGTGCAGCCAATAGGAATCAGCACAATATCGTTCTTGCGCCGATTCTCAACCAGTTTGTGGCGGGCTGTGGTCTGGATATAGGCGCCCGGCTTGGCCCACTCGCAGGGAGAAGGCATGCCATACTCTGCCATAATGGCATCCAGCTTCGCCTCATCGGCTTCCCAAATCTCCTTCTTCAAGTGGCCAACGGCGTTGTCCTCAAAAAAGAGGTCCGGCTGATCAGAGGGCATCAAACCTTTCGGAATTACGGTTGCTTCAGACATAATTTGCCTCCTATACATACAGAATTTTCACGTGCATTTTCTTGTGAATCTAAGTTCCAGTGCCCTGGTCCTGGGAATCTGATTTTATCTTGTTCTGTCGCCCCTCCTTTTGCCTATGCCCGGCCCAATGCACCTTCTCAATTAACGGCAAGTTGGCTCACCTGGGCTGCTTCACGGAGAAGAGAGCGCACCGTCTCCAGGGATTCCAAAGACCACCCGTAGAAGCGCGGATGGAGTTCCAGGATGTACAGGCCATGGTAAGCAGGCAGAGAAGCCAGCGCCTGGGAATGGGGAATCAGGCCCCACCCTGGAGGCAAATGCAAATCGCCGTTGCCGTGGGAAATGCGCTGAGTCGGCTGGTTGAACACGCCCCCCAGCCGGCCGAAGTTGTCGCTAGCATGCAAGTGACAGACGTACGGCGCAGCCTGACGGACCGCTTCCAGGTAGTCAAAACTGCAATAATTGGCAGCCAAGAAAAGATGGGCGAAGTCAAGGGTGAGGCCCAGACTCGGGTGGGCCACCCCCTCCACCTGCCGCACCAGGTCGGAAATGATCATGCCGGCGTGGTACTTGGGCAACTGTCTCGGGGGAATTCCAACACGTTTCAAGGCTGCTATTTCCCAGGGGTGTGGGTCGCGGTTTTCCATGCCCACCCTTACGCCCCGCTCAGCAGCCAGTGGCATAAGTTCGCGTAGTGCTGACACTTCCTGCTCACACGCCCGTTCCAGCGCATCATCATCCGGCAAGGACGGATCCAAGCCAGAGGCAACCCCCAACAAGGCGATAAGGCCACTGTGATAAACCATCAGCCTGGCACCGATATCGGCACAGAAATCCAGGCAGGCAGCAAAGACATCCTTCTCAAGGTTCAATTCCGACGTTCCATCCGGCCCCAGTTGAGGAAAAGCCAGGTTGAGCCAGTCGGGCGCATGCACGGTGTACAAAAAGTCGAAACGCTCGATGATAGCTCGCACCCGCTCCACTTGTGGCCGTCGCACCCTTCCGTTGATAATGACATCCAACCCGTGGGCTGATAGCTCCACGCCGTCGAAGCCACAACGGCGGAAGAACGCCAAGTCTTCTTCCAGTTGCGACAAGTTGCCGCTCAGGCGTTCACCATCACCATTGACGCCGATGCCAGTAATGTGCATGCGTGCTCCTGTTTATGGTCCCGAATTGTTTCCGGCCAACGCAACAAAGCCTAATTTGACCCCATGCCTTGTAAATGAGGACAGTCAACCGAGGAAATGCACACGTGTGCAAAAGCATGAATAATGTATCACATTTACTTTCTTTCGTCAAGAGTCTTGTCAGGAGCGGGGGCGTCTAGTTCAGCTCAGGCCATCCACAGACGCTACCTTTGGCGTCGCCACCAGAGGCCAATCTGGATGCCGTAGGTGACGGTGAAGACCACCAATCCTACGACGATAAGAATAAGGCAACGAGCTGGGGTCAGGATAGTCAGGGGTGTAATGGGCGGCAGCGGCGTGGGAGTGGGCTGCGGCGAAGGTCGCGCAGAAGGGATTGACGCAATGGTATCCGGGGTAGGCGTGGGAGACGAAGTTGTGACTATGGTTGGCAGGATTACCGTCAGCGCGGGCTGCGAAGTGGGAGTAGGTGAGGGTGACAAACGAGTAGGAGTAGGCGTTATTGGCACACTTGCCCCTTCCTCAACTGCCTCGGGGGTTGGCGTGGGTGGCTGGCTGGGAATCAAACCGGGGCGGTCGGACGGAGATCCGACTTCCACCAACAGGCGTGGTGCACCGCCGATGAAGCAACCTGGCCCCTGAGTACACACGGCAGGAGGCAATTCGATGACGTACGCGCCGCCGGTAGCAGACAAGGTGCGCGTGCCCCCCGTCTCGTCCACCAACGTGGCCTGGGGTGCAATGGCGTTAATGGTGAAGCTGACCGGCGCAAGACTCATTGTCCAAAGCACGGTGGTGGTTGTCCCACCCCGGTCGAAGGTGACGGCATACACGTCACCCAGGCGTTGCCACTGCACGGCACGAAAATCGCGTAAGTAGGTCGTTACCACCTTGTAAGCATCGAAGGCAGGGCGGCGGGAGTCGTCGGCCCGCAACAGGCCATAGGGCTCGGTCACCTGCAGTTGATCAGCGCTATTGCGCAACTTGTAGAACTCCACCCGATCAGCCCCAGCCGCAAAGGCCAGGGCGAACTCCTGGATGACAAAGGCGCTTTGCTCTTCCAGTGAAACCCGAAAGCGTGGCGTGGCCAGGAAGGGCTCCTGGGGATCATCCGAGGGAGGCGCATTGGTCTCGTTGATCCAGATTTCTTTGGCCATAACGCCGTGAGAGCCCAATATGCCCTGCACTTCGCCAATGATGTCAAGTGACTGGCGCGGATTGAAGTAAAGGTGATAGATTACGGCATCGAAATAATAACCATAAGCAGGCGCTTCAGGGTCGGCTGTGATGATGTCCAACAAGCGACCCAGGTACTGGCGCCGGCCGTGCTCCTGATCCCAGAAGTAAGTCAGCCCGGCCATGTGTACCTGCAAGGACAGGTCAACCCCCTTGATGGCCAGGTAGGCCGTTTTTAACAGGCGGTAGTAATCTTCCTCGGTGCCAGCCCACGTACTGCCGGGATGATCCAGATCCCAGACATCTGGCTCATTCCAGATGATCCAGTGACGTATGCGTCCCTGATATTGCTGCGCCATCTTGCGCACAAACTGTTCCCAATAGCTCATATCAGGCACGGCCTTGGAACTGCCGCTACCATCAGCAGTTGCCCAGGTCGGAGTGCTGACCAGTACAGCGACCACTTCCCGCCCGGCAGCCAGTTCCGCTTCGATGAATGGGTCAGGCACATTGGCGGGTTTCCAGTCATCAACACCGCCGGGCTGGATAAGATCCCACCGAAAAATGATGCGCGTGTAGCCGGCTCCAGCTTCAGTGGCAGCCGCCGAATTAACGTAAGCCTCGACGATGCCGAAGCGGGGGTCAGGGGGTGGTGACTGAGCGATACTGCCTGTCGCATCAGAAACCAATAGAATGAGGATAGCAAGGCCTATCAAGGCACGCAGAATCCTGGAATGCATGGCAGGAGATTAACATAAAAGCTGGTTTTTGTAAAGTGTAGCATCGAGTGGCAGCGTCAGGAAGACGCGAGTATATATGCCCGGTACACTCTGCATTGCCAGCGAGCCGCCGACCACGGCCATCATGGTGCTGTGTAAAGCCAGCCCCTGACCGCCGCCCGCGTCTACCCCTTCGGCTCCCCGCAACCCGACACCATCATCTTCAATCACGATCTCCAGCCCAGGCTGTCCTGCCAGCACTGACGAGCCAGATACGGACGAGTCTGCCGGGCGATCGTGCCAGGTCGCCTCCACGCGTAGGTGCAGGGGCCGGGCGGGGTTCCCGCCTCGGCCGTAGCGGGCAGCGTTGCGAATAGCCTCACGAGCAGCATAGAAGAGCACCTCGGCCACCAGGGCCGGCAGGTCCTCTATTCCGGGCTCAACCTGCCAGCTCACACTGTCGAAGGCGCTCTCCAGTTCGTCGTCGACTGCCTGGCGCAAGGCACCGAACAGGCCCAAGCGGCCCACTTGAGGCGTGGTAGCGGCAGGCATTTCGCGCAGCAGATCTGATAGCTGGCGGTGGACATCCCCCAGCAGCGAAATCACGTCATCGCGGTCAGCCTCTGCACCACCCAACGCTAACATGGTGGTGTGTAACTCAGGCAGCACGTCATCGTGCAACACCCGGCGGGCCCGCCGGTCGAGCAACTGGCTTTCGACCAGGCGTTGGCGCTGCAAAGCCATGAGTCGACGCGCCATCTCGGCGCTGGCCTGGGTGTCGATCAACCGCTCTCCGCTGGCGCGAGCGATTTCAATCTCTTCCTGGGCGTAGAGACTCCCATCCCGCTTTTCACCTAACAACAGAATTCCGATCAAGCCTCGCTCACTCCACAGGGGCACCGCCCACCTGGCGCCAGCGTATCGGCCTGGATCTAGCGGCAAGCACATCGCCTGCGGGGAGCCAAAGCGATCCATAATCTCGACCAGCGAGGGAGCGCGGGCTGGGCTATGGCTGGGATAGACCAGGGCCGGGCCAACCAAGGGCGCCAAGGGCCCGAGGGCGATCAGGTAGGCCACCCGCGCCCCCAACACCTCCTCACACAAAGCGCGGAATGGGGCTGCCATATCCACCTCGGGTGGCGAAGAAGGGGTCAGCAAATGCTCGTACAACCGCTGACTGGTCACGAAGGGACGCAAATGGGCAATGGTCCGCTCGCGCTCGGCATAGGAACGCCAACTGAACAGCGCGTAGAAGAGAGCCACCAGCAGCGTGCTTAGCATCAGGCTGTAGATGGGATGTAGTTTGAACGCCAGCGCCCCGCTTACCAGCGCGCTATATCCCGCAGCCAAGAGGATGGCACTGCGCCAGTGGCGCCAAAGTCCGCGCCGGGGCAGCGTCTTACCCGTAAAGACTTCGTAGGCTGCAATTGCCTGGCCCTGCAGCAGGATGGCGATGGCAATCAGTGACGCGATGGTCAAATCGAACCAGCCGAGGGTGAAAGCCATTTCGTTATGGATACCCTGGAGGGCTCGCTGGCGAGCGTTCAGCACGATCCACAACATCACCCAGGCCACCAGCAGACTGACCAGCAGCAGCGCGAGCGAGGCAGCCACCAACCAGGGGCGTGCCCGGCGGCGGCCCAGGTCGCCCATGGCTCGTCCTGACGGCCCCGGGCGGCGCAGGGCATCCAACGACAGGCCGACGCAGAACAGGATATAGAGGGGGTAGATCAAGATCAACAGGGGGATGCCACCTATAGATGGGGTGGTTGACAGGTTGAGCTGGGCCACTTGCCAGTAGGAAGGAAGTGGGTTGGCAAACACAAGCAGCCCCACCAATCCAATCGCCAGGAGCGCAGCCAGGGCAAACCAGAAGCGCTGTCGGCGATGTAAGGGTGACGCCTTATCGTCCCAGAAGCCAGCGTACCAAAGTATGACCGCGTACCAGGCGAAGGGAGAGGCAATCACCGGTCCCCAACCCACGTGCCACCAGAAGTCCATGCCCCGGCCCACAGTGCTCAGGCCTCGGCCCAGAATAGCAGTGTGGCTGATGAAGAAGGCGCAACCGATCAGCAGGCCGCCACCGGTCAGCCACACACCCCAGGTGCGCAACTCGGCGTTCAGCAGCACCGTCAATCCCAGCCAGAGCAGCAGGATGGTGTTAAACAGCGAGACAGCCAGAATGGCCCAGTCGAGGAATAATCTCCCGGTCATTTTTCAGGAAACGGGCCTCAGGTAAGAGGCTATGGCCGCCATAGGATCCACTCTCCTCGTTCATTCGCAACGTGGGCGATACCTTCGTCGTCCCAGACAATGAGTCGTCCTGCGTGCACGATGACGGCCGCCCGGGTGCGAGCCACCTTTTCGTCGGTGGTCGTTTCATTCAGGTGCCAGGCGGCATAGATCTGGCCATTGGTGCGGCTGATGGTACGCTTATCCCGAAAGCCCAGCCGGGCAGCGATCTGCTGATTGGTCATGCCCTGGGCCAGCATACGCGCCACTTCCTGCTCATTCGGTTCCAGCAAAGCCATGGGTGATTGTTCATCCTTGTGGCGCACCTCGTGCACCCGCGACTCAATCTCCGGGTCAATATACCCCCGTCCACCTACGGCGTCCCGCAGCAGAGGGACGATCATCCCCGGCAGCAAATAGTTCGATTTGCGAACGTAGGCATAGTGGCTGAGGATGCCGGAGCGTCGAAAATCGCGATAGAAAGAATCGTCATCCTGGATAGAATAGAAAACCACCGGCAGACGGGGAAATTCACGCCGGATGGCGACGGCCGCCTGGATACCGTTCATCTCTCCCGCCAACTGCACGTCCATCAGGATCACATGCGGCTGGCCCAGCAGGTCTTCAGAGGTTTCTGAAGCTTCATCCAGACAATAGGCCAGGGCCTCTTC
>CP070811.1:2863690-2867960 GCA_020343875.1 Anaerolineales bacterium | reverse complement strand
ATCAACGTAGACGGGGATTTTAATGTCACGGCCAAGGGCAAGATTACCCTTAAGAGCACTCAGGACATGTCTCTCGAGTCACAGGCCAATGGCGACATTAAAACTACTGGCAACTTGAATGTTACGGCAACGGGCAACGGCACCGTCAAGGGTGCCCAATTGACCCTCGAAGGTACGGCCATGGGCACACTCAAGGCTCCCACCGTCAGCGTTCAGGGTTCTGCCATGACCGAGGTCAAGGGTGCGCTGGTCAAAATTAATTGAGAGGATAGTGTTATGAGCAAACCTGCTGCCCGGATGGGAGATCCAACCGCTCACGGGGGCGTGATCGTCGCCGGTTTCCCCACCGTGCTGATCGGCGGCCAGCCGGCAGCTCGCATGGGCGACATGCATACCTGCCCCATGGTCACCCCCGGTGTCCCTCCCGTCCCGCACGTCGGCGGCCCAATCACCATGGGCAGCGCCACAGTGTTGATCGGAAACATGCCGGCGGCGCGTATGGGAGACATGGCCACTTGTACCGGCCCGCCTGATTCGATTGTTATGGGTTTCGCGACGGTCTTGATTGGCGGTTAACTAGGGGTTCCCCCCAAATTGGGGGGTTAGGGGGGCCATAGCACCCACTGAGAAGGGATAAAGTTTGATGTACCAACGCATGCGCGATATCAGAGACCGAGAATTCTTGGGGCGAGGCCTGGCCTTTCCCCTTCAATACGACCCGCGGGGAGGCATCGCGCTGACCCGGGGGGAGAGCGAAATCGAGCAGGCCATCCGCATCGTCCTGCTGACGGCCCCCGGCGAACGGGTCATGCGGCCTGAGTTCGGCTGCCGCATCCACGAATTGGTCTTCGCCCCCCACGACCCGGCCACCGAAAGCCTGGCGGCTTACTACGTGGAACAGGCCCTCAGGCGCTGGGAGCCGCGTATTACTGTGCAGGATGTGATTGTATCGCCCGCCAGCCGGAGGGACGGAGTGCTGATGATTGAAATCAGGTACCAGATCAAAGACACCCACGATGAGTATAGTATCGTGCATCCCTTTTACCTGACGGACGAGGAAGGGGCGTTATGAGTTTCGGTTGTGTCACTTGCGAGGAGGGAAGTGCCTATGTCACTGCCAGCACCTAACCTGGATGACTTGCGGTTTCAAAGAGACCTGGTCGACGAAGCCCGGCGGCGGATCATCCGCTATTGCCCGGAGTGGACCGACTACAACCTGAGCGATCCGGGCATCACCCTGATTGAGCTCTTCGCCTGGATGACGGAGCTGCTCGTCTACCGGCTGAACCGGGTGCCGGAGAAGACCTACATCAAGTTTATGGAGCTGTTGGGCATCCAGCTCCAACCGGCCAGCAGCGCCCGCACAGAACTGACCTTTTATCTGTCCGCTCCTTTTCCCCTAGGGCCTGAGGACGAAACGGTAGCTATCGTCCCCCGGGGTTTGGAAGTGGCCACCTTGCCTACCGAGGAGGAAGAGGAGGTTATCTTCACCACCGACCAGAGGCTGGTCATCAGACCCCCCCGCCTGACCCAACTGCGCCGCGAGGCCGACTTTCACCGCAACTATCTGAGCCGGCTGGGGGTTGAGACCTTCTACGCCTTCGACCAGGAGCAGCCCAAGCAGGGAGACACCTTCTACCTGGGCTTCGAAGCGGAGCAGGACCTCAGTGGCCACATCTTGCAATTGAGCTTTGAGTGCCAGCGAACCCAGGCGGTGGGCATCCGGCGCGAGGACCCCCCCTGGGTCTGGGAGTGTTCGATAGGCGACGGCCGCTGGCAAGAGGTTCCGCCCAGCACCCGCCGCGGCGAAAGGGACACCACCGGCGGCTTGAATAACCCAACCGGACGGCTGATCTTGTATTTGCCCCTCTCGATGAAGTCGGACCGGGTTTATGGCCGGGATGCGTTCTGGGTGCGCTGTCGCTTCGAACAGCGCCGCCCGGAGCAGGGCCGGTACAGCGAGTCGCCCCGGATCGTTGAACTCACCGCCCATGCCCTGGGGGCAGCCACCCGGGCCACCCACGCTGTCATCGTGCGTGAGGAAGTTCTGGGCCGCAGCAACGGCGATCCTGGACAGGGCTTCCACCTGCAGCATGCGCCCATTTTGGACTTGCTGCCGGGCGAGACGCTGGAAGTTGAGGAAGTGCGGGACGACGAGTTGGTCTTTATCCCCTGGCAGCGGGTGCCGGATTTCGCCAATTCCGACCACTATGACCGGCATTTTAGCCTGGATACGGCCACTGGCCAGGTCGGCTTTGGCCCCGCTATCCGCCAACCAGACGGTAGCGTGTGCCAATATGGGCGGGTGCCTGAATCAGGGCGCCGGATCCGGTTCAGCCAATATCGTCACGGCGGCGGCGTGGCCGGTAATGTGCCGGAGGGCAGAATCCAGGCCCTTAAATCCGCCGTTCCTTACGTGGATCGGGCCATCAACCTGCGCCGGGCTGAGGGCGGACGCGACCGGGAGAGCCTGGACGAGGCCAAATCGCGCGTCGCCCGCGAACTGCGCACCCAACAGCGTGCCGTAACGGCCGAGGATTACGAAAACCTGGCCAAGAAAGCCAGCCGGGCCGTGGCCCGCGCCAGATGTCTCACTCCCAAAGGTGGGGACGGGGCCCTACCGCCTGGCATGCTCGACCTGCTGCTGGTGCCGGCCGCCTTGGATGCCCTGCAAGTTGGTGATCTCTCCAAGCTACAGGTCGATGAGCCCCTGCAGCACATGGTGGTGACGTATCTGGATCGATATCGCCTCATCAGCACCACCCTCAACGTCCGCGAACCTGAGTATCTGGGGATCAAAGTCCAGGCTGAGATCGTGGTTAACGAGTACAGCCAACCGGAGGCGGTCCAGGCCCGGGTGCGTGACAGTTTGAGGAATTTCATCAGCCCGCTGGCCATGGACGAGGGAGATCATACGCCGGGCCTGGAGCCCGACTGGGAAGGCTGGCCTTTTGGCCGTGACCTGTATGTTGCCGAGCTTTACTCGTTGATCCAGGCGGTGCCCGGGGTCAAGCACGTTTTGGAGGTTCAAGTCAGCCAGCGCGAGGTGATTCCCAGCCGCGAGTCGCTGCCTGGGGAGTTGCAGGCCGGCCAGGAGGGACCAACTCAGCCCGAGCTGTCCCCCGTGAAGGGTAGAATGCTCCGGGTCCCGGATAACACCTTGCTCTGTTCTCTGGATCACGAAATTGAAATCGCGGAGCTGTAACCATGCCGGAATCAAGCCCCTTGCGGGTTGACCATGTAGCCGACTACTACCATCGTTACCCGGGCGAAACGGTCACCTTTTACACCCGGGTCAGCGTTCAGCAGCCCTTGCTCGGCTTCAGCGTGAGGATTACCGTTCCCGAGGGCTTGACCCTGAGTGGCTACCGATCTCTGTCCGCTGACGAGCCAGTCATGCCCCTCGTCGAATTTGGCTTGGGGGACCAACAGCTAACCTGGGTTGTGGTGGAGGAACTGGAAGCCGGGAGTGAGTGGGAGTACCAGGTGCAGGCCCAGGTCGCGCCGGTATTCCAGGATGTGACCAAGCAAAGCCGGGCCGTGGCCTATTCGGAGCTTAGAGAGGGAGAGCAGGTCTCGGCCGAGGAGACAGTGTCCATCGCCGTGGCGGCCAAGGGGGATTACCTGCGCCATTTACCGGCACTTTATCAATCGGATGAACTTATGGGCCGTTTCTTGATGCTCTTTGAGAGCTTTTGGGCGCCCGTCAAGGGACAGATTGATGGCCTGCCGCTCTATTTTGACCCCAAAATGACGCCGCCTGCTTTTCTGCCCTGGCTGGCTTCCTGGTTCAATTTGACGTTGGATGAGCAACTTTCACAGGAGCAACAGCGGCGGCTGATCCAGTCGGCGGCCTCCCTGTACCGCCGCCGGGGTACCAAGCAGGCCTTGCAGGAATACCTGGAAATCTACACCGGTCAGCCGGTAGAGATTATCGAACACCGGGCCCATGACTTTCGCTTGGGGCCTGAGGCTAGGCTGGGGCCTGGCGTCGCCTTGGGGACCGGCAACCGGCCCCACACGTTTACTGTCATCCTCAGCCTGCCACCCATGCCCGCCTCGGTTGGTGGTAAAAAGGAGCAGGCCCGGCTTGAGCGGGAACTTCGTCGCACCCTTGAGACCATCATCCAGACCGAGAAGCCGGCCCACACCACCTATACGTTGCGCATTGAAGCGTCAGCACCCACCGGAAGAGAAAGGTACAGACGATGAGCATTGAAGATGTTCTGCAAGTCTTTCCAGCCAAAAGAATCAAGCCCAACGATGGCTT
>CP070811.1:2853657-2863590 GCA_020343875.1 Anaerolineales bacterium | reverse complement strand
GTACGTCCGTGGCGAGCTTGGATCAATTCATCCGTGTCAATAAATTCGTAGCCCAGCTGCTCAGCCAGCAATTTACCCACGGTTGTTTTGCCCGTGCCCATGAAACCTGTCAGGATAATATTTCTCATCTCACGATCTTTACACTTGAGGTGTGCCCGATCTCTGCTTGACTTTCAGGAGATGACCCATAGTATCAGCGTTTGCCGTGCTGATCGGCCCGGCAATGCTTGCGCTATGCCTGAACGGCAGTGCCATCTGCTGCCACATTTGCATGAAAGAAAATGCTCCAAGCGGGGGTAGATGCTTAGTGTATCAGCTAATGCTCTGTTAGGACTAGATTGAGGGGCAATTTGGCCCAATTAGCGCTTATGCTTGCCCTTCAAATCACCGTTGACAGCGTACCAGCTCTGCTGGCGCAAAACTACGTGCTCTGTGGTGCATTCTATAAGGTTTTGCTGTTTCGTCAAATGCAAAGATCGCAAGCCACGTTCTGAGGGATTTCTTTGCGCGGTCGAAGTGACATTGCCGATCCTGGTTGCTAAATTCCATGAGGCAATAACTTGACCTGGTGTAGGGCGTGGGCTGGGCAGGGGAAAAACCTGAGGCAGGGTTATGAACAGCAGCGCGCGGGTGGAGACTCGGCCAGGTGCATGGCGATTTCGAGAACTGGCTGGCCTGTTACCGGGCTGCCGTCGTATCGCCGACGATAAAACGGCACGAAACCTGTGTTTGCTGATACTCGTTGAGAGCTCCCTCCAGACGCTTGACCAATCGCTGTACGGCTACCTGGCCGACCACGTCTCGGTTAAGACTCACCCGGGTGGGTCGGGTCAAGGGCAAGTCCCAGGTATTGGAGACCAGAAACAGGAGAGAGAGGTCTTCGGGTATCCGCAAGGGCATTTCCAGAACCAGTTTTATGGTAGTCGAAACCAGACTGCGGTCGGCGAAAATTAAGGCGGTGATCCCGTTTTCCTGGATGACTGTTTTCAATTCTGCCGAATCAGTCAAGGCCTGGCTGTTCAAAATCGTCAGACGTGCGTGGGGAGTTTCGTCAACTGCTCTCTGACAGCCGGCCAATCTTTCCTGATGATAGGCCAGGCTCAAGTCATCAGCCAGAAAGCCCAGATGGCGGTGGTTCAATTCAATCAGGTAGCGTGCGGCCTCATAACTGGCCGGTGTATGATCATTCACAACCGTGTCGACCTCACCCTGGGGGATTTTGCATCGTCCGACCAAAACAAAAGGGTAATTCTCTTTGGTCAGGCGCTGCAACTCTATTGGATCAGGGTAGTTGCCTACCAGAACGACCCCGTCAGCCAGACGCAGCGAATTCATCCCGTCCTGATAAACCTTGCGTGGTGTTTCGGCTTGATTGCGGGTAAATAGTATGACATCATAGCCTTGTTGGCCCGCCTCTCGTTGGACGCCAACCAGATATGGATTATAGAAATCCGCGGCCGTGTAGGGAAAGGTCTTTTCGAACGAAAAGAAGCCGATGATTCGGTTGCTCCCCCGTGCCAACATCTGAGCTACGGGGTTGGGCGAGTAGCCTAGCTCTTGGGCGGCCGCAATTACCCGCTCACGCGTTTCTTGACCGATGGGAACTCGGCCTTGTGTCTGGTTGAGGACCATTGACACGGTTCCTCGAGACACGCCGGCCCGTCGAGCTACGTCTGCTTGTGTTGGCCGTTTAGATTTCACAATAGCCTATCCGATTTGACTTCCCGGCTGATTATGCATATAATCGCACTGGCAATTAACGCGCGTAACATAGCGCGCGTTACGTATCGCGCGTTAGCTAATTCATAGTATAACAGATTTTGCATTAGTTGACAAAAACTCTCCTGGCACGCTGGCCCCCACAATTCCTAAAGGTTAGGTCTGTTTTGGGCGACTACCATTGGACAACTAATCTCTCATATACCAGTGAAGACGGGATCTATATCCGCGGATATGACCTGGTTCAGCTTATTGGCGCTTTTCCCTTTCCATCCGTGTTGTACCTGTTATTCACCGGAGAACTGCCGCCAGCAAGGGTTGCCAGATTGCTCGACGCCATCATGGTGGCCAGTATCGATCACGGTGCGGGTGCGCCTTCTGCGTTGGCAGCGCGCACGGCGGCCTCCGGGGGTGCCTCTTTGGGGGCTGCTGCGGCGGCGGGATTGCTGACGCTGGGTAAGTATCACGGAGCGGCAGTTCAGGATGCGATGGAAGCCATCCAGCGCGTTGTGGACTTGTGGGATGGCGGCGGTGGTGGAGAGGAGGCTCTGGCCCGAGGGGCGGACTCCGTGGTCGCGGATTGGCGCCGGGCAGGCCGTCGTATCGCCGGGTTTGGCCATCGCCAGCACAAGCGGAAAGACCCTCGTCCGACTCGCCTTTTCGAGTTGGCCAGAGAGGCTGAGGTGCCGGGCAAATTCCTGGAGGCTGCACAGGCTCTTGAAGGTGCCCTGAAGCGGAGCATAGGCAAGGCTTTGCCTATCAACATTGACGGAGCAGTTGCGGCCATCCTGTGCGAAATCGGCTTCCCGGCAGGCCTGTCAAACGCTTTGTTCATGGTAGCCCGTATCACTGGCATTCTAGCTCATGCTTACGAAGAAATTGAGCACGGGCCACCCATGCGGCGCATTGACCCGGTGGATCACGGGTATGCAGGTCCCGCAGCCAGGACCTTAACTATCGATGAAGCAGGAGATGCATCTTGAGCGAGAATCGTATTGTTGCCTACCAACTCGCAGACTATCTGGAGAGCCTTGGGGTCGAAGTGATTTTCGGCCTCTGTGGCCATACCAACATTGCTTTTCTTGATGCGCTTGGAAAAAGCCAGATTCGTTTCATTACCAGCCGGCACGAACAGGTTGCCGCCCACGTGGCCGATGGCTATGCGCGTGCCAGTGGAAAGCCGGGCGTTTTGCTGACGCACCTTGGTCCGGGCTTGACCAACGCCGCCACCGGAGTCGCCAACGCAGCTCTTGATGCTGTTCCGCTGGTGGTCATTGCTGGGGACGTCCCGGCCCATTACTTCGGGCGGCATCCACATCAGGAAGTCAACCTGCATTTGGACGCTGACCAGTTTGAAATATATCGCCCGTTCTGCAAACGTATCTGGCGGGTGGAGCGCCCCGCTGATCTGCCGCGTGTCATTGAGCGGGCTTTCTACGTGGCTCAATCGGGCAAGCCGGGGGCAGTCCTGGTGGATGTGCCGATGGACGTCTTTTCGGCTGATTTGGCGGCAGGCGCCTTCGAGCGCTTTCCGCCAGCCCGGATTGGCAAGCCGGCTTTGGATGAGACAGTAGCCGTCCAAATTGCCTCTGCTTTGATTGAAGCCGAGCGCCCGCTAATTCACGTAGGCGGGGGAATTATTCGCGACCGGGCCAGTCAAGCCCTGCTAGCTCTGGCTGAGCATCTCGAGTTGCCTATCTCACACACATTGATGGCCAAAGGGGCAGTGCCCGATACCCACCCCTTGAATGCAGGTATGACGGGCTTCTGGGGCACGCCCATCGCGAATGAGTTGTGCCGCACCGCTGACCTGATCCTTGCAGTAGGGACCCGGCTGGCTGAAGCGGACTCCAGCTCCTGGGACCCGCGCTTTACGTTTGCCGTGCCGCCCACACGTTTAATCCACGTAGAGATCGACCCCAATGAGCTGGGCCGCAATCTACCTACTGAGATTGGAGCCGTGAGTGACTCAAAGCATGCCCTGCAAGCGATTTTGGCTGCGGTGCGGCAAATCCAATTAGAGCCGCTTCAGCGGCACTCAGTGCGTGGCAGGATTCGTGACGGCCGCAGGGAGTTCGAGCAACGTTGGGCTGACAACCGGACCTCTGATCAGTTTCCGCTGCGACCAGAGCGGATCTTGGCGGACGTGCGAAGGGTGCTTCCAGAGGATGGGCTGATCGTTACCGACGTGGGTTGGAATAAGAATGGGGTGGGGCAACAATTCGAAATTACCGTTCCCGGCACATTCTTGACGCCGGGCGGGTATGCCACCATGGGCTTCGGCCCGGCAGCAGCTCTGGGCGTCAAAGTAGCCCGGCCCGACAGGCCGGTGTTAGCCTTGGTAGGGGACGGTGCCTTTGGCAGTAATATGTCCGTCGTGGCAACCGCTATGGAAGCCAATATTCCGGTCGTGTGGGTTGTCATGGACAACCAGGCCTTTGGGACTATTGCCTTACTTGAAAAGCATCATTTTGGCTGGAGCTTCGGGTGTACGTTTGAGTGCAACGGTGAACCCTATGCTGTGGACTACGCAGCAGTGGCACGCGCTTGTGGAGCGCAGGCAGCTAGCATCAATCAGGCCCACGAATTGGCTCCCACCCTGGAAAAAGCTTTGGCTGCCGGCGCCCCATATCTAATCCATGTCCCTATGGAGAATGTGCCTACGCCAACGCCTGGGCATTGGAATATCAACGACATTTATCGTGTAGGTGAGTGAACCTACGACCTAACTGGAGTGTCCCGTACTCAATTCATAGAAGAAAGTGCACAAAGGAGCGCATAACCATGGAAACAAAGATTCTTAAGCCGTTCAAAGATGCTGAAGAGATTTGGCTTGGCCTGGACACGCCCGGCTATCGGCGGAAAGTCTTCCGCCTGGTTGATGCCCGGCTGGTGGGCTCGGAGCACATCGTGGCTGGGCTGACAATTTTCGATCCTGGTGAATCGAGTTCTTATCACAATCATCCCCAGTCGGAAGAGGTGGATATCATCCTCAAGGGCAGATGTAAGGCAGTCTGGGGCACTGCCGACCAAGAGGAAAACACAGCTGACATGGATAGCAACGATTTCATGACCATTGGCAAAGGCACTTACCACAAGCACATCAATATTGGGGACGAACCTTTGTGGCTGGTTTGGCTCTACACGCCGCCCGGTGAACTGCCAACCAAGTGAGCAGTCGGTCGTTGGCTGGAAGGGGGGAGCATGCGTATGGATGCCAGCCGGCATCCGGCGTATGTGGCGCTTGATTATGTGACGCGCGAAAGACCTTGGGGGGCCTGGTAGGCTCACTTCAGGTGTTACAGTTGATGAGTTCCCTGCATTTGAATAGGTGTAGCGTCGTATAACCCTCCGTGGTTGACTCCACCCCGATCCACGTAGCCGACCTCTTTGAACCTGTCTTCGCATCTCACCCGCGGCTTCGTCGAACCGCGCCTTTGGGGGTCGTTGCCTTATTCGTCATGCCTGTTTCAGATAGGTGGTGTCAATATCAATGAGTAGGCAATTGATTACCGGCAAAATGTCGTTGGTCGGGTTGATGGGATGGCCTGTGGGACACAGCCTCAGCCCCGCCATGCACAATGCTGCATTTAACGAGTTGGGTATGGACTGGCTTTATCTACTCTTTCCGGTGCGCCCGGGCGAAGTGGAGCAGGCCTTAAAAGGGCTGGTCGCCCTCAATTTTGTGGGGTGTAACGTGACTGTGCCTCACAAAGAGGCAGCCAAGCGCGCCGCGGACGAATTGAGCGAGTCCGCTCGGATTATCGGAGCGGTCAATTGCATCCACATCCAGGAGGGCAGGCTGTTTGCTTCCAACACTGACGCCACCGGCTTTTCGAAGTCCTTGCAGGAAGCTGGCTGCCATCCGCAAGGGATGCGAGTGGCCGTGTTGGGGGCGGGAGGGTCGTCTCGGGCTGTAGTATATGCACTGGCCCGTGCAGGGGCTGAGTCCGTGGTGGTGATTAATCGCACCATTGAGCGGGCCGCTGTCCTGGTCGAAGATATGGCCGACCTGTTTCCGGGTGGCGCCCTACGTTTTGAGCCGCGCACCCGGGAAGCGTTCGTAAAGTTGGGCGATAAGGTCGACTTGGTGGTCAACGCCACCTCCATAGGCATGGCTCCACACGTCACTGCCTGCCCCTGGCCCGAGGACGTACCCATGCCCGCTAATGCGTTCTACTACGATTTGGTCTACAACCCACTGGAAACCGTGTTCCTAGCCCGTGCTCGCGCTGTGGGAGCCACGGGCGTAGACGGACTCGGCATGTTGCTTCACCAGGGCGTGGCTGCCTTCGAAATGTGGACCGGGCAGCCAGCCCCTCTAGAAGTGATGCGACAAGCCCTTTACGGCCAAGCAAGTCAACTGGGAGCGATGCGCTAAGGGTCTCCTTGAAAGACCTCTTTTGAGGGCGCATCTGTCAGAGGCGGACCTGGAAACCCGTTGGAGGTATCAAGAGAATGGCTCAAAGACCTATCAGGGACGAGGAAAAGGCGTATGCCGCGGGACTGTTAGCCAAAGCCCGCACAGCTATGAAGGAAATAGAAGATTACGACCAGGCCAGGGTCGACCGTTTGTGCCAGGCATTGGCCTGGGGGACAGCTAACCAGAAAACCTTCACTCGGTTGGCCCGTATGGGGGTTGAGGAAAGCGGGCTGGGGGATTATGAAGGCCGGCCCGGCAAACGCTTCAAGATCATGGGAATTCTGCGTGATCTACTCAGGCAGAAAAGCGTTGGCGTCATTGAAGAGATTCCCGAGAAAGGCATCACAAAATATGCCAAGCCTGTGGGGGTCATCGCCTCCTTGGTTCCCACCACCAACCCGGCGCTGACACCGCCCGGGGTCGGGCTTTTTGCCATGAAGTGTAAAGACGCCGTCATTTTCTCACCCCACCCTCGAAGCAAGAAGACCACTTTTGAAACCGTGCGCATCATGCGCGAAGTCCTCAAGAGAGAAGGCGCACCCCCTGACCTCTTTCAGTGCGTCGAGAACCCTAGTATCCCTCTGGCTCAGGAGCTCATGGCTATCTGCGACTTGGTCCAGGCCACCGGTGGTGCGGCGATGGTGAAAGCCGCCTATAGCTCCGGCACGCCAGCCTACGGCGTGGGAGCGGGCAATTCGACTATGGTCATTGACGACACGGCGGACATCGAAGAAGCAGCCAGGAACACACGTCTCAGCAAAACCTCCGACTATGGTTCCGGTTGCTCCGCCGATGGGAACCTGCTTGTCGAAGCATCACTTTACGACAGATTTCTGACTCAGCTGCAGCAAGAAGGGGGCCACCTGGCTACCCAGCAACAAAAGGAGATGCTGCAAGCAGTGCTGTGGGATGCAGAAGGGCGCCGTACGCCCAATACCATCGCCATTCCGGCCCCAAGGTTTGCTGCTCTGGCGGGTTTTGAGATCTCCGATGACCGCAAATTTATCATCGTCGAGCAGCAGCAAATTGGCAAGGAATTTCCCTTCTCAAGTGAGAAACTTTGTGTCGTCTTGGCTGTTTATAAATACAGCGGATTCGAGAATGCGCTGCACATGGTGAAACAGATTTTTGAAGTCGGTGGTAAGGGACATTCTTGTGGCATCTATTCCTTTGACGACGACCACATCCATCAACTGGGACTGGTTGCCCCGGTCAGCCGGATTATGGTTCGCCAGCCACAGTCGAAAGCCAATGCGGGTTCTTTCACCAATGGTATGCCCATGACGTCGAGCCTGGGTTGTGGAACCTGGGGCGGCAACATCACCTCCGAGAATATCCACCTGAAACACTATATGAACGTCACCTGGGTGAGTCGGCCGATCCCTGAAGATAGGCCCTCTGAACAAGAATTGTTCGGCGAGTTCTATAACACTGAGACCTTCTGACAGGGTATTTGTGCAATTCGTGAAAATAAATGATCGGTAGTATAATGTGGCCTTCATCATGATGGCCTGCCGATAGGAGGGGCAAATACTGTGGGACTCAAAATACTGTTGCTGAATGGGCCCAATTTGAATCTGCTGGGCGTCCGAGAGGCGTCGGTGTATGGCAGTGAAACCTTAGAGGGCATTACTAAAGATCTCCAGGCATACGCCGAGCGACGTGACGTCGAGCTGCGTACTTTCCAGTCAAACTCTGAAGGGGCGCTCGTAGAGGCCATCCACCAGGCACGCACCTGGGCCAATGGGATCATCTTTAATGCGGGTGCCTACACTCACTATAGTATTGCACTCCGAGACGCAATTGCGGGCGTTGGGCTGCCAGTGGTAGAGGTGCACATTTCAAATGTTCATGCTCGTGAGGAGTTTCGACACAAGTCGGTGTTGGCCCCGGTATGCTTGGGGGTGATTGCTGGCTTCGGTCGATGGAGCTACTTTTTGGGCTTGGATGCGTTGCTCAGGCATTTGATTAAAAGCTAGGTTAAAGCAAAAGAGTTCTGAAGGTATATACCTAACAATCAAGAATAATAGCAGATACGGCATGCCAAATACACTCATGAAAGCTGCCCTTTTGACCAAGCCCCAAAGGGTCGAATTCCGAGAGATACCCCGGCCCGAACCAGGCCCCGGTCAAGTACGGGTGCAAATGAACCGAGTCAGCATCTGCGGTTCCGATGTTCATCTTTACAAAGGGGATTGGGAAAAAAGGGCACCCTTCCCGATCAGGCCGGGACACGAGGGGATGGGATATATCGATGCGCTGGGTGAGGGGGTGACCCACCTTGACCTCGGCCAGCGAGTCGTCATCGAGCCGAACTTTCCCTGTGGCCACTGCCGTTACTGCTGGCGCGGACAGGGCAATATTTGCCCCAACAAACGAATTACCGGGGTCAATGAACCAGGCTGTTTTGCCGAGTATAGTGTCTTGCCGGCCAAGTTTGCCTGGCCGCTGCCGGAGCAGATCAGGGATGAAGATGCCGTTCTGGTTGAGCCGACGACAGTGGGTTGGCATGCCCTGCAAACCGCTACACTCCGGGCCGGTGATACGATTGCGGTCATAGGCTTGGGGGCCATCGGACTATTGCTGACGCATACAGCCTTGGCGGTTGGCTATAAGGTGCTGGTTAACGACCGGTTTCCTGAAAAAATGTCCTTGGCCGAGCAGTGGGGGGCCATCGCCATTCAACTGGACACCGAGAAGCAAGTCATTCCTCAACTGGCGGCTCAATTGGAATCGGCTGATGTCGTCTCTGTTTTTGAATGCGGGGGCACGGTCAATACGGCCACGATGGCGCTTGAAGCGGCGCCTGCCGGGGCCAAGGTTATTATTGTGGGCTTGGCCCACGAGCCGGTTTCCTTTATCCCATTTGATATCACCCGACGTGGCCTCAGTATTTTGACTTCTATCGTTTGCAGCCACCCGGCTGATTTCAGCCGGATCATTGAGCTAATTGCCAAGGGGACCATCCAACCTGGCAAGGTAATTTCTCGTCGTTGTCAGTTTGCCCAGTTACCTGAGGCCTTAGCTCGGGCTGCCGGCGGTACTGAAACAAAAATTGTTTTGGCGCTGGCCTAATGTAATTTGCTTTGGAGAAAAACCGTGGCCAGACCCATCACTGATGAGCTACAAGCTCACGTGGCAGGGTTGCTGGCAAAAAGCCTACAGGGCGGGGTTCTGACCGCGGCTGCATTTCAGATGGCTGTTACCTTGCAAACTGTTGAGGAGGTGATGGTTTATGGTAGATTCCTAGGAAGTTTGTAATCGTAGGGCAGTTTTTGGCGTTGAACACCAATGCCAAGAGACTGTTCGTCCACCGTCAAATTACGTTCCATTCAGAGGAGGAGAAAGTGAAGAACCGAATTGCGTTCAAGTGGTCTTTGGTATTGCTACTATTGGTGTTAGCCTTGCTGGTTTCAGCCTGTGGGGCGGCTGAAGCGCCGACCGCACAAGTACAACCGACCGCCGAAGAAAAGGTAACGGAGGAAGTTGAAGAAGTTGCGGAACCAACCGAAGCTCCCGTGGTCGAAGAACCGGCAGAAGGCTGCACCGTATTCTTCTTTGCTCCGCAGGAACTATCTGGTTCGGGAGCAACAGTGGGCAACAACTTCAAAGATGCGGCCACAATTGCTATTGATGAGATCAACGCAGAGGGCGGCCTGCTTGGGTGCCAGATAGAGGTTGAATGGGCGGACACCCAGAGCGATCCGGCCACCTCTAAAGCTCTCATTGCTAAGGGGTTGGAGCAGGATCCCTATGTAATACTAGGTCCTGGGTACTCTGGTTCCATCATC
>CP070811.1:2846229-2853557 GCA_020343875.1 Anaerolineales bacterium | reverse complement strand
GATTATGGCCGGCAATGAACAAATACTTGAAGAGGGAATGATCTTTAGCGTCGAGCCGGGAGTCTATTTCCCGGGACGTTTTGGAGTGCGTATTGAAGATATTATGGTTGTCACTGAGTCGGGTGGGCGAAACCTGACCGGTTTTGATCACCAACTGGTCATCAAACGCTGAGCTTAGAAAGCTCGCCACGGAGGGTGAACATGGTCAAACTGACTGTTATGTACAATCTGCCCCCAGATGCTGATCACGAGGAGTTCATTCGCTGGCGTACTACGCAGCATCAGGCGGAGAATATGGCCATCCCCGGGATTATCAAAAGTGACTTCTACGTCGTCAAGGAAGCCTGGCAGCGCGAGGGCCTACCGTATCAGTATATGACGGAGGCCTACTTCCCGGATATGGAGACCTTCCGAAATTCGTTCTTTGACCGAGAGTACCAGGCAAAGCTGGCCGAGTCGTTGAAATTGATTGTCGACCCCCTGTTTCTGATCTCGGAGGAGGTCTTGAGCGAATCTGGGGTAGGATAGTCTTGTTGGCCAGCCCGACCCGGGCTTAACCCATGTGTGACCCCAATAACGAAGCCGCTCGATGCAATTGATCGAGCGGCTTTATTGCCTCTGCGTCCCTCCAGCCCGTCCGCCTGCAACGAGACCCTCAGGCGTGCTGTAGCACCTGTATGACCGCTTCGCACAAGGCCGGAGCAATCCAGATATCTCTTTCGCAGAGCCAGATCTAAAGACCGAATATGGCTTTGACCAATTGCTCGGTAGGCTGGTTGAGCCCGAAATGGCTCAGGGTTAGCCCGCCCAACAGCAGGCTAACCATAATGCCCATAGAAAGGTAATCCATCCGCTTGAAGATCAGGGCACGCCGATAGGTACGCAGCTTAACGTTGTAGTCGAAGGCTCGCGCTTGAATAGCGACTGCGATGTTTTGGGCGCGCTGGATGGTAGCGAAGAAGATTGGCAAGATCAATGCCACAATCACTCTGATACGAGCGACGATATTCTTTGGGCGAACATCGTAACCACGGGCCTGTTGGGCATCTGTAATCTGTTTGGCTTGCTGAGTCAACAGGCCCAATGTGGCGAAACCGATGCTGAGGCCCATGGCGATCTCTGGCGGGATTCCTCGCGATGCAAGGTTGTATGTCACTGCCCCTATCACCAACGCGGCCAGGGCGACGACGGTCTGTTGCACGGGCGTGGTTAGGGGCAAGTCGGTGATCGTGTCTGAAACAGTCAGGTTAAGCCCGATGAAGAACAAGACCGCCAACAACACTGTTACCCACACAGTTTGTGCAGTCGAGTTTTTGCCTTGCTTGGTCAGGCCCAAAACCATGTCCGTGGGCGGGGTCGTATACAACAATAGATGAACCGCCAGAACTATCATGATGAAGCGGAAGAAGAGGCCCGTGCCAGCTATCAAGCTCTCCAGAATAATAGGGGCCAGATTGAAATGCGGTACTAAATAGAAGAGGAAAACCCCGTTGGGGTCGGGCCGGAAGATGATATTGAACAGGCCGAACATCAGGAAAACAGGCACCACCTGGCGCAAGTTCTGATTGACAATTTTGGGGTCCACCGCTGTGGTGCCCAATCCGCGCAGGGAGAAGAATATGACCGCCGATAGGATTGGGTCTTGAATGGACAACGCGATAAATGTAAATGTGAAGGCTATCAGGAGCTTAGTGCGCGGGTCGAGCTGGTGTAAGGTCGAAGTACCTCGCTGGTATTCAATGGTCATGGTTGTTGTCTCACTGCCTGATCGAGTTTGTTGATCATCTGGTCAGCAGTCACAATCCAGGGAGGAACGCCGTAGGAGCCCAATCCTGCAGCCAGGCGGGTAATTTGAGGTTGGTCTAATGAGTTCTCGTGCAAAAACTCTTGGTTGGGCAAAATTCCCGAAAACGGCCCATCATAAGTCACTCGCCCCTGATTCATCACCACCGCACGCAGTGCATATCTTGCTGCCAGGTCGAACTTGTGTGTAATCAGCAAGACGGTCTTACCGCCTTGATTCAGTTGCTGGATCAACTCGAAGATTTCGATGGCCATATGAGGGTCCTGACCCGTGGCCGGTTCGTCAACGATCAGAATATCTGGCTGTAACGTTAGCACCGAGGCCAGGGCCAGCCGCTGCGCCAGTCCTTTTCCGAGACTGAATACTTCAGCCTCTATGTACTCGGTCATACCCACGAAGGCCAGCGCCTCTCTCGAGGCCTGCTCAATCTGCTCATCCGAATAATTACGCACCTTCATTCCGAAAGCTAATTCCTCTTTGACGTAGAAGGATACCATCTGATGATTGGGGTTTTGGAAGCAGAATCCGACCCTTTGAGCCAACTCAATAACTGAGGCCTGGGCGACTGGTTTACCCAATACAGTGATACTGCCACGGTCTGGTCGATTAAGGCCGATCAGATGGCGGGCCAGGGTTGTCTTGCCTGAGCCATTCCGCCCCAAGATGGCCACAAACTCACCCTGCCGCACGGTCAGGTTGACCCCACGCAGTGCAGGCGTATCCTGGCTGTAGGAATACCATACGTCCGACACTTCGATAACCGGTTCGGCAGCCGGTGTTACATGGTTGGGATCTAAGGCAGGGGCAGGGCTGATTGTAGTTAGCCTATCAGCAATCATGGGCTGTATCTGGTCCGCAGTCAGAGGCAAGTCATCCAGCCCCAACCAATCCGCCACTTGTATGATGGGTGGTCGCGTGAAGACACCCGGAATATCGCCCTGAGCCATCACCTCGCGAACGGAGCCGTCGCGTATGATTCGGCCCTTGTCCATCACCACCACTCGGTCCACGAGCGGCAGTACCTCTTCCAGTTTATGCTCGACGATGACTAGCGTCTTGCCACGTTTCTTGGCCACTTCTACGATCAGCGACAACACCTGTTTCGTGCCCAGTGGATCCAGGTTGGAAGTGGGTTCATCCATCACGTAGATTTCAGGGTGCATGGCGTAGATTGCCGCAATTGTGGTGGCCTGTTGCTCGCCCCCCGACAGATTGATCGGCTCACGATTCTCGTAGCCTTCCAGGCGGGCGACTTTAATGGCGTCGCTGACGCGCTGCCCGATTTCCTCACGCGGGACTCCAAGATTCTCAGGCCCAAAGGCAATCTCATCCAAAACGCTGGCCGTGACGAGCTGGCTTTCCGGGTCCTGGAAAACCAGTCCCACTCTCGAAGCCATCGCCCCAATGCGACTGCGCCGGATATCGCGCTGTAATACCTTGACTTCACCCTCCAGGCGACCTTCGTGGAAGTGAGGCACCAGGCCAATCAGGCAACCGGCCAATGTGGTCTTGCCGGCCCCAGAGGGACCGGTGATGAGGACTGTCTCTCCAGGCGCGATCCTGAGATTAATGTCTGCCAGGGCGGGTGAGGGAGCATCTTCATACGAAAAGGTTACATTATGGAATTCGATGGCATATTCCATTGCCAAATTGCCCTCTACAAAACAGAAATTACGATGTGACCAGATACACATCGCAATTTCTATTTTAGTTCAAATGGATTGGGAAGTAAAGCCCCAATACGGGCGGCGTCCCCAATAATGGGCAAGCGCAGGTGTCGCGATTTCCCAAAAATCTGGGACTCACCCCCCAAATACTACCAGTTTGGACGGCGCAGGCGGGCCGGAACGGCAGCATGAACGATGGTGGTGATGATCATGGTCAACACCATTTCGGGAATGACTGCCCCCCACAGGACGACCAATAGGCCGAAGAAGCCGCCGTACTCGGGGTCGGGATAGAACACCACCAGGCCGATCGTGAACAGGGGCACCACCACCAATTCGTAGTAAATCAGGACGCCCACTATCCACAGGACGAGGCTGGGAATACGCCTTTCCCGCAGGGGCCAGATCAAAAACTTGTAGTAAAGGGCCATAAACAGCGCCCCGCCGAAGTGGGCCACGATGCTGACCGGTGGCGGCGCGCCAGGCTCAAGGATGCCGGCCAGGATGCCTACGATAATTGCCCCGATGGGGCCGCTGAAGGCGCCGCCCAGCGTTACGAAGCTTTCTCGCGGGTCGGTGACGACGTTGATGCCTGGGATGGGGAAGGTCAGGCCAAGCGCAACCACAAGCAAGGCGCCAGCGCCGAAAGCGGCCGCATAACCAATGGCGCGCGCCGAAAGTAGCGGCTGGCGCTGTTCTTCCAGGCCAGGGGCAGAACTCTCAGTCATAACATCTCCTCCTTCGTGTCATATGGCTTTTAATAAAGCACGCTGGTTACATGACTGTAAAACACAGTTCAGGCGAGATAGTTACGGAGAGTGCTGTGATGGGTGACATCGTGAGTATTTGGCGGTGCTATAAGCGGAATTCTCGAACAGAGTGGGTACTCCTGCCCCTGGAAGGCCAAGGCAGCATCGGTAGGAGACCCGATGCTGCCGGGTAGGTCCAGTGCTGGCTTGTAGAGCCGGTGTTGACCAAAGGGATGGGCATCTTCCAGCCGCTGTCGCATATGCACAGTAGCTTGCTATGCCTGAATGCCAGCGGTCACCACCTGATACTCGATTTGCGTCGGTAACCCCACCCGCCGTGATGCGTCAAGGATCTCTAGCGACACCAAATTGCCTGATGCATCATAGTCCAGAATCACTCCTGGCTTATCCTCGTCGCTTTCAACCACTGGAGCGTCTGACAAAATGATACTTAGTGTATCGGTCTTGCTGTCGTATATTACTCTCATATTTCACCTCTCCAGTACTTACCAACCTTGCTGGTTCGATAGGCCGTGACCACCTCGGGCGGTTGCCGATCCATATCCACCAAGACTCGGATCAAGTAGGTTCGCGGTGGCGCTCCGTAGTCAACCCGTGATTGGTAAACTGCACGACTGGGCCTAACTATCTCGACCTGTTCTGGCGCGGAGAGAACCTGCACTATTTGAGCCTCGCTAATCCGCCGGCGTTCCATCTCGAAGCGAGCGTGATCGGTAAACCGATACTCTGCGATGGGTTTGATTTCTTCTGGCACAGTTTTTACTTTCTTGGCTGCAGCTCCAATGCACAATTGACGATCATATTATACACTATTCCCAAGCCGGTTGCACCTTCTCCAAGGTTGCTACTCTGGTTACGTTGGAACAGAAAAGGCCCTCCTTTGTCTGGAGAGCCTTCTTGGCGGGCCCGACGGGACTCGAACCCGCGATCTTCGGCTTGACAGGCCGATATGTTATCCATCTACACCACGGGCCCTTTTGCCTGGCTTGCGCCAGGCGATTTCCATTTTACCACATCTTTACCTGTTGTCAAACTCTGATACGGGCAAAATTGCCTGCGGGGGTAGGTAACGGGCAGCTCCATTACGCTCAACCCCGTCTACTCTGGTTGCCCTAAAATCCAAAACCGGTAAAGATCATCGATCTGCTGACCGGATGCCTCTTCAAAAGCTGCCACCAAATCCTCTGGATAGGCAACCCCGTAGCGATGCGCCTCTAGATAGGCTTGCAGCCCGCTCAGGAAGGCATCCTCACCCAGTTGGGTGCGCAGCGCGCCGAAGAAGAGGGGCCCCTTGCCATACACAATCTCTGTGTACGCTGGTTCGCTGAAACCGGCGACCGGCCCACCCACGCCCCGGTCTCTGCCCTCTTGCTGCGCGGCCTGATAGGCCGCTTCAAACACTCGTTCCTTGATGAAGTCGGCCCGGGCCCGGCCGGACGTCTCCTCGTAGTACAGGTACGCGCTGTAGTTGGTCAGTGCCTCGTCCAGCCAGGGCTCGTCGAGCTGGTCGTTGCCCACCAGGCCATACCACCACTGGTGAGCCACCTCGTGCGCGATGACCAGCTCAAGGTAGCCGCCTTCCTCGTCGTAAAGCGTCTGGGCAACCACGATGGCACCCGGGTATTCGATCCCGCCGGCCGTGGTGGGGGTGGCCACTACGTCCAACTCGGCATACGGATAGTCGCCCAGTTGCGCCTCAAACAGGCGCAGCGCGTCGACGGCGTAAGACAGGGCCAGCTCACCGCCCGGCGCCTGGCCTGAGCGGTAGTAGCTGTTGATTCGCGTGCCGTCTACCTCCTGGCTGACCACCTGGTAGCCAGCGCTCATGGCCACGTAGAAGTCACGCATCGGCCCGCCAACCGCAACCCATGTTCGTGTCCCGTCGGCCTCCTCCACCACGTCTAAGGTGGTGCCCGAGCTGACCACCGTCAGCTTGGCGGGGACTGTCAGTCGCACCTGGTAGAAGGCCACGTCGGTGAAGGTGGCGTCGCCATAGGCAGGCGCGACTTCCACGTTCCAACCCTCATCGTCGTAGACCGGGATGGTGGGATAGAAGCCGGCCAGGGCGTAAACCTGGTCCGCGTAGGCGTACAGGCCATAGCCAGCCTCGGCATGCGTGGGCAGGGTTTCCTGGAACCAGAGCGTCAGGTCAGCCACGGCCCCGGGCTCCAGCGGCGGCTCCAGCGGCACCCGCAGAGCAGAGCCTTCCGCCTCCAGCGCCGTCTCGACCGGCGCATCGTTAAGCATTACCCCTTCGACCGTCATCCAGCCGCCATAGTGAGGTAGGTTGGGATACAGGCGGAAATAGAGGTCCTCCAGGGCCAGGGACTCCGTGTTGGTATAGCGCACGCGCTCCACGCCGCTCAAGCTGGCAGGCTGGTCTGGGTCGAGGCTTACCTGGATGAAATAGCGGGTGGCGCCAGGGGCAGCCTCCACATCGGCGGCGAATTCGGGCCGCAGCGCCGGCTGATAGAGCGCCAGGTCTTGCAGATCAACCGCTGGGGTTGAGACAGAGGCCGGCTGGGGGGATGGCGAGGCTGGCCGCAGGGTAGGGGTGTCTTCCGGCTGAGATTGCACACGCGTTGCGGTTGGGCGCCCGAGGGCGGGCGTGGCGGGTGCGGCGCTGGGCGAGGCGACACCAGACTCACCGGCCAGCAAGCCGGGTAGGGGACAGCAGCAGCCGGCCAGGGCCAGCCCCATAATGGACAGGATGACCATCATACAGGTGGGCAAGAATACGCTTGAGAAACGCTTCATCGGTCCAGGCATTCCCCTTTCCTAATTCCCCTGCCTACCGAACTTGAGCCTGCTCACTGTCTCCAGGCCAGGCACACTTGGGCGCGGGTGCAAGTGGCCCTCACCGGCCGGAGAATGGCCAGAGTCGGGTGCCCAAGCCTAACGCAGCCATTCTTCTGCCAACGGGTTAAGATCCGTGCCTGAGAGAGTCTGGGCCAGCCCAAAAAAGTGCTGCGGTGTGACCACCTGCCAGCGATAGTTTTCCACGTAAGCACGCACCAGCTGGATATAGGCCTGGTCGCCCAGCCGGTCACGCAGGGCGTCGAAGAAAAGAGCTGCCTTGGCGTAGGT
>CP070811.1:2836988-2846129 GCA_020343875.1 Anaerolineales bacterium | reverse complement strand
CTCCTCCTTCTGGTAACGGGTCCGCTTATGGGCAAGCTGGCCCGCTTCTTTCCTCCCGCTGCCGTGCCGCAATACCCCCGGAGGGCGTGCAGGTGTCGCAAATCGCCTTTCTGGTGAGCCCAACAAGCCTGCCACCCTCACAGTTCTGAATCTGGCGTAGCTTTCTCTTCTTCACCTGCTCTATTCTTTCGCGCTCGCTCTATTGCATATCTGTAGACTCTACCAAGTGCTTCACCTATCTCCCTTTCCTCAACCTGACTGAGTTCTCTTAGCCTTGCTTCATTGTTGCGCAGATAATCAAAGAGCTCCTGTGATTGGGTTGCATTTAGCTCAATCTGATTGACGAGCACATCTTCAGGTTCTCGGTCGGGCTCATCCAGTACCATGCGTATGGCAGGCTCTCCTACCACAATCCCCTGAGTCTTCCAGTCATCATTGCTACGCGTATAGTCGAGGACTCCAATTGCCTGAGTCGCGCTCAACCTGGCAACTTGGTGAACTTTATCATCCCATACGATCAGTCCACGGTCGCACCATTTTTCGCGTTGTGCACGATTTGCCCAAGAAGGGTAATCCTGTTCCCCGTATGCCCTCGAATGGAGTCGCATACCCCACACTGGACCACTCTGTTGCTGTTGATTATGCATAATACCTCCTCAGCTATGACGTACGGTTTCGCCACAGAAGTACCCTGTCGATTCAATTATACCCCACCTGTCCTCTGCCTCCAATGGATTTTGCACTCTCCCCCACGGATTCCGGCTAAAGAAATAAGAAGCCTATGCTGCCCTCGTAATGTCAAGGATCGGAAAGCCTGGCAATTGCAGGAGTACTTATCAGTGAATTGCCTGAGAAAACTGCTGGTGAGGATACCTGATTTGCGAAATTCGAAAGGCTGCATAGAATGATTACATGGTCTTAACGTAAGCTATAGAGCGGGAGAGAGTCCATCAGTTGTCCGCTTCCCTTTTCGAATGAAAGAAAGGATGCCAAAAGTGGCCGAACGAGATAAGTTCCCCTGGCTCAAGAAGGAGTTTGATGCATTAGCCACAGAGGATGGCTTGGGTGATCCTGAGGGTGAACCGAGCGCTGCCTATCTGCGCGTATCCTCCGCCGGTCAGGCTGAAGAAGGCCGCTCTGGCCTACCGCGTCAGATGGAGCATATTCACCAAAAGGCACTTGAATCTAAGCTCTCCATTCCTTGGGCGTACTTGTTTTTCGACGACCACTCTGGATTTGAGTTTGAGGATAGGCCGGGCCTCCAGGAGCTCCTTGCTGCGGTTAAGAAGGATCCTGGCTTCTCCCACATCGTCATAGAATACCTGGACCGTCTCTCCAGAAATGCCGACTGGCATCAGGGATACCTGATCGAAAGATTGCAGGAAGCTGGTCAGAGCCTGGCCTGGTGGAAGCCATACCATTCCAGGATAGAACGGGCCGTGTTTGGGGCTATTTCTCAGGATGGGATGGAGCAGGCCATCGAACGCATGAAGGCCGGCACCCGCAAGAAGGCGGAGTCAGGCAGAGTAACGGCCAAATCAAGAGCCTATGGATACGTGTTTGTAGATAGCCAGGGCCGGGGAGTAGACGATCCTGCGTCACAATGGAGGAAAGACACCCACTATGCGATCCATCCCGAAGAGGCCGCAATCGTCAGAAGAGTGTTTGAGGATCTGGTGCACAACGGCAAGTCTCTGTATGAGATTGCAGATGATTTGAACCGGGAAGGGATCAAGGCGCATCAAAGAGCCAAATACTGGCACACCGGTACCTTGTCCCCGATGGTAAGGAATCCCCTCTACCAAGGTGAATTCTATGCTAACCAGAGAAAGAAAGAGAAACGATGGAACCCCGAAAAGCAGAAGTACACCCTCCACCAGATAAGAAAGCCCAGAAGCGAATGGATACTGGTACCGGTACCTGCCATTGTGGACCCCGAGCTGTGGGAATCGGCGCAAGAGGTGCTCAAGATCAATCGGCGCAGGTCCACCCGGAACGCCAGTCAGGAATGGCTCTTGACCGGGTTCTTGAGGTGCGCCAATTGCGGGTATCGATTGACCTCCAGCCAAACCGGTCACCGGGGGAAAGGCAAGGGAAGGAGGTTGGCCTATTGCTGTGTTAGTCGCACCCAGCCCAAAAGCGTCAGAGAGGCAATTGGCTGTGATACGCCTACCATCAGAGCCAGTGAGCTTGAACCAGCCGTCTGGCAAATCATTACAGAGCTCATTTACAGCCCCGATCTGGTCATCCAGGCCCTCAAGGAGAAATACAGTAGTGAGCAGTACGCTGAAAAGGCCAAACGGTTGGCCTCTGTTGAGGAGCAACTTCAAGCCAAAGAAGATGAACTGGAACGGTGGAATCAAGCCTATGGAGCCGGTTATCTTGATCTAAAAGAATGGGGGGAAAAGAAGCTCACCGTCGCCCAGGAATCAAACCGGCTGAAGCAGGCGGCAGAGGAGATAAAGAAGGAGCTAACCCATAAGGATGACTTGGAACGGCAAACACAAGTCGTGTTAACTGAACTGGCTTCGATGAGGGAGCGCGGACTCGGGGAAGATGGAGACTTGCCATTCAAGATCAAGCGCAAGATCATAGGCTTGCTGGTTGATGATATTGTGGTCAACGGCCAGGAACGCACCTTTGAACTGCGTGGGGTGATCCGGGCTACCAGGAGTTATGGTCAAGACTTTGAGTTAGTTCCTATGGGTAGGAACACGTAAAGCAGCCCATCGGCTCGCATCACAGGCCTATATGATCGACGGGGGGCAACCCAGTTGATCGATAATGGCACAGGCCGCCTCAATGTGCCGCTGACCATGGTTGAGGCTAAAATTCAGGTGCGCTGACAATAAGGCTTCAAACGAATAGCCGGCCAGGCGCTGAATGGAGGCAATGGTATCCGGCACGCTGCAGTCGTAGGTATTCTGCAAGATGATCTTACCGCCAAAGAAGATGGCATCTCCCCCAATCAAGTAGCGCTTTTCTGGTGTGGCAACCAGGTAGCAGTAATGGTCGTGACTGTGCCCCGGAGTGGGAATGGCCTCCACCTGTAGAGAACCGATTTGTACCACCTCCCCCCCGGTCAGGATATGCCCTACCGGGCAAGGCTGATACGCGTAATCCGAGGGGTAGACGCCGCTCGCCTTAGCAGCGGGCAGGCTGACAGCCGCTTCGTCACCCACACTGACGATCTTGGCTGTGTCCGGCCCGGCGTAGACGGTCAGCCCCAGTCGCTGGTACAGGTGGGCGGCCCCGCCCCCATGGTCGGAGTGGGCATGGGTCAAGAAAAGATGATCGATTTGGGCGGGATCGAGCCCATCTCGCCGGCAAATCTCCAGAATCTGATCGGTCCCCATACCGGTACCAGCATCAAATACTACATAGGTCTCACCAGCATCAAACAGATAGACATGGCAGTCAAAAGGGTCGGTCATGTCAAAACCAAACTGCCCGCTGCCCACCAGATAGACTCCAGGATCGATCTGCATTTAGTACCTCCATCGCGAATGCTTACTCTGGCAGCATGGCCAGTTTCTGGTGTAGTCGGTTCTCAAGCCACACCCAGCGCCGGTACGCTTGGCCCGTTTGAGATGAAGCGACGTGGCGAGCTTCGGCAGCCGCACGGGTCAGCGAACCTGCGTGGCTGGGGGCACCCAGTAGCTCCAGGTAGCGTCCGGCCGCCTCGGCGCCCCCCAGCAGCCGGCCCAGGTCATCCGCCACAAACTGCTCCCACGTCAAGTCGGCCTGGTAGCCAAAGCGGGCGAAAGCCAGGTAGTTGATCTCGTTGACTGTGCTAAAGGCGCTCACCTCACCAAAGATCGTCGCACCTTGCAAGCCCGTCGTGTAAATCAATTGCATCATCTCAGCAAAACGCCGGGCGACCAGTTCATACCGCTCATGATTCCACTGGGTACCCATGTGGGTGCGCACCACGTTTTTGGGACGCGGCAGGCGGGCGACATGGTCACGGGTCAGGTTCTCCCTGAGCTTGGGCCAGTAGGAACGATTGATGCAAAACTGGTAGATGGCATCCGCAGGCAACTCGGCCAAAGACGCCAGCGCGTCCAGGTCAAGGATGTTGTCCCAATATGCCTCACTGACCAACCACAAGTCGGAGCGGCCCCGGCGAGCTGCTTCAAACAGACGTGGGTAGAGCAAAGCCATGTCCTTATGAGACCAGGTTTCATCCACACTACGCCGGCTGGAGCAATCGGCACAGTTGCAGACCCCGTAATCGCCGGTCTCAAAATTGATGCCCCCGACCTGGAAGGTCTCGGCCAGCCATTGTATGGCCTCTTCATGGTAACGCGCATTCTCCGGCTTGGAAGGGCACGCGGCATCGGTGTAATGAGTCTCCGGGAACCATAGCTTTGGAAAGTCTGGAATGTGAAACGCGACCGGTTTGTCAAAGGTGGCCCGCAGTTCCGGGTGTTTGCGCAGCCAATTGGTCAGATTGTAGCGGTGCTGCCCTTCCCAGTAAATGCCTCCGTAAGCATTGATGCCTACCCCCGGCAGAATACGCACCCCGCGCTCGGCGGCGTAGCGACACAACTCTTGTGCCGCCTCAACTCCGCCGTGGTTATCGCGCAGAAACCCATAAATGGTCACCCCACTAATCCGATTCAGGCTCATGAAGTCAACCAGGCGGCGGTAATCATCCAAAAAGCCTTCGACTGGCTTGGAATAATAGTTGAGCGCGCCGGTCTCCTGAAGGCCCACCTGCTCCAGGTACCAGTTGGTGCTGTGATCCCAGGTCCATAACAGCCGGTACGGCAAAGCCGGCGACTGGCGCACGTCCAGGGCCGGTAGCCCCAGCTCATCATCGCGCCTCAGCAGGCGCCGTGTGCCCAGCTCATTGACCGCGTGAATCAGGCCGGCGATCCCGCCACCGGCTGCCAGCAGGGCCGGATATCCCGCCAGCCTGCCCGTGCGCAGGAGGAAGGCATCCTCCCCAATCCCATCCACCTCTTGGGGGGTGGCCATGTGTTCGGGCACACCAGTTGGCGAGTCAGCCAACAACACCAGCAAATCTATGCCGCCTACCCCCAATGAGGGCAACGCTGCAGCCAGTTCCCCTGCCTCAACCACCTCGATGTGACAATCGGGCAGATAGCGCCGCAACTGGCGCAATGCAAAAGCGTGGCGGGCAGGCTGCGCGGCCAACACCACTCGCGCCCGGTGTGAGAGCCAGACTGGAGTAGACTGGTTTCCGATGGAATTCGACATTTATTCTTCCTCCCCTTCCCTTAGAGCCATAGAAACCGGGCCAAGTTCCAAAACGCCGAAATAGGCCGGCTTGTGGAAATCCGGTGGTTCGGTCATGGTCGGGGACCAGCAACTAAACTCAGGCGATGCCCGGCGCGGACGCTCAATGCGATAAAAATTGGCTCGCCACGTGGGCGGGAGTTCCCCTGGAGGCGCCACTGCCATCCATGGAATGACCACAATAGCCGCCCAAAGATTGGCGACATCGTTGCGTGTCACCCGCCACCTAATGCCAGGGCAATCCCAGTTCTCATCAACTTCTAACTCAGCTCGTTCAGAAGTGGGGTTGTAAATGCGGGCATCGAACAGAACCCCGTTTGGGCTGATCTCAAACTCATAATAGTGTACTGGTTGCGCTTCACCGGGAGCCAGAAAGATCTCAACCACCTCTTCATCGTAAATCGGGTCATCCCGTTGGGTGTAGGTACCCCAAATATCGGTGTCGTCACAATCAAAGCGGACGTAGAGCGCCTGCAAGTCGCAGCAGACACGGGTCGTAGTTGGCTGATTTGCCAGCCGGCTGCCATCCGCCAGGGTGAAGGGAGGCAGGGCCGGCACACTGTCCCAGGCCCAAGTAGCGGGATCCGCCTGCCTGTCCCAATCCTGGGGAGCGCGAGGGACCCGTAAATGCGGTAAAGTTGTCATTGGCAGGTTTCCTCCACGTTCTGAGACTCCTAGCTGCACCGCCAGCGCTCATAAAGCACGGTCCCGCAGCCGGCATGTCGTGAAGCAGCGGGAACCAGCACGATCTGCCCTGCTGGGGCTTCCTGGCTGTTTGGGTTAGCTAAAATCCTGACTGATGATCTTGTGGGGGGTAACCACGATCAGCACCGACCGCTCTTCCCTGGTCGATTCCGCGTAGCGGCGGGCCTCCGCTTCGCTCTCGTGGTATTGACGGATGATGCGCCAACGCATTTCCTCCTGCAACGGGGTACCCGAGTCGATCAGTTCAGCGGTGCCGTAGATCATGACGGTCCGGAAATCGGGATAGCAGCCGTCGATACAGACACTGACACGGGAATCTCGTCTCAGATTGCGATGCTTGGCAGTATCGACACCCACACTGATGTAAAGACGCCCTCCCTCGTAAACATACCAGACCGGGCTGAGTTGGGGCGGACCGTCAACTGGATTGGTGCCAACCACGGCATGCCGTGGGGCTTTCAGGAACGTCTCAATCTCAGCGGGCGTCATTGTCATCTCAGTTCATGCCTTTCTGAGCAGCTTGTCAAAGAGAGACTTCGGAAGTTTCCAACGACGCTTTTGCTGGCACAACTGTCCTGTCCGCCAGACCGCCAGGTAGCCTGAGTGATGCGAGCGTCAGCCGGACAGCGCCCGGGCCAGGTGAATGATCAAAACCACCTGGAAGAGTCGCCCCAACAGCGCCGCACGGACCTCGTCGGAGGTCGTGTCATCCAGAGCGGGACCTAGCAATCCGTCCACCAAACCGACACGTTCGGCAGTTGACATGTCAGGCCGCCCCATCACTGATAGCCGCCAGAGTTGGTCCCGCAAGAACCAGGCCGCCCGCACATGAATCGGGCGCATCTCGCGATGCCAGGCCTTCACATATTGACGCGAAGCGAGTACCATCAAGGTTTCGCTCAGACCGCCCAGCAGCATGCGTTGCAGCAATGACTGGCCCGCCTCGGCCAGATTCTCCAGAGCCACACCACCCACCGCGCCCACATCCAGCAGTGAGGCCAGTTCGCTGTACTCGCGAGCGCTGGATTTGGCCTCAATTTCACTCAGATAGGTGTGAAACTCGCGGGCCACGTCGAGGGCCCGGTGGGCAGCGTCCGTACGTTCAGGGTCAGCCTCAGCCGCCAACAACCGCGTCTGCAGCGCAAGCAAATCAGCTAACCTTGGCTCGGTCAAGAGCCGGCCCATTAGATCCTGAAAGCTCATAGGTTGCCTCCCGTGATTACGAACGGGCTACGTGGTCCGGGGCAGCTAGGGGCGGTCGTCAAGCCAGAATTGACCAACCGCCATCCACTACAATCGTCTGCCCGACGATCATGGCTGCGTCGTCGGAGCAAAGGAAGGCCACCACGCGGGCCACGTCTTTGGGCGTCGTCACACGGCGGGCTGGCGTCCTGGTCGCCGCTTCAACCAGCGTTTCTCTCACGTCAATGGGGAAGAACTGCAGCGCGTCGGTCTCAACAATGCCAGGTGAGACCGCGTTGACGACGATACCTTGGGGGGCCAATTCCACCGCCAGGTAGCGGACGAGCGCCTCAATGGCTGCCTTGCTGACCCCAATAACGCCGTATTCGGAGAAAACACGGGTGCTGCCGAAACTGGTGATGCCGATGATGCGCCCCCATCCCTGCATTTCCATGAGCGGGGCTGCCTGCTGGGCACATCGCAGAATGGAACGAGCGTTGATATCCAACGTCCAGTCCCAATGTTTGTCCTCTACCTGGGTGATGGGCCGGACGACACCGCTGGCTACGTTACCCACCAGGATGTCGCACCGCCCAAAATCGGATCGCACCTGGTCGAACATGGCCTCGATCTGGGCAGCATTGCCCACATTCGCTTTGATGGCTACCGCCCGCCGCCCCACAGCCTGGATGCTGGCGACCACCTCTTCCGCGGCCGAGCGCTTGCGCAGGTAGTTGACCACAATATCGGCGCCCCGTGCAGCCAACTCCAAGGCGATGGCCCGCCCGATGCCCCGAGACGAGCCAGTAATCAACGCAACCCGCCCTTGTAGTGGCTGGTCGGGGATATGATCAGGCATCTTCTGTCCACCCATAGCATTTATGGCACATTCCAACCAACCCTGTGTTGGTCGACGCGCATTAGACTGGCCCCTTGAGCAGGTTGACCGTCAGCGTCCCAAAAAGGCTCGCATCATGAGCAGGACGTTTGCCGGGCGCTCGGCCAGGCGGCGCATGAAATATGGGTACCACTGCGTCCCATACGGCACGTAGATGCGCACCCGGTAGCCGTCGGCCGCCAGACGTTGCTGCCAATCGCGCCGCACCCCATTCAACATCTGAAATTCAAACTTGTCTCTGCTGATGTTCTGCCTGGCCACTTCTCGCTCAGCCCGTAAAATCAAAGCATGGTCGTGGGTAGCCAGCGCAGGATAAAAACCATTTTGACGCGCCTGCTCACTCAACATCAAATCCATCAGCCGGGCGAAACTGGCATCGACCTCTTCTTTCTTCTTCCAGGCAATGGTAGGCGGCTCCTCGTAGGCACCCTTGCACAGGCGGACGCTACTCCCGCGCTGGATCAGATCCTTCAGGTCCTTCTCCGTACGGAACAGATAGGCCTGTAATGCCAGGCGCAGATTTTGATACTCGTCCAGCAGGCAATGAAAAACGTTGAGGGTACTCTGGGTATACTCCGAACCCTCGATGTCGATCTCCACCATGTTTCCCAGCGACTTGGCGGTTCGGCTGATAGCTCGCATCGTGTCACAGCAGAAGTCCTCGCCAAAGTCCAGGCCCACATGGGTCAGCTTAACCGAGATCGTGGCCTGCACACGTTCGGTGGTGATGCGCTGCAAAAGCTCCTGATACTCTCGGGCCGCGCGCTGGGCATCCTCTCGACTGGAAACGTTCTCGCCCAAGTGGTCAAGGGTGGCTGTGATTCCTCGGGCGTTCAGTGCCCGGACTGCCGTAATGGCCTCATCCAATGTCTCGCCAGCAATAAAGCGACGTGCCATACGCCGGGCTGGACCAAAATGAGTCACGAACTGACGCATCGCCTCACTGTGAGAAGCTGCAATGAAGAAGTGTCGTAACATGAATAGCCCTCCTTCCTTGGAGTCATATCCAAGGGCCGTCAGTGGCCCTTCCAACCTACGACATAAGCGGGGTGAGTAGGTGTATTTCAGAGCGGTCCCATGCCATATTCGCC
>CP070811.1:2831260-2836888 GCA_020343875.1 Anaerolineales bacterium | reverse complement strand
CAGCCCGCCTGCCCACACGATCGTAGGCAGGCCCTTGCTAGCCCGTCTCCGTTTGCGTCGTTTGGCCATGCGAGTGTCCTTTCGTGTAATTCTATGTTAGCGTAGATTGTAGCACAGGCAGGTGGCAGGCGCAATCAGCCGCATCCAGGGAGGCATATGGCCCTTGGCCCAAACCATTCTACACCACGGCTTAGTCTGCCGATATTGAGAGAAGGTCAGGCTTGCCGGCTGCTGTTCAAAACACGCTGTGGCTTATGGGAAGCTGTGAGCCTTTTTTTATTCTGTGCGCGGATTTGCTGGCAGGGCAATGGTCCATCATGCTTATGGAGGATAGTCGCGACGTGTTAGAATGCTTCCATTGGGCTTCTTCCCCTGTTTGCAGGGGTAATGATCTGGGCTGTTCGCTTTTTCCTACTTGCCGTTCTCGTGGATATGGGCTATAATGCCAGTCAAAGCCAGGATGTTATGTTAGATTACGAGAGGATTTTGGGGGCCCAGGCTTCCTATCCCCGAGTGGCCGGCCAGATCAATCGTGTCGCATCTGTCTCGGTCCTGATGGATGTGGTCTTCGTTTCATCATCAGTTCTTGCTGAAATGCGAGGTTGTGGCGGCTCGAACCTGTGAACAGGTAAGAAATTAACAGGAGTGAACCGATGCAAAAGCTAGAGGCGGCTAACATACGCAAGAAGATTTTCGGAGTGCTGCTGAGGAATGCCCGCATCCGTGCTGGTATGACCATCAAGGACGCTGCCCAGACGACTGGCTTTTCGTCGAGTGCTATCTCTGACTTCGAGTATGGACGACGTGACCTCTCGCTCCCCCAGTTAGAGGTATTGGCTCATACCTATCGCGTACCGGTTACCTATTTTTGGACGGACAACCCCATTCCTGATGACGAAGATACGGACTTGCCTGTCGAAAAGGCGATGGAATTACGTCGCCGGATCATTGGTGTATTGCTGAGACAGGCGCGCATGGAGACCGGCAATTCGCAGGTGGATTTGGCTAAGGTGCTGGGCTGTCCTGCGGGGCGCATCGCTAGTTACGAATTTGGGCGGACTGATATTCCCTTGGGGGAGTTAGAGAAGCTGGCAGATTATCTGGAGTTGCCCCTGGCTTATTTTCTTGATCAGGGGATAAAGCCGCGCGGTGATCAGGTAGCCGATATGGGTGAGCTGGAACGCCTGGCACAATTGCCGGAAGACGTGCGTACCTTTATGCTCCAGCCTGGCAACTTGCTCTATGTGCGGGTAGCAATGCAGCTCAGTGCCCTCTCAACTGAGGCGATCCGCAACGTTGCCGAAGGATTGCTTGATATCACATATTAGTGCTTTGGCGAGTTCGGGTTTCGGTTGTCCGGGCTTGGTTTTTTTGAAAGCTCTGGAAAGTCTATGGCCGAGATAAAACCCCGCCCGTATGTTTCACCCAGCGCCACACCCGGGGGCTCTGCTGCCCTGGACATGGTCCTTGAGCTGGTTGCAGCGCGTGACATCAATGGCTTGCTGAAGCAGGCTCTGGCGCTGTTGATGCATGCATTTTACGCAGAAGCTGGCTCGATCCTCGTCCAGGCACCTACCCCGCAGCGGCTGAGGATGGGCACCTTTCCAGCAGAGGCCGTGTCTGTTGTCGATGGCTGGGAAGCTGTGATCGAACGCCGATTGTTGGAAGGCAAATGGCGTGTTCCTCTGGCCGACGAGCTCCCCAGTTCTCTCAACCGTCTGCCAGCTGACAATCTTATTCTGATCAACGTTCCCCTGCTGCGCGATACGCGTGTTGTGGGCTCTGTGAGCCTGATAACCCCCTCTGGCCAACTCCTGGATATGACTCAGCGGCGTATGCTGGGTAAGTTCGCTCGCGGAGTTGGCCAACTCGTTTCGCTGTCTGCCGACCTGTTGCTCGCTCGCCAGCGATTGAATCGACTTGGCCTCTTTTACCAGATGGGGCAGGCTTTGGTTACCAACTTCGACCTGAGTGAATTTTTGGCCAACACGATGCAGCTGGCTGCCGATGTGATGGATGCGGGTGCCGCATCGCTGATGTTCATTGATGAAGAGAGGGGAGACTTGGTATTTGAGGTGAGCCACGGGGGCGGAGCCGATATATTGCGCCGCCAGCATATCTCTATCCATGAGGGAATTGCCGGGTGGGTGGCCAGGCATGGCAAGCCGGCTATTGCCAATGATGCTCGCGCCGACCCTCGCTTTAACCCACGAGTTGACGTGCGGACTGGTTTTCTCACCCAATCCATTGCGGCCGTTCCCCTCAAAATAAAAGGGCGCACCATCGGCGTGCTGGAGGTGCTCAATAAGTTTTCGGGTGGTGGCTTCGATGCGGAAGATCTCCGGCTGTTGACTTCCATCGGGGCCCAGGCAGCCATCGCTATCGAAAACGCCCGGCTTTACTCCAGCTTGCGTGAGGAGCGCGATCGCATCATAAAGGCACAGGAGGAAGTGCGCCGCGAATTGGCTCGCAACTTGCACGATGGCACAGTGCAGATGCTCTCGGCGATCAGCATGAGTGTCGACCATCTACAGCGGCTGCTGAGCGTAAAACCAGAGGCCGCCCTGAGCGAGTTGGGCGCGCTGCGTAGCCTGATCCATCAAGCCGCCCGCGAGGCGCGCGTGGTCCTCTTCGAGTTACGCCCTATCATTCTTGAGACTCAGGGTCTGGTGCCCACCCTGGAATCTTACGTCAGGCAGCTCAACGAAGCAGAGGATTTTGAGGTTCACTTTGAGTCGGCGGCGCTGCCGCACCAATTCGATATCAGGATAGCTGGCACCATTTTCTCCATTGTGCAAGAGGCAATCAACAATGCCAAACGCCACGCAGCGGCCCGGAATATGTGGATCAGGATGGCAACCACATCGGATACGCTCATGGTACAGGTGCGCGACGATGGCCGTGGCTTTGACGTGGCGGGCGTGGCCAGGGATTACGAGAGGCGCGGGAGTTTTGGCTTGTTGAATATGCGGGAGCGAGCTCGGTTGATTGATGGTCGCCTGGGCATTCAATCTAGCACTGATGCCCTCAAGCATGGCACGGCAATTACGCTGAGAGTCCCGTTGCCGCCTCTTAACGATTACAACACGCGCTCAACACCAGTGGCTGGCATCTATGAGTGACCCCGTCAAATTACATGGGCTGGGAATCACCCATTTCCGAGCACGCCGCTTTGTCGAAGCGGCTGACGCTTTTGCTGAGGCCTATGCCGCGGCTGAGAAGATCGGGGACCGAAAGAGAGCCGCCGAGATTCTCAATGATGTGGGTGTCACACGCCGTGAGCTGTCTGAGTGGAACCAGGCCCAAGCCGCCCTGGAGCAGGCTTACGCTTTGTTTGCCGAACTGGGCAGTGTCAAAGGCAAGGCTCAGGTGATGGGCAATATCGGCAGTGTCTTGGAGGGCCAGGAACGCTATGAGGAAGCAGCCGATGCCTACAAACAGTCGGGCAAGATGTTTGAGGAAATCGGTGACAGCGACTCGGCTATGTATGTCTGGCAGGCACTCAGCCGCATGCGAATGAAGCAGGGACAGTGGCTACCGGCTATTGCTGCGTACGAAGAGGGCATCGAGAACATGCCCGACCGCTCTCTGAAAAAAGGGCTGTTGAGGCGTATCCTGAGATTGCCTGGAAATTTGCTGCGAGGGCGATGAGTTTCGGTTGGTCGGGCAGCCGCCAGGGCTAGTGGTAGGCGCTGTTTGCCTCTGTCGCCCGTAAGATTTCCAAGGCGTATCGGCGTGTTTTCACTGGTACTTGTGCCCACCCCTCGTTCTCCTCAAGGAGTTGCCGCAGGTTGTTGGGACCCCAATTGTAGGCGACCAGCATCCAGTATTCCTCCGTATATCCCAGGCTGCCGAAATAGTCTCTCAGAAAAACCAGATAGGTGGCAGCTACCAGTACATTGCTGTATGGGTCGAAGGGATCGGACACCCCCGCTTTGGGAGCCCATTCAGTCCAGGTTGAGGGCAGAATCTGCATCAACCCAACCTCGTTAGAGACCCCGATGGCCAGGGGATCCAGCCGGCTTTCCTGGTAGGCTTGTTCCGCCAATAGCCGCCAATCCAGGTCGTGCATTTGGGCGATCTCTCTGAATATTTCGTCATAGCTCATCTCGCCCGTGCTGGCTTCATCCAGCTTGTTTTTCGCAGCGGCAACTGCGGTTGCCTCTGCTGAAGAAAGGAACCTGGAATTGACTGGCGCAGCCTGGTTGGTTTTGTTGCCCTGGGCCAGTTTGAAATCGGAGGGAGTCCGGTTCACGGAGACTCGTTGAAGCACCAGCCCGGTCATAGCCAACAGGCATATCATCGCCAGGGCTATCAAGCCTGGGCCGATAAGCGGCGCGCTGCGTAATCGAGTCAGAACGGTGCGCGGCGTGGGTCGCCCATCTAGCATGGTGGTGGTGATGGTACAGAAATGTGTCGGTTTTATCAGGCTTACCAATCGGCGAGACAAGGGCGTAATATGCACGAGCACAACGGCCGTATCGCCTGGCTGTACGCGTAACTCAATCCGCTTGGCCAGACTTACTGACTCGCCCGGTGCTTGAAACTCAAAGCTACATTCCCCCCGCGCATCCGCTCCCTCAATCAGAAAACGAGATTCATGGTTACTGTGATTGGTAATGGGCATGGTCACCTGCCCGGATGGGGTAAACCAGGAGAGTGTTTGTTGCTTGGGGGTTAATTCGCCTACGCTAAATTTCATAGATGACTCGACCATCAGCGTAAACATGGATGTCTCGGCGCCAACGCCGGGGCATTCGCCCGATCATCTTCGTTTCTTGCGTGTGCGCTTTTTGTGCGACCGCCTTGTTTTAGGGGGCGAGCCACCTCGGGCGGCGGTGATGAACAGGGCCAGCAGGATGCCCAGCACAAACGATCCGACGAACAAGCCGCCTCCAACCAACGCCAGGTTAATTAACAGAAGGTTGTCCTGGCCAAATACCACAAAGGTGGCTACTGCGGCACCTCCTGCCGTCAGCAGCCCCAGCAACCCCAAATTGGAGAGGAAAGCCACGATGACCTGGGCCGCTCGTTGCAGCGAGTCTTCTGTCTCGCGCCAGCGGGTGAGCGTTCGTTTCCAACCTGTGTACAGGATAAATGCAAAGATGACAGCACCGACCAGGCCGCCGAAGATGGTGGGTATCATAAAGCCTTCCCAGATTAGCTTGGAAGATCGAGGTGTTATTATTCCTGAACGCTGACTTGCCTATTATACCACACACCTCCGATTATGAAAGATGCAAGAGCAGACGGAACTGCTCAGCATGTTTGGCAAGCCGGATTTCTGTGCGCTTTCGTCGTGATTCCCAACCGAGACCCATGATCCAGCAACTGGTTAGCTGCATAGTCCCCGGAATCCTGCATGAAACCTGGCCTGGCTGAGACGCAGAGCTGGTATCTGTTTTTAATGTCCTTAGTTAATATATTAATTATATTGAATATGGTATTGACAAAATTAATATATTGTTGTAAAATGTTTACATCAGGTGTAACCGTTCAGTTGGTTGAAAGCCATCGTGTGTGACAAGTATCAAAGAGCCAGAAAATGGGTGAGAATAGGCAATTGGCAAGCGAGAGAAATGGCGGTAGACTGAGGCTATGCTGAACTTGCCGCCTGGTTTGTCCATT
>CP070811.1:2823790-2831160 GCA_020343875.1 Anaerolineales bacterium | reverse complement strand
AGGTTGTAAAGACCCCAGAACTGGCCGTTGAGATACAGCAGCACCCAGTTGCCGTGGGCAATCGGCTGGCCCATCTCCCGGTGCAGGTTGCGCACCACCTGATCCCGGATATACACCGCGCCCGTGGACTGCACGGTGGGCGCAAACGCTTCATCCAGGTAGGTGAAGCTATCGTTATAACCGGCCCTTAAGACGAGTTTATCAAATTCGGTCACCAGGCTGTCTTCAAAAAGAGGGTACTTGAGCATGCCCGGCCCGCCGTAAGACTTGCGGAAGTAGATGCGATACGATTTCTTGGGGCTGAGGATACGAGACCTGCCGCCGTGAATGCGGACGCCCGCTTTCACGTTGAAGCCAGGCTGCCCGCCAGGCTCGAAGTACTCCAGGTTGATGGGCCGCTCCCAGTCCGAGCCTCGCTGTGTGGCATTGGAATGCAGCGTGTCCAGATCCCCCCAGTCGGCCACAATGGAGACCACGGGGATGGTCTGGGCGTAGTCCACCATCAGGTATGATTTGGTGTAACTGTCTCCCACCGGGTTACCGGCCGCATCGAAAGCCTGGGCACGGATGATGGTGGTCTGGTTGACATCGATAGGGCCCTGGTAGGGGGTGCTATTGGCATTCGGCAATGCGCCGTCGGTTGTGAAACGGACGGTGCCCCCTGTCAGGTTGGTCAGGGTCAGTTGAAAAGGCTGGTTGGATACCTGGCTGTCCCGAGAAAAGCGAAACGCTCCCGATTCCGCTGATCCTGCTGTAACCCCCTGGCCTGCCTCCGCCACAATGGCTCGAAGGTCTGCGGTTGGCTGTGGGGTCAATGTTGGGCTGGGGGGAGGCGTAGGCATGTCGGTGGGTAACCAAACCCCGGACGGAGTACGGGATGCGGGGATAACTGTCGCCGAAGGCGGGGGCGTGTCAGCTGGCGTGGAGGCAGGGGTAGGGGTTTGGGTGGCCATCGGCATTGATGTTGAAGTAGGCGCCGGAGTGGGTGTTTCAGTCAATCTTAAGACAGGGGTAGCGGTGGGTCGTACCAGTGATGTGGCAACGATCGCAGGCTGAACGGTCGCTTCCACGCCGACAGGGGCTGGGGTACCACCACAGGCGGTTAGCAGCAAGCTTAGTAGTATCAAAAGAGTTGAAAGCTGTCTCAGCATTTCGCATCTCCTGAAGTACAACCGCCAAAGACTTAAATTGCCTACTTGAAGCGTGAGCGCTTCATTTAGCCAGATAGCAGCGTGGGGGAAGCACAAAAGCCTCGCTCATCTCACCAGGCGGCGTGCCCATAAAAGGAGTTGTAGTTATTCCAGGAATGAATAGGGGTGTTGGAAGTTAGAATACGTGGTCGGGCAATCGTCCTAAGGCGCAGTGAGCTTTACGCTGTTCATTATATCACAATTCTCCCATATTGTGTAGCGCGTCAAATCAATAGGTGCGTTCGGAATTTGGGGGGAGTTCAGGGAGTCAGGGTAAGTTGCCAGGCTTCATCCCAGCGTTTGCTTAGGAATTCGGTCCGCAGAGCCAGCATGTTTTCAGCGCCGGGGCGTGACCAACGCATGCCGGGCCCTTTCATACGCATGCCAACGAGCTGCTTGCAACCACTCTCGACGGTGCCACTGCCGGTGGGATACCCCTCTTCGTGGCATTCTTGATATTGCATGCGGCGGCCGTTGCGCTGGAAGTAACCCGCCTGTTTATGGAGTTTTTCGGCTTGAACGGGGTTGTCGTCAGCCAGAGCTTCGATATCAGCGATGACCGTCTGGGTGTGACCGAGCCATAACGCATCTTTACGTGCCTTCACCCAGCGTTTGAGTTGTCTTGGCTCCAGGTCCTTAGCCAAATGAGCAGCGGTCCATAAATGCTCCACGGCGTGAAACCAGTCCACAATCTGGCGGGCAGTTGGAAAGCAGAGGCTGCACACGTTCCAAATCCATTTGGCCCCATCCGCGACGCAGACCCGCTCTTGGGCCTGGTCGTAGCCGCGCCGTCCCGCCTCAGCCGACAACAACTTGGCAAAGGGCTCTGGCTCTCCCAGGTAAGCCACGTAGCTCTGATCCTTGGCTTTGACCACTTCTTTCAGCTCTTTGGTTTTGCGACAATACTCAGTACGCGTCTCATACTCAAAGACACAGCCGACTTTGACTTCTTTCCATTCCTCGTCCAGGATATAGACCAACACCCCATCCATCGCTACCCCTTTTTTGACCGGCTCCAGGGTCTGACCGGGCATAATCTCCTGCCGTTTGGGCATAGCCCAGGCTTGCTCAGCCGCTGCTATGCGTGCTTCCCTCAGCCTGGCACCCCGCTCTTGTGTCCGCTCCCAACTCGTGGTCTTGGCCAAGCTCAACCCCACCAACTCCTGATAGGTCTCAATCGCCTCCCCGTAACTCCCCCGCACCGCTAATTTGACCACTTGCTTTTCAACTTGCTCACTCCACCCCTGGCGCCCCAGCCCCAATTGCCTGTCCAGGGGGGAAAAGTCCGCGCCCACACTCATCGCAGTAGTGATACCCCCGCTCCACCTCTATCTCCCCTTGGCTGGTTACCACCCGCCGACGCTTCTTGCCTTTCGAATACATCTCCCCACCACAACTCGGACACTTGGGCCCAGGCCCTATTTGCCGCCGCCCTTGTACTTCCACCATACTCTCCACCAGCAGGCCAGTTAGCTCAAACTTGAGCTCCCCCACTGTCTCCTCGATCTGACTCAATGTCAGCCCCTCTTTCTCCCCGCGTGCCCACGCCGCCTCAAAGATCGCTTCCGCTTTGGCCAGATATCGTCGGCGCAGTTCTTCCTTACCCCTGTTCTTGCTCACAGGCCACCTCCCCTTCGATGGCCTCTATTTTACCTCCTCCCCCCTAAACGCCAAGCCAGGCCCCCTGTCGAGCAGCACTGACTATTACCTCGCCCCTTTTTATCCGGTCCCCCAAACCCGAACACTCCCTTCTGTACCTTTCCCCCCATCTATTGCGCAAGCCCCATGGGCTGGGGCGAGGGACGAGAGCCAGCAACCTCCAGAGTGACGCGATATCTCAGGACAGGGCCCATGCAAAGTACCCCATTCGGGGCACAAAGTCGAACCTATTGGTTTCGCTCGGCCAGGATACCCTGGACTGGACTTCAGCCTGCCCTGGAGGCAGTCCGGGGGGCCCCGTGCTGACCGCAGGACAGTGCAATGCAGGCGTGGACACGTCCTAACCCGCAGACTTTGCACCAGCCGTGTATCTCAGAATGATTTAATTGAAACCCTAACGTGAATATGGTACAATGAACATAGATACTTTCCTCAGTAGTCACAGGGGAGTGAAAAAGGCCCATGGGCGCGATGATAAAGCGATTAGGGTTGCTTCTGTTGTTGGTCCTTCCGCTGGCTTGTGCCCAGACTGGAACGCCAACCGTTGTCTTACTGTTGAAGACCGCCACGCCTACCGCAAGCCCTACCATTCAGCCATCCCCCACAGCTTCTGCCACATCTCCTGCTCCATCTCCTTTGCTTGTGCAGACCCACGTGGTACAGCCGGGTGAGACCCTGGGCGGCATTGCCAGCCAGTATGGCCTGCCCCTTGAAACACTGATTATCGCCAATGACATCCCGGACCCCAGCCTTATCCAGGTTGGCCAGGAACTCGTCATCCCCTCTCTGGATGCAAATGCCGCGTTAACGCCCACTAGCCTTGCCCTGACACGGGAGACGGCTCAAGTGACACAGGTGATTGACGGCGATACCATTGAGGTTGAACTTGAAGGACAACGCTATAGGGTCCGCTACATAGGCATGGACACCCCAGAAGTAGATGAAGCCTTCTATGCTGAGGCCACTGAGGCCAACCGCCGATTAGTTGCGGGACAGGCCGTCGAGATGGAAAAGGACGTTTCGGAGACAGATCGCTTTGGACGTCTGCTGCGATACGTTTACGTGGGCGATGTGATGGTGAATGAGGAGCTGATACGATTGGGGGTGGCGCAGGTGGCTACCTTTCCTCCAGACGTCAAGTATGCAGACAGGTTTCTGGTCGTCCAACAGGAAGCCCAGGCGGAAGGTGTCGGCCTTTGGGGTGTTCAAGGTGTCAGGTGATCTTACCGCTGCGGTAGGCCTATCCTGGCTCCGCCACGCGGGCCAGGGGGTGGCCCCTGCATGGCCAGCCCGGTGACACACTCGTGCTGGCCGGACGGCACGCGGTGATACCAGCTCCTCAACCCTGCCCCACGGGTGACATGTCATCTGGTGTTGCGCGTGCGCTGATAAGCGCGCGACTGGTTACTGCACCAATCACTAAAATGCTGCCGACCAGGGCCAGTTGTCCGGGAGTTTCACCTATGGCCAGGAACACCCAAAGCGGGTTCAGGATGGGTTCCAAAGTCAGGATGAGCGTCGACTGCACCGCCGGTACGTGCTTGATAGCAATCGAATAAAAGATAAACGAAAGCCCAATTTGGAATACGCCCAGATATGAAATAATGCCCAAACTGGGCGGCGTGAACTCTTCCCGAAGCAAGAACGGCAAGCCAATCAAGGCTCCCACTATATTCCCCAGTAGAATGGTATTGGCCGGCACGGCATCTTTCTGTCCGCGCATGCACAGGATCATGAGCGCCATTGCCATCCCGCTAAGAATGGCTAATACGTTGCCGTAGAAGCCTCCCGAGCTCAGGTCATCCCCAAAGAAAAGGAACAGCCCGGCAAAGATGACCGCCATCGATATCCAGTCGGCGCGTTGTGGTCGCTCACCCAACAGCCAGTATCCAAACAACACCACGTATATAGGCGAGGTGTATTGCAGGAAAATGGCGTTGGCGGCGGTTGTGAGTTTGGTGGCCATAATGAAGAGCAGTTGTGCGCCCACGTAGCCGACGGCGCCAGCGATTTGCAGGCGTGTCCAGTGGAGATCGAAGTGCCGTAGATAGACCAGGAAAACAACAGTGGATATGATGCTTCGACCGCCGAGGATGGACAAGGGTTGCCAGCTGATGATTTTGACCAGGAAGCCACTGCTACTCCAAAGTAGCGCGGTTAATGCCAAGAGGAACACAGCCTGGCGATGCAGACCTGAGTGATTCATATGCGCTCAGCTGGTGCGAATGATGGAAACTGGCCGTGACGTCGCGTAACAGCTGCAAGGTACTGCGTTCATGGCAGCCGGAGGTGGATACTGCCCAGAAGGCAGCAAACAAAAAGGCAGGGCACATCCCCATGCCCTGCCTCTAAATCAACGTCTACTCACCAGGTGCGCGATAGTCGAGGGTCTTCTTGGTGGCCTGGTCGACTTCTTCGGGGGTCATCAGAACCGTAGTTTGAACGGCTGCCCCGCCGGCGGCGTTAACCAGGAGCGAGAACGCAGCGGCACTAACATTGTCTGGGAGATCGACAATACCCACCACGTCGGCGTCGCCGAAGGCATAGTAGAATGCTTCCAGCGTCCCCCCCAAGCTCTTCACCGCTTTGCCCACCGCATCCCGACGTCTTGAGCCGCCTTCCTTGAGGAGCCCCTCTAAGCCTGCATCAGTGTAGGCAGCTTGAACCAGATACTTTGCCATGTCACACCTCCTGTGATGCCTGGTTGCCTCGACCCGAGTGGTCTCAGCAAGTGTTATGAACTTGCCCCATTATAGCCCCAATTACTTTGGCTGTCTAGATAGAAATAGATAATTGGTGCCGGGCTCTGAACCACGTTGCCAAGTACCGAGCTCTCTTGCAGAGCGCGGGGATTTGATCAGACGGCCTAACAGACGGGAAAGTCCTTCGCGTAGTCATGAAACTACTAGCTCAAAAGCCAAACCCGGATTGGGGATAGAATCTGGTCTGCCCGGTTTGCATCCGAACACATGTTCGGGTATAATGCATGCTGTCGCTCAGGCTGCTCCCTGCATACCCTGGGGGCGCTCTGCAACATGATCCTTGAATTGAGTCTCAGCTTTCACTAGCCATGGGCTTCCTCCCATGAACGCAATTGAAGTACATGGTCTCAGGCGGGTTTATCGGGCCAGAACTGGCGTCTTGGGACGCAAAGTGAAGCAAGTGCTGGCGGTAGACGGCATCGACTTTGGCGTGGCGCAGGGGGAATTGTTTGGGCTGCTGGGGCCGAATGGGGCAGGCAAGACGACCACGGTCAAGATGCTGACTACCTTGCTCACCCCAACAGAGGGCCAGGCTCACGTCTTGGGCTGGGACCTGGTTCGAGAGGCGGATCAGATTCGCTCGCATATCGGTTTCGTCTTTGGCGGTGAGCGAGGCCTCTACTGGCGCCTTTCTGGATACGATAACCTGGTTTACTTCGCCAATCTTTATCACGTGCCCCCTCAGATGCAGAAGCAACGTATCCCTCAGTTGCTAGAACTGGTTGGATTAGAAGACCGGGGTGATGAGAAGATCCAGGGCTACTCTCGAGGCATGAAGCAGCGCCTGCACATCGCCCGTGCCCTGCTACACGATCCTGAAGTCTTGTTCCTGGATGAGCCGACTATGGGGCTGGACCCGGTTGGCGCGCGGGAACTGCGCAACACAATCCGAGACTTGCAGTCAGAGCGGAAAACTATCCTGCTGACTACTCACTATATGTTTGAGGCCGATGCCCTCTGCCAGCGCATTGCCGTCATCAACCGTGGGAAGATCGTGGCCATGGACACGCCAGCTGGCCTGAAGCGGCACGTGCAGGATTTGTCTGTAGTCGAGATAGAAACCTTTGGCATCCCGCCTGAGGCGGTAGAGCATATCCGCACGCTCAAGGGTGTGGACACCGTGTCGGTGGAGAACCGGGACCAAAAGCAGGCATTGTTAGTTCACTCGGGTGATGGCGCGGCGTCCGTTGCGCCGGTGGTCAATACGCTGGAAGGTCTGGGCCTTCGGGTTGGCAGCGTAGTTGTCCGCGAGCCAACCTTGGAAGACGCCTACGTGCGCTTGGTTGGTGGTGAAACATGAAGCACCTGCGGGTAGTCTGGACGGTTTTCTATCTTTACCTCAAGCAGATAGCCGTAGACGCCTTTGTCATCTTCACCGTCATCGTGCAGCCGCTGATCGTGGCTACCCTGGCCATATTTATGCTGCGCAATACGCAGGGATTTCAGGCCATCTACGTCATCGTGGGCAGCGCCATGACCGGGTTGTGGAGCGGGACCCTTTTCTTCAGCAGCTTCAACATTCAATTTGAGCGCTGGACCGGCAACCTGGAGAACATCGTGGGCAGCCCCACCCACCTGGCCACAGTCGTCGTCGGCAAGACCCTGGCCAACACGACCATGTCCATCAGCTCGATGCTTTTCAGCTACCCCTTGGCGGCGCTCCTCTTCGATTTCCGACTCACCATTGCGCACCCGATGCTGTTCGGCGTATCGCTGCTGTTGACAGTGCTGGCCCTGATCTCGGCGGGACTGGTCATCG
>CP070811.1:2819593-2823690 GCA_020343875.1 Anaerolineales bacterium | reverse complement strand
ATTCAATGGCGATAATCGTAGTCAGCACAGCGGCAGGCATGCTGGCCTGCAAAATGCCTGTACTGCGTTCAAGGCCGGTCAAGCCAGACGGAATGACTGTTGTGGCGGCCAGGATTGGCCCGCCAATCAGGCGCACAGCACTGGCCGCGACCACATCTGAGCTGATCCGCGGAATACCCATCTGGGCCAATTGCACGCCCAAGGTAGCTAACATAACTGGGATCATGGCATCCGCCAACAAGCCCACAATTCTTGTTGCAAACAGCGGCACTTCGATATGCGTCGCGCTGAAGAACGCCGCTGGCACAAAGGCAATCAGGCTGGGGGTTTTAAAGACAGACAGAATAGCTCTGAGCGCCCCACCCCGCGCCCAGCTGGCTGCTGCCACTCCCACCACAAAGCCGATCAGTGTCAAGGCTAAAAAATAGATGGTACCCGGCACCAGCGCTTCGTCACCGAATCTAAACTTGATCATGGACAAGCCAAAGTTGGCGCTATTGCTAAATACAGCAATCAACACATACATGGCGACTATCTCCGGTGAGCGTCCTAAGCCCTTAGCCACCCCAAACGCTAACAAAGCACAGCCAATATACACGGCAAAGATGTAAACAGTCATGCGTGCCGTCAACCCGGCTTGAATGGGGGCTTCGCTGACGATATCAAACACGAAAGCCGGCATAAAGACGAAATAAGAAACGCGTGACAGGGTGCGGACCTCTAAGCCAAGCCGCGGCCCGGCCAGATAGCCCACCAAAACTACTGCAAAAACCGGGGTGACCACGTTGATGAAAACGGAAAGAAACTGTCCCATACTCATTGCCAAGTCAATAGGAACGAGGCTTAGGCCTCAGACCAACCGTATAGATTGCGCAGGCTTAGGGAAACTTGGCGCAGTAGGGCCAGCACCCGCTTTGCCAGCGCCTCCGTGAGCACCCCGCCTGCGCCACAACTGGGTGTGATCAGCGCCCGGCTGAGCAGGGCCTGCCGCACGAAGCCCTTGCGCACCAAAAGCTCCACCCCTTCGTCAAAGCGAGCCAATAACGAGGAAACGGTCTCAGTTGCTGCCGCCTCCCGATCCAGAGTAGGGACGATGCCCCAGCCCAAACTCCCGCCCCGCTCCAGGAAAGATCGTAGTTCGGCTGGATACAGAGTGATAGCCTGCATGTGGTCGTAAGCGTCGAAGGCGAGAATGTCCAGATCACTCTCCATCAGCAGCGCCCAGTCGGTGTTAGCCTCACAGTGGACACCGGCCAGCCCCCCCAAAGTGTGGATCGCGGCTGCCACTTCGTTCAGGTCCCCTAGCACGTCTTCTCGGCTGACCGTGATGAAAGTTTGCGAACCAAAGCCAAGTAGTGAGGGTTCGTCGAGAAAGATCATAACCGGCACCCCAAATGTCCCTAAGCGACTTATCTGCCAGGCCGCTTTCAGAGCCACGGTCTTGACGATCACGTCCCGCAATTGGCGGTCATAGTAGGCAGGGCGACGGTTCTGGTCAAGCAGATTGGTGCCCAAAGTGAAAGGACCAGTGACCTGGCCCTTAAGTGCTCGCCAGGTGGCCGACTGTTGTGGGAGTCGGGCTAGAAACTCCCCAAAGCCAGCCGCATACTCTGGCGAGAGGCCGAAACTGTCCAGCGGGCCGAAGTCTCCCTGCTCAATCACGGCCAGGTAGTAGCCGTAAAAGCCGGTTAACTGATCCGTGAAGTCAGGGGCTTGAGTATCAAAGTAGACCCGATCACCCTCCTCCACCAGCCCCGGCATGCCCTCGGTAAACTGCACCATCATGTTCTCGTGGAAAGCCCGCCGGGGGAACTGCGGCCAGGCCGGAATCTCCGGCGTACTTTCGAACATCAGACGCGTTCCGTGGGCCACGTCAGTATGCGGCAAGCTACCCAGGGTAGTTGCCAGACAGTGAGGCTCAAACCTGCCGCCCTTCGCCTTCATTCGCACCCTTCGTGACGTTGGCCTCCCTCAACTGCCATCTGTCCCTCAATGAAACCTGGCAGCCTGGAATAGGGCATATTATACCACACGTCATTTCCGGTGCAGCATCCCTGCTACCAAAGTGCAAACGGGCTCGTGGACGATCTACTGTCTCAGGCTGCATACTTCTCAGATTGCGAAAGATCTCGATAAACGCTAAAATAGCCAGAGGAATAGTGCACATGGGAGGTGAGGTATGATGGAGACTATTACGCCACAAATTGATCCGATCGTGCATGCCATATTGAACTCATATGACCAACTGGGCGGCATCAACCACGTCGGTGGCCCTAATCTGCCGTCCCGCCAGCGCACCATCGACATCCTGCAGATGCTCCGCTCAATCCTGTTTCCCGGCTATTACGAGCGGGAACCCGTTGACGAACAGGATCTGCTTTACCTGACCGGCGAGCGAATTGGTTGGGTGCGCAAGAACCTGGCCGACGAGATCACCAAGAGCCTGTGTTATGACTGCCGGATGTACAATCGCTGCGAGCAGCTTCCCAAGACGGCCGAAAAAGCGCGCGATATCACGGAAGATTTCTTGAGCGCTCTGCCCGCAATCCGGGCCCAGCTCAGCCTGGACGCGCAGGCTGCCCTGGATGGGGATCCGGCTGCCAGGAGTGAGGCGGAAGTTATCGTGGCTTATCCGGGCCTGGCGGCCATCTCGGTTCACCGCATGGTTCACTTCTTTTACCAACGAGGAGTGCCGCTACTGCCACGCATTATGAGTGAATACATCCACCACCAGACTGGCATAGATATTCATCCCGGTGCCACTATCGGCGATTCATTCTTTATCGACCACGGCACCGGCGTAGTCATCGGTGAAACGACGACCATCGGCAACCGCGTCAAGATTTACCAGGGTGTCACATTGGGCGCGATTAGCGTCAAGAAATCATTGGCGCAGAGGAAACGCCACCCCACCCTTGAAGACGATGTCACCGTCTACGCCGGGGCCACAATCCTGGGCGGCGAAGTTGTCATTGGACACGACTCGATCATCGGCGGCAATGTATGGTTGACCCACTCGGTACCGCCCTTTTCGCGCGTCTATAACCCGGCAGTGTCTAGCACACCCATCGTCGAATCCAGTCGTGATGGAGCGTATGTCTATCAGATTTAGAGGCTGAAAGACGGAGGCGACATAACAGGAGCAAGAAAACTTTATGTCAATTCTGAATCGAATTGGCAATACTCCTTTGGTCCTGATCCGGAATCTCAGCCCTCGGGCAGAGGTACGCATCTGGGCCAAGCTGGAGATGATGAATCCTGGCGGCAGCGTGAAAGACCGTATCGCACTTGGCATGATCGAAGCGGCCGAGCGAGACGGGAGTCTCCAACCCGGCGGCACGATCATTGAACCGACCAGTGGCAACACGGGGATTGGGTTGGCGCTAGTTGGTAAAGTCAAGGGCTACCACGTGGTTCTGACCATGCCAGAGAGCATGAGCCTGGAACGCCGCAAGCTCTTGGCAGCTTATGGCACCGAGCTGGTGCTGACTCCCGCGGCCCATGGCATGTACGGAGCCATCGAACAGGCTAAGCGGCTGGTGGCCGAGCATGGTTACTTTATGCCGCAGCAATTCCAAAATCCAGCCAATCCCCAGATTCATCGAGAAAGCACTGGCCCTGAGATCCTGAGCCAATGCCCAGATCGCATAGACTACCTGGTAGCAGGCATCGGCACGGGTGGTACAATCACCGGGGCCGGCGAGGCACTGCGTAGCACCTTTCCCGGCATGCGAGTGATCGGCGTTGAGCCGGCGGATTCAGCCGTGCTCTCCGGCGGCCAGCCCGGACCCCACAAGATTCAAGGCATTGGGGCTGGCTTTGTCCCCGACGTACTCAACACAGACTTACTGGACGAGGTGATTCCGATCACCAACAAGGAAGCCATCCAGACGGCCCGCCAACTGGCACGCGAGGAAGGATTGGTGGTTGGCATCTCCAGTGGAGCAGCCATGGCAGCTGCTTTGAAAGTAGCAAAACGGATCTCAGATTCGGCGACTATCGTGACTGTGCTGCCGGACACTGGCGAACGATACCTGTCTACCGAGTTATTCGTGTAGATCATATGTCGGAATCGACACATCGTTCAGGCCTTCATC
>CP070811.1:2783538-2819493 GCA_020343875.1 Anaerolineales bacterium | reverse complement strand
CGCTGCGCTCTTCGGAATGACAAGTTGAAGGGTGTGATGGTCGAGCGATATGAACACACCCGAGTTGTACGAGGTCCGCGACCTATCTCTCCCCTGCTCCCTCCCCACTCGTCCCCCCGTCCGCTCCTGCCTGCCTTTGCCTTTCTGGTTCGGTGGGCAGTTTAAGGATAAAGGTTGTGCCAACCCCGGGCTCACTGGCGACCTCGATTGAACCACCCAGGAGATACAGCAGCTCATAAGTGAGGGCCAAGCCCAAACCAACTCGACCTTGATCTGAATTGCGAGCAGGGTCGACGCCATAGAAGGGCTGAAAGATGTAGGGCAAATGTTCGGGAGGAATGCCCTAGCCGGTGTCGCTGATCGTGAGGCAGACGCGACCTGCGTCAGCCATGAGCGATAGCTCGATCTCCCCCTGGTCGGTATACATAATAGCGTTGTCAAGCAGGTTTAGCAAGGCTTGAGTCAGGCTGTCTGTATCGGTAGAGAGGGTCACACTCGGTGAAGTGTTGATCTTGAGTGCCAGACCCTTGCTGGCAGCACGGGGTCGGAGCGTATCCGCCAGGGTATGGATCAGGTTGGCGATGTCGGCGCGGGCAAAGGTCAGCCGTCGTAGGAAACCTTAGTAATTCTGGAGGGGTTGGTAAAAAGTTTGATCCCCCGGCACATCAGCTTCACCTGTACCCTTTAATTCTACTGTATCAAAATGAAAACTGGTTAAGAAAAGCCTAACAATTTTCTCATGTTGCTGAGATCAAGAGCTGGGGAGACCGGCAAGAGGGTAACAAGATTAAAAATACCTGATTTGTCATATAATTCAAATGATGGTACAATTGTGGGAGTTGACAAAGCGGGCCACACCATTCCTCTCAACTCTGTGCCTGAAACCGGTCGCTTCCCTGGCCAGAGACATGGGAGCAGCCCCCTGTCAGGAAGAAAACCAATACCCTAAGGAAAGGAGAAGCCTTAAGATGCCACTCTATATGGATATTCATCACAAGGTGGAAGGACTGACCGCGGAAGCGGTCACGGAAGCTCACAGGAGGGACCTGGAGGTCCAAGAGAAGTACGGTGTGAAGTACCTGAGATATTGGTACGATGAAGGCACCGGTAGGGTCTTCTGTCTCGCCGAGGCTCCGAGCAAAGAAGCGGCTGAAGCAGTACACCGGGAAGCTCACGGTCTCGCCGCCGATGAGATTGTTGAGGTCAAGGAAGGCGAGTAGTGGCGTAGCTCACTCATCAGTACTGGAGAAGCAAAGCCACCTCAATCTCAAGCTGCCCGCAGCCCAGCGGCGAAATGCGCGAGACGGGATACGACTACGGGCGACCGGGTGTCTATTTCGTCACTGCGTGCATCCAATACCGGCTAGACCTGTCCGGCTAAATCGTGAATGTAGAAGTAAAGTTCAACCGATATGAGCCGGTAGCTGCGGCCATGTGAGAGCGCATCCCACGCTATCCTCCCCATGCCCAACTGGATCAGCGGATGATCATGCCCAATCACATCCACGGCATCATCTGTGTCAGCCACCCAACCGCACCGGGTATGGGCGAGGCATTCCAAAAAAGGCGATCCAACCCGCTGGGCGACTCGCCTGGAGGTTCTTCCCCCCCGCCAGCGTGTCCGACGGGGAATGCCTCGCTCCTCCTCTTGCGCCCTGTTTCTCACCCAAACGCTTTGGACCCGAATCGGCCGGGGCTTGCTCGTTGTTTTTGGCACCGGGGTGTGGTATACTGGGTCAAATCCCCCCGTTGAAGCGTTTCCTAGCCAGCGTATGGGCGCTTCACCTGGTTTGTCCCTGGTATGCCGTCGAGGATGGGCCTGAATCGAAGGGTTCGATGATCGGGACACTCATAAACGAGCGCTATCGCCTCGACTCGGAGCTGGGCCGGGGTGGCATGGGTACTATCTATCGCGCCCACGACACTCTCCTGGACCGAGACGTAGCGGTCAAAGTCTTGTCGGACGTGACATTGAGCGTCGAAAGCCGGGCCCGCCTGCTGCGCGAGGCCCAGGCCGCTGCCCAACTCAACCACCCCAACATCGTCTCCGTCTACGACGCCGGCGAAGCCGAGGGCCTCGGGGCGGGCGGGGCGCCCTTCATCGTGATGGAACTGGTCGAAGGCCAGGCCCTTCACGTGGGATACCACTTGGAGGAGATCCTCTCGATTGCCAGGCAGGTGTGCGCTGCCCTCGAACACGCCCACGCCCACGGCATCATCCATCGCGACCTGAAGCCGGAGAATGTGCTGATTGCCCCTGACGGGACCGCCAAACTGACCGACTTTGGTCTGGCCCGCACCGCCGCCTCGCGACTGACCACGGAAGGGGCGATCGTAGGCACGGTGTTCTATCTGGCGCCGGAGCAAGCCTTGGGGGGCGAGATTGATCACCGGGCGGATTTGTATGCGCTGGGCGTTATGTTGTACGAGTTGGTGACTGGACAGTTGCCTTTCACGGGTGACGATCTGCTGGCCGTCATCTCACAACATGTGCACGCCCCAGTCATTCCGCCCAGTACGCACAATAGCGAGATCCCATCCGGGCTGGACAACCTCATCATCCGGCTCTTGAGCAAGCAACCCGAAGAGCGACCGGCGTCGGCGGCCGAAGTGCGCCGCGGCCTGGAAGACCTGTCACGGTCCGAAGACGCCCCGGCCGCGCGTGCTCCGGAAAGCCCCAAGATTTTAGGTCTGTGCCCCAACAACCTGCCCGCGCAAGCCACCCCCTTCATCGGACGCCAGGTCGAGTTAGCCGCCGTGCAGGGGCAACTGACTCATTCCGATGTGCGTCTGCTGACGCTCACCGGCCCGGGGGGCACGGGCAAAACACGCCTGGGCTTGCAGGTGGCGGCTGGCCTGCTGGATCACTTCCAAGATGGCGTGTTCTTCGTCTCGCTGGGGTCGGTCAGCGATCCGGCGCTGGTTCTGCCCACCATCGCCCAGACGCTCCAGGTTCGCGAGGTGGAGGGTGCCCCCCAGCCCGGCCCAGGTGCCCAGGACGGGCCCTTGCTGGCAGCCTTGAAAGACTACCTGCGGGACAAGCACATTTTGTTGATGCTGGACAACTTCGAGCAGGTGACGGAAGCCGGTCCGATGGTGAGCGGCCTGCTGTCGGCTGCGCCCCGGTTGAAAGCTTTGGTGACCAGCCGAGCGTCCCTGCGGGTGTACGGTGAGCACGACTATCCAGTTCCAGCGCTGGCCACCCCCGATCCAAAGGAATCATTGCCCCTTGAAAGGCTGACGCAAGTCGAAGCGGTGCAGTTATTTGTCCAGCGGGCACGGGCGGTCAAACCAGATTTCGCTATCACCGACGAGAACGGGCTGGTGGTGGCGGAGATTTGCCAGCGCCTGGACGGTCTGCCGTTGGCGATTGAGTTGGCGGCGGCGCGCGTGCGGCTGCTGTCAGTGCAGAAGATGCTGGGTCAATTGGGGGACCGGTTCAGGCTGCTCACGGGGGGAGCCAAAGACCTGCCGGTCCGGCATCGCTCACTGCACGCCACGATTGATTGGAGTTATGACCTGCTGGATGCCCATGAGAAGACATTGTTTCAGCGGTTGGCCGTGTTTTGCCCCGGCTCCACACTGACGGCGGCGGAGGTGGTGTGCAATCCATTAGGCGATCCTTGGCCAGACCCCCTGGCCCATGTGGGCCAGGCCAGGCGGGACGAGGCCGCCCAACTGGACGTGCTGAATGGGCTAGAGTCATTGGTGGGCCAGAGCCTGCTCAAGCCGTGTGATGTGCATGGGGAGCCACGCTTCGAGATGCTGGAAAGCGTCCGCCAGTATGCGTTGGAACAGTTAGCCGCCCACGGCAGGGGGGAGATGGAAGAGATCCATCGGAGACACGCAACGTTCTTCACAGCGCTGGCGGAGGAGGCCGAGCCTCGACTGACTGGTCCAGAGCAGTTGGCCTGGCTGAACCGGTTGGAGATGGAGCACGACAACCTGCGGACGGCGCTGGGGTGGGCGCTGGAACGTGAGGGGGCGGATGCAGAACTGGGGCTGAGGTTGACCGTAGCCTTGGGACAGTTCTGGCGCATACGCGGTTATTGGACGGAGGCGCGCCGATGGCTCGACAGAGCGTCGAAAGAGATCAACGCCGCTTCCCCACCGGTACGAGCCAAGGCGTTCTGGTTAGCGGGCCGTATGCAGGAAGACCCCGAACGGGCGGCGATGCTTCTCCGGCAGAGCTTGGACCTGTATCGCCAACTGGACCCTCCGGACAGACAGGGCATCGCCCGTGCACTGCGCGAACTAGGGAACGTGGCCGTAGGACAAAGCCATCACGAAGAGGCGGCAGCGTACTATGAGCAGAGCCTGGCGCTGGCCCGGGAGCTAAATGACAGGCCGGGCATCTCAGAGGCCCTCGCCTCGCTAGGCCGCCTGGCCTGGATACAGGGCGATTCTGGGCGAGCGATAGCTCTGCTCGAACAGAGCCTGGGGTTGGCCCGGGAAACAGGCAACAAACGCGACATCGCTACCCGGCTGCAAGAGCTAGGGAACGTGACGCTCCAGCAAAGGGACTACCGGCGGACGGAGGCTCTTTACAAAGAAGGCCTGGCGCTGGCCCGAGAATTGGGTGACAAGCTCCGCATCGCCGCGTTGCTCAACTCGCTAGGAGAGATGGCCCGTTGTCAGGGTGATTATGATCGGGCAGCCGCGCTCTACGAAGAGAGCTTGGCCCTATTCCGGGAGTTGGGTAGCAGAGTCCATAATGCCTTGATACTTCATAATCTGGCGTACGTGGTGCTCCGCCAGAGGGATAGGCGGCAAGCGGCCGCGTTCTTTGAGGAGAGCCTGGTCCTGTACCAGAAGCTGAAGCGAAAGCATGGTGTCATCGAGTGCCTGATAGGATTGGCCGGGGTGGCTGCGTCCGAGGGGCAACAGGCGACCGCGGGCAGGGCAGCTCGGCTGTTCGGAGCGGCAGAAGGGCTGTTTCAAGCCACCGGCGGTGGCCTGGCTGCCGCGGACCAGGCCGAATATGACCGCTACGTGATCCTGGTGCGGGAACAACTGGACCAGGCAGCCCTTGGGGCTGCTTGGGCGGAGGGACGGGCCATGACGATGGAGCAGGCGGTGGATTACGCACTAGAGCAGGTTCCAGTGTGGCTTATGTAGCGCCTGGCCAATGACGAGAGGATCACGACTGCAAGGAGGAGAAAGCGGATGGGCAGCAAGATACTGGTGGCATACGCCACTTTGTCCGGCTCCACCACCCAGGTGGCCCAGGCCATCGGGGAAACGTTGGGTCAAGAGGGAACGCAGGTGGACGTGCACCAGATCAAGGAGGTGGGGGACATCAGCCTCTACGACGCTGTGGTGGTGGGCGGCCCCTTGATTATGGGGTGGCATAGAGAGGCAGTGAGATTCGTGAAGAAGCATCAAGGTGTCTTGAGCCAGATGCCCGTAGCCTATTTCATCACCGCGTTGAATCTAACCCAAACATCTCAGGAAAGCATCCATGAGGTTCCCATCTACTGTGATCCTTATCTGCCAAAGCCGCCACAAAACCCAGGCAAGCTGAGTCTCAGAGAAAGGTACGCCACCCCATCGAACTATCTAAGCCCGGTTTTGAAGAAAACACCAAAGGTTAAACCGGTTAGCGTGGCTTTCTTTGGGGGCACGTTGGTGTATACCGAGCTGAACTTTCTGCACATGTTGTTTGTCATGTTAATCATCGGCGCCCGGCCAGGCGACTTTCGGGACTGGGAGGCCATCCGTGCATGGGGGACCAGCCTGCGTTCGGCGCTAGCAGAGAAAGCTTGATTCACGCTGGACCCTTGATTACATTTGTTTCGGCCCACCCAGTCGCGATAGGAAGGTTGAGGTTGGTCTCTCAGGGGAAACACACGGAAAGCTAGTATCCTGGCGATGGGCAGAGTGTTGTAACAACAGACTTATCTGATATCCAATAGCGGGGGATGAAAAAGTATGGAAGGGAATGGCATGCCTGAGTCAGCCATGGTGATCGTAGCTCACCCTGACGATGCCGAGTTCACCGTGGCCGGCACGGTGGCGGCGTGGGCAAAGGCTGGTTGCCGGGTAACCTACGTGATTTGCACCGACGGCAACACCGGTTCACACGAGCCGGGTATGACACGCGAGAAACTGGCCGAAATCCGACGCACAGAACAACGCGCGGCGTGCGCTGCCTTAGGCGTCAGCCAGGTATTGTTCCTGGGCTACGACGACGGACTATTACAACCCACACTTGATCTAAGGCGTGACCTGGTGCGTGCCATCCGCCAAGTGAAGCCCGAGGCTATCATCACCTGGGACCCGACGACGATGTTTATAGGTGACGATTACATCAACCACCCCGACCATCGCGCGGCGGCGCAGGCAGCCCTCGACGCAACCATGCCAGCCAGTGCTATGCCGTTGTTGTGGCCAGAGGCCGGCGCTCCACACCGGGTACTGAAGGTGTACGTGTTTGGCAATGACAAACCAAACGTATGGGTAGACGTGACAGAGACCATTGAGCAGAAGATTGTTGCTCTCAAGCAGCACGCCAGCCAAATGGGAGACTGGGACCCCACCGAGATGGTTAAGGAATGGGGCGCCGAAACTGGGCAAGAAAAAGGACTGGCATACGCCGAGAGCTACCGGGTCATTAACCTGGAGCGACCGGGCGCAGCTGATTAGCCAGTTCGTTCAAGCATCAGGTTTGGAGGACTTTTCCTCAGAGAGCTATTGGTCACTGAGGTGTCTGGCAGGAATCTTTTTGGACACAGATTCACACAGGCTGCGCACACAGATTTGAAGATCTATATCTGTGCGAATCTGTGTTGATCTGTGTCCAATTTGATAATCGCCGGTCTCCAGACAGTCATTCATACTAAGTTAGCAACAACTCGGGGCATCTGATCGAGCAGCTACATCAAATGCAGGGCTTGTCTGCCGTCGTGCAAAGAGCGTCGACAAGCTGCCGAGAGTTTGCCTCGTCGGCAGCCTCCATTTTCGAACCTGCCTGGGGCTTTTGGCCAACCGGACCAGCCGATCCTGTTCTGCCTCGCGTATGGCATCTTTCATACGCTCCCAGGCGATCATCTGGGCTTGATACGGACTTAGCACTGGATTTGCTCCTTCCATCGCCTTGTCAAGGCTAACTCGCAGACCCCTTGGGGAATCAACCAGGGCTTGTGCAAAATAGCTTGACAGTTCAGCCGCAGCGACGCGATTGGAAAATCGCGGCTACAGCTGGCCTCTTCGTAGGCCCGATTCCCAATCGCGTACTCCTGCAGCGCTGCTCCTCCGCGACTTTACACGAGCCGTGGGGAGTCAATAGGTAAGCTTGAAAGCTCCTTGAAGAACGATATTCACCCTAGCCGACGGACGCCTGCCATCAACCCGGCTTCCTAGCCGTCACACGGGCACTATAGCCAATACTTCTAGCAGCGGCAGGGTTAATCTCCAACTCAAACTGGGCCACGGCATCCTCGATGATGGCATCGTCCACCACCTTCTCCTCGATCGTCACATCCACAAAGCCGGCTGCTTCGATAGCCGCCACATAGTCCTTATCTACCCAGGCCCCCGCCACACAAGCCGCCCACGAGCCCAGGTCTTGCTTGATCTGAGAAGGCAATTCGATGCGCGTCACAATGTCGCTCACCGCCAGCCGGCCACCAGGCCGCAAAGCACGGTATGCCTCTCGGAAAACCTGGGGCTTATCGGGGGACAGATTAATGACGCAATTGGAGATGATTACATCCACCGACTCGTCGGCCACCGGCAGGTGCTCGATCTCTCCCAGGCGGAACTCGACGTTCTCAATCCCCACCTTGCGGGCATTGGCCCTTGCTTTTTCGATCATATCGGCGGTCATATCAACGCCGATGACATGCCCAGTGGGGCCGACCTGTTTGGCAGCCAGGAAGCAATCGATGCCGCCCCCGGAACCCAGGTCTAGCGCCGTCTGGCCCGGCTGCAACGCGGCCAGGGTGACCGGGTCGCCACAACCCAGCGACAAGCCGGTCACCTCAAAGGGCAGCTCGGCCACGTCAGGGGTCTCATACATGGTGTCCGCGAAAGTGACGTTCGAGCTGGTGTTACCACAGCAGTCACTCGGTCCGCAGCAACTGGCGGAGGCCCCTTCAAAATCACGCGCAATCTGGCCATATCGCTGACGCACATAACTGCGGACCTCTTCGGGGTGGATGACTTTTTCAGACATGATTTGTCTCCTTTCAAATTGATAAATCGACATATATCTATATGTCCAGCCAATAAAGGGGAGCCGTAGGGCTCCAAGATGCGCGATAGCTATTTCTCTGGAGGGGGCGTTTCGGATTCGGTCAAATCTACCTCAGGGGCATATCGCCGCACGATAACACGGCAGCAGTCCGCAACTGCTTCTTGACGCAGGCTATAGTATACCTGTTTGCCTTCGCGCCGGGTGTCGACCAGGCCAGCTGTCTTAAGGATCTGTAGGTGATGGGACACCGTGGGTTGGCTGACGTTTCTCATCTCGGTCACCAGGTCAGTCACACATAGTTCACGACATCAAAGTAACCGCATTATCTTCTGGCGCGTCCCGTCGGCTATGGCTTTGCCAAAGGCAACCGGATCAGATGACATATCCTCCATCCTATCATATAGACACTCATAAATACATCTATATGATACACCAATTTGCGCCGTTTGTCAAGAGGCGCTTAGGAAATTCTGGATGGGAGCGCGGATGGCCTTGACATCTTACTCACTCCGAGTATAATATCTCGCCATAGACCTTGACTTAGCCGTGAGCTTTCGCTGAATACCAACTGTCTGCACCACTCTCGAACGCTGCTAAGATCACCCTGGCGGCTGAGGCGGCAGAAATACATGACTCTTTGCCGACGGGGTGGCGGCCCCGTCCTTCTTCCTTCTCACTACTTCGCACCTTTCTAGTCCTGGAAACATGCTGGTCGTCATGAGGAGACTGCTATGCAGCAATCACAACGCCCTCCAATATCTTCCCTCTCAAGCCGAAGCATTCGGCCGCAGGAGGTACCGTCTTGACAGAGCCCATCATTCGCATTGAAAATGTCCATTTCGCGTACAACGCCCAATCCGAAAACCCCATCGTCGCCCTCACCGACATAAATCTGGAAGTTATGCCAGGCGAGTATCTGGTCATCGTGGGACACAACGGCTCAGGCAAGTCTACGCTGGCCAAGCACCTGAATGCTCTGTTGTTACCCACCCAAGGCGATGTATGGGTCAACGGTATGAACACCAAAAATGGCGCCCATACTCTAACCATTCGTAGCACGGTTGGCATGGTCTTCCAGATCCCCGACAACCAAATTGTGGCTACGGTGGTAGAAGAGGACGTGGCCTTCGGGCCAGCGAACCTGGGTGTACCAGAAGACGAATTGCGGGAGCGAATAGACTGGGCGCTAGACGTGGTAGACATGCAGAATTTCCGCCATCGAGCGCCGCACCTGCTGTCTGCCGGACAGAAACAGCGAGTGGCTATCGCCGGCGCAATGGCACTCAAGCCCCAAGTGCTCATTCTCGACGAGAGCACTTCAATGCTTGACCCGGCTGGCCGAGAGGAAGTGCTCAGCGCCGTACGCCGTCTCAACCAGGCAGGAACTACAATTATCGCTATCACCCACTATATGCACGAAGCGGTAGAAGGCGACCGTATCGTTGTGATGGAGGCAGCTCGTACCGTGACCCAAGGTAGCCCCCGAGAAGTGTTCAGCCAGGTGGAAGAACTGCGTGCACTTCAATTGGATGTGCCCCAGGTGACAGAACTCTCATATGCGCTTCACCAACGCGATGAGACATTCCCTCCCAATTTGCTGACCGTTGAGGAAATCGTAGCGGAGATTATCCGGCGCAAAGAGTTGGAGGTAGCCACGTGAAGGACACGCACCAGGCACAACCCTTCATTCAGGTCAACGACCTGCACCATGTCTACCTGCGGGGCACGCCGCTAGAGGTGACTGCTCTCAAAGGTGTCACGCTGGAGATTTACGAGGGAGAGTCGATTGGCATCATCGGGCGGACTGGTGCCGGCAAAAGCACCATCGTGCAACACTTCAATGGCCTCCTTCGTGCCCGACAGCCGGGCAAAGTCATCCTCGAAGGGCAAGATATGTCAGACCCATCGGTGAAGGTGAAAGCCATTCGCCAGAAGGTGGGCCTGGTCTTTCAGCACCCAGAGCAACAGCTTTTCGAACGCCTGGTGGGCGACGACATAGCCTTTGGCCCCAAGAGGCTGGGCCTCTCCCGCGAGGAACGGCGAGAGCGAGTGCGCTGGGCTATGGAAATGGTAGGGCTGGATTTCGAGCGGTTTAAGGATCGTTTTACCTTCTCGCTCAGCGGCGGTGAGATGCGCAAAGCAGCCATCGCTGGCGTGCTGGCCCTACAGCCCAAAGTGCTCATCCTGGACGAGTCGACCACCGGCGTCGACCCACGCGGCCGGAAAGATCTACTGGCCCGTATCCTGGAGCTACACCGCCATCATGGCATGACTCTCATCTTCGTATCCCCTAACATGGAAGAGGTGGCCAGCATGGTGGACCGGGTATACGTCATTGATGACGGGCGTACGGCAATGAGCGGCACCACCCGCGAAATCTTCGATCGCCCTGACGACCTGCGCCAATATGGTCTGGGCGTACCCCAGGTAACCACCATAGCCCACCAGCTGCGCGAACACAGCCTACCCATCACTCGCACCCCGCTCACGGTGGCCGAAGCCGCGGAGGATGTATGGAAGATTTTGAATTCCTGAGAAACGTAACCATCGGCCAGTACTTCACTGGCAATTCTATCGTTCATCGGATCGACCCACGCACCAAGATCACGATCCTGATGATTCTGGCCATTGTCAATAGCTTCACCACCTCGTACACCGGCAATGCGATTGTGTTGAGCGTTTGTATTGCCTACGTCATTGCTTCAGGTATTTCGTTTCGATTCATCCTGTCGGGTGTGAAGCCAGCGCTACCCATTATCATCATCTATGCCCTGATGCAATTGCTCTTTTTCGGTGAGGCCTATGAGCCCTACGGACTGGCGTCAGAAGTCTATTTCCAGTGGGGCGTCATTGCCATCAGCAACGGCAGCCTCCAATTGGTCATTGTCACCTTAATGCGCTTTCTGCAAATCTTCTTTTTGGTTAGCCTGTTAACAGCAACCACGACTACTACCGATATCGCTCATGGCGTGGAGGGCATGCTCAAACCATTCCAGCGTATCGGCGTGCCATCGCATGAGATTTCATTAATTGGCACTATTGCGCTCCGCTTCGTGCCCATCTTCGCCGAGCAGCTAGAGATTATTATGAAAGCACAGGCGTCGCGCGGGGCTGACTTTGGAGGAGGGGGAGTGTTCCAATTCGTGAAGACAGCCCGCCAGATGGTATCCCTCATCGTTCCCCTCTTTGTGGATGCCTTCCGCCGGGCCGAAGACCTGATCCTGGCTATGGACGCGCGTTGCTACATAGGGGGCAAGGGCCGCACTCACCTCACCCGTTTCCACTTGGGCAACTTAGATTTCACCATTATGGGCGCCAACTTGGCGCTTGCCATCGCAGTATTGGTCTTACGAAACGCTTTCCCGGCCTAAGAAAGAAGGAGAACCGAGACCGTGCTCACCGACGTCGAAAAGCACGTTCTAGCCCACATTGATCCCGACCAAGTGGTAGCCTGGACTCAAGAATTGGTCCGCATCCCCAGCGTTTTCCGCCCCCAGAGGGGCGAAGGTGAAGAGCAGGCAGCAGCCTGGGTTCAGGCACGCTTGGAGGAGATGGGTCTGGAAACCCACTGGGAAGTGGTCGCCCCGACCCGCCCCAACGTTATCGGCCTGCTCCGAGGTGCAGATGGTCACAAGACGCTTATGTTCGAAGGCCACACCGATGTGGTTACCGAAGGGGACGCCGATGCCTGGACACACGCCGGCCCCTTCTCAGCCAAAATTGTAGACGGGCGTATCTACGGGCGCGGCGCCAACGATATGAAAGGGGGACTGGTGGCTGCCATGTGCGCCATCCAGGCCCTGGTCAAAAGCGGTGTCAAGCTTAAGGGAGACATCCTTATCGGCGCGCTGGTGGACGAAGAGGGGCTGATGCTGGGTGTCAAACACTTCGTAGAGAAGGGATGGGCGGACATAGTCGACGCGGCCATCATCTGCGAGCCAGAGGAGAACCACCTGTGCATTGCCCAAAAAGGGGTGATGTGGGGGACCATTACCTGTACCGGCATTATGTCCCATGGCGCGATGCCGCTGACGGGCGTCAACCCCATCTACCCAATGGCCTCGCTGCTGACCAAGCTGCGCGAATTGGAGGCTGCCGAAATCGCCCGGCTGGGCGCGCACCAGTTCTTGGGTCAGCCCAGTATCACGCCGACTATCCTGCAATCGCCAGTTCATGGGGAAGCGCAGAACAACGTGATGCCCGCCCAAGTTCAGCTCACCCTGGATTGTCGCCTCATCCCTGGGCAGACGGCGCAGGATCTGGAAGCGAAGATTCAAGCCCTGTTCGACCAGGTCAAAACGGATGAGAACACGCAAGTCCAGTTCGCATTTGAGGTGATCGAGGCTCGGGCACCTACCTTCATCTCCGAGGACGCAGAGATTGTACAGGTGCTGGCCGCCAGCTATCAGGATGTAACCGGCAAGGCACCAGTTTATGGGGGCGTGCCTGGCACGACCGATGGCACGATCCTATTCAGTCGAGCCAACGTTCCCATCGTCACCTGCGGGCCGGGTGACATCCACATTCCACACCACATCGACGAATGGTTGAGCATTGAGGAATTGATCGAAGCGACGCGGCTGTATGCCGTCGCTGCATTACGTTTTCTGGGGGTGGCAGCATGAAGAACCACTCAGTGAGCCGAAGGAGGTGACTATCGAACAAACGATAGCTGCCCTACTTGGCCCTTCTTTGACTGTCCAAGGTATCCACTTGCCAACCAGGAGGAGGTAAACATGGAAACCACCGCTAGCCCAACCGCACTAAACACGCGGCGCATTGTTATTTCTGGAGTTTTGGGAGCTATTGCCATCCTTTTAGGATGGACCCGTATCGGCTACATCCCGGTGCCCAACCTGTCAGCCAACGCCACTATTATGCACATCCCGGCCATCATCGGGGGCGTGATGGAGGGCTGGCTGGTCGGCGCCATCATTGGCGGCCTGTTTGGCCTCTCCAGCTTTGCTCTGGCCACCGTCCCTCTATTCAAGAACCCAATCGTGGCCATTCTGCCTCGCCTGCTCATCGGCGTGACTGCTGCCCTTACATACAAGGCCCTCAAGCAAAACAATGAATGGCTGGCCTTGGTGGTAGCAGCCATTGTGGGCACACTGACCAACACCATCTTGGTGCTGGGCCTGGCGGGGATCTTCAACTACATTCCGTGGGTCGCCATGCCGCCTATCCTGCTGACCAACGCGCTACCGGAAGTAATCATTGCCATCATCCTGGTGGTAGCCGTGGTAACAGCCTGGAAACGCATCGAGACTGGCGGCGGCGAAGCCAAGATGTAGCCCAATATTCATCATTTAAGCCTGCCACCCATTGTTATAGAGAAACCCGGCGTCTTTACAGACGCCGGGTTTCTAATGTCTACCGCCGTTTGAGTTTTTGGCGTTTTGGGTTATAATGCTCTTAACAGCCGACCGATATTTCGGCGGCAAGGCCCATTTCTCTGGAAAAGTTGCCCTGTGAGAGCAACTTTTCTACAAAACTTCCTGGTAAACGCTGCCTGGATCGCTGTGCGACCGGGACGGCCCCACCCCAAAATGGGAAACATCCCCCCACGGGCTCTCTCCGGTCTGTATGCCTGGCGGTGCTGGCTGCCAGGTGTTTTGTTGCAAGGATGACAGTCAGTGGAGGTGACTTATGTTGTTGTGCATTGACCTGGGAAACACCAATATCATGTTTGGCCTGTATGACGGGGACGACCTGAAAGGCCAATGGCGCATCAAGACCGATCACCACAAAATGCCTGACGAGTATGGGATACTGCTTCTCAACCTTCTCGCCCAAGGCGGACATCGCCCCCAAGAGGTGGCTGGCATCTGTATGTGCAGTGTCGTCCCGCCGCTGACCGGGATCTTTGAGCAGACGTGCAGCTCGTACTTTGGCCAGACTCCGCTGGTCGTAGATGCGGGAGTTAAGACAGGTGTAAAGGTTCGCGTCGACCATCCGCGCGAGGTAGGTGCTGACCGGGTCGTAGACGCAGCCGCGACCTACCGCCTGTACGGAGGCCCGGCCTGCGTAGTGGACTTTGGCACGGCCACCACGTTCGACGCCCTATCCCGCGAAGGAGACTACCTGGGTGGGGCCATCGCACCCGGTATCGGTATCGCCGCTGAAGCGCTTTTTGCCAAGGCGGCCAAACTGCCCCGCATTGACCTGGTACGCCCGCCTCGCGCCATCGGAAGCAACACCGTTCACGCTATGCAATCCGGCCTGCTCTTCGGCTACGTGGGACTGGTAGAAGGGATGGTGGCTCGCTTCCGGGCGGAACTGGGCGACGATATGTCCGTCATTGGCACTGGTGGGCTGGCCACGGTCATCGCCCGCGAGACAGATGTGATCCAGCAGGTAGACCCCTGGTTGACACTCAAAGGGCTGTGCATCGTGTGGGAATTGAACCGGTAAACGGGATGCGCAATACTTGATTTCACGTATCACATATGCCGCATCATGTCACACTGCCTCAAAACAAGTATCTAGCCACACAATACCCAGCGGAGGAGACAGAACAGCATGGAACGCAGAAAAGTAACCATCCAGGACTTGCAGGCCAAAACGGAGAAAGGCGAGCGCTTTACGATGCTTACCGCCTATGATTACCCCACCGCGGTCATCGTGGACAAGGCCGGGATTGATGCAATTTTAGTCGGTGACTCGCTGGCGATGGTGGTGCTGGGCCTGCCCAATACCGTGTCAGTGACCGTTGATGAGATGCTGCACCACTGTCGGGCGGTGGCCCGCGGTGCCCAATACGCCCTACTGGTAGGCGACATGCCCTTCATGTCATACCAGGTAGACGTCAAGGAGGCTGTACGCAATGCCGGTCGCTTTCTCAAAGAAGGCAATATGGACGTGGTGAAGCTGGAGGGTGGGGCAAACATGGCCCCTGTGTCAAAAGCAATCGTGGACGCTGGCATTCCCGTCATGGGACACATCGGACTCACCCCCCAGACCGTGTCCAAGCTGGGTGGTTTCAAAGTTCAGGGCAAGGATTCTACCGCTGCCCAACAGATAATCGACGATGCACTGGCTCTGGAAGACGCTGGTTGCTTCTCCATCGTTCTAGAAGCCATCCCGGACCGCCTGGCCAAACTCATTAGCGAGAAACTCAACATTCCCACCATTGGTATCGGCGCTGGTCCAGACTGCGACGCTCAAGTGCTCGTCACGCACGACATGGTGGGTCTCTTCGACCGCTTCACGCCCAAGTTTGTCAAACGATACGTCAACATCCATGAACAGATGGTAGAGGCACTCAAACAATATAAGGCTGAGGTTGCATCCGGTGCCTTCCCCGGCCCGGAACATTGCTTCACCATCAAGGACGATATTCTGGAGAGCCTATATTAGGGGGACCTTATGAAGATCGCAGTCCTGGGCGCCGGGGCGATGGGTAGTCTCTTTGGGGCTAGACTATCGCCCCTGGCAGACGTGTGGCTGGTAGACCCATGGGCAGCCCACATCCAAGCCATGCAACGGGATGGGTTGCGTCTGGTCAAGCTAAATGGAACTGAATCGGTGATTCCTGTGCAAGCGACTACCGACCCGGCCGCGGTGGGCGACCAGGTTGACCTGGCGATTATCTTCGTCAAATCGCATCAGACAGCCAGCGTAGCCCGCTGGGCCGGCCCGCTGCTCAAGCCGGATGGTCTGGTGCTCACTCTGCAAAATGGACTGGGTAACCTGGAGGCCATCGCCAGTGTACTGGGCCCCGACTGCGGCGTGCAAGGTGTCACCGCCCACGGAGCCACGCTGATGGCCCCTGGTCGGGTGCGCCACGCGGGCCAGGGAGAAACCCACATCGCAACCCGCCCTTCCATCGTCGCCCGACTGACCGATATTGCCGCCCTGTTCCAGCAAGCCGGCTTTGAGACCCATCTTTCCGACAACCTAGACTCGCTGCTGTGGGGCAAGCTCATCATCAATGTGGCTATCAACGCCTTGACCGCCACTTTGCGTGTTCCCAACGGCCTGCTGGCTGAGGTGGAGCCAGCCCGGTCCTTGATGGCTGCTGCTGTGGACGAAGCAGTCCGAGTGGCCCAGGCTAGGGGCATCACGCTGCCCTACGACGACCCGCAGGAGCAGGCAAAATCCGTTGCCATCGCCACCGGGCCCAATCGCTCCTCCATGCTATCTGATGTGTCTCGAGGTGCTCCCACCGAGATAGACGTGATCAACAACGCCATCGTGCGCGAGGGAGCCAGCCTGGGCATCCCGACTCCCGTCAACCAGACATTGGTATGGCTCATCAAGGCCATCGAAGCAACTTACTCGGTTGAGCGCAACCTATGACAAGTAAGACGTTAAGCATGATGCGTGATCCAGATTACATTTTTCGCCTTCAGGCTTTGGGCGATGGAAAATCAGCATGGAGTTTCCAATGAGTATCCGTGTTCTAAAAGACAAGCGAGTCCTTCTGGGCGTCACCGGTGGCGTGGCCGCCTATAAGGCCGCCATCCTGGCCAGTCGGCTGACGCAGGTTGGCGTTGCGGTAGACGTAGTTTTGACCGAAGCAGCCACCCGCTTCGTGGCACCCCTGACGTTCCAGGCAGTCACCCAGCGGCCCGTTTACACCGACCTGTTTGAACTCGAGGTTGATCCAGGCTCCGGTGAACTCAGCATCCCGCATATCGCCCTGGCTAAAGCCGCTGATCTACTCCTCATTGCGCCCGCCACCGGCAATACGCTAGCCAAGTTGGCTCACGGCATTGCGGATAACCTGCTAACCAATATCGCTCTGGCCACTCCTGCCCCGCTTCTCATCGCCCCGGCCATGGAAAGCGACATGTGGGCGCACCCTGCCACTCAAACCAACGTGGCCACGCTGACAGAGCGGGGCGTTACCGTGGTGGGGCCGACGGCCGGCCACCTGGCTTCGGGGGCAGAAGGGGTGGGGCGCATGAGCGAACCGGCGGAAATCCTGGAGATGGCGCGCGTGGTGCTCGGGCAAGCAGGCGACCTGGAACAGCGACGCGTGGTTGTCTCGGCTGGAGGGACACGTGAAGCGATCGACCCGGTGCGTTTCATCAGCAACCGCTCCAGCGGCAAAATGGGCTACGCCCTGGCCCTGGCAGCCCGCGACCGGGGGGCTCAAGTAACCCTGGTGACCGCACCTACGTCTCTGTCCGATCCGGTGGGCCTGAAGACAGTGCAGGTGGAGTCGGCGGCCCAGATGCGCGATGCAATTCTTGCCGCCAGCTCGGACGCCGATGCGTTGGTGATGGCGGCCGCCGTTTCCGACTATCGTCCAATCGAGCCGGCCCACCAAAAAATCAAAAAGGGCGAAGAAGGACTGACGCTCCAACTCAGCCGCACGCCCGACATCCTGGCTGAAATGGCGCGGCTGCGCGAGCTGGGGCGTGGGCCCAAGATAGTGGTGGGATTTGCCGCCGAGACGCAAGACTTGCTGGTCAATGCCCGCGACAAGTTACAGCGCAAGCGACTGGACCTCATCGCTGCCAACGATGTAAGCGCGGCTGACGCCGGTTTCTCCGTAGACACCAACCGGGTGACCTTGCTATCGGCTGACGGCACGGTAGACGCTCTGCCGCTGATGTCGAAAGAAGAGGTGGCTGATGAAATCTGGGATCGAGTGTGCCGACTTTGGGAGACAGGCTAGGACCGTTGCTGCGTATTTTAGCCCGCGGTAGAAGGCACTGGTAGCGCCACATTGAACTGCGGCCATCAGCCAAAGCGAAGAAGAGTCCGTATATGTAGGGCAGGCTTGCAGCCTGCCACACCAAGGACTTACCACGATTAAGTGCAGAACTGCCGCACGCACTTAATTTCAAGCAGTTCAACGGTTACACGAAAGGGAAATATGCAGGATAAGGCCAGCCAAGACAAAAAAAGAAACGATGTTACCGGGGACTTGACCCTTTTGGGCCGGGAGACAACCGGCCCAGTGCGCAAGCTGGAGACATTCCCCAATCAACACCCGGGGCGACGCTACACGGTAACGCTCGTGTGCCCCGAGTTTACATGTGTATGTCCTGTCACCGGGCAGCCAGACTTCGCCACAATCACAATTCGCTACGTTCCCGACCAGCGCATCGTTGAATCGAAGTCACTCAAGCTATATTTGTGGTCCTATCGCCAGGAAGGCGCCTTTCACGAGCACGTGACCAACCAGATCCTGGACGACTTGGTGATGGCGCTAGAGCCGCTATATTGTCAGGTGACAGGCGCTTTCAACGTACGCGGCGGGATCTCAATTACAGTTGACGCTGAATATCAGAAACAGTAGCGAAAGGTAGCCCGTGCCAGCTGGCAGCAGGCAAAAAGCGGAGGCATTAGCCTGCCCAGGGGCAGGGTTGGCAAGTGCAGGCAGGCCCCTTTCGAGGAAAGGTAGCCCGGCTTGTGCAAATTACCTTGACGAGAGCAACTTTGCTCCCGAGGACCGCCCCAGCCCGGAGTGGGGCGGCCAGGATGTGGCCATCCTGGCCGAGCACAGAGAGATGGTGACTCATGTTCGGAACAAGTGACAGCACGTTTCCGATGCTCGCGGCGGACACTTGCGCCGCACGCTAGTGCAGGTGTAGCCATATCCGCCGCCAAAGGCCGCTTGATATAAAATCCAGCGCGAGCATGCACTAGTTCTGAACGTGAGCCGAGATGGTTTCGGCTTTGTGCCCCGAACGGGGTACTTTGCACGAGCACTGGGAAAGGTAGGAGGAGAATTGACCGAAGATCAAGCGCGTGACATCATACACCAGCTCGTCTCGGCTCAGAGCCGGGAGGAGCTACAAAGACTTATCGGGCGCCATATCAGCGTGTGCGATGACGTGTTCTTCAGCGTGTTGAGCGATGTCGTGGAGCAAATGCGCGTTCAGAAGGATGAATCGAACGCCCGTAAGTTGCAGGAGATGGGCGATGCAATGGCCCGTCTTCGGTTTATGATTTAAGACGAGTACAGCCAACAGCCCACACCTACCCGAGTGCAGGTGTGGGCTGTCCCTATCTACTGTGGTCAGCGATTAATAGGCCCTGGCCAAGACGGCTACCTCTTTGGCTTCGCCGCCGCAAGCCACGCACCGACCGGTTCCGCCCGGCTGATCGAAGGGGATACAGCGAGTGGTGGCTTTAGTCTCTTCTTTGACCCTGTTCTCGCACTCGGCCGTTCCACACCACCAGGCGCGAGCAAAACCTTGGGCGACTGCCTCTTTGAAGGACTCGTAGTCGGTCGGCTCGCGGGTGTTGGCCTCCATGAATTCGGTAGCCTTCTGCAGCAGCTCGTTTTGGACAAGTGTCAGGGTGTCGGTGACGGCGCTGGCTAACCCCGCCAACGGCACAGGCGACTTGCCGGCCCGCCCCAGTTGGTTGCGTCGGGCCAGCATCACCTGCTCCTGCGCCACATCCCGGGGTCCGATTTCGATCCGCAGTGGTACCCCTCGTAGCTCCCACTCGTTGAATTTCCAGCCGGGGGAGTATTCTTCCCGGTCGTCCACCTTCAGCCGAACGCTATCTCCAAGGGCCGCTTTCACCTTTTCAATGGCGCCCAGTACAGCCTGCCTCTCTTCATCTTTCTTCCAAATGGGCACAACCACCACCTGAGTGGGAGCCAGGCGCGGCGGCAAAATGAGCCCCTGGTCGTCGCCGTGGACCATAACAACGGCGCCCATCATACGCCAACTCAGGCCCCAACTGGTAGTCCAGCAGTATTGTAGTTCATTACTGCGGTCCAGGTATTTAATGTCGAAGGCCTTGGCAAAGTTCTGGCCCAAGTTGTGAGAAGTGCCAGACTGCAGCGCACGCCCATCCCCCATCATGGCCTCAATGCTGTAAGAGGTATCAGCTCCGGCAAACTTCTCGCTCTCACTCTTGCGGCCCCGGATGACAGGGATGGCAGCTTCGTTAATGGCGAAGTCGGCGTAGACTTCAAGCATCTGCAGTGTTTCTTCCTCGGCCTCTTCATAAGTGGCGTGAGCGGTGTGCCCCTCCTGCCAGAGGAACTCCATGGTGCGCAAAAAGGGACGTGTGCGCAATTCCCAGCGCACGACATTGCCCCACTGATTAATCAGCACTGGCAAGTCCCGGTAGGATTGAATCCACTGGCTGTACATGTGTCCAATGACCGTCTCCGAGGTGGGGCGCACCACCAGCGGTTCATCCAATTCTTTGCCACCCCCGTGCGTAACCACCGCCAGTTCGGGCGAAAAGCCTTCGACGTGCTGGGCCTCTTTTTGAATAAAGCTCATGGGGATGAAGAGAGGGAAATAAGCATTCTCGTGCCCGGTCGCCTTGAAGCGGCGATCAAGGGCGTCTCTCGCGTTCTCCCACAATGCGTAGCCGTAAGGGCGCATAACCATGCAGCCTCGCACAGGTGCGTAGTCGGCCAGTTGAGCCTGCAAAATCACGTCGGTGTACCAGCGGGAATAGTCCTGGTTACGGGGGGTAATTCTTTCGGCCATTACAGCAGATTCTCCTTTGGACATGATACCCAGATGTGGGTATTATTATTGTCGGTACATTCTCTCCCTAAGGACGCCCACCGCCTCGGCGGGTGTTCTTACCGATGTGACTAGAGCGATGTCCTGCGTACGAATATAGATTGGGTCAATGTAAGCCGCCAGGGTACGTTGCCACAAGCCACCCACCGGGATGATGGGCTTGATCGGCACCTCACCCACTTGAGCAAAGCTCCAGGCCAGTGCGAACTCCGATAATGTGCCAATGCCGCCCGGCATGACAATGATCCCATCACAATGGTCCACCAGATAGAGCACCCGTTCGCGCAGTGTCGGGTGGCGGACTTCCTCTGTCACCCAGCGGTTTGCCTTAAGCGGGCGAAACGCCTCAATTTGGTCGCAAGTCACCCCGATCACGCGGCCACCCGCTTCGTTAGCTCCCCGGCTAACACCTTCCATAACACCCACGTAGCCGCCAGTCTGCACGGTGAATCCAGCCTGGGCTAACCGCTGGCCCAGATCCCGAGCTACCTCGTAATCCGCCGACCCGGGCTGGGGCATGCTACTGCCAAAGATAGAGATCACGTAAGTGTCAATGATGACTTACACCCCTCGAGGATATGATCCCAGCACACGAAAGAAGCTGGTGATTTCCTGCAAGTGATTGAGCGCGTTGCGGCAATGCACATCGTGGACGCTCCCGGCGAAGTCGATGTAGAAGAAGTATTGCCACCGCTTGCCCTGCAATGGGCGAGACTCAATCTTGGTCAGGTCAATATCGCGCAAGGCGAAGACAGCCAGGCTTTTGAATAGAGCCCCTGGCACGTTGTCCATAGAAAAGACGATTGAGGTCTTGGCCGCATCGCTGGGGACGGCCGACTCCTGGCTCAGGATCAGGAAACGGGTGTAGTTCTCAGGATCGTCCTCCAAATCGTCACGCAGCACGGCCATATCGTAAATAAGGGCGGCGCGGCTGCTGGCGATGGCTGCTCCATCGCGGATATCTTGATCACGCAACATCTTCACGCTGCCCGCTGTATCATAGGTAGGCACGCGCTCCACTCGTGGCAACAACTCATCCAATGATCGCTCGCACTGGGCCAGGGCTTGCGGGTGCGAGTAAACACGGCGCAACCCGGCCAGGTTTACCCCTGGCAGGGCAATCAAATGGTGAGCGATGCGAATTTGCACCTCGCCCACAATGGTCAAATCATAGCGCAGCAGCAAATCGTAGTTACGGTGGATACTACCTGCCAACGAGTTTTCCACGGGTATGACGCCTCGACTGGCAGCGCCGCCAACCACCGCCTCAAAGACGTCCTCAAAGGTCGGGCAGGGCAACAGCTGCACCACCTCACCAAAGTGGGCCACAGCCGCTGCTTCGCTATAGGCTCCCCGCTCCCCCTGAAACGCAACGATCATCCTCCCCTCACTCATCGGGGATCTCCAGTATCTTGTAGGGATAGACATTGATAACCATCGTCTGTTCGTACTGTGTTTGTGTAGTTTCCAACGGATTGTACACATGCCGATGCCCGTGAATCAAATAGCGAGGCTTAAACCGACGCATCAGCCATAGGAATGATTTGAACCCCACATGGGTCCAATCGCGGCCGTTGTGAATTCCATAGGGCGGCGAGTGGGCCAACAGGATGTCCATACGGCGACCGGTGAACAACCGATTAAGTAGCAAGGCCGGGGTCATTTTCAGCACCTGCCCCCACATTTCGGAGTCAGTGTACTGATATTTGCCTTCAGGCTTGTATCGAATAGAGCCCTGCAGGCCGACCACCGACAACTCCTTTTCCCGAACTAAGCGGCCGTGAACGTTGATGCAGCCAGCTGGCCCGGTTAATTGCCGACCACTGGATGAGTATTCAATCGGCGGATCGTGATTACCATGCACATAAAGCAGCGGTACATTTAACATGGTAACGATGTATTCCAGATAGTAGTAAGGCAGGTCGCCGCAGCTCAGTACCATGTCCACGCCTCTGAAGTTCTCGACGAGGCTGGGGCTATAGATTAATTCGATCACTTTATCAGTGACTGCCAGCAATTTCACCCTATACTATTCTTTCTTGCTTCGGCTGCGAGCAGCGTCAATGCCCTTCCTGGCAAGTTTCACAGCAAGTCCACCTCCAGGCACCAGTAGATCTATGGTGTCTATGCCTACATCGAAGAGGAACTCTGGATCGAGGACTTTGCCCACGTATTGCTGGAACGTTCTGCCGCCGGCCTGCAATTCGCCCGTCAGGGCGTCGTATTCCATAACTGCTTCCTTTTCTTTCGACAGCCAGCGGTATTGAAAAGCATATACTGGACGATAGTAAAGGTCTACTCGCTCCACCTCGACCAGCTCCTCCAAGATACGATCGGCCTGGATACTTATGATCGTGCCGGCCAACACCTCGCGCACGGTGGCGGATGCCCTCGCCTGAGGTGGCACGACAATAGTCCCCTTCGGCGCAAAATCGTCCAGGTCTTTCTCCAAAACCTCGGTAGCAGGATACTTAAGATAGTCGGCCAGAGTTGCATCTTTCTCGCCAGTGATCCCTTCAACGAAGACTTCCTGGCGCCTCTCTTCCCTGCAATGTTCCAGGCCACTCAAGGTGACCAGGCCCTTGGTCACCTGATACTCCGTTCCCTCAATGGTGACAGTTTCCACTTCCGGGCCGCTCAGCGCCAGCGGGTATTGCCGAACCCGTTCGTAGAGGTAGCGCGCATTGCATACCACTCGCCAAAAGGGCTGGTAGCGATGTTCTTTGTAGGCCAACACGAAGTCCTCGTCCCTGGGGCGCTGGAGAAGGCTGGTCATTTTGACGAGTGTACCAAAGGCTTCGGTCTTCCTACTCCAAGCGCGTCCCTCGGCTTGGTCCATCGAAAGTTTTTCTTTGAGCAGCAGGGCCCGTTCGTCAGCGACAGTGATCTCCATACTCTCCAGGTATCCTCTCTACCGGCTCCAGATGGGCCCAATGGGCCCGCCTCTGCACCTTCTAACTTGTAGGGATATCCGCAGGTTGGGTGTTAGGGCAGGCCGACAGCCGTCTGGACCTCAGCAATAACCTGGCGGGCAATCGTCTTGGCCCGCTCTGCGCCGTCGCGCAGTACATCCCACACATAGTCGGGATCCGTGGCCAACTGAGAACGTCGCTCTCGGAAGGGGGCCAGATGAACGACCAGATTTTCGGCCAACATTTTCTTGCACTCCACGCACCCGATACCAGCCGTACGGCAGTCGGCTTCGATTTGCCCCACCGTCTCCTGGGGTGTGAAAACATTGTGTAGCGAGAAGACATTGCACACCTCAGGGCGGCCGGGGTCGGTGCGACGCTGACGCTGTGGGTCGGTAACCATCATCCGCACCCGCGCATAGAGCTCCTCCGGCTCACTGGCCAGTTCGACATGGTTGTTGAGTGATTTACTCATTTTGTTAATGCCATCAATCCCCAAGACTTTAGGCACCTCGGTATACTTGGCCTGCGGTTCGACCAGCACCGGCCCAAAGTGATGGTTGAAGGTACGCACAATCTCGCGGGTGAATTCCAGGTGACTGGCCTGATCCACGCCCACGGGCACTACGTCGGCCTTGTAAAGGGTGATGTCAGCAGCCATCAGCACCGGGTAACCGACCAGCCCGTAATTGACATTGTCCGGCTGCTGCCGTACCTTCTCCTTGAATGTGGGCAGCCGAGTCAACTTGCCCAATGGGGTGACCATGCTCAGAATAGTATGTAGTTCCGTCACCTGCGGCACGTGCGACTGGACGAATACAATGGTGCCGCACTCGGGATCAATACCGGCTGCCAGCCAATCGAGCACCATCTCATAGGTCCACGTCCTTAGATGCTCCGTGTCCGCCAATGTGGTCAGGGCGTGCAAATCTACCACACAGTAGACACAGTCATAGTTCTCCTGCAAGGCGACGTAATTCTTGATGGCACCTAAATAGTTGCCTAGATGTTGGCGACCGGTGGGCCGGGCGCCGGAAAAGACTCTGCCCTTCTTCACGGTGCTATCTCCTCTGGGGGGTATGAGGGGCTAACCGCCAACCCAGTACTACACCCATTCCACTCTCGCCAAGCTTAAGGGTTGACAGGGTGTCCACCTCGTGCTAAATTCTACGTCAAGACGGCAATGTGCGCAAATGCCCTCGCAGGGGGAACGAGCTTCAATTCGGAAACGCCCCTCCCAATTTGCAATTATGTCAATTCTGAGGTTTAATTGAGATCTACGGCTTGAGTGGATAAAGGCACACGAGGTACCTATGCGAAAACGATTGATTGCCTTCCTGTTGGTGCTCACCGTTCTACCAGTTGCGGCCTTACCAGCGGTCGCCGCGCCCCCGACGCAGGCCGGTGATGTATATGTGGTTCAGCCGGGCGACACATTGTTTGCCATTGCCCTGCGTTTCGATGTAACCACAGCCGACATAGCAGCCACCAACGATCTGAGCAACCCCAACCTGATTTTCGTCGGGCAGCAGCTGATCATCCCTGGCAGCAAGCCAGTAGCCGAGCCGGCCATCGTAACCAATCAAGACGAGGCGAATGACACGGCGCCCCCTTCTGTTTCCCCAAAAGTGTATGTGGTGAAGCCCGGCGATACCCTCATGGCCATCGCCACTCGCTTTGGGCTGGCAGCGACCGATCTGGCCCTGGCCAACAGCATCCACAATCCGGATTACATCTACATCGGCCAGCAACTGGTCATTCCCACTGTTGGTCTTTCAGGGGTAGGAGCCAGACACCCGGCGCCATTCAGTGCCATCCAACTCTCGCCCGCGCCAGTGCTCCAGGGGCAGACCCTGGTGGTTGAGGTGACGCTTAGCCAGCCAGCCACCATCTCCGGCGACTTCGAAGGCCGCCCGCTCTTCTTCACCGGCGATGACCGGGGAGGGTGGGCCCTGGTTGGCATCCACGCCCTTCAGGACGTGGGCATCTATTCTCTGGCGCTGCGCGCCACGCTAGAGGATGGGACCGAGTCAGTCACGGCCATGAACGTAGTGGTAGGCGAGGGAGGATATGCCACTGAGAATATCCAGCTTGCCCCCGGGCGCGAAAGTCTGCTCGACCCGGAGATTATCCAGGTTGAACAAGAGCAGATGGTTGAATTATGGAGCCAGCTCAGCCCACGACCGCTATGGGAGGGGACCTTTGGCCTGCCTCTCGCCGAAGGACGGGTCACCTCGCCTTTCGGCACGCGGCGCTCTTATAATAACGGGCCAGTGAATGGCTTCCACGGCGGCACCGACTTTGGCGCAGGAAATGGCATTCCTATCTACGCACCCGCCACCGGCCGCGTGGTGCTAGCCAAAGAGCTATCTGTCCGTGGCAAGGCCGTACTCATTGACCACGGATTGGGCGTCTTCAGTGGATACTGGCACCAGTCAGAAGTAGCCGTACAAGTGGGGCAAGAAGTCCAGCGTGGTGATCTCCTGGGCTACGTGGGCGACACCGGCCTGGTAACAGGCGCGCATCTGCACTGGGAGATGCGAATCGGCGGCTTTGCCGTAGACCCCATGCAATGGACACAGATGTCAATACCTTGAATTCTGCCGAGTCGCCAGGCTTTTGTACCCCTGGCGGGGCGAAGGTCACCCAAGGGGATCAAAGCAGGCGCTGCTCGAGATATAACCTAATATGGGCGCTTCAGAAAAGCCAGTTAGCAAGTCCAAAGGCAAAGCAGAGGCTATTGGTACGATTAGAATTCAACATCTAAGTTGTTCTTGAACCCAAGAGCCGAGGTTCAGGCCCCGGCCAGCGCCCCTTTCGCTTCCAGGCGACGGCTGAACCACCAACTGACTGATGCGGCAGCAACAGCCATGCCAAACACTGGTTGGAAGCCCACCAGATCAACGACTTTCCCCGCCAACAAAGGCAGAATACCCATTAAGCCAAGCAAGGTATTCAGCAGTCCCCAATACGTTGGCAGCCGCTCGATCGGCGCGACGTCCAAAAGCACCCCCCTCTTGCCAATGAACTTACCACTGTCTCGAAAGCCTAGCACAAGATAGACAAGTCCAAAGGCGGCCGCTATGACCGTATTCCATTCAGGAAATGCGAATGTCGCCGAATCAGCTGCAAACCCGACCGCCAGCGCAAACGCGGGGGCGACCGCAGCCGCAGCAGCGGAGAATTGCAGCGTAATTCGATTGGGGCGGTAACGGCTTAGCCGTTCCCAAAAGAGATTAGACGCGATGTTGGAACAGACCAGGGCCGAGAGATAGAATCCGGCCACAGCTACAGGACTGTGCAGCACTTCGGTTGCGAAAATCATGAAGAAGGGGTCAGCCAGACGTCGAGCCACATCCATCAAGAGCAGGGTGACCGTTAGGGTCCGAAAGGGCCGGTTTGCGGTCAGCAAGCCGGGCGCCCGACGCAACTGCGTCGACCACGAGACAGACTCTTTACGATTGACAGTGCTGATGGGCTCGACGATCCGCGAAAACGTGGCTGCAGTCAGAGCAAAAAAAAGAGCCGCCAGGGCTATAAGCCAGGCATAGCGGCTCATTGGTGGGGCTCCTGTCCCACCGGCACTCAGAATCTGGCGCACAGCCAGTCCGGCCATCAAGCCACACAGTCCAGCTGAAAGTTTGCGCCGGGCGAAAAAGCTGCCTCGCTGGTCGGCGGGGACAACCCTGCCAATCACGTCAAAATTTGGCACCGATCCGACCCCATGCGCCAGGTGTGAAACTAAAAAGGCCACCAAGAAAACAGGCAGCACCAGGCTGGGCTTGGACAGACATACGATGGCCAGCGCAATAAACAGATAACCCGCGCTGCGGATCAACTCCGCCCCGACATAATAAGGGCCTTTTTTCGGCTTGGTCTCAATATGGCTGGCTACAATCAATTGGGGCAGGAGCAAGCCCTCGTGACGTATAGAGGCCAGCAAGCCCACCAACAGGTGAGAGCCGCCCAGCTGTCGCAAAAACAGTGCCAGAACCATGTTGGGGTCTGCCAATGTCTTGCCTGCCTCGGCTAGCGCCCCTTGCGCAATGCCCCACCCCATGTTATGGCGCACTAGATCAGTATGGCTGGCTTGATGTTCAGAATTCATCTCGTTTCAGGCTGGCACACAAATGGAAAAGCCCCTCAAGACCCGCAGAAAAGACCATGGTTCAATCAAGAGACACAGTTCGACCTGGGGCTAAGAAAGTGCCACGCAGCCTTTGTCGGCCAAAAACTGCATAGCAGCCGCCACCTGCGCTGGCTGGTTAAAGCTCCGAAACTCGCAAACGCGTATTGCATCTTCAGGAAGATTGGCCGCCACCATGTCCCAGTCAATTTCCCCCAGGCCGGCCGCGAAGTGGTCCTTCAAGCCCTTGAGATCGTGGAGGTGCACGCCCAACATGCGGGGTGCGTAGCGCTTCAGCCATACCTCATGCGCAACAAGGCCCAAGTTCTCCAGGGCTTGCGCGTGCCCCACGTCATACCAGAAACCAATGCGCTCGTCGTTGGTCAGTTCCAGCAGCATGCCCATTTCGTCCAACAAAGGGATATCCTGGTAGTAATACCGATTCTCAAGGCCCAGTCGCACGCCGGCCCGGCCCGCATGGTCGGCCAACTCCACCAAGCTCCGGCGCACCGCGTCCAGATGGGCATCCGCAGCAGCCGCTCGGCCATCAATCAAGCGCTCTTTTGCCTCTTGGTAGGCAAGTGTTCCAGCCTGGCCGGTTTCGGACAGATTCCACACAGCAGGCTCAAGCTGCCGATCTATGTCCACCTTTCCCGGATGGACAACGATCACGCTGACACCCAGCTCTTGGGCCAAGTTAATGCTGCGTTGGATGGCACGCACTCCTTGCTGGCGAGACTCCTCTTCAAGAGAGGAGATAAGCCAGTCCCGCGCCTTCAGCTCGGCGGTCGAGATGTCGGCAGGGCAGGGCTCGTGGATGCTGGTAATCCGGTAGCTGCTCAATGGCAATCCGTTTAGCATAGCCGAGTCGACTTCGTGATTCAACTCAAAACCAGTGTACCCCAGCCCCTCACCAGCCACGAAAAAATCGGCCAGGCTTTGGAACTGGCCGATAGCCCACATGGTAGATAAAGCCACATCGAACATCAATCCCCCCTCAGAAACAAGGCAGTACCGTAAAGCATCCCGATTTTCGTTTGCGCTGGCACAATCAGCTCTTGCAAAAACTTAAATTCCACCAAGATGCACCAATGGCAAAAACAGCATATGATGAACCGCCTAATCTTATCCTGGGCTCAAAATTTCAGCAATTTCAGGCGCAACCCATAGTGCGGCACCTGTGGTATCAACCACAATATCACACACTTCCATTTGAGGCAGGTAGCATTTCTGGGCCATCAAGAACTGCTGGCTGAAAAACCTGTTGCGGAAGTAGGTAGGTTCGTATTTCTTCCGGTAATCGATATCGCGCTTCCACTTCCGCTTCATTCTGATCGCGTCATCGGTCAGATATACTACCTTGATTCCGATTAAATGAACAACCTCCTCAAGCAGAAACGGGAAATTGCCCTCAATAAAGACGATATCGGCTGGCTCAATCTCAATTGGGGTGCAGCCTGCCTTCAAGGTGCCGCCCAGATCGTGGCTTGAGGTGGCGTAAACAAAGTCGTATCTGGGGATGCTTATCTTCTGCCCCTGGCTAATAGTCTCAAGGCTATGCTTGAAAAGGTCGAAGTGAATAGCTTCTCTGCCCAGGGAATGGATGCCCTTCTCCTCCCGGTAGTCTCTGTCGGTTAAGAAATTGTCCATCTCAATGGAGGCGACTTGCTTGCCTGTCTGTTCAAATGACCTGCGCAGACGTTCAACAATCTCGGTCTTACCAGCCGCCGTAGGCCCGGCGATAGCCAGGAGAATGGGTGTTCCTTTGGTGGCGATGAGTCTCTTGACGCTTTCAACAAAGGCCTGGTCCACCTCAGCATTCGCTTCTTTGAAATCTTTGTAGCCAACGTCCTGATATGGCTCAAATCGCTTTTGCCTGCGCTCGAAACTCTTGAAGGGTCTGCCGCCAAAGTGCGCCAATACTTTCTGGGTGAAATAGACAGTCCGAGTCAAAAAGTAAAACCCTCTTATGTCGAAATAGAAGCGTGCTCTAACCCAGTCCTCTGAGTATCCTCCCGTGACCAGGCCCACAAAGAGCATGTTCGTCAGTCGAACAATGTTTTCATCCAGCACAATCCTGTCATTAACCCGTGGCTTGAGTTGGATGCCGGCATAGAAATCGCTCTGGTTGATCAGCGTTTCGATCTCTTCCTTTTCGGCCAATTCTACGGACGCCCAGCCTCCGTTTTCAGGGTACAGGTTGTTAAGTGCATAGCGGAATTCATAGAGTTCCAAGCCATCAACGCCGATATTGATCCGCTTCATCTTTTCATACAGAATTTCAGAAAAAACTTCTGGGCTGTCCAAGTTGCTCGACATTTAAATGAGGCATCCTTTCAATTCGCGGCGCACTTCTTCCCCAAACCAAACACAAACGCATCGTACGCGCGCTTGGTCTTGGCATAGTCACCATCACGGTCGAGCGCGATCCCACGACCTATGCCAGATGCGATCTGGCCCACTCCAATCGCTTGCACCAGGGTCTCCAGCCTTTCAAGCATCGTAGGTGCACTTCCCGGCTGTGTACTCCGCCCGTCGAAGATGATGTGCAGATAGACTTGGTTAAGGTGGTACGCTTTTGCCATACGCAGCAACGCCAGTAGATAATCAATGGAACCGTGCGAGCTTCTTTCCGTGAGCAGGCCGATCAAGTGCAGGCTCGCGTTCCTTTGCTTGACCTCATCGATCGCGCGGCACAGGGTTTGGTTGGTGTAGAACGAACCATCCTTCATGGCCAGATCGAGTCGCACATCATCCTGCAGCACGACGCGTCCCGCCCCGATGTTCATGTGGCCAGCCTCGGAATTGCCAGGCTTGCCCGGGCTCAATCCCACCGCGTCGCCTGCGGCCTGCAACCGAGCGCACGGATATCGCCGAGTCAGATCATCCCACACTGGCGTCTTGGCTAGGAAAATGGGGTTCGTTTCGTCGTTCTTGCCGATGCCCCAGCCATCGAGGATCAACAGGAGCACGCGCCGCTGACCGCCCCAGTCATGCTCCTGCGCCAGACTGGCACCCTCCATTGCGCCTGGTTGGGCAACGCCAAGCGCGTGCAAAGCAGTCGGCGCGATGTCTGCCAGTTTGCCATCGCGAACTCGACCCGTTCGGGCGCGGGAGTCAACCAACAGGAATGGCACCAGGTTTGTTGTATGCGAACCGTTCGGTGTGCCATCGGCGTTGGTCATCTCTTCTAAATTCCCGTGATCGGCAGTCACTAGCGCAATATAGTCAGCGGCGAGTGCAGCATTCACAATCTGTCCTATGCGTGCATCCACAAGCTCGGCGCATTGGATCTTTGCGAGGCGATTCTGCGTGTGTCCAATCACGTCACCATTTGCGGCGTTGGCAACGATGAGGTCGTATCGCTCTTGGATGCCACTCAAAACCTGCTGGGTGACTTGCGCCAGACTCAAGTCCGGCACTTGCTCAAATGGCCTTCCTTTGGGCGACGGGATGCGTACATCATCCTCATGGGGGAATGGTTGGCTGTTGCCACCGCTGAGGAAGAAAGTGACGTGCGCATATTTTTCGGATTCGGCAACCCGGAGCTGGCGCAGACCCGCACCGCTGACGACTTCGCCAAGGGTGTGCTTGACTCTGGTGGGGGCAAAGGCAATGGGCAGGTCTTTGAATTTTTCGTGATATCGGGTGAGGATCACAAACGTGAGGTTCCGAAATTCACGGCGCGGGAAACGCCAGAACTCGGATTCGGCAAACGCTTCCGTTAATTGGATTTCGCGCTCACCGCGGCGGCAGCAAAATATTACGCCATCGCCATCTTTGATACGACCAATGGGTTGCCCGCCTGCGTCCACCAAGACAATCGGTTCGAGCGAGTAGTCCGTCTGTCCCTCGCCATACGCCCCTCTGACTGCATCAGCGAGCGCGGCGCCGCCACAAGGAAGATTACCAGTGGGCATGGGCAAACCCTCTCTAGAAGGAAAAATGAGGAGTACCTGACATCACGCGAACTGGCGCGCCGGGAAAACATCCAAGAGTTCGCTTAATCTGTGTATGATCAGGTCGGGCTTATCGTCCCCAGTGGAGGGTTCTTTCTCCAAAGTATCCGGTTCAATCAGGATGATGGCCATCCCAAAGCCAGCCCGCCGAGTGCCCAGAATGTCACGGGAGGGATTATCACCCACATACACCGACCGGGCAGGGTCAACGCCAGCCCTGCGAGCCGCTTCCAGGTATATCTGTGGACCAGGTTTCCGGTGTCCAAAGATGGAAGAAAGTATCACCGTCTCAAAGTATGGGGTGAGGCCATCCTCCTCAAGCCAGTCCGGGATTTCAGTCTCGGTGATCGTGTTGGCAATAATCCCCAGGCAGTAGCCCCGCCTGCTCAGTTCAATTATCACTTGTTTGGCATCAGGCCGCGGGACCCGGCGCCCGTCACGATCACGCCACAGGCGAGTCAGTCTTCCTGACATGGGTGTTATCTTTTCGGGCGGCCATTCTGGTAGCATCCAGCGTGTCCACAATTCCTTTTCGGAGGCTTCGATCATCGTCTCTTTTGCCCGCTTCTTGCAGACTTTAAACCTTTCTTCTAGTTGCTCGCACAAAGCTTCGGGAGACACTTGCGCTCCTACCAATGTCGCCAGCTGCTGTCTTGCCTGGGCTTGAAACGGCTCATCTTTCACAACAATCCGAAGCGTATTGCCATGGTCGAGAAAAATGGCTTCGATTTCGTGATTCATTTCCTGCGCCTTTCATGTATGTGCTGTCTCAAAGATGGGCACGTTCAGTAGATCCACGAGCGACCGTGCGTAGTAATCGGCCTTGGTGCCGGGATCGTGGTTCACGGCGACGGTCGCCATGCCCGCCTTGCGCGCACCATCGAGTTCCTCGGCGTCGTGACCGACAAAAGCAGATTCAGCTGGCGTCAAACTTGCTTGTTGCAGAGCGTTCAGGTACATTTCGGGCTCTGGTTTATGTGCGCCGACAACCGTGGAGCAGGCAATCACGTCGATGAACTCGGCGACCCCTACCTGATCGAGCCAGCGTTTCTTCCGTGCGAGGGGATACATCGTATCGGTCACGATGCCCAGCAAGAACCCGCGCTGCTTCAAACCCGCCAACGCTTCGCTGCCTCCGGGAATGGGAAGGACGTTGTCCGAATAGCTGTTGATTTGGGTGACCAGCACCCGTCGCTTCAGCGTGTCGACGACGCCAGCCATCAGGAGAACCTGGCCCCAATACTCGTCCGGGCTAAGATGCCCCTTGTTGGCCCGGGAGCGCAGGGCCTTCTGGCGCGACCAGCCTTTCGCTGAGAGATCCAGGGACAGCCCCATCCCTTCGACCAGGCTGGCTACGTACTCGTACGTTGGCCTGGGCCGGCGGTAGAATACGCCCGCCGCATCGAACAGAATGCCCCTAATGGTCATGGACTGTCTCCGTGTGTGGGCTGACAAGATCGGCAATTTGTCTCAAATCGTGAATGATTGCATCAGGTGCCACACTATCTGTGCCACTGTCGGCCTTGTCGGTCAGAAACGATTTGATCTGAATGACCAACCCGTACCCGGCGCGCCGCGCGCCAATGACATCGCGGGATACCGTGTCGCCCACGTAGGCGCAGGCTTGGGGCGGCAACCGCATCAGGCGGACTGCCTCCTCAAAGATGCGTGTGTTCGGCTTGCGCCAGCCAAGGCCGGCACTGGTCACGACCGGATCGAAATAGTGCGCGATGCCATAGTCAGCCAATTTGCTCGGCACCAACCGACTGCTGAGGGTATTGGAGACGATCGCCATGTGAGGAACCTGTTTGCACAGCGCCTCCAGGGCGGCTGGCGCTTCGGGGCGCAGGCTGCGTACGTAATAGTGGGTTTCGTAGAACAACGCGATATCGTCAGCCGCAGCCACTAGCCGGTCTTTGGATAGGCAGTGGTCGGCAAAGATGTACTCCGTCCACACTCTTTCCGGTGACAGCTCCACCTGGCTTTGTTCCCGCCAGGCCTGGTAGGCTCCCATCCCGGAAAACACGGCGGCCTGCAGATCCGGCAAGCTCAAGCCGGGGTCGAGCTCGAGTGCGTGCAATAACTCGCACAGGCCCCGCGTGGCTTCCCCGCGGATGGTTTCGTCGTAGTATAGGTCTTCAAGCGTGCCACCCATGTCAAAGACAACGGCCCTGATCGGGTTGATGGCCATCTTCGAATAGCTTTCTTTCAGATGTGAAATTTAAGGGGGGTCTTTGGACACGGACGTACCATGTCCGTGTCCAAAGAAACCCAGCAAGTTCCTGCTAAACCCATGCTACTACGGAGCAAGCAGGCTGACAGCCCAGAAGTCGCGTACTTGGCTCATGTTCTCATACGCGAACTTGTCATCGCTGGGCCAGAGCACTATATCATCTCTAGACGGCATGCCTTCGGCAATCTCAATACCATCCACGCCAGGGTAGGCGCCCATCTTGTTCCAGGGATCGAAACCCTCTGCCGAAATTGCATATCTGATGAATAGTTTGGCTGCATTGGGGTGCGGAGCGTTGTTGGCAACCCCCAGATAGGCGGCCTTCAGAATGCCTAACGTTGGCTCAAGACCATAGCAAGGCGCCATGGCCAATTCGCCTTCCAGGGTATTCTCGTAGCTTGACAAACCGGTCCAGCCATACCCAGGTTCAACGGATGGGTCCATACCCAGCGTCGCAAACGCCGCGTCAACCTCATCGCCTCCAGGCTGGATGCCAGGTTCGTTTTGAGCCAGCTTCCTTAGGAACAGATAGCCCGCATTGGGGATATCCTCTCCGTAGGCCTCGTCGGTGGTCCATTCACTGCCGTAAAAGGACTCGTACGCCGCAGCCATCTCATCTGCATGTTGAACAATTAGAGTAATCTTGGCTGTGGTGCTGCTATCAGCGATGGGATCCTCCATGTAGAAGAGTCCCTTTAGCTCCGGTTCGGTTAACTGCCACCAGTTGGTGAGCGGGCAGCCTTCCGGGTGAACCTCGTTGTTGTATCCTATGACATCCACGCTTCGGCGCTGTATCACAAACGGCCGTTCTGGAGTCACCTCAAACGGCGTCACACCCGGTGGGACATACCACCATAACCATTGATTGGGCATAAATTCCCCGTACAGTACGTGCCCAAAGCTTTGGAACCAGACATCCCCGACGACGTTCCCGGCTTCCTGCTCCGCTTGCATTTTGACGGCGATGTCATCAGTATCTCCACCTGCCAGTTTAATATCCGGGTACAACTCGCCCCATGGCTCGATCAGTTTCTCAATTTTGGAAGAGTTGGAGTAAACGACCACACTCCCTTCCGCTTTCGCTGCCGCTTCGACCGCTGCCCAGTCTTCCTCGGCAGGCTGGTACGGTCCCAGACCGTTCGCCTTGGCCCATTCCTCGGCCGCGGTGAGCGAGGACTCCGGGACGGCAGTGTCGGCCGGCTCGGGTGCCTGCGCCGCTTCCGGTGCCTGAGTGGCCTGGGCGCCGCAGCCAGCCACAATGCTGACCAGCAAACACAGTGTCAGAAACTTCATTAGGCCTTTCATTTCTGTCTCCTTGCCTTGTGCTCTTAGTTGAAAACGGAATCACTGGGACACAACCCGCTGTAGTTCTCCAATACTTTCTCCTCCTTTCACTTCGGTCGCGGTCGTCCCCTAGCTTTCCTGAGCAGTTCCCAGCTGTGTTCTGGGGACGACCAGATTTCCACTCTCTTGATCGTATAGGTTGAGGGTCTGGGGATCGAAGGTCAGCCAGATCTTGTCGTCCATAGTGATGGTGCTGATGCCCATCACGCGGACGGTAATCTCGGTATTTCGCAGACGCGCGATGATGGTAGAATCGGCTCCCGAAGGCAAGACGGAATAAGCCGTCATCTCTACCGAGCCAGGAACAGGTTCTGTGGAGATGGCGATATCCTCTGGCCGCACGGCGACCACTACTTTTCCCGAAGCACCTTGCGCATCAATGGGGATGCGGAAATGTCCCAGGTCGACTGTGGTGCCGTTCGCCACACCTTCCAAGAGATTCACCTTGGGGTTGCCGATGAAATCGGCCACAAACAGGTTGGCCGGGTAATGGTAAACGGTGTCGGGTGTGCCCACCTGCTGCAGGACGCCCTCCTTCATCACCGCAATCTGGGAAGCCATGGTCAGCGCTTCTACCTGGTCGTGGGTGACATAGATCGTGGTCGCTTTGGCCACATGGTGCAGGTGCTTGACTTCCGCTCGCATATCCATGCGCAGGCGGGCGTCCAGGTTGGAGAGCGGTTCGTCCATCAGGAAAACCTTGGGGCGATAGGCCAGCATGCGCGC
>CP070811.1:2777917-2783438 GCA_020343875.1 Anaerolineales bacterium | reverse complement strand
CTCCGACCAAGAGCTCGCCCGTGAGCCCGGTCAAACCGATAGTCCAGCCCAGGGTGCTGACCGGGATCCACCAGCCAGCCTGATAGAGCTGCCGCCGAAGGAAAAGCCATTGGGTTGCCCCCATTGCAGCCCCGAGTATGGGTTGGGTCAAGATCCCGAGCTCTGACGGAATCAAAATGATCACGATTCCCCAACCGGCGGCCCAACCCAGGGCACTAGCCAAGATCCACCAACCGGCCTGGCGAACATGCTGCCGCAAGACAACCCATTGCAGAATCCCAATCAGGACACCGGCTGTGACCATGGCCAGCTCAGGCAGCAATATTCCACCCAGGACCCAGCCCAGGGTAGTGACCATCAGCCATTGAAGCCAAAGGGTCCAATCGAAGGTAGGTGTTCTTTGATCAGACATTCAAGGTGGCAGTATCAGAAAGCAGGGCAACTATTGGCAACTCGCCCTGCTGCCTGGTGTGGTGAGAGGAACGCATCCACAGCCGCTTTCTGAGCAGTCTACCCCTTGACCGAGCCGGCCAGCAGCCCGCGCACGAAGTAGCGCTGCAGGGAGAAAAAGACAGCAAGTGGCAGGATCATGGACACAAAAGCGCCTGCGGTCAACAGGTGCCAGTCTTGACCACGGTCGCCGACGATGCCAGCCAGGCGCATGGTTACTACCTCAAAATTCGGGTTTCCGCCCAGGAAGATCAGGGCCACCAGATAGTCATTCCATACCCAAAGGAACTGGAAGATAGCGAAGGAGGCCAGAGCCGGTACTGACAGCGGCAGAATCAGACGCAGGAAAATGGTGAAATGCGAAGCCCCGTCGATGAAGGCCGACTCCAGCGTTTCCCGAGGCAGGGTGCTGATGTAGTTGAACAGCAGGTAGGTAGCCAGTGCCAGCCCGAAACCGGTGTGGGCCAACCAGATGGCCAAATAGGTGCCATTGAGTTCGAGGCTCTTGTAGAAGCTCAACAGCGGCACCAGCGCGACCTGCAGCGGGACGACTAGCAATGCCACCACCAGGATGAAAAGGAGGCGCCGCCCAGGAAAATTCATCCAGGCGAATCCATAGGCCGCAAAGGCAGCGATAAGGATGGGAATTACAGTTGACGGTATGGCGACGGCTAGACTGTTGAAGATGGCACCCCAGAAATCGTCGCCAGGTATGATCTCGACCGTACCATCCGCGTGGGCGTACTCAAAGTCCTTGCCCATGAGGACCTGCCTGTAGTTTTCCAGGGTGAAACCCCAGTTAACTGCCCACTGCTTCTCTTGCACCTCGATGCGCCCAATGCGCCGATTACCGATCCACTTGATGCGTTTCCCATCGGGTGCTTCCACACCTTCGCGCAGTTGCTCGAACGTGCCTGTCACACCCTCAACGTCCATAGGAGCATTCGCATCTAGCCCCTGCTCCCTGGGATCGATCACCGTGACAACAGCCCACTCTCGATGTGGGAAGATGCTCCACCAACCTGACGTCTGGATGCTGAATCGATCGCGGAAAGAGGATACTAAGAGCCCGACGCTGGGGATCAACCATATCAACACCAGGACGGCCAGAGCGAGGTTTACAAGAATTGCGCCACGATGCTTTCTCAAGCCTCTCATCTTAGAATGCCTCCTGTTCCCTGAACTGGCGAAGGTTGTAGACCATCACCGGAATGACGGCGATAAGCAGGACGATGGCAATGGCACTACCATAGCCGGCGTTACGGGCGATGAAGGATTGGCGGTAGAATTGGGTGGCGATCACATCAGATCCGAACTGGCCACCGGTCATTACCCACACTACGTCAAAGATCTTGAGGGTAAAGATGACGATGGTCGTCGTCACCGTGATGATGGTGCCCATGATATAGGGAATCATTATCCGGAAAAAGACCTGGACCTCGGTGGCGCCATCCACGCGTGCGGCCTCGATGATCTCCTCCGGGATCCCCTTGAGCGCGGCCGAAAAAAGCACCATGGCAAAACCGGTCTGTAGCCAGAGGACGATGATCACCAGGAAAAGGTTGTTGAAGGGGGCGATGGCCGTGTAAGCCGGCCAGGCCTGCGGCTGACCGCCCAGGCCGACGACGAGAGCGTTTAGAAGTCCGATCTGGGAGGCTCCTACCGGCTTGACTTCGTAGATGAAATTCCAGATGACACTGGCGCCGACGAAGGAGATGGCCATAGGCATAAAGATCATCGACTTGGACACCCGCTCGAATCTGCTCCGGTCGGCCAGCACGGCCACGAGCAGCCCTAAGGCGACGGTAAGGGGTGTGGCGACCAGGATCCAGAAGAAGATATTGTTTCTGAAGGCCTGGCGCATCAGGCGGTCGGTAAAGACAGCCACATAATTGCCGAGGCCGACAAAGTTGCCGGCTGCCGGTCCGTCGCGATCGAACAGGCTGATATAGAACGTGCGAGCCGCAGGCCAAGCCAGATACCAGATCAGGATAGCCATGGCCGGGCCGACAAAGACGAATGGCTGGAGCCGTATCGTCCACTGCTCGGGAAACATTTCGACGATCCAGTTGAAGATCCAGTAGAGCACGGCCACGCCACCCACGCCCCACAAGATGGCCACAATGGTGATCAACCACTTGGGTGCATTGCCAGCTCTCAGGAATAAAAAGCCTGCATATAGCACCAAGAAGGCGATGAGGGGAATGAGGATAGCCAGTGCCACGCGAAGGATTGTGGCCAAGATGCTGATAACTGCACTGGATCTTTGTTCTTTGGTTCGGTCAAAGTAGGACATCTGCAAACTCCTTCTCCCGTTTGCGGGGACCCCGTCGTGGGGATGGTCGGGGCCGGATTCCCGCGCGTGAGCTTGTAGAAGATGGCGGGGCTGCCAGTCTGCCAGGGACCGGCAGCCCCGTTAGGTCTCACTCAACCGCTATTGCGGCCAGGAGTCGTCGATCTCTTGGAGCGCAGTGTCCAGGTCCACCGAAGCGCTGATCCAGTCGGTCATGGCTTTCCAGAAGGATCCCGCGCCCACTTCGCTCGGCATGAGGTCCGAGGCGTCAAAGCGGACGGTTTCGGCGTCCAGGATGGCCTTAGCCACCGCACGATCGATGTCGTTGGTGTACCAGTCCAGGCTGGAGTCGTTGTGGGGTGAGATGGGGCCGCCAGCCTTCACCCAACCTTCGACGCCCGCGCCCGTGGCAAAGTGCTCCATGAGGGCCTTGACCTCGGGGCGGTCGTTGAATATGACCATCAAGTCGCCCGCAACCAGTACCGGGGTGCCATACGTTGCGTCGATGGGCGGCATAGTGAAGAAGTCATAGTCGACGCCGGCCTCCAGGCCCTCGCCAAAGAAGCCCTGGATCCAGGGTGCCTGGGCGTGGAACCAGCAGCCGGGCGGATCCTCGAACATGGGGACCGGCGAGTCACCGATGTAGATGGAGACGATGCCCCCAGGCCCGCCGTAGACATAGTCCTCGTTCAGCCAGATCTCTGCCATCTTTTCGGCGGCTCCCTTGACCTCGTCAGAGGCGAAGGGCAAGTCATGCGAGACCCACCGGTCATAGTTCTCCGGGGTCGTGGTGCGCAGCATGATGTTCTCCATCCAGTCGGTGGCCACCCAGCCGGTGGCGGCGCCGGACTCGATGCCAATGCACCAGGCGGTGTCGCCGTCGTCGGCAATCTGCTGGGTGAGTGCCAGCATCTCATCCCAGGTCGCGGGGATCTGGTAGCCTGCCGCATCGAAGGCCTGCTTGGGATACCAGACAAAGCTCTTGCCTGCCGTCCGGTGCCAGACGCCGGTCATGACATCCTCACCCCCTGGACCGGCCATGGTGGCCATATCCAGCCAGGCCTGGTTGTACTGCTGCTTGAGCCAGTCCCCGCTCATGAACTCGCTGACGTCCATCAGCTTGCCCTCGCGAGCCAGGTTGGCCACAAAGCCAGGCTGGGAGAAGTTGGCGATGTCAGGCGGGTCGCCGGCGTCGATGCGGACGTTGATGGCTGCCTCGAACTCCCGGGTGCCCTCGTAGACAAAGTCGATGCCGGTGGCCTCTTCGAAGGCCTCCATCGACTTTTCGAACTTGACCGCCTCCTCATCCACCATGACACCCATGACATTGACCGTTGTGCCAGCGTATTCACCGGCCAGGGCCTTCTCCAGGAATCCACCTGGCGCCGCCGGCAGGGCTACAGTAGGCTCCTCCATCGCAGGGCCCGCCTCCCCCTCCACACCAGCTGGCCAGGAGGCATCGATCTCCGCCAGGACGGTGTCCAAGTCTGCTGAGCCGGAGACCCAGTCGGTCATGCCCTTCCAGAAGGAGCCTGCGCCTACTTCACCGGGCATGAGATCCGAGGCGTCGAAGCGGAAGCTGGTCGCTTCGAGGACTGACTGGGCAATGCCACGCTCCAGGTCCACGCCGTACATTTCCGGCGTGGCCGTCTGGTGGGTCGCCAGGGCACCGCCCGTCTCCAGCCAGCCCTTGGCCGACTCGGGCACGGTAAAGTACTCCATCAGGGCGCGAACTTCGGGCCGGTCGTGGAACATGGCGTTGATGTCGCCCGCCACCAGGTAGGGCTTGCCGTAGGCCTCGTCGATGGACGGCAGGTAGAAGAAGTCATAGTCCACCCCCGCCTGAGTGCCCTCAGGGAAGAAGCCGGTGATGAAGTTGCCCTGCTTGTGGAACCAGCACTGGGGCGGGTCCTCGAACATGGGCGCCGGGGAGTCGCCGAAGAAGGTGGACACGATGGCGGGCGTGCCGCCGTAGACATAGTCCGGGTTGAACCAGATCTCGGCCAGGGTCTCAGCCGCGTTCTTGACCTCAGGCGAAGAGAACGGGAGTGTGCCCTTCACCCAGGCATCATAGTTCTCCAGGCTGGTGGTGCGCAGCATGATCTCTTCCATCCAGTCGGTGGCTGGCCAGCCGGTCGCAGCGCCGGACTCGATGCCGATGCACCAAGGCGTGTCACCATCGGCCACGATCTGGTCGCTGAGGGCGATCAGATCGTCCCAGGTCTCGGGGATCTCGTAACCCGCCGCATCAAAGTCGTCCTTGGGATACCAGACCTGGCTCTTGCCGTTAAAGCGGTACCACAGGCCGCCCATCATCCGCTCGCCGTCGGGGCCTTGCACCATGGCCATCTGGAGCCAGCTTGGATTCCACTGCTGTTCCAGCCACTCCATGGGGATAAAGGTGGACGGGTCGACGATGTGGCCCTGCCGGGCAAAGCCAGCCAGCAGGCCGGGCTGCGGAAAGTCGGCGATGTCGGGGGCGTCCCCAGCATCGACGCGGATGCCGATCGTTCCCTCAAACTCTTTGTTGCCGATATAGTTGATGGTGATGCCGGTCAGCTCTTCAAAGGCTTTGTAGGATTCCCTGAACTTCACCTCGTCGGCATCCGTGAAGGGACCATCGACGGTCACTTCCGTCCCGGCATACTCACCGGCCAGGGCCTTCTCCAGGAATCCACCCGGAATAACCGCGAAGTCTACTTCAGCAGCCATAGGCTCAGGCTCGGCGGGTGCCTCGGTCGCGGCCGGTGCGGGTGCTTCGGTCTCGGCCGGTGCAGG
>CP070811.1:2765993-2777817 GCA_020343875.1 Anaerolineales bacterium | reverse complement strand
GGCGGTACCGGAAAACTATATTGCTCTGTAATGGTAGCTTGGTAGGAAACCTGCTCAGTTAAGAGCAGATCCAAGATAAGCTCGGTTCCTGGTTCCGCAGTCTGGAAGGCAGTGGGATGATCCGAGCTTTTTGTTTGGGAAGTGCCCCAGGCCAGTGGCGGTTTTGCGTTTGTGCAACCGCTGCCGCGTGTCAGGTTGCTGGATGAGGCGATGATAGGCTTGGCACATAGAATAGCAGGGCTTCTCAAAGTCAGCGGCAGGGGGAATTACTACCGATGAAACGACAGTACAACCATCTACGTCACAAGAAATACAGACCGGCTCAGCGCTCTTTTGGGCCGGATGGCAGGCGGGTGTGGCGCCTGCCGACGTGGCAAGAGGCAGCCTGGAGATGACCTCCTCTGTCTACCTCAGTTTACTGAGAAATCATATCGATATCACTCACGTGCCTTTCAGCGATCGAGGCTCACGCCTGCTGATCTTCCAAAAGCCCCATCAGAGCCGGCTGCTGGTCAAATTGGCCGAAAGATTGACCAAGGTACAACCTGATATCGAAGCCTACCTGCGCAGGCCGCCTTTCATCCGTGACCTCTGCCTGGTAGATGGGGCCGGCGAGGCGCTTGAATTTGAGGTCGAGACCTCCCCTCAGGCGCTGTACTTCCGGACCCGGCTAGGTGAGTTCGGACTGGTCTTTCAGGACAAAGGTACGCTTGCTTTTGGGCTGCCGCCGCAGGCGACCGCCGGCCTACGCTTTCACGTTTCACCCCAATTCTGGGAGGAGACTGAAGGTGGCGGCATATTCAAGGCAATCCGTAATCTGGCCTACACCAGCAACGGAGAGGCGGTCCACAACCGGATTACGCCCGAAGAAGGTGGCTACCTGGTGGAATTTGTAGTTCAGGCGGGTGATGACTGTGCCATCACGCTGGCGGTCGGTGAAGATGTGGACCTGCATCATGAGGTGCTGCCCTTTTCCAGCTCGTGCGTAGCGGCTGAGTCACGCTGGGAGGATTGGTTCAACCGGGTCCCACCCGTCGCCGAGCCCTACCGGCGCACCTATGCCTATGCATGGTGGATCATGGCCAACAACCTGATCAGCGCGCATGGAAGAGTGGCCTACGAAGCCATGACACCTTCCAAGATCAACTATATAGGGCTGTGGTTGTGGGATAATGCTATGCACGCCCTGGCCTACCGGCACGTGGACCCTGAGCTAGCCCGCAACCAAATCCGGGCTATTTTAGCCTGCCAGCTTCCGGATGGGATGCTGCCTGATGCAGTTTACGATGAGGGCGTCGTCTCCGAGATCGAGCATCCCTTCCGGGCCGAGGTCACCAAGCCGCCCATCCTGGCCTGGGCGGCATTAAAACTGCACGAGACTGATCCCGACCTGAACTTCCTGCAAGAGATCTACGTGCCCCTGGTGCGCTGGAATGCCTGGTGGTTCAGCATGAACGACGACGATGTAGACGGCCTGACGCAGTACAACCATCCCTACTCGTCAGGCCTGGATGACAGCCCACTGTGGGATTATGGAATGCCGGTCGAGTCGCCGGACTTGAACACCTACCTGTGCGTGCAAATGGGGTCGCTAGCCCTGATGGCCGAAGCATTGGGAATGAACGATGAGGGCGCCATGTGGCGCCGGCGTGCGGCGGCCATCGTCCGGCGCATGGTGGAGGATTTCTGGGACGAGGAAGCAGGCCTGTTCTGGGTACTGCACAATGAAGAGCCCGTGCCCGTGGTCACGCCCTTTAACCTTTATCCTTTATGGACCGGCCAGTTGCTTGACCACATCCGCGACCGGCTCATCGCTCACCTCACCAACCCCGAAGAGTTCTGGGGAGAATACATCATTCCCAGTGTAGCGCGCAACGACCCGCATTACGACCCGGAGACGATGTGGCGGGGTCCGGTGTGGGTCAACATCAACTATTTCTTCATCGAGGCCTTGCGGCAAGTAGGCGAATACGACCTGGCGGATACCCTGTTGCAGAAGACGCTGGACCTGATGATGAGCCAGCCCAGCATTTACGAATACTATAACTCAGAAACCGGCGAACCACCGGCCACTGCTGCCAATATCTTTGGATGGACCGCCGCTGTCTTCATCGACCTGGCCATTCAGGCCAGTCTTGAGGAAGAATCGGTAAGTCCGGGGAGGCCCTTATGACAAATCGGGACGTGGGCGATATTCGCCAGCGCTGCGAGGCACTGCAAACCGATTTTTTCTCCCGGCGAGCGCTGATCATCGCTGCCAATCGGGGACCTGTGACCTTCGATAAGGCCGAAGACGGAAGTTTACAGTTCCAACGCGGCGGAGGGGGGCTGGTAACGGCGCTCACAGGCCTGATCCAGCACATCGATGCCACTTGGATCGCCTGCGCGCAGACCGACGCCGACGCCACGTGGCGCGAGGGAAATGCGCCGCTTACAGAGAGTGGTCATACCATTCGGGTGCAATTCCTGGCCCCCGAAGCATCTACTTACGAAGGCTACTACAACGTCATCGCCAACCCGCTATTGTGGTTCCTGCAACACTCTATGTGGGATGTGCCACGCGCGCCGGTGATTGACCGTGCCACATGGCGAGCGTGGGAAGAAGGCTACGTGGTTGTCAACCGCCTGTTTGCGGAAGCCATCGCGCGCCAGGTGCGGGCTTTCTCTCGTCCCACCCTGGTTATGTTGCAGGACTATCATTTGTATCTGGCGCCCCGATTCCTGCGCGATAAGATGCGACGCCGGGAGCGCCCCACGCTGCTGCACTTCATTCATATTCCCTGGCCCGGCCCGGAATACTGGCGCATCCTGCCGCCGGCCATGCGACAGGCGATCCTGGAGGGGCTGTGTGCGGTGGACGTCTTGGGCTTCCAGACGCAGGAGGACGGTCTGAACTTTCTGCGTACCTGCGAGTCGCACCTGCCCCGTGCCTACGTGAAGTACAAGCAAGGCCGGGTCTGGTATCGAAATCACGCCACCCACGTGCGCGACTTTCCGATCTCAATCGACGTGGAGGCGCTCAAGGTACTGGCAAGGTCAAATGAAGTGGCTGGATACCGGTCTGAAATTGAGAAACTGGTAAGCGACCGGAAATTGATCCTGCGCGTCGACCGCAGTGAGCCGAGCAAGAATATCATCCGTGGCTTCCAGGCCTTTGAGGAAATGTTGGAGCACTATCCTGAGCATCGGGGGCGGGTGAAGTTCCTGGCGATTCTGGTGCCGTCTCGGTTGGATGTGGACGAATATCAAGATTATCTGGGCGAGCTGATGGCAGCCGCCGGGCGGGTGAACGCCACCTATGGCGACAGCCAGTGGGAACCGGTGCGGGTGCTGGTAGGCGAGAACTATCCACGGGCGGTAGCCGCCTTACAGGTTTATGACGCCCTGTTGGTTAATGCTATTGCCGACGGCATGAACCTGGTAGCCAAGGAAGGTCCGACCGTGAACCAACGCGATGGGGCGCTGATCCTGTCCGAACGGGCCGGCGCGTGCCAACAGCTTGAGTCAGGGGCGACTGTCATTTCGCCCTGCGACGTGTATGCCACCGCCGAGGCGCTCCATCAGGCCCTTACGATGCCAGCCGAAAAACGTCGGGAGCATGCCAGCCGACTGCGTTGGCTCATCGAGCAGGAAGACATCGCCGCCTGGTTATGTCGCCAACTGGAAAGTGTCGTTGAGCTGAAGCTATGACAAAAGGATGATACCGTATGCAGGGTCCTGAGCTTTTCGAAGGAAAACGACCCGAGGTCGCCATTTTACATTATACAGCTCCGCCGGTCGTGGGCGGGGTGGAGGCGGTAATACAGGCCCACGCGGGGATCTTTACCCAGGCCGGGTACCCGATCAGTGTTATTGCCGGCCGCGGCGAGGAGCAGGCTCTTCCGCCAGGTGCCAGCTTGACTCGGATCCCGGAGATGGACACACAGTATTCGCAAGTGGCACACATGAGTTCACGCCTGGAACAAGGCGAGGTGCCGCCCGCTTTTGATGACATGGTCAATCAGCTGATCGGCGCACTGGCGCCAGCTGTAAGTCGATTTGACACCGTGATTATGCACAATGTGTTTACCAAGCACTTTAACCTGCCCCTGACCGCCGCGCTTCATTATTTGCTGGACGCAGGTAAGATACGGCGTTGCATTGCCTGGTGCCATGACCTGAGCTGGACCAGCCCCAGCTCCCGTTCCAAGGTGCATGCCGGTTACCCCTGGGACCTGCTGCGCACTCACCGGGAGGACACGATCTACGTCGTGGTATCAGAGCAGAGACAACAGGAACTAGCTACCTTACTCGGCTGCCTGCCAGGGCAGATTCGGGTCATATACAACGGTGTAAATCCAGGCACGTTGCTTGGGCTGTCGCCCGGGGGCGATGCCCTGGTGAGTCGTTTGGGACTGCTGGAAAGTGACCTGGTCCTGCTGATGCCAGTACGGGTGACCCGTGCCAAGAATATAGAATACGCCTTGCACCTCGTAGCAGCCTTGAAAGCCCGCGGCTGCCGGCCGAAACTGGTGGTGACCGGTCCGCCGGATCCACATGACAGAGACAGCATGGCCTATTTTCAGGGGCTACAGAAGCTGCGCGGTCAATTGGGGGTCGAAGAGGAGATGCGCTTCGTGTTTGAGGCGGGCGTCGACTCTGAGCATCCCCTCATGATCGACGAGCAAGTGGTGGGTGATCTGTTTCGAGTGAGTGACGTGATGTTTATGCCCAGCCGCCGGGAGGGCTTCGGCATGCCGGTGTTGGAAGCAGGCCTGGTCGGGCTGCCGGTGGTGTGCACGGAAATCCCGGCAGCCAAGGAAGTAGGTGGCCAAGATGTGACCATGTTTGACGCCACCCAGGATCCGAGCCAGGTGGCTGAGCAGCTCCTGATTTGGGCTGAGAGAACCCCGCTGCATCGCTTGCGTCGTCGCGTGCGGCAAGTCTACACATGGAATGCCATCTTTGATCGGGACATCAAGCCTTTGCTGGATGGTGATGGAGGCCTGTGATGCTGTGCACCTCCGAACAGCTAAACCACCGACTGGTCGAAGCCAGGCGTCTATGGCTTTTTCTGGACTACGACGGCACCCTGGCTGATTTTGCTGACACCCCAGAACACGTTGACCCTGAGCCGGAGGTGATCAGTGTGCTGACCGGGCTGGTGCAGAGCCCCCACCTGCGCACTGCGGTGGTCAGTGGACGGCGCTTGAGCCATCTTCGGTCCCTGCTAGGCGTGCCAGGCTTGCTGCTGGCCGGCACCTACGGCATCGAGTTGCAGACACCGAAAGGAGAGCGGATCAATCGAGTAGCGTACGCAACCATCCGGCCGGCACTGGATACCCTCAAGCCAAGCTGGGAGCACTTGATTGCAGGCCGTGAGGGCTTCTTTCTGGAGGACAAGGGTTGGACGTTGGCACTGCACGCTCGCTTTGCGGAAGAGGACGAAGCGAAGGAGGTGCTGGCCGCTGCGCATCGGCTGGCGGTTGAGGCAGCACATGGGGGACCTTTCCGCCTCTTAGGCGGCCACAAGTTTCTTGAGATTGGCCCCAGGCTGGCTCATAAAGGGCATACGGTAGATTATCTGCTAGAGCATTACCCGTGGCCGGATGCATTACCCATTTATGTGGGTGATGATGATAAAGATGAAGAGGCGTTTGGCGTGATCAAGGCACGGGGTGGAATCCCCATTTTGGTGGCCAGGGAACCGCGCCACACGCAGGCCGATTGTCGCTTGGAATCGCCTCAAGCCGTACGCCAGTGGTTGGGAACGCTGCCCAGCGATGGAAGGGGTTGATTTTCCATTAGGCAGATGCGGCAGGGTGCGGGCACTGTGCTGGTTCTTGTATAATTAACCGCTCCGCACCTGATGATAGTCCTGACGTAGTTGAATCAACTCAGCAGTGCTAACAGGCTGGTCTCCGTAGTGTACTTGCATGTAGGCGGCTGTGATGCGCGCCAATGCTTCCTCCTGGCCGGGGAAGACCTGGGCCAGGACCGACAAGTAATCGTCGGGCGGCTGCGCAGGACGACGGGGATAGCCACGTCCTCGAGCCAGACGGCAAAGATTGGCGTAGATGTTCTGCACTGAAATAGCCGCCAGCAATTTACGACTCAGGCCGTAGCGCCTCACCAGGCCAGCCAGGTCGCGCAGCCAGCGCAGTCCGCGTCCCAGAGCAGCGCCGCCGAGTGTAACTTCTTCGCTGCTCTCCTCCTCGGCTTCATCCCGATCTGGCTTTACACGCATTCTGTCCAAGAACAGTAGCACCAGGCCTATTAGCACGCCCATGGCCAGCAGGATCAGCAGATACCGCAGACTGGTCCAGACCCAAGGCGGCAAGCCAGAAAGAGCGCCCTGGCTCTCATCCGCCATCTGCTCCAGCTCAAACCCCCCCTCAAATGTGGACAGCATTTCTTGAATGGACGTCCAATCCAGATTTTGCACCAGTTGCTTTAATATCCATACCAGCCAGAGGAAGATGGGCTCCAACGCCCAGAGCAATATTTGCACCACCAGTTGCAGCGGGGGGCCCAACAGCGCCCAGACGGGTTTTAGCCAGATCAGCAACGTCTTCTTAATGCCATCCGGCGTGTAGAAGAGTGAAAGCCATGCAGCTCCCGCAACCGTTACCCCCACAGCCAGCAGCAATTGCCCCAAGCGACGCAGCGAGAGCAGCGAACCTGCACTTCGAGCATCAGACGCTTTTTCATAAGTCCGGGCCAGAGCGACGGCCGTTAAACCCAAGCTCAAATAGAGCCAGAGGAGCGGCCTGGCATCCTGCCCACTTATAAAGCCGAGCAGACCAGCGCCTAAGATCAGTAGAAGCAATCCCAGACGAAAGCTGAGGCCAACGCCAAAAAAGCCAGTGTCTCGACTGGTGGCATTGGCAGCCCGTTGCCACAGCACCACACTGGTCAAGATCAACACCAGCTCCGGCCGTATTCCCTGCAAAAAGTCAAACAGGGCACCTAGGGAATTCCCCAGCCAGCTCAAATCGCCCAGCGGCATCCCCCCATAAAGCCAGAGGCGTACGAAGATCAAGCTGCTGACGACGATCAGGCCCACCACCGCCAACTCGTAGAAGGGCCAGTCCAGCTCGAGCAGATTCATGAACTCAAGTACCAGCATGAAGGCCAGCAACGTCCCAAAGAGCCCCAGGAAGACGAGCCCGGGCGCTTTCTCACTCATGGGCCGGTAGACCAGCATGAAAAAAGGTGTAAGCCAGGCTATCTCCATGCCAGCCAGGCAGAAATGGAGTGGCCCCCAACGGCGACTAGTTAGCAGCATCGGCTATCACCTTTTGGGGGATGATCAGATCGTCCACCAGGTGCGGAAGATGGTATACCAAAACGCCTGGCAGTTGACGAGCGGGCGGCTCTTCGGCCAGCGTAAAAAGCACGATCTGTCGGCCTGCCTGGCTCAGGTCCTGCAGAGTAGCCAGCAGATCGTCATGGGCGATGGCAGTCACCACAAGCAGCGTCGCTCCCCAGGGCAATCTGGGCGCCTCGTGCCAGATCATCTTTTCGATGGGCTGGGTGGCAAGAGCGGTAATAGCCGCCAACAACTCCAAAATGCGCACCAGTTGATTGGGGCTGCGCCCAGGCAGGAGGCTGATGGACTGGTCACTACCAGGCAAATAACCGTTGGCGATCAAGCCCACCGGTAATCGCAGTTCTGTGCATAGGGCCGCCAGGCTGCTAGCCACACTGATGGCACGCTCCTGCAACTCAGGGATATTGCCCAGCCAGTGACGGGTTAAGGTAGCCACATTCAAGACAATCAGCGCCTGTGGCTCCTCGCTGGGCTCATAGGCCCGGCTGAGCATTTGCTGATGACGGGCAGTTGCCTTCCAATGTACCCGGCGCAGACTGTCCCCTGACTGCCATTCTCGAATGCCGACGGTGCGCAGCGGGTCCTCAAAGAGCCGAAGCGGAGAGCCACGTTCGCCGAAGGGATTCTTGGCCGGCAGCCGCAACTCGGCCATAGAATAAAGCCGGGGGTACACGATGACACAGTCCCGCTGAGATGTGAGGGCTTTGCGGCTGAAAAGGCCAAAACCGTCACCGGTGTTGATCGTGGCCGGGCCATAGGTGTGATAGCCACGTTGCGCACACTGGATGGTGAAGTGACGTGTGAGGCGCTGAAAGGCCCCCAGCATCCAGAAAGTACGGAATTCGCCCAGATTGGTGATGCGGTTAATCACGACCTGGCTCCGATCCAGAGGCAAGGTTGCGGAGAAGACATCTGTGATATCCAGCCAGGTAAGAGGTAGGAGTTTCTGGTTGCGCACCTCGAGTGTCAACTCAATCGTTTCACCCAGAAAGGCACGGGTTTCGCTGAACTGACGCCGGTAGTGCAAGCCAAAAAGGCTCAGCTGGCTCCAAGCCCCGCTGGCCATCATGATCACAAAGAGCGACAGGGCCGCCGCCGTCAGGAAACGGCTGTTGAGAGCCAAACCTACCAGGGTCAGCAGAATCCCCAGCACAACCCAGGCATCGCTGAACTGGGTATCCTTCTCCAGGTCTATGTAGCGCCCCCCGCCCCGGAATTCGTGCAGCATGCGCCGGTAGCCAGTCTTCTGTTGGGCCTCTTCAACCAAGCTGTCGACTTCACGCCAGCTCTGAGTCTGATTCCGTCCGGCACTCATAGCTCACCACTCACGTCTGGTAACTGCAAATCATTCTACGACCGGCACGGGCACAGCCTCGGTAATTTCGGTCACCACCTGCTGGGGTGTGCGGCCCCGCAGTCGAATCTGAGGGCTGATGTGGACGCGATGCGTCAGAATAGGCGGGCAGAGATATTGCACGTCACTGGGGATCACGTAGGCACGCCCCCGCAGCGCAGCCAGCGCCTGGCTGGCCTTGTAGAGAGCCAGACTGCCCCGCGGTGAGACACCCAGATCCACCGCTTCGTGTCCCCGCGTGGCCCGCACCACCTGCAAGATGTAGTGGCGCACGTCCGCACTCACATGGACCTCCTTTACCTGCCGCTGAAGCTCCAGCACCTCGGCGGCCGAAGCCACCGGCCGTAACTGCAGCAGCGGATCATCTCGCTGATAGCGAAGCAGGATTTCCTCCTCTTCGTCCTGGCTGGGGTATCCCAGGCCCAACTGCATCAGAAAACGATCCACCTGTGCTTCTGGCAGAGGAAAGGTGCCCTCCAGTTCAATCGGGTTTTGGGTCGCCATGACCAGGAATGGACGAGGCAGTGGATAGGTCTGACCATCAACGGTCACCTGGCGCTCCTGCATGGCCTCCAGCAGGCTGGATTGGGTGCGAGGCGTGGCCCGGTTGATCTCGTCGGCCAAGAGTACCTGGCTCAGCACAGGACCCGGCCGGAACTCAAACTCCTGTTGCTTTTGATTGTAATAGTTAATACCCGTCACATCGCTGGGCAACAAGTCTGGCGTGAACTGGATGCGGGCGAAGAGGCAGTCCAAACTTCGAGCCAGGGCTTTGGCCAGCGTCGTTTTGCCGATGCCAGGTACATCTTCCAGAAGCACGTGCCCCTCGGTCAAGAGGGCTGCCAGCAGCAATTCGGTTACATCGGCCTTACCGATGATCACCTGAGACACGTTCTGTTGGACAGCCCGAGCAAACTGACTGCAATCCATAAGTCCTTATAACCCCTTTCCTTCCAGCAGCACCCGTACGGTGCGCAGCAGGAGTGATACATCATAGGCCAATCGCCGGCCCGGACTCATAGCCCTGACCTGCGCCACGTATTCATAGTCGAGAGCAATCTCTTCGTCAAAGCCCTGAGTGCGCCCCTTGTTGGCTTGTTGCAGCCCTACCAGCCCAGCCCGGGCCAGCCGCTTGCGCACGTTTCCCTCGGACAGCTCGCGTTCATACTCGAAGGGGGCCGGCGGCCGGGGGCCGACCCAACTCATCTCACCGCGCAGGATATTGATCATTTGTGGAAGTTCGTCCAGATACCAACGGCGCAGATGATGGCCCACCCGCGTGTGGCCGCGGTTCTCACGCTCCAAGTACTTGACCGTCAGCCCCCGCTGGCGGGCGTCCTGAATGGCACTGACTTGCATGGTGCGAAACTTGAACAAAGAGAAGATCCGACCGGCTGAGACCCGGGTTTCTCGATGGAAAACGGGCCCCCTGTCCTCGCGCCAGATCAATCCGTCTATCAAGATGGCCATCGTGCCCAATCCGAAAAGAGGAGCGGTCAGCAGAAGAACAAGGCAGGCCAAGCCTCGGTCAAAGGCTGCTTTCAGAGGGTCCACGCCCACTGGCTGTATGCTGTGTGTTTGATTAGTCATAGTTGGTTGCTCAGATTCCTTGTCAATCATGATATCTCAGCTGCTGGATCCTTTAGATGGACGTTAACCCGCTTGGCCGGTTCAGCCTGCTCGACCAATTGGCAGGCACAACTTCTTGCGAAATCCCTAAAACCTCGTCTGGCAAGCACACTTATCAGGGGTTTTTCCTTGCGGTGCGTTCCGGTCGAGCTGGCGCGAGACCAGTTCGGGAAGTCAGGTTATCAGGCGCCCTGTTGGCCTTGTCGGTATGTATCGTTTTTCCCTGCCTGCCGGGCGGCACGCTCGCCAGCGCATGGCCCTCACCGCCATGGGTAGCCACCAGGCAGGAGCCTGGCCCAGGCAGGGGTGTCAGCGAGGCAGCCAGCACTCATTCATTCACAACTCGCCATTGTGGGCCAGCGAAACGGAGAATGCCAGGCTATTCCTGAACAAGTCGCTGGTGCCCTATCAAGCCTGAATTGACGGGGCATCCAGGCCCCTAGCGGGTCTTCCTAACCTTCGCCCATTCTGGACAGAGTGTTAGTAGAAATCAACTTTTAGCTGAAGCGTAACCAGCTGATTACCCTCGGGGTCGATTAAACTTGCTTCTCCCTCCACACCCGGCCCCTCCCACCAGGCTTCGCCGTTGGGTAGCGTGGAGAAACTGCCACTTGTCTCCCAGCGATATCCTTCTGGCAGTGGGGCGGCCTCGATATCATCCTCGTTTCGCTCAGGACCATACCAGCTACCATCTAATTGAACCAGCAAATCGAGCCAGGGTGGGACGCCAGTCTCATATCTCGCCAAACCATCCACAAGCTGAGCGTCGTGATAGATGACTTTCCCTTCACCGACTTGCACAATCAGCACCGGCGTCACGGTTGGCGTGTCGGTCGGCAGGGGGGTCGGCTCAGGTGCGCCAGTTGGAGTCTCTGTGGGTGGTAATGGGGTAGCGGTTGCTGCGGGGGTATTGGTAGGTAGTTCGGGGGTATTGGTTGGGGCTGTGGTTGCTGTGGGCATAGGCGTCATGGTAGCGACCGGTTTCAGCGTTGGAGATGGGGTGGGTGGCTCCTTGGCCTCCTCCTGGGCACCACATGCGGCAACCAGCGGGAGGCATGCAATGACTATAATGGCTTTCAACACCGCCACGCTGTGGCTTTGAATCAGACTGGCCAGTTTCATGGTTCCCTCCTTATGAAACCTGTACAACCTTTCCGCGCACCGAAGCCTTAAACCCCTGAGGCCTAATCACCCACCCGCGGAAGCATCTCCATCCCCAATACCGGCAGCTGCGGGGCCCGTCCTCGGCCTGCAAAATAGCGGGATTTTCGCTCACATAATCCAAAATGCCACCCGGTACCCCATCAAAGGGATTACGAGATACCAGGGCCTGGCCTATGGCGCTGAATCCTGTTTATTCCCCAGTGGGGACCGGCAGGCAAGATCACCTTGATAAGGCACCAGAGATTATGCGTCAGCGCGTTCGGCTTCAAGTAGATCGATAGTCTCGACTGCGTGGCGCAGATGGGGGATTACGATACTCCCCCCCACAACCAGGGCCACGTTCAGGGCGTCGTGTAACTCCACCT
>CP070811.1:2757144-2765893 GCA_020343875.1 Anaerolineales bacterium | reverse complement strand
TGGCTTGGTACCGGTCGGTGATCCTCAGTGTATTCCAGAAGGGAACAATGACCTGGGGGGTGTGGTGACCGGGCAGTCGTTGGCAGCGGGTTCAAAGGTGGCGTGCCAGCGTCAGATTGTGCTTACCCATTTCAAGGAAGGGGACATTTGCCCCCCTACGCCAACGCCATGCAGCATTTCCGCCTGTTCTGAATTTGGGGGCGAGATCTATACCGTCCAACCGGGTGAATGGATCGCAAAGCTATGTCGCAGCCGGGGCTACTATGAACCCAGGCTGGATTTCTGCATCGATTGGACCACGTTGCACTCGTGTATTGCCAACCCCAATGAGGTGCGGCCGGGGCAGGAAATCTGTCTGCCTCCGCCGGAGGGACCTGGTACCCCTGCCCCTCCTTGATCTTGCTGCTTGTGAACTGCGCCCGATGAATTGGGCCGAGCCTGGCTGGGGTCAAGTCCGGTTGGTCGGGCGTTATGCTCCAGCATGGCCGACTTGTCGGCTGGCGGCGCTGTAGCCTTACGGGTGCATTGCGCTGTGCCAAGGCCCAATAGGCTTGCCCTGCCCTAAAAAAAGAATGCGCCCCAGATTTTTGGGAAATCGGGACAAACTTGGGGGATACACCCCTGTGCTTCCCCGTTCAGGGGGACGCGCCCCTGAAAAAAGCTAGTTGAAAATCAGATGGTTTGCCAGTATAATGGGCAGTGAGTTCTGAACTGATTGCCCCCGAAGAGAGGCGTGATGGTGCCGTTAGCTGAAGCCTTGCCACTGGTTGTCGAGAATCTTTCGTTTCGTTATCGTGACCGGGATGAGTTTGCCATCCGGGAGATAGCTTTCGAGCTGGAGGCAGGCAAGATTCTGCTTATCGCCGGCGCCAGTGGTTGTGGCAAAACTACCCTCATCCGCTGCATCAATGGCCTGATCCCCCGTAGCTACAAGGGTGAACTGACGGGACGCGTGCGGCTCGACGGCCAAGATACGGCTGACATGTCTCTGTCGCGTATCTCCCAGATTGTGGGTACGGTGCTCCAAGATCCGGAGCGGCAAATATTGGGTGCCCACGTCTTCACCGAAGTGGCCTTCGGCCTTGAAAATCTGGGCGTGCCACGCGAGGAGATCATTGAGCGGGTGGAGGAGACTCTGGCTTACCTGGGCATCGCTCATCTGAAGGGGCGGGAGACTTTTTATCTATCGGGTGGCGAGAAGCAGAAAGTGGCAGTGGCCGGCACCCTGGCCATGCAACCGTCCATTCTGTTGCTCGACGAGCCGCTGGCCAGTCTGGATCCAGCCAGCGCCGAAGAAGCCCTGACCCTCATCCGGCGACTGGCCGACGAGGGCAAGACGGTGATCATTATCGAGCATCGGGTGGAAGACGTGCTGAAGATCAAGCCTGAGCTGTCGCTGTTTATGGTGGAGGGCGAGCTGCGTTATTTTGGCCCAACTACCGGGTTGGAGGCCAGGGTTGATTACCACGAAGTGAAGCTGCCGGCTCCTATGATACTGGAGAAGGCTCGTCACGACCCGCCACCAGCCTATGTACCCCCTGCCCTGGCGGCGGCCCGCAATGGGCCGCTGGCAGACTTTCGTGACGTGGCCTTTGCGTACGAGCCGGAGACGCCGGTTTTGCGGGATATCAACCTTTCGATTCGGGCTGGCGATATCATCGCCGTGCTGGGTCCCAATGGCGCGGGCAAAACGACCTTGGTGAAGCACGCGATTGGCCTGCTAAAACCGAAACAGGGCCAGGTGTTGTTAGAGGGGGTGGACACCCGAGAGTTGAGCGTGGCCCAAATTGCGCACACCATCGGTTATGTTTTTCAGAGTCCTTCGCATATGCTCTTCGCGCCCACCGTGCGTGAAGAGCTAGCCTTTGGCCCTCAAAATCTGGGCTTTGACCAAGAAACGACGGAACAAAGTGTCGCCGAAGCGGTGGACATTTTAAATCTGAAAGGTCTCGAAGATTATCCGCCGCTGGGCCTCAGCTTTGGACAGCAAAAGCGGGTCAGCATTGGGGCCATTTTGGCCATGCGCAGCAAGATATTGGTCATGGACGAGCCGACGGCAGGGCAGGACTATCGGAACTACATGGCTTTTATGAATGCCATCTTGGGATTGCCCAATTTCGCTGCTATCCTGTTCATCACGCATGACGTGGATATGGCGGTGTGTTACGCCAACCGGGTGATCCTGGTCCACGAAGGGACCATCGCCGCCGATGGCCCGCCCACAGAGGTTTTGGCTGATTTGGAGTTGCTCCGGCGCTGTCGGGTGGTGCCCACCTCGTTGCTGTCAACTAACCTGGAACATCTGCCCCGGACGGGGCGCTTTATGCCAGCCGAGGCGCTGGCTCACGCGCTTTCTGACTGACCGGCGCGCACCGAAGTGGGGTTGCGGGTGTTGTAATATATGGGCAGCGCGTGAAGCATAAGAAGCATAAAAGGTATCGAGGAACGCGGTTTGCGACGGGATCACGCCGGGGAGGGACGTGTTCGCCGTCGAGGCTATAGGACAGTTTGGGCAAGCTTTTTGGGCCGTTAGAATCCATTAGGAAGGAGGGTAAACATGACCACAGGTAAACTCACAGGAAACCGAGCCGTTGTCTGGCTCCTGGTGCTGGTCGTCTTCGTGGTGTTGATGATTCTGGCCAGCGTACTGACCAGTGGTGACAAGATTCGGGGGGTGGCCCCCATCGTGATGACCGCCGTGGGCCTGATTGCGATTTTCGTCGTCTACCTGGCTACTTCAAGTAGCGAGGCATGGACCGTTGGCACGCGGCAGGTGGTGTACATGGCCATCGGCGCAGCGCTATATGGGGTCTTCAACTATATCTTCAACCTTATCCCCATGCCATCGGTCAGCCAGGTATCGCTGCGGCCTTCTGTCTGCATCCCCATCTTCTTTGGGTATGCTTTTGGACCCGTGGTGGGTTTCTTCACGGGGGCAGTAGGGAACATCCTGGGTGACTTCATCACCGGATGGGGTGTGTACCCGGCCTGGGACATGGGCAACGGTTTGATGGGGATGGTGCCGGGCCTGGTGATGCTTTTCGCCGACAAAAAGCGCAGTCTCAATTTCTTGACCGCCCTGGTGGCGGTGCTGATCGTCATTGCAGCGGCGTTGGTGTTCCTCAATCCGCGGGTGCCCGGACCGTGGACAGGTGAGATCGAGGACTTTTCCTTCTGGGCATGGGCCTTCATCGTCGGGGGCGTGGTGGTGATTGTGGGCCGCTTTGTGTTGGAGCAAGTCAGCGTAGACCTAGCAGCCGTCAATCTATGGGGTACGCTGGGTATCATCATCGGCATTGGCTTTGCGGCTGTATCCGATATCTGGATAAACGGCTACAGCTTTGCCACAGCCATCATCGGAGAGTTTGCGCCAGCAGCTGGCCCGAATATCCTTAACTCGATGATCCTTACCCCCATCTTGTTGGCCGCCTATCAAGCTGTTCAGGCGCGTACTGGTCGTTAGCCGCAGGGGCGAAGCATTCCTCCACGGAGCTGCTCTGAGCTGAGGTCCATTGCCTAGGCAACACCTCAGCTCGAGCCATCTGATTCTCGGGATGCCTCGCTTCTACCGGAAGGATGATGAGATGCTGATCGCGTGGCGTTATCGCGAACGAAATACTATTATCCAGCGTCTGGACCCCCGTGCGCGTATCATCTTCATGTTGGCCATGCTCTTCTCCATCATCCAATTCTGGGACCTGCGCATTATGTCTCTCTTCTTGGGCCTGGCAGCGCTCCAGTTCGGGCTGGCCAGACTTACCTGGCGCGAAACACGCCGGGTGTGGATCCTGATCAGCTTCATCATCTTCATCATGACTACTCTGACGTTTCTGACCGGGAGAGGCGGCGTGGCGACGGCGTATGACCAAGAGCATCTTATCCGTCGGCTAGGGCCTCTTTCCCTCCCCATCGTCGGGTGGCAACTTAAGCTGGACGTCACTGCCGAGAAAACCATCTTCGCGGTGAGCCAGTTGGCCCGCATGTATGCCATTACTACCATGGCCATCACCATTCCTTACACGGTGGACCCCAGTCTCTACGGAGTCACCTTCAAAGGGCTGGGTCTGCCTGATAAGTTCGCTTACGCTATGGACTTATCCTTTCGCTTTGTGCCCACCCTGGGCCGTGACTTCAGCATCACCCTGGATGCCCAGCGGGCCAGGGGCTATGAGGTGGAGAAGCTATCGGGCGGCATCATAGCCCAGATTCGACGGTTGGCCCCTCTGCTGGTACCGGTGACCATCAATGCAATCGTCGGCGCTGAGGACATCATCGATGCCATGGACCTGCGCGCTTTTGGCGTTGGGCCGCGCACCTGGGTGCGCCGGCTCACCTATCGTCGGGCCGATATGGGGCTCATTGCGGCCAGCGCCCTGATCTTTGCTGGATCCACGGCACTGGCATTTATGGGTGTCGGTCGGCTGTGGGTGCCCGAGGCTTTGCTAAAGCTGGCCACCGGCTGAGCATCCTTACGGCACTTGGCAGGTCGGCGCAGGGGACCTGGTGCAAATGGAACTGAAAGGGAAAGTTGCCTTAGTCACGGGGGGTGCGATTCGGGTTGGTCGGGCGTTGGTGTTGGCCCTGGCCGAGGCGGGTTGTCACCTCTTTATCCATTATGGGCGCTCTGCCCTGCCTGTTCGGGAAACCCAGGCCGATGCCGGCCAGTTTGGTGTCGAAGCTCATATCTATAGTGCTGACCTGGCAGATGCGGCCGCAACGCAGCGTATCGTGCCAGCAGCCATCGACCGGTATGGGCGGGTCGATATCCTGGTCAACAATGCGGCAATCTTCCCCGAAGAAGATACTTTTAGGGCAAGCGATTTGGGAGCGTGGGATAGGCTATTCGCCATCAATTTGCGCGCCCCCTTCCTGCTCAGCCAGGCATTTGCAGCCCAGATTCCTGCGGGCGAACAAGGGAAAATCATTAACGTGCTGGATGCTCGCCTGCGCCAGCCTGTCCCTGACCACTTTGTGTATCGCCTGACCAAGGCAGGGCTGTGGACCATGACCGAGATGCTGGCCCACGAACTGGCGCCCCATATCAGCGTCAATGCAGTTGCCTTGGGTGCTATTCTACCCCCACCCGGTGCAAATAGCGGCTACCTAGAAGATTTGGCGCAAGCCCAGATTCCCCTCAAGCGAGCTGGCAGCCCTCAGATAGTAGCCCAGAACGTGCTTCACCTCCTACGGCAGGATTTCCTGACGGGTGTCATAATCCCAATAGATGGCGGTCAGTTTCTATAAGACAGCCTGGGGCAATTATCCGCGGTTGCTATTTGCCAGTACTTTAGGACTGATCATCCCTTGTAGACGTTTGAATATGATGGCCCGAGGCAATGACGGTTGCCCAGGGGCTTTTGAATGCATACAGGATGTGTGATATACTGAGTCTACCGAGAGTAGCTCAAAGCGTAGAGAGGAGCTGACCATGCCAGGAGAAACTGAGACGGATGGGTTTGACTTTCCTTGTGGAAGGCCAGATGGGGAGGGGTATTATATCGCTGCCGGGCTCGCGGAAGAGCCATACTATCGCCGATTTGGGGCCTGGCACACGGGTGAAGATTGGAATGGGGTGCGGGGTGGTGACAGCGATTTGGGTTATGGCGTGCACGCGGTTGCCAATGGGGTGGTGGTGGCCTCTGATTACTTTGTTCCTTCGTGGGGAAACGTGGTTCTGATCCGGCATGAGTTGCCAAATGGGGACCAAGTTTGGTCCCAGTATGCGCACCTGCTAGAGCGAAGAGCGGTCCTAGGGGATTTTGTGGAACGGGGTGAGTTAATTGGCAGCATAGGTAAGGGGCATAACAACCGCTACCCGGCCCATCTCCACTTTGAGATACGGCGTCGGGATCTGGCGCCCGACACCTGGGGACTCAGTCGGGCCCAAGTGCTCAATTGGTACGTCCACCCTACTGAGTTCATCAAGGCTCATCGGCCGGGGTTGGCGGTCGAGGTCACCTTGGAGGAAGATGACGAGGCATGCATCCGCTCCGAGTCAAGGTATTGGCATAGGTCTTCCATAGGGCACGGCGATGGCTCGTATTGGACCTACACCATGCGTGGCAAAGAAGACTGCTGGGCAGAGTGGCGACCCGTGTTGCCTAGGACCGGTCTATATGAAGTGATGGCCTACATCCCGGCCGCCAACGCTACGAGTGTGCAGGCCGGATATGAAATCACCCATCGGCGTGGCACCCAGGTGGTGACCATAGACCAATCGCGCTATTTCAACCAGTGGGTGAGTCTCGGCCGCTACCCGTTCTCCATCTCGCCCTCTATGTCGGCCGTTGTACGCCTATCGGATATGACCGGTGAGCCGTTCACCCGAGACAAGGCCAGCCGAAAACAAATCGCCTTCGATGCGATTCGTTTCGGGCTGATCGAACAAGTCTAGATGGGGAACTTTTGGGCACAGATCCGCGTCTATAAGACAGTCAACAGCCACTTTAAGGAGAAGGAAAATGGCCCAATACAGGTCCAAGCCGAGATTCTGGATAGTTCTGGGTATAGCCGTGCTGAGCATGATCCTCTTGGCCGCCTGCGCGCAGTCGGCCCAGCGCCCGGAGACGGTTGAGGTAATGGTGGAGCGGGAAGTGGTGGTGCCAGTCGAGGCACCAGCGGCCCCAATGGAGCCTGGGTTCGCAGGGGAGGCCGTCAGCCAGGCGCCCTCCGCCGATCTGGGTTCCGTATCGGAGCGCATGATCATCCGCAGTGCGGAATTGGCGGTTGTGGTAGAAGATACCGAGACAGCCCTAATTGAGATTCGGGAGGTTGCCACTGCCCTGAATGGCTATGTGTCCAACAGCAATGTGTGGCGTGCTGACGAGCGACTGAGAGGCACGATAACCATCCGGGTGCCAGCTGAGTCCTTTGACGTGGCTATGGATCAGATCAAGGATTTGGCGGTTGAGGTGGAGCGGGAGAATATCTCCGGACAGGACGTGACCGAGGAGTACACTGACCTGAGCGCTCGCCTGCGTAACCTGGCGGCAACCGAGGAGGAGTTGTTGGCTTTGCTGACTGAAGTGCGTGAGAGAACTCGCAAGGCAGAGGATGTGCTGGCCGTCCACCGGGAGCTGACCAACATCCGGGGCCAGATCGAACAGATTCAAGGTCGTATGCAGTACCTGGAACGTATGACGGCTCTGGCCACCATCAACGTAGAGCTGATCCCGGGCCAGGACAAGCCCATTGTGGAGGCTGGCTGGCAGCCGGTACGCACTGCTCGGGCAGCGTTGCGGGCCCTGATCGATACTGGTCAGTTCCTGGCGGACGCGTTGATTTGGCTGCTGGTGTACATCCTGCCGGTGTTGCTGGTCTTGTTGATCCCGCTGATTGTGTTGGTGGTCCTCGGGCGGCGATGGCGGCGCCGACGAGCAGCCAAGAAAGCCTCGTAACGTGCAGGGCTCTGGATCACCCAGAGCCCTTCTTTGAATCAAGGTTGACCTTGTCTCAAAAACCCCGCGCAGCCCCGTGTTCCCGAGGCATTTGACAAATTGACGGTTTGGACTAATATAAAGTAAGTGAAGATCAATGCATAACCCTGGCCTAGTGGGGTTGCGGAATACCGCTTGAATCCAGGCCCGTTCTGGAAATCGCCTGAGCACTGACAGGAGAGATTTAACAACCCCCGGTGAATGCCGGGTGACAGACAACAGACTTGAAACAAGCCAACAGTTCTGCATTTCTGTTGTCGGTATAGCTTGTTAAGGACTCTACCCGAGAGAGGGTGGAATCCCTCGCAGCTCGGTCCCCAGTTCCTGCGGTTGAGGAGACTTGTGAACGGACTGAGCTTTTTGTTTGAGATCTCTCGGCTGAGATTGGCTACTGATTTGGTAGCCTGGGCTGGCGTACACTGAGATTGCCCGGTTTTGCCCCCTGCGGGTTAGGGAAGCCGGGCATTTGTTTTTGAAGGGGAAATGGGATGCATAGCTCGTTGAGCGATGTGCCCGCAGGCAAAGCATAGCCTATTTGAGCAGGAGGAAAACGTGGAATTCTCAGTCGGTGATAAGGTAGTACATCCCAAGCACGGTTTTGGGAGGATTTTTGGCCTGGAGCAACTAGATGTGGTGGAGGGCTTCAACCGTTATTACGTAATCGAGATTCCCGACCAGGGATTGACCGTACATGTTCCGGTGCGCAATGTTGACGCATTGGGCGTGCGCCCGATTATGTCCCGCTTCAAACTGAGCCAGGTGCTGGATGTATTGCGTGACTCGCCGCAATCGTTGCCGGACGATTACAGGGAGCGTCAGGCTTGGGTTCGGGAGAGGCTTGAGACAGGCGACCCTCTTCGGATCGCCGGCATCGTGCGTGACTTGATCTGGTATGAGCGGCGTGCTCACCTAACGGAAGCCGACTCGGCCCTGCTGGGCAGGGGAAGAGAGTTTCTGGCATCCGAGATAGCCTTGGTCACTGACACGGAGATTGCCGACGCCAATGAACTGATTAACAAGGCGCTGGTGGCTGCTACAGCCAAGCAGCCTGATAGTTAGCGCCTTAGTCAGATAGCTGATGGTGCTCAGGTGGTAACTGGGCGGCCAAGTGGAGGATAGCTCGGCAGTGTGCCAAATGATGGGGGATATGCTGGGAGGTGACCTATGAGGGCAGCGAGGTTCCTACCGGACTGGCTGGAGGTATGGTTGGTGTGGGTTTTTGTAACAGGTCTTGGCTGGTGTGTGGGCCTGGTGATTATGGGTACCATGGTCCGAGGAGCTGACCCTTTCCTGGTAGGAAAGGGGGGTTGGAT
>CP070811.1:2745530-2757044 GCA_020343875.1 Anaerolineales bacterium | reverse complement strand
CGGTCCGTGCAGGAAGTGATTTATGGCAACCAGCAGGGGTTGGATTTGATCCTGACTGATCACCACTATATCGGCCGCGAGATTCCACCTGCTCTGGCGGTGATCAATCCCAATCAGCCGGCTTGCCCCTATCCCTTCAAAAAGTTGGCCGGAGTGGGGCTGGCCTTTAAGCTGGCTCAGGCTTTGGTGCAGGACGTAGGGGGCCACCGGGTTGGTCACTCCCTACCGGATATGGAGAACTTGCTCGACCTGGTGGCCTTAGGGACTGTGGCTGACCTGGCCCCTCTGACCGATGAGAATCGGGACCTGGTAGCTCGTGGCTTGGAGCAGCTCCAGGCGCCACAACGGTTGGGAGTGCAGGCGCTGATGGCGCAGGCGGGTGTCCAACCTGGAAAGATCGATGCAAGTACCATTGGTTTTGTGCTGGGGCCTCGCCTGAATGCGGCCGGGCGCCTGGAGAGCGCTTTGGATGCCTACGAATTACTTGTTACCCAGGATATCTTCCGGGCCAGTCAGTTGGCTCAACAACTCGAAAGCCAAAACCAAGAGCGGCAATCCTTGACTCGGGTGACTCTGGAGCAGGCGCGCCAGGTGATTCTAGAAGACGCTGCCAGCCGCCCTCTGTATCTCATTGCAGAACCTGGGTTCAATACCGGCATCGTGGGCTTGGTGTCGAGTCGATTGACCGAGGAGTTCTATCGTCCGACCTTGGTGGCCCAGCGGGGCGATCAAACCACCAAAGGCTCGGCTCGAAGCATTCCTCGGTTTCACATTACTCAGGCTCTGGATGAGTGCGCCGAGCTGCTCGAGCGGTATGGAGGCCATTCCCTTGCTGCCGGTTTCACCGTCAAGAATGAGAATCTGTCTGCCTTGGAGGCCAAACTATTATCCATCGCCGAGCGCGAACTGGCTGGCGTTGAGTTGGTGCCCGACCTTGAAATTGACGCCCAACTAAACTTGCGTGGCATCAATCGCCGCCGTGTAGAGGATTTGCTTACCGCCCGATCTGCCGGACGTGCTGGGGATGAGACAGATGTAGGCCTGCAAATCATAGACGGCCTGGGGCAATTACGCCCCTTCGGTGTGGAAAACCCTACACCCGTATTTGCCTCCGAGGGCCTGGAGGTGAAAGGAAAACGGCCGGTGGGCGCTGATGCAGATCACCTGAAACTGGTACTCCACGACGGCAAGCAGACTTGGGATGCCATTGCCTTTCGGATGGGAAGCTGGCACGATCAACTGCCTGCCCGCCTGGATGTGGCCTACGCACTGGAAGTCAATGAATGGAATGGGCGTCAGCGGCTGCAACTGAATGTGAAGGATATCAAGCCTGCTGAATCGACGGAGGGATAAACATGAGCATTCGGTTAGCTATGATTGTGCATGGTAGCGCATGGTACATCCCCCCAGAGGACCGGGAAGCGCACAAAGCTGGCTGCCGGGCGGCGACTCTGGTAGGCTTTGAGACGCTGAGGCGTGGCGGCAGTGCCCTGGATGCCGTTGAGGCGGCTATCGTCTGTATGGAGGACGACCCCACTTTTGATGCCGGAGTCGGAGCCTATCTCAATCAAGATGGGGTGGTGCAACTCGATGCCGGTTTGATGGATGGCCGTACCTATCACGTAGGCGCGGTAGCTGCCATCGAGCGGGTGAAGAACCCGATTCGTGTTGCTCGTATTCTGTTGACCAGCGAGCACAACATGTTCGTTGGAACAGGGGCCACGGACTATGCCCAAGCATGTGGCATCCTTCTGTGCAACCCGGAAGAGCTGGTGATAGACCGTCAACGGGGTCGATGGTTGGAATACCAGGAACGAGGGGAGCCCCCCTCGGAGGCTGTGTTCGTTGGCAATCCGGGGAAGGGGACGGTTGGCGCAGTGGCGATCGACCGGGCAGGAGATATCGCCGCCGGCACTTCGACTGGCGGCACCCCTTTCAAGCCAGCCGGGCGCGTCGGCGATAGCCCGCTGCCTGGCTGTGGCTATTACGCTGACAATGCATTGGCTGGCGTGTCGGCCACCGGCCATGGCGAGGCCATCGTCCGAGTGCAACTGGCCCGCAGCGCTGCCGACTTCTGCGCCAAGCTTCATGCACCGGCAGCGGCTGAGGCAGCTTTGCGTATGCTGGGTGATCGGGTAGCCGGCAAAGGGGGGTTAATTCTGATTGACCATATGGGTCGGGTGGGTTGTGCCTATAACACCTCTCAGATGGCTCGTGCCTTTATGATAGAAGGAATGGACGAGCCGGAAGTCGGGATCTGATCAGGCGTGTTTTAGACTCAGTCGCCAACCCAACGTTCGATGAGTGTGAGCAGTATCCACAACAGAGCGATGACGCCAACGCCGATTAACAGGCAGCCGAAGCTTAGGATTCCCGCGCCAGGGTTATAGATCAGGGCGATCAAGCCCGACCCAACCAGCAGCAGAAAGAGCACCGTGGCGATTGCCAACTTGCGCTCGGTCTCGCGCCGGTAACGGCGGTAGTCAGTGGGGGGACGAGATTCAGGAGATGACATCTTGTTCAGGTTCCTCAAGAAGTAGCTATAGGTGGAACAAAGCGCAAGATCACCAGCCCGCCCAGACCATCAGCCACGTAAATGTAGCCATGTGCTGCTACGATGTCTTCGGCGGTCCCTGCTGTGTCGTAGAAGCCAACCTCAGTCGGATTAGTGGGGTCCGCAATATTCACCACGCGCAGCCCTGCAGCCCCGGCGGCAAGGTAGGCATAGTTACCAGCCAATGCCACCCCATAAATAGAGGCGTATCTTGGCGGATCGTAGGAGCCAACCTCGATTGGCAGGATAGGGTTTGAGGTATCCAAGATTCGCAAGCCAAAACTCCGAGTGGCGACGTAGACATAGTTGCCCGCCACCCCGACTCCCCAGGCCTCATCCGGTGCCAAGTAGAAGCCTATCTCAACCGGGATGGACGGATCAGAGACGTCGACTATTCGGAGGCCCCCTTTTCTGTCGGCAATGTAAGCGTAGCCATTTCCTAGCGCTACATCCATGGCGAATCCGGGTGTATCGTAGAATCCAGTTTCGGTTGGCTGGGCAGGGTCTGAAATTTTCACCACTCGTAAGCCATTCAAGCGGCTGGCGATGTAGGCATAGTCATCCCTAATGGTCAGGCCCCAGGCAAATTCAGGCGGCTGGTAGAATCCAAGCTGGATCGGAGCAGCGGGGTTTGAGACGTCCACGACCCAGAGCTGTCCTTCGCAGGCACCACCCTTGCAATCCCCGTCCAGGACGTAAGCATATTGATCAGCCACTGCTACATCTCGGGCTTCCCTGGGGGTATCATAGAGACCCACTCGTTCGGGCGCGACCGGATTAGAGATATCTACTACCTCCAGGAGACCAGCAGACTGGTCAAGCAGATAGGCCTGGTCGTGCCACACGGCCAGACCGTTTATCCCGCCTGCCACGTTGTAGAGGCCAGCCTGGACTGGGTTGACCGGGTCTGAAACATCTATTACTTCTAACCCCCTACTTATCACATAGACATAGCCGTCAGAAGCCGTCAGGCGCATAGCCGGCACTTGGAAAGAGCTGACTTCGGCCAGGGCATCAGGATTTGAGGCATCTATCATCCGCACGCTATCACCAGTGGCGACGAAGACGAAGGCGCCTGCCGCTGCTACGTCAAAAGAGACACCCTCGTAGAAGCCGGCTTGGGTCGGATCAGTGGGGTCTGAGATATTCACCACTTGCAGGCCCCCGTAGCCGTCGGCGATGTAAAGATAGTCGCCTGCCATAGTCACACTTCGGTCGGTCGCGTATCCCGGCAGGCCGTACGTACCGACCTCGACTAAAGCAGCGGGGTCTGAAACATCTATCACTCGCAGGCTTCCTTCACACGTGGTATCGTGGCAATTGGTTTCAGCAACGTAGGCATAACTACCTGCCACAACTACGTCCAAGGCAACCCCGGTGGTATCGTGAAAGCCGACTTCGACTGGTGCGACCGGGTCCGAGATGTCTACCACTCGCAGACCCTCGTCATCGGCCAGATAGGCGTATATGCCCACCGTTTCCACGGCCCGCGCATATCCTGGGGTATCGTAAGTGCCGACCACGGCTGGGGCTGTTGGGGCTGATAGATCCACCACCCACAGCCCTGCGCTATTATCAGCGATGTAAGCGTAATCACCTGCCACGTAGACATCCTTCAGCATATCTGGCAGTATGAGGTAGCCTAGCCGTAGGACATTATTGGGGTCGGAGACGTCCAGTATGGCCAGTTCTGGCCCAATTCCTGCGTAGGCATAGGACCCTTGAACGAAAATCGCGCCAATTGCGCCACCAATATGTCCCACCAATTCTATGTTCTGGGTATTCGTCGCCAGGTAAGCTGCCGTCTGATCACCCTCTTGCCCCATCGCTCGGGTTGGCTCTGGCATGCTGGTCGTTGAAGGAACTGGCGTGTGGTTTCCTGTTGCAGTCATAGTGGTTGTGGCAGTCAGCGGCGCGGGAGTAGCGGTTGGGGGTGGTCCCCACAGGCCACGTTTGGTGTTCTGGGCATTGTTCTGTGCGTCAAGCAGATCGGCGCCAAATTCCAAAGTGGCTGCGTCTTCCGAGGCAGCCGCCAGCCCTAAGTGAACCAAGGACACATTGACCATGCGCCCTTCTTTCCACACATAGCGCAACAGGTTCCCTTGGGCATCTCTTTCCCTTTCGTCGCTTTCTAACACCACGACCTGTCGCTCAAGTTCCTGCGCCAGCCATTCGAGAGCAACTCCGGTCCATGGGTCGCTCAACAACGGGGCCTCTAGGCCCAAGAGCCGCACGCTAAAGACTTGGTTGATCGGCTGCCCCTCCATCAATACCTCGACGGTTCGACTGTCCTGGATGCCCACTACGAGAGCTTTGGTGCGCGCCGGCAAGCGAGTAGAAGTAGGGCTGGGGCCTGGTGAAGGAGTGGGCGGAATTGGGATCACACGTGTATTGGTGGGGGTTGGTGGGCGCGCTGTCCAGGTAGGCGGAAAGGTCGGTTTGGCGTAGATCGTGGGACTCGGCACGAACGCCGTGGAGCCCGTAGCTGGAGGCTCGCCTTCTATGCCACAACCTTGGAATAAACCAAGAACGACCAGCGCAGCGAAAACGACGGACAGGCCTCGGGCCATGATTATTCTCCAGGTTGAGCAGGGACGAACACTCACTTAACACTGATTCGCGGGATGGGCAGAAAACCCATTTGCGTCAAAACTACCCAGCGGGCTGTAACAGACAGTGTATGCACGGGTTGAGCTAGGCTTCATTTGTTGCTGGCATTATAGCATTGCTCGGTCTGGAGTTCAACCGTGGTAAACGTGAACGATAGATTGGAGAGAATGTGCATATGAAGAAGATTCACTCGGGCCTGGTACCAGGCTGAGGCCACTTTGACCCTTTCACCGCCACTTGCCTGAAGGTGGTAACAGTCTAGACGTCGGTGTCTGCATCAGGGTAGACACGAGCTTATCTGCTTAAGCCAGCGTGAGCCTAAATCATTCCTGCTATGAGCCAGGCTTATCTGATAGGTTTTGGCGGACAGGCGACCAACCACAATATGTAGTAGCTAAATGATGTTTACCGATCTACTGATAGTGGTGTGTTGTGTGGATAATTTCTGTGTTGCAGGGCCGAGTACTTTCCTTGCCCTCTGAGCCGGCTTGTTGTATGATAATTGGGTATTCATACACTTGGCGTTGGACGAGACTTTCCTTGGATATTTGGGCCAGTGGCTGGCAGGATGGCGGGCGAGAACTGGTGGGCTGGGAGGAATGGTATATGGCTGAGGGGCACGAAATGTTCTATATGTGTTCTGTGTGTTTCCGAACTAGCAGTCAGGCCGAGGACTGTCATAATCGGCCGATGCTCCACTGCGACACAGGTTGCTGGGGAGATGATTGTCGCAAACCTCTTGCAGCCACCAGCGGGCGGCTCTTGACCCGTGCCCCCCGATGGTGGCTACAACACCGATTAGAGCTTACCAGAATTCACTGATTTCTACCTCTTTGCCAACACAACGTCACCGCCCTTCAAAACATGTTGGCCCCTCGCTGTTTGGTTATCTTGGTTGTTTGCCGCTTTCCGGGCATGCCGGACAGGAGTTGTTATGACTGTTGAAAATGTGATTATCATCGGATCAGGGCCCGCTGGCCTGACGGCGGCTCTCTACACTGCTCGCGCAGATCTCAAGCCGCTAGTTTTCACGGGTAATGAGATTGGCGGCCAGGTTTCTATCACCAATGAAGTTGAGAATTATCCCGGTTTTCCAGATGGATTGACCGGCCCTGAGTTGGTGGACAAGTTCCAAAAGCAAGCGGAGCGGTTCGGAGCACGCGTGGAATATGCAGAAGTTACTGAGGTTGATTTTGACGCCCATCCCTTCCGCATTAGGAGCTACGACAACGAGTACCAAGCCAAGGCGATCATCATCGCTACGGGCGCATCACCAAGCAAGCTGGGCGTGCCTGGGGAGACCGGGTTCACCGGTCGGGGTGTGAGCTATTGCGCTACTTGTGATGGTTTCTTCTTCCAAGGTAGAGAGATAGTAGTAGTGGGAGGGGGCGACAGTGCCTTGGAAGAGGCTGTCTTTCTCACCAAGTTCGCCAGCCGTGTGCGTGTCATCCATCGACGGGATCAGTTACGTGCCGGCAGCACTTTGCAAGAGCGAGCCAAACGCAACCAGAAAATCGAATTCATATGGAACACAGTGGTTACCGAGATAAATGGCAATGGCGCTGTCGAGTCTGTCCAAGTGAAAGATGTAAATACTGGCGAAGTCTCCACCTTAGAAGCTGAAGGTGTTTTCATTTACATTGGCCACTACCCCAATAGCCAGCTCTTCAAGGGCAAGCTGAAGATGGATGAAGAGGGCTACCTGATCGCTGACCGGCGCACTTGCACCAGTGTGCCTGGTGTCTTTGCTGCCGGTGAAATTGCCGACCCTATCTTTCGACAGGTTATCACCTCCGCTGGGGAAGGGTGCAAAGCTGCCATACAAGTGGAGAGATACTTGGCTGAGCTGGAGGATCGGGCCTACCCGGGCCACCAATAGCCTCCATTCTCGGGGGAGGGCAACCTCCTGGAATTGAACGCCAGCCCGCTTGTTTTGCACTTTTTCCAGCTGCTGATGGGTTGCTTGGGGACGAGGGGAGTTTTGCCAAGCTCGATGACTGGGGCCTAAGCTTACAAACTGATGAAATCATTGCAGCCTGTTTCTTTCGTTTGGGTCTTTGGGGCTATTGCCATGGATTTCGCGGTACAGTATAATCAGATGTGTGGGAAAGCATCGGGCCATGGGGGAGGTGGAAGGAAGTGGCGCTGAAGGTGTTGCTTGTCGAAAGCGAATTGATGGGCCCCGATTCGGTCAAACCCAATCTGGTAGAACGCGGTGATGAGGTTATCGTAGCCCATGATCCCCTGCAGGCACCTTCTATGGCCATGGTAGAATGGCCTGATCTGATTGTCCTGAATGCTTGTGCTGGTTCGCTCAACCTTGACGAAGTGTGCCAGGCATTGGACGAAACTCAACTTGAGCTACCCCGCCTCATCGTCTATCGCGAGAGGCACGATCGCGCTTTGGATGGGGCGCACCTGCCGGTCCCCTTCAGCACCTCCCAGCTCTCACAGCGGATCAAGAAGGCCATTGGCAATCAGAAAAATCGCTTCCTGAGGGCTGGGGATGCCACCCTAGATGCCGTCAAGCGCCAAGTGCAGCGGAGTGGGCGTACAGCACATCTCACACCTAAGGAGTTTAAGCTGCTTCGCCTCCTGATGCAGCGCGCTGGCGAGGTGCTAAATCGGGGTACGATTATGAAAGAGGTGTGGGAAACCGATTACCTGGGCGATACCCGCACGCTGGACGTGCATATCCGGTGGGTGCGTGAAAAGCTGGAGGATAACCCCAGCCGGCCCCAATATATCATCACGGTACGTGGGGTAGGTTATCGCTTTTCCTCGGAATAAACTTTTCCCCTAGGTCTTTTGGGGGCCGGAGCTAGCAGAGCAGGAACAGCTCACTGTGCTCAATGCCCTCAAAAGCATTTGCCTGCTTACGGCGATTTTCCGCCTGATTTCTTCCGGTGCCTTTGCCATCCCGATGTCGTTGGATTGGCGTTGTCGGTTCCTCCTGCAGCTGAATTCACCCGTTTGCCATGCCCCGCCGTTGCGGACGAAGGCAAGGCCCCAATCGTATGGGTTCCCCCGGTTTTCACGGAATCTTTACGCTGCTGACGGTCTGACTGTGATAAAATAGACTAACAGCCTCTCAGGCATAGGTCCTCCGTCAGTGAATGGCTGTTCGGCGATCGACCTCTGTCTGTTGTCAAGATTGTCCCAGGAGAGGGTGCGTCTCAGATTATTGGGAAATCGGGACAAACCTGGGGGGATACGGGGGAATCCCCCCGCCCCCCCTGTGCCTCCCCATTTTGGGGGACGCACCCCCAGGAGATTATGCGATTTTCGTACGGCGCGAATCGTGTTAAAATGTAAGTGATGTGGAGGAACCAAGCGGTGAGCGGTGATGGTCACATCTCCGGGAAGGAATGGCGCTGGGCACTGACCTGGGCTGGCGTGATTTTGGCTTTAAGTTGCTTGCCTTACCTGATCGCCTGGGCTGCCACACCGCCTGGCTATCAGTTTAGCGGTATCCTGGTTAACCCTTTCGACGGCAACTCGTACCTGGCTAAGATGCGCCAGGGGTGGGCCGGGTCGTGGCAGTTTCACCTGACCTATACCCCAGAGCCTCACGAAGGGGCGTATATTTTCCTCTTCTACCTCGGACTGGGCCACGTGGCCCGCTTGACGGGATTGTCGCTTATTCTCGTCTATCACATGGCGCGTCTACTGGCTGGCTTGGCGGTATTGATTGCCGCTTATGCCTTTCTGGTCCGACTCACGAGCGACCGCCATGAGCGACGACTGGCTTTTTGGCTGGTGGGCGCATCGGCCGGGCTAGGCTGGTTGGGATTGGTGTTGGGCGCTTTTCCAATTGACTTGTCAGTACCCGAAGCCTTTGTCTTCTTTAGCCTGATGAGCAATCCCCATTTTCCTCTGGCGATCGCGTTGATGCTGATCGTTGTTCAGGCAGCCGTGTGGCCGGCATCCGGTATCTGGCGTTGGCTTTATCCAGGATTGACTGCCCTGGCTCTGGCTTTGGTCCAGCCACTGGCGCTGGCTGCGGTTTATGCTGCAGTTGCTTTGTACCTGCTGGTGCGCGGCTGGCTCGAACGGTCTTGGTGGGGGCCTGGCCTGGTCGCTGCCGGAGGTGTTGGCCTTTTCTCGGTGCCGGTTCTGCTGTATGACTACCGGGTATACACGACCAACCCAACGCTGGCGGCCTGGGCCGCGCAGAACGTCACGCCGTCTCCGAGGGTGCTTGACCTGATTCTTGGCTATGGCCTGGTAGGACTGCTGGCCATCCCTGGGGGGATGATGGTGTTGCGCAATCGGGATGCCGGCGGACTGGCGCTGCTGGCGTGGAGCGCGGCCACCCTGACCCTGGTCTACATGCCACTCGCCTTGCAGCGCCGATTGCTGACTGGCCTGGGATTGCCACTGGCTGTCCTGGCTGCCATAGGTTTGAACCGGTGGCTCCTGCCCAAGATAACTGGCGGTTGGAAACGCGTGGCGGAAGCGCTGATCGTGGGCCTCAGCCTGATGGGCAATCTCTTCTTGATGGCAGTCCTGATTCTTGGGGTGCTTAATCGGGCTGGGCAGGCTGATATCTTCGCCCGGCTGTATCTGCTCCGGGATGAGGCGATTGCTATGCAATGGCTGTTGACCCATGCCCAAGACGAGGTGGTGTTGGCTTCTCCACGCACTGGCATGATGTTGCCCGGGCGGGCCGGGGTGCGGGTCTTTGCCGGGCACCCCTTCGAGACGGTTGATGCTGAACGCAAACAAGCCCAAGCCGAGGCCTTCTTCCGGGGTGAATTATCGGGTGGCGAATGGCAACAACTTCGGGACCGGTATGACATCCGATACATATGGGTCGGCCCGGCGGAGCAAGCGTTGGGTGACGGCAAGTATTTGGGCGAAATGGAGCCTGTATTTCAGCAAGGAAGGGTTACGATTTATCACCTGCCTTGAGATTCATCAGTAGGGGTACTTGTTGATGGTAACACGGGGGGCCAAATCGCATATGATCTTTACTCTTTTGATTGCGCTCATTGCCATCCTGTTGCTGGTGGGTGGGCAGACGCTGCTAAAAGTGGGCCTCAACGACATCGGGGGCGTAAGCTTGTTCGATGGGGACCCCTTGGGCAGCCTGCTGCGGCTGTTCCGCACGCCTTGGATTATCTTGGGCTTTGCTTGCTATGGAGTAAGTGCCGTACTGTGGCTGGATGTGCTCTCTAAGCTTGACTTCAGCATGGCCTTCCCTATGGTCAGCCTCACGTATGTGTTTTCGCTTGTCATCGGCCGGCTCATTTTTCATGAAACGGTGGGACTGGATCGTATCTTGGGCGTTCTTCTGATTCTGAGCGGCCTGTTCTTCGTCGTCCGCAGCGGGCGCTAAGGCTTTTGCCCTGGCGGTGAGCTCAGATATTAGTGAAAGCGTGGCAAGGACTGTGTACCTTTTGTCTCGACGGTGGGGGGACTGGATAGCGATCGGGGTGTTGCTGATCGCTGTGCTGGCTCTTTTCGTGCCGGCCCTGCGCCATTCCAATGATTTGCTCTACCCCACTTTCAGCCCCCACTCCGATGTGACGGTCATCCACTGGCCCAAGGCGCATTTGATGGCGCAGACTTGGCGGGCCTCGTATACTCTACCCCTGTGGACGCCTGCCAACTTGAGCGGCATGCCGCTGGCGGCCAACCAACTGGCGATGCGATTTTACCCTCCGGCCTGGTTGTTCTTATTTCTACCTCTCAACTTTACTTTCAATCTGCTGTTTGTATTCCACTTGTTCTGGGGAGGACTGGGAGTCTATTGGCTGCTTAGGACCGGTTTTGAGGTGGACATCATACCCGCAGTGTCAGGCGCCCTGACCTTTGCGCTGGGTGGAAAACTACTGGCCCACACAGCGGGCGGGCACGTGAGTATGATAGGGGCCGTGGCCTGGATGCCGTGGGCGCTGTTGGGGACACATCAGGTGTTATATGCCTCAGAACGAGCAGGCAGAAGCCGCTGGCGCTGGGCTGGCATGGCAGGGCTGGCACTGGCCATGCAAATCACCACCCATGCGCTTATCACGCTCTACACGGCTTATTCTCTGGTTGCTTACGTAGCCTGGCAGCAGCTTTCAAATCTCAAATCTCTAATCCACCGCCCCCGATCTCTTGTCTCAAATCTCAAATCTGTATACCTCCCCCTCCTCTCAATTCCGCTGCTGGCGGGCTTGTTAGGGGCGGCCCAGTTGCTGCCTTTGGTTGAGCTATCTGGCTACAGCAATCGTGCCCTATCACTGGCACAAGCAGGTGAATTTGCGCTTACTCCATTGACCTTGCTGGTAGGCCTGCTGCTGCCCAGCATTCAGGGGGGACACGAGACGGTGATATATCTGGGCCTGGTTCCTCTGATACTG
>CP070811.1:2738513-2745430 GCA_020343875.1 Anaerolineales bacterium | reverse complement strand
ATGACGCGGCTGTCGTTGGCCACCAGGATGTCACCTGGGCGCAGGTAGTCGAACAGGTCACGGAATCGACGGTGGAGGATCTGGCCGGTGGTCCGCTCTACCACCATCAACCGCGACGCGTCACGCGGCTCAATGGGTGTCTGGGCAATCAGCTCAGCCGGGAGATCATATTCGAAATCGTCAGTCCTCAGATCAGTCATAGCCCCTAAGCACTCGTACATTGATGGCCTGGTACTGGGTGTCAGAAAACCCAGGGGAAAATGCCAAGTTGTTCTTGAAGGCGTACCTAGTATACCACTGCCACCCACTGACAATCAATTCTGCTGACTATTTCCGATCTCCCCACAATGGTACAGTTGCGGCGGGTGGTAGCATCAGATAGAATCGTAGAGCATCCAGAAGATGGTATCAGACAGTATGGGCCAGCCAGGAGGTTGCTATGGCCAAAAACAAGCGTCTTCCACTATGGCCGTTTGGCTTTGCCCTTGGCTTTCCTCTGGGCTTTGTGGGAACCACTCTGTTTCAGGCCCAACTTAGGAGCCTGGCAGTCCGGCTGCTGGCCCGATCGCTCGAGAACCCGGCCAAGGCGCGCGGCGTTGGAGTCGACCTAGGAGTAGGCATCCCCGGCTGGCTGCGCGTTTCGCTGACCGGTTTCATGAACAGGACGCTACCAGGGATAGTCGGCTACCCAATTGACGCCGTTGCCTTCTCGCGCTTCGGCGGCTTCAATCTGGACCGCCGCTTCTCCGATTTCCAGAACCCGCACAGTCCCAGCTACCAATGCTGGTATGGTGCATACATGGTATTTGACAACGAACACCGGCAACGCTTTGGGTTTGAGTCTGGCGGGAATGCCAGCGCGGATGATGCACTGGACGCCCTAGAAGCAGATCAGCGCCTAGTATTCGACAGCGCTGGCATATTGCTGGCCTTCGGGGATGGGCGTCGCGTGCGGCCCAAGACCGAGTTTGATAAGAGGCAAGTTGAAGAAAAGGGGCAAACCTGGTGGAAGATGACTGGCGAGGCGGAAACCTGGTCCACGTATCACCGGGGACGGTTGCCACAAGAGGATTGGAAGTTTGGCTGGTGTTATGGCTCCGTCCCCCTCCACGTCGACCACGGCGTGGATGACCTGCACCCCCTCACGTATTGTGGTGAGTTCTGGGTTCGCTACGAAGAGGCCTGGTGTGCCACTTGTTGCAAGTTCTTCATCTACCCCCGCTACATCGACCAAGCTGGTCGAGAGATCGACAAGGGAGACGCAGAGTTCGTCAAGGCAGGGCAAGCCGCCCTGGCCGGCATTCGCTTCGGCCGTTGTGTCGTGTAAGGGCGGGCCTACCATCATCCCCCAATTACAAGTCCTTCCACAGCACAGCCACCCGATCCCCGGTGAGGCGGAAACCGTGGCGTTCGTAGAGCATCTGGGAGCGGAGGTTACTTTCCTGGGTGTTGAGAGTGATCCAGGTTACGCCGGCTTTGACCAAGGCTTGTAGAGCTTCGGTTAGCAAACGAGAGCCAACTCCATTGCCCTCCCAACCAGGTCGTACGGCCAGCCGGGTGAGGTGTCCGTGTCCCTGATGCTTATCGCTCCACTGATAGCCAACGATCTGGTTGTTCATCTCAGCAACGGTGAAAACGAAAGACTGGGCCAAGGCTTCTTCAAAGCTACTGGCCGGTTTGTGCCACATGGGCCCAAAGATGCATTCATCAAGTGCCAAAAGGGCAGGCAGATCACGCAGATGAGCCGACCGGATGGTCACCGATAGATTACCGCGCACGGTCACCGGCTGATAATGCCACTCATAAGTCATAACCCAATCTTTGCTGAGGAAACCCTGGGTGTTCAGAACTGCCGTCAGCCACGGCGCATATCCGATCTGGGCCAAGGCCGTCGCTCCTTGGGGGCGCACGGTTTCCTCCACCAGAGGCAGAAAGCCGTCCAGATAAGAGGAGACTGTCCAATTATCGCCGATAGCGGCCGCGGTGATGAGCACGACGAGTGAGGGCTGGATTTCAGCCAGCATGAAGGCACTGACGCCATCTCCCTTGCCCGCCACCCATGCCAGCTCAGGTTGGTGGAGCTGAAGCAGCATCATGCCCGGGGAAGTGCGCAGGTAAATGCGCCGCGCGCGCGCTATCAACTGCTGCACCGCGCCAGCGTCATCTGGTGTGGCAGATCGGACCTCGTAAACCATCTGGCGTCCCCCAAAGAGCCTGCTGCGAATCCAAGAAGCATTTTAGACCGGCGCGATGGCTATGTCAAGCACCAAGTTGTGCACGGGTGCGTCCACGATCTTAGGAAATCCGTGCAAACTAGGAGGATTTCGTCCTAAAATCTCGGATAGGCCTGTTGTGCACTGATTGATAAGTAGATGCCCCTGTGCGTCCCCCAAAATGGGGAAGCACTCAAAGTAGATACCAACATTGACAGGCCCAGGGAACCATGCTATAATCGTCCGCGCTCAGGGTTCGATTCTCGGCGATACGTCCTCGTAGCTCAGGGGATAGAGCGCAGCGCTGCGGACGCTGAGGCCGCAGGTTCGAATCCTGCCGAGGACGCCTAGCATCCGCAAGGGTGCAAGCACTTTAAAAGACTGGTGTGTCAGCGAAACACTCGCAGAGTGTAGCAGACGAGCAGATCCGTCGCTGTCCAGTACCTGGACAGAGGAACTTCCCGACTCCCTGTCCACTCAGTTGGGGGTAACCCAGCAACTGAGAGGGACAAGGTTGCCTCACGAAACAGCAAGTGAGGGCACGCTGCCAGTTCCCGACGAGGAATTGGGACGTGACTACAACCGCAACAGAGAGCAATCCCGCCAGCGGTCCCGAAATTGGGATGCGGGTCAGGGGTGAAACGGTGGGGTAAGAGCCCACCAGCGACGCGCGGCAACGCGGTCGGCTGGGCGAGCGTGCAACTGGGAGCAAGGTGAGTGGGCCGGGCATTGTTTCGGTCTCATCGCAGCGGCAACGGCAAAGCCGGGTAACACCTGGCAAGCCAGGGACCGCCAGATTGGGTCAGACCTGATCTGAGACAGATGACGGTTTGAACAGAATCGGGGGTACCAAACTCGTTTGATTGCTGATCACGCCAGGCGGTACTGCGGGGTGGAGCAGAGGTAGCTCGTTGGGCTCATAACCCAAAGGTCGCAGGTTCGAATCCTGCCCCCGCTACCTGAATGGCCCAACGTAGGGGCGTAGCTCAATTTGGCAGAGCAACGGTCTCCAAAACCGTAGGTTGTCGGTTCAAGTCCGGCCGCCCCTGCCATAATCTTTATGATGCGGGTGTAGTTCAGTGGTAGAACGTCTCCTTGCCAAGGAGAAGGTCGTGGGTTCGAATCCCATCGCCCGCTCTCTTTATGCATTATAGTGGAAAGTACTAAACAGAATGTCGTCACCCTCCAAATTCGTGGAAGGTGACGACATTCTGCTATTTTCAAGGGTCCATCGAGGGTCCGATCCAAGAAGCCCGCCACGTCGGGCGGGGAAGGGCCTCACATGGCAGGCTGTGCGTGTCTACGCGATGCCAGCTCTTCACATTCAATCCCCTGGCGAATTTCAGCTGTTGCAGCACATTCTTTCCATGGTATAATGGCGACAATTACCGCTGTCAGGACACGGGAGGGGTACAGGGAGCCAAGCAGAATGACCGAGCGTTTATACTACCCGGATTCCTACCTGACCACCTTCGACGCTCAAGTAGTGGAGCGTCTAGCACTGAACGATTCCCAGGCTGTGGTACTGGACCGCAGTGCTTTTTACCCTACCGGCGGCGGTCAGCCCCACGACACAGGCACCTTGAACGGAATGCCGGTGGTGGACGTGGTCGAGCGGGAAGAGGATCAAGCCCCTCTCCACATACTCGCCTCTGCCATCAAACCTGAGAGCGGGTTGGGGACTGGCGAGCAGGTGCAAGGCGTGATCGATTGGCCGCGCCGGTTTGACCATATGCAGCAGCACTCCGGTCAGCACCTCCTATCCCAGGCTTTTGTGCAGATCGCAAAAGCCGACACGGTTGGCTTTCACCTGAGCCTTGAGTACAGCACCATTGATCTGAATCACAACGCGATGAGCGATGTCGACATCGCTGACGCCGAAGCTCTGGCCAATCAAATCATCTTCGAAGACCGCTCCATCATTGCCCGCTTTGTGGAGCCAGGGGAGGCAGCCGCGCTGCCTCTGCGCAAGGCACCCCCGACCAAAGATTGGGTGCGTATTGTACAGGTAGATGGCTTTGACTGGTCGGCTTGCGGGGGCACCCACGTGGCGCGCACGGGCGAAATCGGGCTGATCAAGGTGGTGCGCAGCGAACGGCGCGGGGCCGAGACGCGTATCACCTTCCTGTGCGGTCAGCGTGCCCTGGCCCATTACCATATGCTAAACAGCCTGACGCGTGACCTGGCGACGCGCCTCACGGTAGGAGTTGAGGAATTGCCAGAGGCAATTGAGCGACTGCAGACCGAAGGCCGGGCGGCTCGCAAAGAACGGGATCGGCTATGCCAACTACTACTCGATCATGAGGCGGTGGCCCTGACTTCCAGCGCTCAAGTGATAGGGCCCGCATCACTGGTGCTTAAGACCTTCGAAGCCCGCGAAGTGGGAGAAGTGCGCCAACTGGCGACGCGCATCGCCAGCCAGCCGGGTCACGTTGCACTGTTGGGAGTCAGGGGGGCAAAGGCACAACTCATCTTTGCCCGTTCTGAAGACCTGAGCTACGACATGCGCCCCCTGCTGCAGGCGGCCTGCCGCATGGTGGGGGGAGGCGGTGGCGGCGGTCCGGATCTGGCCCAAGGAGGAGGCCCCCACACCGACCACCTGGATGGGGCGCTGCAGTACGCCCTGGATCTGCTGACGCAGCAGATGGAGAATGCCAGAGAGGCCTGAGGTGAGCCAGCCCGACCCCTTCGTCTCCTTCTATGAGCGATTTTACGGCGAGCGGCACGACGACCTGCAGATGTACCGTGATTTTGCCCTGGCCGCCGATGGCTCCATCCTCGAGTTGGGTTGTGGCACCGGGCGGGTGCTAATTCCGCTCGCCCTCGACGGACACAACGTCACCGGCCTGGAACTATCGGCGGACATGCTGGCTAGAGCCCAGGCCAAAGTCGATGCGGCCCAACTGGGGGATCGAGTCACGCTGATACAGGGCGACATGCGCGATTTTGAGATTCCCTCTCGCTTCGGCCTGGCGTTTATCCCGATCAACACTTTTATGCACTGCTACGACACCCAGGAGCAGCTAGCCTGCCTGCGTCGTATCCATGGCCACCTGCAGCCAGGTGGCCAGTTGGTGGTGGATGTGTATCACCCCGACCCACAAGCATTGCTGGAGTCTGATGGCCGCCTGGTCAGCCAGGGCACCATGCTTCACCCTGAGACAGGGAATACGGTTCACCGCTTCTATACCCGCCGCCTGGACCTGGCAACCCAAACACAGCACATCACCTTTATCGTGGATGAAATAGACTCAACGGGCAGAGTGCAGCGAGCCCTCTTCCCCTTACGCATGCGATTCGTCTATCGCTACGAAATGGCGCTACTGCTGCGCGTGGCCGGCTTCAGCCTGGAGGCCGTCTACGGCTCCTACGACCTGGAGCCATTCGACAGCAGCAGCGATAAAATGATCTTCGTGGCGCGAGTAGACTGATGAGACTCGCGTGCTGGCAATGTAGTTACGTCCCCCGACTCTCTTTTGGGGATAGGTCCAATTGTGTCATTATGATGTAAGCGGCCCTGATCACAGGATGATTCTGGCCACGAGATGGTCAACCTGGGAAGGATAGCTCCATGCCTCAACCCAATACCAGCCATGCCGCCTTCGCAGACGAGTTCCTGCCAGATCCCCACGCAACTCAGACAGAGAAAGGGCCAACGAATACCAGCGCTTCTCCCCTGATTGTAGTAACCAATGACGATGGCGTCCATTCCCCGGGTCTGCACGCAGTAGTGAAAGCCGTGTGTGACTTGGGTGAGGTCTTGGTAGCTGCACCCCGCCAACAGTGGAGCGGTGCCAGTCGCAGCTATCCCCCCGTGTATGATAAGTCGATCTATCCAGAGGAAATACCGGTCAACTGCCACACCGTGGTTGCCTACGGGCTGGAGACTTCACCTGCACAGGCAGTGCTGGCTGCGCTGCTGGACCTGGCGCCGCGCCCACCCGATTTGCTCATCAGCGGCATCAACTTCGGTGAGAATCTAGGCACTGGCGTCACGTACTCCGGGACTGTCGGGGCAGCTATCGAGGCGGCCTGCTTGGGGGTGCCGGCTTTGGCTGTGTCGTTGGAGACGCCCAAAGAATACCACTACCGGCACTCGGACACGGTAGACTTTGGGGCAGCCGCAGCTATAACTCGTCGCTTTGCCACAATCGTGCTGGCTGGTAAATTGCCCCCCGACGTGGACATTTTGGCCATTAACGTACCCGGCGACGCCACACCCGATACCCCCTGGCAAGTCACCTGCGTCTCACGCCAGCGGTACCACGTGCCCCAACCCAGCGGCCGGCGTAGCCTGAGTGATCAAAAAGGAATAGGCTACGAACAGGCGGTAGATTGGGACACGCTGGAGCCCAATTCCGACGTGCGCGCCCTGGCGGTGGACCGGGTAGTGTCCGTTTCTCCACTGAGTATTGATCTCACTTCCCGAGTTGATCTGGGCAGCCTGGCCACTGAGCTCCGAAGACGTGAATGACCTGAGCGTTGGCAGGCTGGTACTCAGCCGAGACTATTTTGACAGCGGCTTTGAATGATAGGGATTAGGACATGACAATCACTGACAAAAGAATTCAGGTGTTACTGGGGGAGCTGGCCGGCCCATCAGCCACGCCAGGAGGGGGCAGTGCCGCCGCATTGGGCGGAGCAATGGGAGCTGCACTGCTATGTATGGTCTGCAATCTGACCATAGGCAAGAAACGATTTGCT
>CP070811.1:2731978-2738413 GCA_020343875.1 Anaerolineales bacterium | reverse complement strand
AACGCTTCCGTATGGCAACCAGAAACTGCGATACCTGGCTGCCATAACCTCCCCTGGCCCGATGGTGGCAGCTTTGGGCGGCACCAATGACCAGTCTCCGCTGAACGAATGCAGGGCGTTCTGCATAATGGTCATCGGATGTAGCGCCACCACGCGGGATGTGGCTTTCATATAGGCGTCAAGGTCGTCGCCAAACTCATGACCCAAGTGGGATTCCCAGAAGGCGATGTGTCCGCACCAGCCAATGCCCCCATAGCACACGTCCACGCCACCCGCTTCTTGCATCAAGTCGAAGTAGTGATCAAGGACATCCGCCGTCGGGAAGTGGATTTGTTTTAGAGGCGGGCGCAGATCCACGTCAATCAGGTTGAAAAAATTGTCAAACATGGCTTTTTGGAAAGAGCCCCCCCAATCCGCCGGCGCCGTCCTGCCGTGCTCATCGGCGTACTCATCCATGTTGAAGGTATGCACATGGTGCATCGGAATCCGAAATTGGTTGATCATGTGGGCAGCGATGGGGTATTGTTCCACAGGGCCAACTGGCAAAATGCACACAAATTGGCGACCCTCATCCAGGGCTTGTTTGACCTTCAGGACGATGTCGGTGGCAAAAGCAGCGAACAAGTCTCTATGCTTGTCAATCACCTGGATTTTGAAATCTGGGTTGGGGTGATGGGTGATTTCCTCTCGGGTGATACGTCGCACCCGATCACACACTTCCTTGTCCTGGAAATCGATAAAGTCGGCCATCGCATAAGTGAAAGCCATGGGAAACCTCCTTCTCCGGCCACCCCACTTTCAGGAGAACACCACCTGATTCGTCTCCAAGGACTCACGGGCAGCCAAGGCTGTCTTCACAGCCAACCTTCCTTGTTCAGGTGTGCCCCGCTCGGGGAGGCGTTTCTCGCGGACGCACTCTACAAAATAGGCCACCTGGGCCTCGTAGGCGTCACCCCCCGGAGCCGGCAGGGGACGAGGGTCTTTGCCCGCCTGGTAGACCATCAAGCTAGTACCAGATGCGGCACCGGTCTCCACGCCAGTCCCTCCCGCGCGGAAGGTGAATTCCACCGAGCCCTTTTCGCATAACACCCATAGGGTCATAGTGAACGGATATCCATCCGGCATCAGCACGCTACCCTCGGCAAAGCATTGCACGTCGCCATAGTCCACCAAAGTCAACGCATGATCCCAGCCGCCGGGGGCGCCGCGTTGCCCACGAGCGTATACCGACTTGGGTGTGCCAAACAGCCAGTTTAGGGTATCCAAGTCATGAATCTGGAGGTCGTGCACAGCGCCGCCGGTCCACTCGGGGTTGGCAAACCAATCGCCCCAAGTTGGCCGACCGGAGAGGCGAGAGGCAGTAGCCGACAGGGGCGCACCCAGTTGACCACTTTTTACAAAGTCGACCAGGGCTACATATTCGGGCCAGAAACGCAACACATGAGCCAACATGAGGATCTGACCGCTCTGCTTAGCAGCGAGGATCATGGCATCGCATTCTTCCACTGCCAGGCCCATAGGCTTCTCCAGCAGAACCGGCTTGCCAGCGTTCAGAGCGGCCAGAGTGTACTCCTGATGCAAGTGAGTGGGTAAGGTGACGCTGACAGCATTCACCTGGGGGTCCGTGGCCAGGGCCATCGCGTCAGTGAAGGGTCGGGCGCCTACTTCATCGGCCAGGGCAGCCGCCTTTTCAGCAGAGCGGGAGGAGACGCCGACCACCTGTACGTCTGGTAACTTGGCAAAGGCCCGGGCATGGGTACCTCCCATGAAGCCTGCACCCAGTACGCCTACTTTGAGCATGTTACTCCTCCTATTATGTCCGCCTACGACAGCCCCAATCCCTTCAAAGTCTGGTAAGAGACTTTCATGGAGCGATCTACTTCCTCCACAGCCGGCCATGGCTCGCCCTGGAACTCGATCTCCACACTAAAAGGACCGCTGTAGCCTTCTTCCTCCAGCAACTTGAGGATAGCCCCAAAATCGAGGCGTCCCTCACCGACAGCAGGAAAATTCCACTCCCTCTTGCCGCCACCCGTGTCTTTCAGATGAACGTGAGCCAAATAGGGCACAACCGGCCGCAGGTCATCGACCGCTTCCACGCCCCCATAGAAGACACAATTGGCGGTGTCGTAGTTGATCTTGACATTGTCCCGGCCGATCTCTTGCATTAACGGGATAGACATCTGCCCGCTGGCCATAATGTCACCATGCACTTCCAAGGCCAGGATAACCCCGCGCTGGGCGGCATAGTCGGCCAGCTCCTGGATATGGCCCATAAAGGCGGATTTGTCTTCGTCCTCGCTATAATGCCCGCCGATAGCCGTGTTCATGATAGTCAAACCCAATTTCTGACACAAGTCTACCGCTTTCTTGCCGGCCACCACACCTTCGGCCGTGGTAAGGTCCGAGTGGCCGCTCAGGCTTGACGCCTTCAGCCCTAAGCGATCCATCTTGGCCTGGATCTCGGCGATCTGGTCATGGGTAGCCTCCAGGGGTACGTGCTCGGTCCAGCCACGCACGGCAGAGAGTTCAACATACTTGAACCCAGCCTTGGCAATACCCTCCAAGGCTTCATCCAATCCATAGGTGTGATAACTGTTAGTATGTCCTGCCAGAATCTTGCTCATTTTCCTCGTTTCTCCTTTCGGTTGTGGGCAACATGGCCCTATACTCCCTTGGCGTCAAAGCGAACATCACGCGTATCCCGCTCGATTCCTGTGGGAACTGTCAGTGGTCCATACAAGTCTGGACGGCGAGTCTTGATCCACCGCCTTCCAGTGCTCTCGGCAAGCAGGGTGAAGTCCAGATCAGCAATAACCATGTCGTCGCCCGCCTTCCATGTTTCAGCCAGGATGCGGCCATAGGGATCAATGATCATGGCATTGCCCGTGCGTATCTCATCATCGTCCACACCCACTCCGTTGCTGAATATCAGAAATACCCCGTTGTCGTGGGCGCGGGTCGGCAACCATCTCATCAGCCAGCCCCTGCCCTTGAGACCACGCAACTCTTCTTCGATGGCTTGCGGGTCGTTGTGGCGATTGTCCCATAGAGCGCGGTCAACCAAGCCCATCGTGTGTGGGTCAGGGGATCTACAGCCGCCGGTCTGATGCGGCGCTAGCAGAATCTCGGCCCCTTTCAAGGCGGTGATGCGTACGTTCTCCCCGATGTTGTTGTCGTAGCAAGTCAGCACACCCGCCCGGTACCCATGCGGCGTATTGAACACAGTGTACTCGGAGCCGGAAGAGATAAACTCACTCACAAAGGCGTGTAGCTTTCGATGGCGCTGGCAGGTACCGTCAGGCATGGCCACCACGTAGGTATTATAAAGCCGGTCATCTGCTACGATTTCGATCAAGCCAGCGCCAACAGTCATCCGGCTCTCTTTTGCCAGGGCCAGGAGTGCCTGCGAGGATGGTCCATCAAAGATGGGCTCGGCCAACGCCGTCAGTTCCTCCCGGCTCAGGTGCCGCAGGAACCAATAGCCGGTGATGCAACATTCGGGAAACACAACCATTTCCACGTCTTGCTGCGCGGCTTGCTGGACAAACTCTGCAACTTTGTCCAAATTGGCCCCTTTGTTTCCAGGTGCTGACTCAAACTGGACGGCAGCTACTCGCAACCCCCCAGAGGATCTAGTAAAGTCCTGCGCGGATGTCTTGTCCACGGCTTACCTCCAACAAATCTTTCACCTGCTCAGGATGTCCAAAGGCATACTCTGGCTGGTAGTCCAGCAATTGAGCAGGATCTTTGGCACCCCATAACGCCGCTCCCAGTAACGTCCCAGCCTGGCGACCCGCTTCCATGTCGAAGCGCGTATCGCCGATCATGATGGCCTGAGTTGGTGGACAGCCAAGGGCATCCAATGCCAGGCGCACCGGTGCAGGGTGGGGTTTGGAAAAGGGTGCATCGTCCGCCGAAACCCACACGTCAATCAAGTCATCTATGGCGATGTGCTGGCGGCTGGCCTCCAATTCACGCCGGTTCTGTCCAGTGACTACAGCCAGTGCCAACTGCGCCTGGGATAAAGCACGCATAGTCTCCAGGACTCCAGGGAACAGATGAATGTTGGTGATCATGTCCTGGTGGTAGCCCAGCCAGACAGCCAGCAGTTCCTCCAGCCGGTCTGGCGCAAGTTGCTCAAGAACTTCCCGGCTGGATACGCCTATGTATTGGGAAATCTCGCGCTCGTCAAGCTCCAGACCAAGATCGTCACGGAAAAGGCGCCCCATCACGAGCACGTCCACGCGTGCACTATCCAGCAAGGTACCATCCAAATCAAACAGGACAGCTCGCAAAGTGCCGTTACCGGGCTTCAATGTCACTTTCTGCATTCAGTAACCACCCAATTCCTCGGCCAATGGCACCAGCAATTCAAGCTTCCAGGGCTCTACCTTGGGCGGCACCGAACAGGCTGTGCTAAGTATATAGCCAGATCCTGGCTTCCCAACCTCGATACGTTCCGTGGCGTGCTGGATCACCTCTTCTTCAGTCTTAAAGGCCAACATCTCTACGCCATTCATATTGCCTTTGAGAAATACTCTGTCCCCTATGAGTGATTTGGCTTCAACCAGGGTCGTGTTGCCCAGCGGAGGTGGGTCAAGGGTATCAACTCCCAGGGTGCCGGTATCCAGCATCAACTCCAGTCGATCCCCGAGGTTACCACACGTATGGGTGTATACGAAAACACCCGCCGACTTGATGGCTTCAGCGACCCGCCGCTCGTAGGGTACCACAAAATCCCGATACATCTTGGGAGAGATGAACCCCCCACCGGCAAAAGCCGAGGAAATCAAAACGGCATCTGCACCGCGCTTAGCTTGTGCCACCCCCCAGGTAATTGAGGCCTGTGTCAAACGATCAAGCAGGGCAAGGGCTTTTCCCTTATCCTTGATCAAGCCCATCAAGGCCTCCTGATAACCAAACAACTCCAGAAAGTGGGTGAAGGGCGAAAAGACTTCGCCATGTATCGAGACCTCATCTCCGACCATGCCCTTGACCAGATCAAAGGTGCGGAAGAAGTAGTCGGGCACTATGGTCATAGGGCCCCGGTCCGGCTTGTCTGTTATCCAAGGCACGTGGTACGTGTTCCAAATGTATCCGGCAAGGTCATCGATGAAGTCGAGATGATCGGGGTCAATGGTGTCAAAGTCAGCCCGTCTGGCCATGGAGCCACCAGCATGATAATGCTGCGCGTTATCATCCCAGGGAATTAATGTGACGTCACCGTTAGCCCAGGTGAGCTCCTCACCATCGGCAGTATCCTCAACAGATTTCACCTCATCTAACAAGCCCTCTGGGCGACCAGGGATGTTGATCAGGATGCCGTCGAAACGATAACGCCGTTGTAGCTCCACCAGCGCTTCAGCAAACCCTTCACTGGTAAACCAGATTTCGTGCGGGGGCCTTTGAATATTCAAGAAGTAATGACCCAATGCAAGCTGGCACATCACTGGAACCCGATCTGGTATTTGGTGCTGCATGGCTAAGGTCATCCGCTGGCGCCCGTTCATAATATCCACCTCAATCCTTTACACATCCAAACAAAGGCCCTTTCGCCAATCAGGCATGCGCCTTATGCACAAATATCCCACCTTCGGTCTTGAACAGGGCAATGGCCAAAGCTCCCAGCACCGCCGCGTCGGTTCCCAATTCGGATAGTACGATGTCAGGCATCTGCGGCAATGCCCCTTCCAGGCGTGACCGAATAGGCTGAACAAACAAATCCCCAAATTCTGCCAGATCTCCACTGATCACAACACGGTCAGGGTCCAAAATACAGATCAGGTTAGCGATAGCGATGCTCAAATAATCCACCGTTTCGCTAAGTATAGATTGGGCCAGCGAATCGCCCTCCCTGGCTGCCGAGAGCACCATCTCCACCGTGAGGTGCAGCGGATCGATGCTCCCCAGCTTCCCCAGAGCCGAGGATTCGCCATCGGACAGGCGTGCCAATGCACGCCGCACAATACCCATACTGCCGGCCAGGCTCTCCAGGCATCCATACCCATTGTACACCCCTCCCAAGCAGCTTTGGTTGGGTATGATATAGCCCACTTCTCCGGCCGCGTCGTGGGAGCCCCGGTAAAGCTGCCCATCGAGGACAATGCCTGCCCCAATGCCAGCGCCTAACGAAATACAGGCCAGGTTACGAACACCCTGCCCATTGCCCCGCCAGCTCTCCCCCAAGGCAATCAGATTGACCTCGTTCTCCACAAACACAGGCAGATTAAAAGCTTCTTCAAGTCGAGCCTTGAGAGGCAAGTTGCGCCAGCCGAGGCTAGGTGCCCAAACGACGGTGCCTTCCTCAAATGTGACAATCGAGGGCGCCCCGATTCCAACGCCACGTACGGGTGGGCCAAAGCTCTTGGAAGCCTGATGCAACTCTTCAACCAATCCAATCAGGCGTTTCACCCCCGCTTCACCGACCAGGGA
>CP070811.1:2688132-2731878 GCA_020343875.1 Anaerolineales bacterium | reverse complement strand
CACCAGCTCATGGGGGTGATGCAGCTGGGTCAACAGCAAGGCCTCAGCCTGAGGTCCGCCGATCCGACCTAAAACATGGGCCAGTCGAACCAGTGTCTCTCGTTCCTGGTCAGGCCGTGCAAATGCGACTTCTATGGCCGGTAGGGCCGCATCGCCGCCAGACACTAACCCGGCGGCCGCAGCCGCGCGTACGTCTGGTGAGGTAACGGAATCAACCACCTCAGGCCATAATTGCGGGTATTTGGCTTTACCGGCCGCCGCCAGCGCCACCCGGCGCACTTTAATATCCTCGTCCTGCAGGAGTCGACCCAACAATTGGTGCATATCGTAGTCGGGTACCTCAGCACATACCTCGGCAGCCAGTATTCGCTCGGCCGAAATCGGGGAAAGAGCGTATTGAGACAACTTCTCCTCGGCTCTCTGGGCTATGTCTGGTTCCGCGTGCCGCAGTAAGCCAGTTGCAGCCCCCAGCCTGATCTGCACATTGGGGTGCTCGAGATAAGAATAAACCTCTTCCATAACCTCGGCCCGGCCGATGGCAGCCAGCACTCTCAAGGCGACCGCTCGAACCGCTGGCAGTTTCTCCCTGCGCACAGTCTGTTTGACAGAGTCTAGGGCAGCACTCAGGTCCAACCATTCGATGGCGCCCAGGGCCTCCTGCCGCACTTCCGGCGCGGGATGGCTGAGCAGCTCCGGCAGCATACCGGACAACCTCTCTGGTGCATTCGCTTTGAGGGTGTTCAAGGCATATACAGCCACCCCAGGATGGGGATTGTGCAGCGCCTGCCGCAGGACATCCATGCTTGACCCGTCCTCCAGCGACAACACCTCGCCACTCAGTCTGCGCTTAACCAAAGCTTCTCTGAGGGCCTTGGGGTACGCCCGGCCCATGGCCATGGCCGTGGCAATCCAGATGGCCAAGACAAGTAGTAGCACAAACTTCAGGCCTAAGGAATCCGGGCCAAGAAGAACGCTGAATAAGGCCAAGCCCAGGCCAGCCAGACCGATCGCTAGCGGATATATGATACCTTCGACCAGGGTTTGCACCTGAGTTCGCCGAGCAGCCTGAAGCGGCTGGTAAAGGATGTTCACCACTGGATGATCCGTAGCTTCCAGCAAAACCAGGCTGAACAACTTGGTGGCAGCCGCCAACCAGAAAAGAACCACCACATAACTAGAGAAGGTTTCCGTAAGGGCCATCAGCCCCACGCCAGCGGCTAATACAATGGGAGCTACTAAAACACCACCAGCCACGCCATACCGGCTGATCAGCCGCCCCGACAAGAAAAGCCGGGCCAACAAACTAATCAGGCCAATCGAGCCAAAGAAGACGCCAATAAAACCGGCCAATGCCTCTTCATTGTGGTAATGCGCCTGTGTTTGAACATAGAAGATGTTGTCAATGAAGAAATAGACAAAGATGATTAGACCGAACAGGCTGCAGATCAAGCGTACATAGCTGTTCTTGAGCAGGCCAGTCACGGATGCCTTGGTCCGGCTTGAGGCGTGTTCGAGTGGCAGGTCCAGTTGGTCCCTGAAAACGTGGGCGATGTAAAACAGTATGCCTAACATGGCGGCAATCGCGCCGGCGGCGAGCAGCAACAGGTTAGGCGTGCCCAATAACCCCACCAAGAGGGGCACCAGGAAGCCGCTGCCTACGATTGCCATTGATTCCCCAGCGCTGATCAAGCCGAACAGTCGCTTTCCCTGCCGCAGATTTAGCAGGCGACCAGCCAAGTTCCAGAAGGCCAGGCTGGTCAACGTCCACAGCGCCTCGTACCAGACGGGCAAGGCAAAAACCAACCAGCCGGCCCGGGTCAAACCCACCCCTATGCGGAACCCCACTAAGGCCACCAGGAGAAAAGCCAGGGTGACAACCAGCAGCCGTGACAACGCCAGCCGCTGCCCCAGCTTCAAGTAAGCGTAGGCGAGCAGGCTGGCGACGATACTGATGCCAATGTAAACATAGGGCAAGCTTTGGGCATCAAAATCGACCAGAAATAGACTCATGGCAGCAGAGCGAGTCAAAATACGAGCCACACCCACGAAAAAGGAGTAGGCCAGCAATAAGGACACCAGCCGGCCTTCGCCAGGGCGGATATTCAATAGTGAAGCCAAGCCAGGTAATGAGTTCATTGGATGCTCTTGGACTTCTGTTATCCCCCACTCCCAGTTGCTGGCTGCAATTGCCTCTCCACAGCCTGCGCCCGAGCCAAGTCAGCCCTGGCGCCAAGCTTTTGAAAGATTTGGACAGCCTGCCTTAGTTGTGCCCGATCCAATGTTGCTGGGTCGCTTGCCAGCGCCAGAGTCAACAGAGCCAGCGTCGTTTTGGCGGCTTCGAACTCACTGTTCAGATCGCTCAGGATCTGTAAGCTCTGTCGCAACGCAGTTTGGGCCAATTCATTTTCCCCGCGAGCCAGGTAAATCTGGCCCAAGGTTCGATACGATAGCCCTTCTTCCCACGGTACCTCTTGGGCTGCAGCCAGATCAATTGAGCGCCGCGCGTGAGCCAGAGCCTTATCCAATTCGCCATTTTGACCGACCCTGCTGGCAGCACAGGTCAGGTAATACTCAGCCCAGCGACGTTCCAGCTCGGCCAGGAACTCCTCGGAGCCAATCTCGGCAAAAAGGGCCTCGCTTCGCGACAAGCAGTCACGCGCCTCGGCCCACTTCTCCTGGTAGATGCGAACCTGAGCCAGGTTACTCAAAAGATTGGCCTCCCCCCAAGCTGAACCAATCTGGCGCCAGATGGCGTAGCTTTGCTCAAAGAGCTCGGCCGCTTGATCCCACTCGCCCCGGTCAAGGTGCAAGTAGCCCAAATTGTTAGCCACGTGGGCTCGGCCCACAATATCGCCAATTTCCTGTTTCAAGGCCACGCTCTGACTTAGTGCTTCGCCAGCCTGGTCCCAATCCCCCTGATCCACCAAAACATTCGACAGGTTGATATAGGCCTGAGACAGTCCGAAAATGTCATCTAGTTGCTGATAAAGCTCTACGCTTTTGCGACAAAAACTCAAGGCCTGCCCCAAATCGCCGCGCCGCCAGTAGATGGCACCCAGGTTGTAATATGCGTGCGCCTTGGCCCGCTGGCCTTCGCGCGTCCTGATGGCTGAGGCGGTGGCCAGGCTTCTCTGGCACCATTCAGTGGCCTCGTCGTATTTGCCCTGCCGACGATGCACCAGCGTGCCCCGGTTGTAGATGCGCGCCATCTCAATAGTGGGTTGATCTTGCTCCAGGTAATTCAATCCCCTGTCCAACCACTCGAAGGCCACGTCGTATTCGCTGCGTCCCTCGTGCCCCTCAGCGGTCTTGCGGCACAAATCGGCCAGATGCCGCCTGTGGACAGCTGATGGCTTTTCAGCCTCTACCAGCACCCGGGCGGAGGCGTAATGATCCAGAGCCTCATCGTATCGGCCGACAAGTGTTAGTACCTCACCCAAAGATTCATAGGCCAGCAGCCGCCCAGCCGCGGTATCCCCAGCCACCTTGGCAGCCGCTTCGAGTGCCCGCTGGTAGCCAGCCACCGCTGTATCGTTGGCAAATTCCCGCTGGGCGTGGCGAGCAGCCAACAGATTGTACTCCATAGCTTTGGCCCAATCCTGCCCTAGCCAGTAGTGGTGGGCAAGCAAATGGGTGTATTGATCGAGGGTATCCGGGGAGCTGCGTTCGATATACCGCCCAATCTGGCAATGCAGCATAGACCGGGTAGCGTAGGGCAGTGTTTCATACGCCACCTCCTGGGTCATGATATGCTTGAAGAGATAAACGAGTTCCGGATCTGCGGTATCCAGTGGCGTCAGGTCCAGGCGGCTCAGGACATCCAGGTCCGCATTGACCTGCCCCTGATCTCCTATCTGGGGGTAAGCGCCCCACAACATGGCGGCCTTGAACAGGCGGCCGATGACGCTGGCAACCTTCAAGGTCGTCTTTTGGTGCTCGGTGAGTTGATCAATGCGGCTGAGAATCAGGCTATGCAGGCTGGTGGGCAGGTCCAATTGCTCCAGCGCCTGGCCATCAGTAGGGGCAATACCCCGGTCCTGGAGATAGTTCAGCAGTTCTTCGATGTAGAAAGGGTTGCCTTGTGCCCGTTCGGTAATACGCCCCACCAAGGCCCGAGGAATCCCCTCAGTCTGAGACCCAAAAAACTGGGTCAACTTTAAGCCAATCAGTTGTTCCGCTTCTTGCGGCGTGAAGTCAGCCAGCCCAATCTCGGTGAAATGGGGCAGTTGGCTGACACGCAACTCTTGCAGGCGATTTACCTCTGGCGGGCGGTAGGCCATAATCAGCACCACCGGCAAGTCAACAATGGCACGCCCAATAACCTCCAGCAAGTCGTGGGACAATGGATCCAGCCAGTGGCAATCCTCCAGCACAAAGTACAGAGGATTTTCCTCAGACCGGCCTCTCAGGCAGTCCACCAGCAGCGCCTCCAAAGATGCTTTGCGTAGTTTGGCATCGAACGTGCTGGTTAGATCGTTGTCAGGGATGGACAGATTGAGTACAGCGCCCAGTAGAGGCAGACGCAGCACCAGGGCGGCCTCAATGGATGCCAACTGGGTCTCAAGAGCCTGCACCTGCTCGGACAGAGACCCCTGCTGATCCAGGTCAAAGAAACCTCGCCATATACTCTGCCAGACCAGGTAACTGGTATTCGTCCCGTAGGATTGACACTCACCGCCATAGCCGGTCAGGCCCAGCTCATTTGCCATGCGGACCACCTCGGCTACCAGGCGCGACTTGCCCATACCCGCCTCGGCCGTAACGCCAATCACCTGGCCCTGGCCCTGTAAAGCCCTGGTTAGCTTCTGCCTGATTAGAGCTAATTCGGTCTCGCGCCCCACCATGGGCAAGGCATACTTGGGCTCCGCCAGGCGGACAGCCCGCTTCTCCCTCCTGCCCACCAGGCTGAAGGCGGTCACCGGCTGGGACTTGCCCTTCACCCTCAGGTCTGGCAGGCGCTCCCAGCTGAAGTCCTCGGCGGCTGGCTGTTGGGCCACCTGGCTGACCAGAATCTGGCCCGGCGCGGCCGCCTGCATCAGGCGCGCGGCCAGGTTCACTTCATCGCCCAGCACGCCGTAGGTACGCCGCATGGTCCCTCCGTAGGCCCCCGCCCGCATGCGGCCCTGGCTGATGCCGATCTGCACGTCGCCGATGAAATCCATGGTAGGTGACAGCGCACGCAGCTCCAACGCGGCCGAAGCCGCGCGTGCTGCATCATCCTCGTGGGCCAGGGGCGCCCCAAAGGCGGCGTAAAGGTAGCTGCCCTTGTCCCCGATGGTCAACTGAACCATGGTTCCCTCGTAGCGGTCCAGGATGCGCTGCACCTGGCGGATATAGACATCCAGTTTTTCGGCTGCCGCCTGGTCGCGGTCGTAGTCGATCCCACCGAAGCGCAGGAAGAGGGCCACGGCCGGGCGCAGCTCGGCCAGAAACTCGCCTTGACCCCTGCGCAGCCGCTGGTAGACCAGGGGCAGCAGCCAGGGGCGGACCTGATCCTCGCTCAAGGCATCTGCCGGCAGAGCCGGCCAGGGAAAAGGGGTGAGCTTTTTGGTAACCTTGCCCACCACCCCGAAACGCTGGCCTGTCTCCTCATCAGGCCGCCAGGCGACGATCTGGACCTGATCACCCAGCGATGTGATCGTGGCCGGGTCCAGCACCACTTCCCCCTTGTTGGCCTGGTGTTCGGCCGCAGCCAGTTGATCCAGAGTAGCCCCGGCCAGTATGTCGATGATCTGGATCTGCGGGTCGCCGACTATGAAGCGACGTACCTCTCCGGTCGCCACCGCCGCTTTCATGGCCAGCGACACCGTCTTGCCGGAGGGGATGGCCACCTCAGTGAAGAGGGTCATGGCCCCCTGCATGGCCAGGGCGCAGATAGTCGCTCGCAGCCCCGAATCGCCGTCGAACCAGCAGGTGATGGCGTCCCCGCTGAAGCCCATGACACTGCCCCCGAAGCGGTGCAGCTCGATAACCAACGAATCGTACACCAGGTTCAAGTGGCGGGTGAGTTCTTCGGCACCCCGTTGCGGGCCCAGCTCACGCACCAGCCCTTCGGTCAGGGGGGTGAAGCCCGAAATGTCGGCAAACAGGGCCGCCCCTCGCAGTCGGTCAGGCAGTACCTCACCTCGGGCCAGCGCTTGCCGCCTGTCCATAGGGATGTAGACACTTAGTGCTTCTGTTGTGTGCTCCGTTTCTGACATAGACCTGCTACCTATGCGTTTGGCGGCCTGAAGCCGCTAGCGTGCGTCACCATCTGCGGATCAATCCTGGCTCCCGCTCCGCCGCACTAGTTCTGCTCAACTCGCCGGGCCCATCGTACACTTGTGTTCAGGTGCCTGTAGTCGATGCTCATCGCTCATCATGGCATGCTACGGCGTATTGTTCTCCCCACCTCGCCGGGGTGCGCTGCCTGTCTGCTCCTTCAAAAAGGCGAACAGAGCCTCCAGGCTGGCAAAGCCCCGGCGTTCTCCCGTCCCCGGGCTTTCCACGGATGCCCGCCAGAGGCGTTTTCCTTTATCGCTCGACTCCCACACGCGAAGCAAATATGCTTTGTAAGCTCTCTTTTCTTCAGACAAGGCTCTCATTCCTCGGGGCAGCGAGGTGATCAGTCAACGCTCACCTGCTCTTCGCTCCTCGACAAGCTGCGTGAGCAGCTAAAGACTCGCTCACGCAGAACCCCCCTTTTTTAGGCATTCACCTAAGTCGATAATATAGATTAAATAGGTCATTAAACTACACAAACATTATAGCAGACTGCTGTTAAGAAACCGTTAATTCAACCAGAGCCAGTTGCTGATTTACCAACATGCTGATCCCAAACTGTAATCTCTGTTTCCCCACCAGCCTCTTGAACATCTGGTTTCGGCTGTCAGCCGACACAAAAGCGGAGCCGAGATGACTCAGCTCCGCTTCCCGATTTAGTCGCCTCTGGGGGACTCACCCCCGCCTATGCTGGCTGGGTCAATTCCGAGACGGGTCACGTCCTGGGTTAGCCTTAATTCAGAGGACACCCCAGATTGTTGGCATCTGCCAGTTGGGTTGCTTCTGGCTCAGCGCCACCAGCCAGTCCACTTTGAATCATACCAAGGACTTCGCTATAGGTGTAGGGATAGTAGATACCGGCCTGCGCGCTGAGCAGGGCTGCCGTGCCGTGCCGGGCTAGCTTTTCGAATCCGCCGCCACCCAGGCTGACCGCTTGCCCCAGAGTCAGCGACTCAGGTAGTGGCGATGTGCCTGAGTAGGAGACGTCGAAGGTCGCGTAGAACGAGGCATTCGGATCCAGGCCCCACTGGCTGAGGTGATTCCTCCAATAGCCGGGCGTGCAGCCCTCATTGGCCGGAACATTCTGAACTGTGCGCATCACCCAGTTCTGATGCGAGTCGTCCACCACAATGTCCGTGAACAACACGCTGTCCGGGGATGCAGCCAACGGCGCATAAGCTGACGGCACGGTTTCGGTGATCAGGTAAGTCCCGGCTTCCAGGCCTTCCCATCGGAATAGGTGGTCAGCCTGGGCAGCGCTGAAGGTAAAACACTGCTGCCCGGCACTGGTGCTAACCAAAGTGCTGCCGTCTGCCCGTACCAGACCAAAGCAGATTTCCGGGTTCGGGGTGCGCGCACTTACCTGGGCGTTCTTGAAGAGAGAGATAGAGCCGGCCCACCATTCTGTCGCAGCGCTGTCCTGGTTGGCACTGACCGTGGCTGGCACCACCACCAGCTGGCCCGCACCGCCGACGTCCACGCCAACCTCACCACCCCAGCTTGCCTCTAAAGCAGTCAAAACAGTAGTCCCCTCGCTACCAGTCGGGTTGACGACTACCTGACACTCACCGCCGACCGTGCCTTGCGTGTTGCAGGTTTCGCGGACCAGGTTGCCCCCGCTGAGAACAAGCTGAAAATCAACGGTGCCGTCAGGCGCGGTTACAAAGCCAAGACCATCACCATAGTCGATCGTGAGCCGGACTGTGAAGGTGTGCTCCGTACCAAACGGCTTGACCGTCTCGCTTTCACCCACCTTGTAGTATAAGCCCCGATTGGTGTCGACGCCCACCTGACCATCAACTGTCAAGACCTGCACAAAGTATTCAGTTCCGGCAGGCAGACTGACGCTCATAGACCACAACGAACCATCCTCAGATTCCAGGTCGATGCTCCGCCATGAACCGGTGCCGTCGCCGTTGGGCAGATTGTAGGTCACCAACACGCGCTGCGCACCTGGATCCAGGCTGGCGGGGTCGCGCGCCTCCACCAACACTGAGAAGTTGACCAAGGTCCCCTCCAGAGTGCCACTCACATCCACGATGTCCAGTAATCTGCTGGAGCTCTGATCTGAGTAGTAGACTTCCAGCGCTACGCTGTCATACAGGCGCTCAACCAACCCATCCACGTTATACTGCCCGCCCGCCAACGTCAGCTGGTTAGGATTAAGCGGGTTAAGTGCCCAGAAAATGTCCTGGGCCCAACCACTGTCACTGTAGTGTGGTTCTGGCAGCGGGTCAATCGGGGACGGGATGGAAACCACCGGGTCGAACATTGCCTGCGAAGAGTAGTCCGCACTTATCAGCAAGACGCCCTGAGGCAAATAGTTCGCCAGGCCTGTCAGATCAACCAGCTGCTTTGGCTGGAGCGGCAATCCGTGGGCCACGTACACTTGCTCAGACTCATCGTAGTAGCGGCCCCGATCGGTTACATGCTGCGCTGGGTCCAGATTCACGGTCACCGAGATTCCCTGTAGCCCGGCCAACGGGAACGGTGCACCCTGGTTTACTATCGCGTCGCCGGCAACGCCACTTTGAGTCTGGGTCGTCTGGCCAGCCAGCGGGTCGGGATTAGGCACGGAGACCCGGTGCATAGGCAGCCCGTACAGGGTGGCCTCGATCATGGACTTCTCTTCATACACGCCGAAGCCCCCAACCCCCGTGTCATCTACGAAACGCTTCTTGGCCTCGACCAGGGCCTGGCCGACAGACACGCTCTGATACCGGCCCAGTTCCTGGGTGAAGAAGAGCATCAACTGTTCCGAGTCGGCCACAGTCACGGTCTCGCCATAGCCGTAACCTGTATTAGCCACCCAGGCGGCCGCGCTTTGTTGGGCAAAGGCTTGTGGGAAGTCCGGGATCGTGACGCGGCCAGGATCAGCCTCAAGCAGATCCACACTGCCATCAGGCACATTCAGGCCGGCATGGCAACCCATTGAGTAGGCAATGGTGTTGGTGAAGGTGTCGCTACCCGTAATGCCCGAGTTTGTGAACAGGGCACTTCCTGCCGCGGGTATCGCATTCCAGTGTTCAAAGTGAGCATTGACTGAAACCAGATCAGGCCTGGGCTCGGCAAGCGGCCAAACTTCGGTCAGGTCGGCTGCGGTCCAGAAATCGTGGTTCAGCGTAGTGACCGAGGCGCCAAAGGACTCCAGGCTATTCTGGATGGCCTGCGTGCCGTCAGTCAAAAACTCGTAGCCAGTGGCCAGACAGCTAGAGACATTCGTTGTCCCCCGGGTAACTGGATCCAGGTAGTTGTTGATGATATTCATCATCTGCCCGGGTGTCTCGACCAACCGGCCGATGGCCTTATCAGGTATGTAGAGTTGGCGCCCTCGCCACAACAAGGGATCGGCGTCAACATAGTAATCCTGGGTCAGAATGTATCCCTGCGCCAGTGCCCAGAAGGACGGGCTCAACAAATCAGTGCCCGACGCCAGAGCGTAGTCCTGCTCGTTGGCAATCTGCACCTCATCCGGCACCCGGTAGAAGGGGATAATCTCATCACTGCCCGCAAGCACGATGTACTCAATGCTTGGATTGTTGTTCAAGTAGTCCTGAGCCAGGCGTCGGATCTCAGCAGCCACGTCGTTGGCTGCCTCGACACTGCAGTAACTGCCATTCCAGACACCATATTTTGTGCTGACCAGCCCATCTGTCTCGACGGGAACCACGATGCCACGTACAGAGTCCTCTCCAGCCAATTGCTGCAGCTTGGACATCAGCTGGCTGGTTTCGGCAACGCCATAGGTCGCCTCCAGCCGGCCCTGATGGGTCAAGATCAAGGTTCGGGGTGGGTTGTTACCCGAGCCATCGTAGACAGCGCCTGGGGACCCCACCCCATATTGCGGGCTCCATTGGCATTGGGCTGTGTCAATCAATTCCGCGTCAATTTGCAGGCTGTACTGTCCGGCGCCGATAGCATCCGGATACCTGTAGACCAGGACATAGTAAGTACCCGCCTCCGCGGCGACACCCATAGCCTGCTCGTCAACCGCACCAGGGGAGAATCCCCCGCCCAGCAGGGCAACGCTCGACCGGCCCACGCTAGAGCGACCCACGCTGGAGCGGCCTACACTGGAGCGGCCTACACTGGAACGTCCCACGCTAGAGCGGCCTACACTGGAACGTCCCACACTGGAGCGACCCACACTCGACCGGCCGGTAGCATCCACATCCGCGGAGTAGTCATCGAATTCCTCGGTTGGGGTGTCCAGAAGCTTGAAAATCGCTACATCCAAATCGTTTTGTAGGCCGGTCAGGTTGACGGTTAAGAGAGAGGGACTGTCGACCTGGAAGGAGTAGACGTCGAATTCCTCAGTGGCCGTCACACACGCATTGTACGATTGAGCTATGTTGAGCGGCCCGTAAGCCTCCGCGACAAAATCATTCGGCTCAAAGACCGCCTCGTTGGACAGATAGGCATCGTCGCACGTACTGGCAGCGTTTGAAACCGCCAGCCGGACATCCACCCATCGATTGGCGGCTGGCTCTGCACTGGCCGAAACTGAAACCGGGCCTTCGCCAGTATCGATGTCCGCCGACCACGAGGCGGAGACAGTGCTGGTTCCCGTCTGCGTGGATTGCAGGGTGACCGTGCAGCTGCCATTCTCGTCAGGCGTGCAGCTGTCGGGACCCAAGGTCTGGAGCTCGCTGCCAAAGTAGCCCGAGCCAACCAGGGCGAAGCTGATAGGTTGCGTGCTTGAAATGGGCCTTAAGCCCAGGCCATCCCCATAGTCGAGCTTAAGGCTGGCTGCGATGACATGCGGGTTGCGGGCCTGGCGTGCAGCTACGGCCGGGTCAATATCCAGCGTGGCATCCACCCAGCGGCTAACCGCTGTGTCGGTTGCCGAGGCTGTGCCGCTAAGTTGGGTGCCATCGGAGGTGGTAACCGGGATAGACCCAGCCCACTCAGCGCTGACAGTGCTGACGCCAGTCTGAGTTATGGACTGCAGGGTGATCACACACGGGTTGGCAACGCCATTCGCACAGGCGTTGCTGCTCAGCAACCCCACACCGCTGTTGTTAAAGGTGATGAATTGCGCCTCTGTGGCAGGGGCGGCCACGAAGCCAGCTCCGTAGTCGAACTCCAACAATGCCGTAATCAGGTAATTGTTGCCGACCTGGCTGGCCCCTGCGCCGGGCTGCAGCGTCAGGCGCGCGTCGACCGAGTACTGAGTGATGGTGAACTTGTCGAAGCCCAGGATAATGATCTGCTCGGTACTGATGTCCCCCTGCCAATTGGCGGAGATGATACTGGTACCAGCCGTATCAGAGCTAAAGGTGACCGTGCAGATGCCGTCCGGGCCGGTGGTGCAGGTCGCCTGCTGGCCATTGCCGTTGAAGGAGCCTGGACCATCCTCAATCGTGAAGGTGATTGTCTGGGTTTGCGCATCCGTACTGCCGACGGGGCCGGCGCCGTCCCCGTAGTCGAACTCCAGGGTAGCGGTGATGGTAACTGGCTCACCAATCTGGCCGGCTCCTGCATCCGCCTCCAGGCTCAAAAGGGCATCCACCCAAAGATTGATCAGTGGCTGCTCCACGCTGGCAGAGGCCGAGGCGGTACCTTCACCAGTCTGAACAGTGCCGGACCAGTCAGCGGAGAGGGTGCTGGTGCCGGTCTGTGAGGACTGCAGCGTAACTGTACAAGGGTTTGCACCGGTCGCACAGGTGTTGCTCCCTAAACTTCCCACCCCACTGTTGTTGAACGCTATGGACTGTGTTTGCCCCGCCGGGGCGGTGACGAAGCCAAGGCCATCGCCGTAGTCAAACTCCAGAGTAGCTGTGACCAGATGATCATTGCCAACTTGGTCGGCCGCTGCACCTTGCGCAAGCTTCAATCGGGCGTCGACCCAGCGCTTCACGGCGGGGGCGGAGTTATCCCCTGCCCCATCGGTGGTCTGCACAAGGCCCGAGCCCGGTGTGGTGGCCGTGGCCGACACACTGCTGAGGCCGGTCGTCGTCGATGTGAGGACCGCCGTGCATGTTCCGGCGGCGCCGGTCACACAGGAATTGCTGCTCAGGCTACCCACGCCGCTGGCAGCCAGGACGACACTGGCATTGTTGACTGGCCCCCATTCAAATCCATTGCTGCTGGGCAGGGCCTCCACTTTGGCGGTCAAGGTGTGTGGTTGTTCGATCTGGTTGGCTGCGGTGAGAGGCTCAATGCTGACCTTGGTTTTGCATAGGTCGATGGAGGTCATCGCGAAGTCCAGCAAGGTACTGTCGAAGGACGACGAGGAACGAGTCTTGGCCTGAACGGTTTGGAAGCAAGGCGTGGTGCCCAACAACTGAGTGACGTTGACGCCCAGCTCGGTGAATGCATTGGGCTCCAAATTATCGGTAACAATTGCCTCATTGCGCGTGACAAGATAGCTCGGCCAATCACCGCCAGGGATCGAGTTCGCGTTATTGAAACCACACACTGAATCGCCCGCGATACAACCCTCACGGTTCAGCGTCTGTTGCGAGGTCCATTCGGACCCGTTCCACACGCGGACCTCGATCACGCCCAGGGCGCCCCCCTTGGTGTAGTCCATCACCAACAACACATCGTTAGGGCTTCTTTGGCCGCTGAAAGAGCAGGGCGCGCTGCTGCAAGCAAGCGGCTCAACCAGGCTCTGGTTGAGCTCGATGTCTACATGGCTGTCGCCGCCGGGGTCTACACGTTCCAGGCCGGCGTAGATGACCAACCCGCCAGCGCTGCTGGCGGTTGCATAGACATAGAAGTTGGACAGCTCACCTTTGGATGCCACACCACCCGGGCCCCAACCCCAACTGGAAATAGGGTCACTGTTCTTGTTGCGCGAGAGGAAGGTGGTCTGGTCAGGGTTGATCTTGGTAGAGATGTCGTCCTTCAGGAAACGAGCCGTAAGGCCGCCATAGCCACCGTCTGCTTGGGATTGAAGCAAAGGTATGCCATTTCCATCACTACCCCTGAGTGTGCCATCCCCATTAAAGAGCTCGGCCCAGTCTGGGCCATTACTGGGATCGCTATCTCCCAAGATATCCGCGGTGCCAGGGCTGGCTGCTCCATCACCCAGCTCAAAGAGTCCATCATCGTTTACAGCCAGGACTACCGCCACCGACAAGGTCAGCAACACGCCGACAAGTGCCAGTCCGATCAAAGTCACATAAGGCTTGCGCATTCTTCCCTCCACGTCAGTCCCAACAATTGGTTGATGCCCAGAAATGTTGACCGCTAAGGTAATCTTATCAATTATACCGTAATTATCATATTTTGCAAATACGACACCCCGTTTGGCATGTTCGCAAGAGCAAGCAAGATCTGAGGGGTGAGTCTATGAGCCTATTTCCCCATCTCGGGGGATGCGATGGGGAATGTTTGGGAGGTTGCTGCCTGTGGGAGGCTGTACAACCTGCCAAGGACCGACACGCCAATGAGAAAAGCAAGAAGAGCGCCCAATATATTGATTCATATGCCACAAAATCATAGGAATTTCATATGAAATGTCTTAGAACAACCTATCAGCCGGCAGCAAGTGGAGAGATCCGGTAATGTGATAAATATGGTACAATAATTCCAATATAAACAGAACCATTATAGCAGACTGTCGTTAAGAAAACGTTAACTCTGGCAACAACTGTTGCCTTTTCCAGAAGATTATGGCATAATTAATACCAATGGCGATAGCCCACCAACTACCCGCCACTCTATGGCCGCCCTGGTTTGGCGAGCAAGCCAGATTGCCCAGGACCGACCCGAGGTATGAGATCCGTCTACTAGTTGTCTCAGCCCGTCATTTGAGGCTGAATTGGTGGCAAATGATTCGCCCCTGATCACGTTGAGGTCTGACTTACCGTGGCTCGCCTGACCCTATCCTTCCTGGGCACTTTTCAAATAGAACTGGAAGAAGAACCGGTCACCAGCTTTGTGTCTGACAAGGCACGGGCGCTTCTGGCTTATCTGGCCACCGGCGCAGACCGACCACATCGGCGCGAGAGCGTGGCCAGCTTGTTCTGGCCTGATCGGCCTCAGGCTACTGCCTTCAACAGTCTGCGCCAGGCGCTGTTTAGCATCCGCCGGGCCATTGGTGACCAGGAAACCTCCCCACCCTTTCTGCTCATCAGCCGGCAGTCGTTGCAGTTCAACATGGCCAGCGACCACTGGCTGGACGTGGCAGCCTTTACCGAATACATTCTAGCCAGCAAAACACATACTCACCAGCAGCTGGCAACCTGCGCACACTGCATCCAGTGCCTGGAACAGGCTATCGCCTTGTACCGGGGTGACTTTCTGGCGGGGCTGACTCTGAAGGACAGCTCGGACTTTGAGGAGTGGTCGCTGCTCAAACGGGAATTGCTGCACGATCAGGCGTTCCAGGCACTGCAGTATCTGGCGGACTACTACGAGCAACAAGGTGATTATCAGCAATCACGCCATCATACCAGGCGCCAGATTGAGCTGGACCCCTGGCAGGAGGAGGCCCATCAACAAATGATGCGCCTATTGGCACTCAGCGGGCAACGCGGTGCGGCCATGGCTCAGTACGAAAACTGTCGTCGCGTTCTGGCCGAAGGTCTGGGCGTGGAGCCCACCCGCGAGACGACGGAGCTATACGAGCGCATTCGGGCCGGCCAATGAGAGGCTTTTGGGGCCGGTCAATCCTGTCTTTTCCTTGGGGATCGGCCTGTACGGCATCGCCACCTTAAGTGGTTGTGCTACTCATCTTGCGAGATGCCCTATTACCCATCCTTCCTCTTTCCCCCGCCCTTGGCCAGGTCCCACAGCAACAGGGAGGGGACACGCCTTGCATATGCCTGCCAGGCCTTTCCGAAGCGCCGAGCCAGGGTTCGCTCCTCCAGACGTGCCCGCCAGACCAGGCTGGGTATGAAAACGAGCAGGGTTACCAGTGTGCCTGGCACGCTTCCGAACGTGAGATCCAAAGCCAGCATAATTATGGCGAAGCTTACGTACATAGGATGCCGCAGCCTGGCGTAGATACCGCTGCTAACCAGATCTCCAATCGGTTCAATATGGCCGCTTGCAGCATGCTTTAGGGCCAGAAACGAGAGCAAATTGAGAGCGAGTCCCAGGCCCAGTAATGCATAGCCCACCGCCTGCGTCGCCGCATTAGCCACTGGCAGCCGCCACAGGGGCAGGGCGGCCAGGTTGAGCAGCCCCATTCCCAGCACAATCACATGGGCTTTATCCTTCACTTGGCTCGCCTCCCTCAACGTACGCCGGGCCAATCCCAAACCAAAGCCAGAAGACAGTGCCAGGTGGATTGGGCGCTGATCATCATCACCTGCCTCCCAGCCGGGCTGGCTAGCTCACCCCAAAAACCCCTTGGCCATTCAATTGTATCACCAAGGGGCTGCCATTACCAGAGTACAAGCGGAACAAAGAGGGTAGCGGCCCGTCAGGCCTCTTTGATGGGATGAAACAACTGGCGTCCAGGCCAGCTCCGCCCCCCATCCAACAGCCACCAGGCAGTTATGCCGAAGCAGGCCAGGGCCACGACGCCACTCACCAGGCTGACAGCCAGATAGCCCGACGCAGCGAAGATCAGGCCGCTGCCGAAGGTACTGGCCGCCGAGAACAGCCCGATCAGAGAATCGTTGAACCCCTGGGTACGGGCCCGTTCACTCTGAGACAGCTGATCGGCCAGCAGGGCAGAGCCACCCACAAAACAGAAGTTCCAGCCCAGCCCCAACAGGAAGAGCGCCATAGCCAGCGGCAACACCCCTTGCGACAGGGGGGCCAGCACGGCAGCCAAAACCAACACGCTAGCACCGCTCAGGATCACGACTCCGCGCCCCCACCGGTCCGCTAATCGTCCGGAGACGATTGAGAGGGCAAACATACCGAACGTGTGGGCCGAAAACACCACCGAAATATCTGCCAGCGCATATTGATTGTTCTTCATATACAGGGAGGTCATCCCCATCAGCATAACCATGACCACAGTGCCCAGCACCATGGCCGCTATTGCAACCGACACGGACGGCAGGCGCACCAGGTCAAGAATAGGGCGCGCAGTGCCGTTGTACTCCTCTCTCTCTGGGTAGCGACGGGAGATCTCCTCGCCCAATTCGAGCGGATCGGGGCGCAATCCAATATATGACGCCAGGGTAGCCAACCCAAACAGGATTAGAGCACCGGCAAAGGGCCCGGAGAGTTCATTCAAGCCCTGGCCCATGGCCCACTGACCGCTGGGTGCTATCATCAACGGCCCTACAATAGCGCCTACCGTGCCGGCGATAACCACGTTAGAAATCGCCCGTCCGCGTTCAAGGGGGGGGTGCACCTCAGCAGCAGCAAAACGCCCCAACTGCATCGCGGCCTGGGCCACCCCCAGAGCGGCCAATCCGGACAGGAAAAGGAGAAAAGAACCAGCCTGAATACCCACTATGGTAAGCCCCGCTCCCAAGGTGCCAGTGATCAGCCCCAGGGAAATCGCGCCCCGTCGCCCAATGCGGTCCCAAACGCTGCCCCATAAATAGGCCCCGCCAGCATTCGCCAGCTTGATCGTCGCTCCGGGTAACCCGACCCAGACTGCGTTGCCACTCAATTCCATACCCACAATGGCTGCCACCGTCGACACAGCGATGAGCGCGGCGGAAACCAAGCTCTGGCCGGTGAACAAACTGATGGTGATTTTGCGCGCCAATGATGAAAGATCTCTCAAGTCAAATGCCTCCTATGGGAGTCTCCCCCCGCACCGGCCTCCAACTGCTGAGGAACAGTGGTTTCAGATGCCTGCAGCTCGCCTACCCCCTTGCGGCCAGGCTCAATCGGGAAGAAGAGACCTAGCCCAGCGCAGACGAAGAGGCCGGTTATAAGTACGCAGCCTGTGCGTGCTCCCATTTGCTTGTAAGCCAGATGGCCCAGATACACGCTGGTCGGGAATGGCGAGCCGAAGATCACCCCCGGGCACGTGCCGAAGCCAACAGGGCCAACGCCCACGTCGCTTTGCTGGGCAGTTGGCCCGCCTCGAGTCACCAGCCAAGTGAAAAGCATACTATTATAGCACGAATTAGATATTTTGCACCTTAAAATTCCGTATCAAATTCCCGGTCAAGTAGGGCGCACCTCCGGTCCCCCTAGCAGCGATTCACGGACGAGCCCCGCCCGCTCTGAATATCTGTAAATTAGCAGCTCCCAGAGGCGCATTGCACCTACTCCCCAGACAACAACCAAGAGAGAAACCATCCGCAGGGCTATAAAAAGAAAGGCGGGCTGGGAAAGATATAGTTTTCAAAAGTGCCGAAGGGTGTGTCGTTCATTAGGACTGCCATGAAGGAATCTATGCGGAAGCTGCGCGCCAACAGGTAGTCTACAGCTGCCTGGTTGACCGTGGCTACTTCCAGCCCAAACTGGCCGCGTCCCTGCGCCGCTGCCTGGCTCTCCGCGTGTGCCAGCACGGCCGGGTAGTCCCTGGCATCCAGAAGAGCAAAGGGGCCATTTCTTACACCCAGGTAGCCATAGCCGACCGGGCGGCCGCTTCGGTAGTAGAGATAGCCCTGCCGATCCGTTAATAACCAGGCGTGGTCAACATCTCGCCGGTGGCCAAGCACGACTTCATCCAGCTCTCCCAGTCTCTTCAGGTTGTCCGGCAACGCTGTTATAGGCTCAAAGCTCAGATCTGTACTCACCCTGACCGATTCAGGCGCCCGTCCGAAGTAGTAGATCAGGAAGCGCGGATAGACGCCTGTCTTGAGGTACAGGGCCTGGGCCCGAAAGTCAGCCGAGGCGATGATGGAGCGATGCGCTGCGCCGTCCGCCGGGAAGCTGCGAGCGAGCAACTCGCGCCCCAGGCCCGACGACTGCTCGCCAGGCAACACGAAAAGCTCGGTCAACTCGCGCACCCCACCCCGCAGAATAGACCGAGAAAAGCCCACCAGCTGACCATCTCTTTCGGCCAGCCAGAAGTGCTCGGCGGTACGCGCCAGGTGCTCGTAGAGCGAGCGGCGTTCCTCCCACATGCGGGCTAGGGCTGCCGGGTCCGACGCGCTGGTGGGCTTGGTCGAGCCCAGGCGTCGGCTGAGGTCAGCCAGCGTTCGTTCAAAGACCTCGAAAACCGGGTATGAATCGGCAACGGTACCAGGCCGGAAGGTGATGGATGAGGTGCCCAGATGAGGGACCTGTGCCGTCAGGCAGTTCATCTCGGCGGCTACCTTTCTTGACCTGATGCAGCTTGGCCCAGTGCCTCGACGCCAGCCAGCTGATCCCGAAACACCCCAATCTGGGCACTATGCTCCCGTTTATGTCCGTAGAAGGTATACACGATGAAGTCATCCAGGTCGTAATCCGGGCCGTACCAGGGCAGAGTTCCATTCTGGCGACGCACTTCGGCTGGAATCTTGGCCAGCAAGGCCAAGGTTTGAGAGTGAGCATCCTGGTACTCGGCCAAAACATCGCCCACCGCTCTATCCCGGCGTGCCTCCACCTCAACATCATTGAACTGCACGCCCAACTCACCAAACTTGTCCAGAGTGGGGGTGGGGCTGTCACCCAACAGAGAATTCAGAACCTCGAACAGCACCTGTTCATAGGAAGCCAAGTGGGCTATGATGTCCCGGACCGACCACACGCCACACACTCCGGGTGTGTGCCAGTCGCCTTCTGGCAAGCCATCAATGCTGTTCAGGAACGTTTGATGTCCGTATTTTAAGATGTCTACTGCGTTCACGATATGCTCTCCTTATTAGTCTTTGGGACAGATGTAATAGTTATTCTGAAAATCATGAGGAAGCTGTTTCACCACACCGTTGTTAAATCCGATCGCAGCCAGCATCTCAAGTGCCTTCTCGTCACCCCACATGGTGCCAAGCCCATCCCCATCTTGTGGCAATGAGGGCGTCGTGTAATGCATGCACGAGATGGTATACAGAAACGGCACGATCGGATGGTCGAGGTTGTTGTGGACATGGCTCGACCCAACGATATCCTGCATCAGGAAGGTCCCCTCGGGGCGCAGGGCGGTAGCGATGTTAAACAAGGCGGTGGCCGGCCGGGCCTGGTCGTGAATGGCGTCAAAGGCAGTGATCAGGTCATAGCGCCCGACCTCGCCCAGCGTGGTTACATCCTTCACCTCGAAACGGGCGTTCGAAAGGCCCATCTGATCCGCTTCCACCCCGGCCAATCAGGGTCAGCAACCAACAAGCGGGGTCGGCCAATATGTGAGCAACCCCGGCCAGCTCCTCCTCTCGGCCGATGAAAGGCATGAGTTGACGTCGAAGATTATAACACCCGACGTGAGGATTGGGTTGCCGCTGCACGGTTACGGCATCTCCGCTGTTTTGTGCTACTACACCACAAATCACATCGTCCTAATCTTAAATTCTTTTCCTCAAGCACCCCCTATGAAAATACGCAGACTGCCTAGATTGAGAAGTCCTCTCCTCGCCAGGCCCCCAGGCTGGGCGCGTGAGGCGCCGCCACAGGCTCGTGGAGACCATCTACCCGCTGTTCCAGGTCCTCAACACGGGCCATGAGGGAAATCAACGAGTCACCGATCACGTCGGGCAGTATGCCGTGTTCCAGATCCGGCACTGCCTTCACCAGCCGCGGCTGGCTGCGCACGATGACCTCTCCCGGCACGCCGACCACCACCGAATTGGGGGGCACCGGCTTGACCACCACGGCGTTGGCCCCGATGCGGCTGCATTCGCCAATAGTGATCGCGCCCAGAATCTTGGCGCCGGCGCCCACCACCACCCTGTCCTCCAGGGTTGGATGACGTTTGACTTTTTCCAGACTGGTGCCGCCCAGCGTCACCCCGTGGTATAAGGTGACCCCTTCTCCAATTTCGGACGTCTCACCAATCACAACACCCATGCCATGGTCAATGAAGAGGCCAGGGCCAATCTTCGCCCCAGGATGAATCTCGATCCCGGTCAGGCCTCGCACGATGTGCGAGATCCAGCGCGCCAGCAGCTTGGCACCATGCGTCCACAGCCAATGCCCCAGCCGATATCCCCACACTGCATGCAAGCCAGGGTAGCACAGCAGAACTTCCAACACACTGCGCGCTGCTGGATCTCGATTGAACACAACCTGAACATCACGGCGCATCGTTTCGAACATCGCTTACCTCAATTCAAAAGCAGCCCAAGGCTGCCATAATCCTAACACGGCCTCCAACCAGTAATTCACTCGGGGCCGCAGGCAAAGAATCTCGTTGCCTCGCAAGAAGACTCGGATTTCAGCGCTTACGCGGCTCACGCCATTCAGTACCGCACTCGCTCTGCCCCCAGCACGGCGCGGGGTGTAGGCGGTCCCTGGCATACCTGGCGAAGCCAGGACGGGCTGGCGAGCCGCAGTCCAGCACAGACACAACTAGCTGCCGAACCAGAAAGCCCGCCCTGGGACGAAGGCTTCACTCTATTCTCAGGCTTCGCCTGGGCAGTTACTTAATCTGCCAGGTCTGCGTACAGAGGAGTACTCAGATACCGCTCCCCAAAAGAAGGAATAATGGTAACGATCAGCTTGCCGGCGTTCTCGGAGCGACGTGCCACCTGCAGAGCAGCCCACATGGCGGCACCGGAAGAGATACCAACTAGCAGACCCTCTTCCCGCGCCATGCGGCGGGCAGTTTCAAACGCATCGTCAGCTGCCACCCGCACAATCTCGTCGTAGATGCTGGTGTTTAGAACTTCAGGTACAAAACCGGCCCCAATGCCCTGGATAGGATGCGGGCCTTTTGGGCCGCCTGAAAGAACTGGCGAGGCATCTGGCTCCACCGCCACAACCTTAAATGAGGCCTTGCGGGCCTTGATCACCTCGCCCACCCCCGTGATCGTCCCCCCGGTACCGATGCCGGCTACCAGGATGTCAACCTGGCCATCCGTGTCGCGCCAGATTTCCTCGGCTGTGGCCCGGCGGTGTATCTCGGGGTTGGCCGGGTTCTTGAACTGCTGGGGGATCAGATAGCGCGAGTCGGCAGCCGCCATCTCCTCCGCCTTTTTGATGGCACCCGACATCCCCTCACTGCCTGGCGTGAGGATCAGCTCTGCGCCATACGCTCGCAGCAACATACGTCGCTCCTTGCTCATGGTGTCTGGCATAATCAAAGTGCACTTATAGCCGCGGGCCGCGCACACGAAGGCCAGTGCGATGCCGGTGTTGCCGCTGGTCGGCTCCAGAATGATCGTGTCCGGCCCAATCCGCCCCGCCTTCTCGGCGGCCTCGATCATCGACGCTCCGATCCGGTCTTTGACGCTATGAGCCGGGTTGTAGAACTCTAGTTTGGCCACTACCTCTGCCGCGCAGCCCTCAGCCAGGCGCCGGATACGCACCAAGGGCGTGTTGCCAATCAGTTCCGTAACATCATTCGCAATCCTCATTATTTCCTCCATTTGAGTTTTCAATATCTTAGATACCGGAATCAAAAAGACCCACTACAGGGCGAAAGCCCCGGCAATGAGTCTCGCTCGCGTGAACAAAACCGACACCGCCAACTCATATCAATTAGAACTCGGCGGTCGTCATTGGATTATTGTCGAAACAGGAACCCAAAGGGCGGCTCGCTCAACCGGCGCGACTCATCGCCACGTACGGTGAACGGCGGGCGCAGCCACTAACGTCCGGCCAGGCACCCGGCCTGATCAGACGGCTACACCCGCCCGGTACAGACGCACCGGACGAAAGGAAGCAATGGGCCACTCGGCTGAGTTTGTCTTGATCCGTTCCGCCTCACGGCAACACCCTTTGAGATGTTGATAAGAGGGATTATATCTTGATTATCGGGTTTGTCAAGCTGGTACTTTGTCAAAGGTGATTTGAGGGGTAGAGTCCAACACCATGGGTGCCAAGATTGCCCGTCAATCAAGCCTTGACAAAGCACTAGCTGATGGGGTCCACATAGGTATCGACCCGACTACCTAAAAGAGTCTTACGGATAGTCACGAAGCACCACCGACAGATAGATCGACCGCCAGGCTGTGATTGCCACCCAGCCCAATCGTGGCGTTATCAATTCGGCGCTTGCGCTTGGATCTGGCAGTAGGTGTCAAGCGCGGTGCCTGTGCCAGGGTCAGGGCAGTTGTCGTCGTCAACGTAGATCGTTCCTTGGGCTCGGGCCGGAGACGCGGCCAGCCAAAGCCCGGTCACCGCAGCCAGGCCCAGTAGGAATGCCATGCAGGGTATTGTGAGGATATGCCAGAACCTGCGCCCCATCGAGGTGGTCCCCCTTCAAAGCCTGTTGTCGCCGCCCGAACCTATCTCCTGTCAGGCCCGATGACCTGCTCTCGCCGAGTCAGCTGACCCAACACTCCACCGACATAGATAGCACAGATCAATAGCGCTCAAAGATTTTGATAGGCATAATCGAAACGGCCCAAGATAGCCCAAGCGGAGCGGACGAGGTCCGCAAAGCCTCCCCCCTGGCAATGCTTTGCCCCCCGAACGCCCCGCCTGGCTAATCGCTTTCCTCACCGGGCTTGCCCGCTGCCAGTAGGCCAGCTGGATACCGAGCCGGTTACCTACCCGGCAGGCTCGATTCCATCTAGCGAGGTGACGGCACAGGCCAGGGTGACACCCAGAAGATCCCCCCATTCGTGCTGGTTGCCACCGTTGGGACCAGGCTGTCTGCATCGAAGATGGTTTTGACCCTACGAGCGCCCTTCTGGAGCCAGTACTCAGCTTACCCGCTCGATCCCCCCACAGGACTGTTATTGCACTCGCGGGCAGTGTGTGCCTTCGGATCTCCAGTTGGTGATTCAAGCAGTGCTACAACAGTGTCTGCCTCCTTGCACAGACTACAGATATGTCGTGCAGCCTATAACACATATACCAAGCATCTTCTGACCTTTTCAGTATAGGCCACGTAATCATCTCCATTCGGAGAAATCTTGTCGTTCTGCCCCCCACTCCGGCTGCCGCAGAGGCGCGGCCTACACATACACAGACATGGGTGTACCGCCTGTTTTGGTTTGTCATATCTTGCTGGTCGGTTTGTCTGGCGGCTGGAACACGTCGACCTTTCACGCATGTGAGCTAACTGTGTCGGATGCGCCTTCACCGAGCAACTTGGTCACTGTCGGGGACAGCTCATCCCAGAGTGCCATTTTTGCGATGCAGGTCGTCACCCCGCGGGCCTCCGCAGCTGCTCGATACGCCGCCTCGGGCGTATCAATCAGGAGGACGATATGGGCATGGGGTGCATGTTCCAGAATGTGCTGGGCAGCATCCAGGCCACTGATGTCCGGCAAGCTGAAATCCACCAGCACAAGCTCTGGTTCCAGCCTGGCTGCCTTCCGAATTGCAGCATCACCGTTCTCCGCATATTCGAAACGCTCCAGTCCCAGCTGACGGCTAAGAATATGCTCCAGCGCCTCGCGCAGCAGTTGGTGCCCTTCGACCAGAAGAACAAGTGGAGGCATGCCCACGTGGACCGGGCGCTCCGAATGAGTCATCCTTGGCGTCGCCCTCCTACTATGCTCCAGTATAGCGGTCGCTTCTCGCCCCGTCTATGGAGTTCTCCACCAATTACCACCAAAAAAAGCACCATTCTTCTGGTGCTTTTCACTACTTCACGCTGCAGGCTGCCAGCTCGCCCCAGGGCAAGATGGGCCAATCACCCAGGCCGGCGAGCGGTCCGGATTGCTGACTGGTTCAGTAGATGTCGATCAGGCCCCGGCGTATGGCATACTTGATCAACTCAGCCCGGTTGTGCAGATCTAGCTTATCCATAATGTGCCAGCGATGACTTTGCACGGTATTGGGGCTGATGACCAACTTCTCAGCAACCTCCTTATCGCTGCATCCCTCCCCGATCAGGAGAAGGATCTCCTGCTCCCGAGGAGTCAACCGCTGATGTTGACCTTCTATCTCTACCGCACCCGCCCGGCGCAGATAATCGGCGACCAGCTTCTTGGCCACCGAGGGATAGAGGAATACCTCGCCCCGGGCCACCGACTGAATAGCCGAGAGCAGGTCGGCCGAGGCCGCTTCTTTGAGCACGTAACCCGATGCGCCGGCGCTCAGGCTGCGGAAGAAATAGGCGTCACTCTCGTGCATGGTGAGGATCAACACCTGCGTGTCCGGGCAGTCTTGCTTGATCTGGCGAGTAGCCTCCAGGCCATCCATCTCAGGCATGGTGACATCCATGAGCACCACGTCGGGCATAAGCGCCCGGGCTGCTGAGGTCGCTTGCCTGCCATCGGCGGCTTCCCCAACAATCTCTACAGATTCATCGGACTCCAAGATGAGCCGGATCCCCTCTCGAAACAGAGCATGGTCATCGGCAACCAGGACTCGGATCTTATCCATTCAGTATCATCTCCCCTCAGCCCCGTCAACCGGCACTTCAACCTGGATCCGGGTTCCACGGCTGGGCCTCGAGCGGATGTGCAATATCCCCCCCAGCAGGGTGGCCCGCTCCCGCATGCCCAGCAGCCCTAGCCCCCGGCTCAAGCCCTCTCCCCGCAACACCCCCCCCACGTCAAAGCCTCGACCATCGTCTTGGATGGACAAGGCCACCCGATCCGTCTGAAACTCCAGGTGGATAGTTGCCTGGCTGGCCTGAGCGTGTTTGGCAATGTTAGTGATGGCCTCCTGGCTAATCCGGAATAGAGCGGTCTCAACCGCGGGAGACAGGCGCCGTTGCAAGCCGCTGGCATGAAACTCGACCATCATCCCATTGGTTTCCAGGCGGGACTCGGCGTACCAACGAATAGCCGGTATTAGGCCCAGATCGTCCAGCATCGCCGGCCTGAGATCAAGGATCAATCGACGCAATGCCTTCACCGCGTCAACAGTCACGGCATGCGTTCGCTCCAGTTGCTCTCTATGCCAGGCCAACTCCTCAGGCAGCGCCTTGCTGGCCTGATCCAAGTTGTCGGTCAGTGCAGCCAGGGTTTGCGCCCACTCATCGTGTAACTCACGTGCTATCCGTTTTCGCTCCTCCTCCTGAGCAGTGATGGTCCTCTCTAAAAGATGCCCTCGTTCTTCGGAGATCCGGCGTAGTTCCTCAGCCTGCGTTCTCACCCGTTGCTCCAGCCCAGCCTTTTCCTGAAGGCCCTGAGCCATCTGGTTGAAGGCAATAGCCAGTCTAGCAATCTCGTCGCCCCCGCTCATCTCGGCCCGCGATCGAAAATCTCCCTGGCCAAATACCCTGACAGCCTGTGCCACACGTACCAGCCGACTGACAACGACTTTATTTATCAACAAATTGGTGACCAGCGCCCCCAGAATCAAGGCTCCGCCGAAAAAGAGGAGCGTATCCCGAAGTTCTTGCGAAAGACGACGATCCACCTCAGTCGCAGACAGGTCGGTGATGATCACGCCGGTTATCCGGTTCCCCGAGTCATGACACTCAGCGCAGGCTGGCTCATTCTTGATCAGGCTGCAATTGCGCAAAACGCGCCTGCCTGAATTAGATACCACGATTGCACTGGCTTGCGGCAGCTGTGTGTCTGCCAAGTGACAGCCCTGGCAGCCTGGATCGCTCCGAGATAACCGGGTCCCGATGCCTCTCCCTCCGCTGGCAAAGCGGATTTGATTCTGAGCGTTTAGCAAGAGGATGTTCTCGACATCCCCCCTATGAGCCAAGTCGTCAATAATTTGTTGAGCCGCAGCGAAGTCGTGCTTCAACATGGCATATCGCAGGCTTCCCTCCACGATCTGCCCCAAGTTGGTGGCGGACTGCTCCAGTATCTGGATCTCGCGCTCTCGATGACTGACGTACTGGAGGTAGGAAAACAGGCCCAAGACCAAGGCCAATGGAAGAATGACTCCAACCCCCACCTTAAAACGCAAGTTATCCAGAAAGTGTCTGCTACGCATCATTCGCATCACGCTCCAATGCGGCCCAGTGATCGGCGGTCGGCATTTGCGATTAAGTGGCTATTGCCACGTATGCTATTATACCATTAATCGCATCTTCGCACCCCCTTAAAGCCCAAGACCTGGCTTGGATGCGTTATGTTTAGTCGTTGAGATCGACGATCACTTCATACAGCCACACGCTGCGATCCTCCGAGTTGCCATCTGGGTAGAAATAGGGCACCGGCAAAGACGACACCTGTTCGAGCTGGTAGCGCGATTGAATGACCTGCATCGGGCCCTGCATCTCCGCCCCGTCCACCAGCAGATAAACTGGATGCCCATCGCTCAGCGCCCGACCCACAAAATCGAGCCATTCATCCTCCGACCAGTAGGCTGGGCGTACGATGTCGCGCTGGGCATACAACGTGATCGGGCCACTATTCATTGAAGCGGCCACCACGGCCTCCGCAGAAGTCAGGCTGGCCAGGCGGTCAAAGGCAACCCGCTGATCTGCCCGCAAATAGCCGAAAGTGCGGAAGTCCTGGGCATAGGCAGGTAGCCAAAGCGTTACGCGAGCCCGGGCATAGAGCAAAACAACCGTCAAGCCAAGAGCCAAAACCTGCGCGCCCTTTCGCCAGCTGAGCCGGCCGATGCGCTGAACCTGTGATAAGATGTCGGCCATGCCGATCCCTGCCCATACGCAAAGAACCGGAAATACGGAAAGTAGGTCGCGGATACGTAGCGCAGCGTAGTTTAGATGAAACAATCCGATCACTATCAGCCAGGCCAGCAGGGCGATAGCCGCTGGCTGAGAATTGCGCCACAGTTGAAATACGCCCCATGCCAGGAAGGGAACCAGGTACAGGAACTCCTTCGCGCTAAGGAAGCTCTTGGCCATTATGACAAAGGTATGGGGAATGTATTGCCAACCAAACAGGTCCAACTCCGCCCAACCTACGCGGAATGGGCCGCCAAAGGCCATTTGGTGATACCTCAGTACGGGCAATGCTACGAGCCAGGCGCATGCTCCGAAACCGACCACCACCAACAGAGACTCTCGTCGCCAGCCAGGTCGGCCCCGGACCAAGAAGAGTCCCCATACCAGCAGGGCGCTAATTGCCAATAGAACCTGAGTATAACGAATCGCAAAGGCAGTACCCAGGCACAGGCCAGTCAGGGCAGCAAACAGAAAGGCCCGCCCACGTATCGCGCGCAAAGCGAAATAGATGGTGAGGATGGTGAACAATTGAGAGGGGATATCCGCCAGGGGCACGGACAGCCGGTCAATCTGCTCATACGAGGTGGCCAGGACAAAAACGGCGATGCCTGCCGCCAGGAAACGCCGATGGCTCGGCCAGGTGCGTGACACTTCAAGGCACAAGCCCCAAACTGCCACCAGCGCGGCCAGCCCCAGCAAAGGCGACAGCACGTAAAGGCCACTCTCGCCGCCTATCCGATAGGCAATTGCCAGCAATACGGCGTAACCTGGTGCCCAAACCGTAGCGGCAACCCCTGTCCCTGAATCAGGCGGATTATAGCCGACCGGCACCACCGGCCAGGTCGGCAATCCCCAACCTGCTACGCGGGGCGCCAGAGGGAAGTCATGCAGAGGCGTGCCATTCCGGGCAATGTCCACCGCCATCTGCACGTAGGCGTAGGGATCGCTACCCGTCACACCCGCTGTGCGAATGGTCAGGTAAGTGAGGATCGCCCAGAACAAGGACAACATTCCCAAAACGACCCCCACCAGGGTGACCGGATACACACGCCTGCCAAATGCTTCGGACGTTGGGCATGTCTGCGCCATCAATGCCCACAGCCCACTTAACCCAATGGCTAGGTTCAAATTGAGAGTTTCTCCCCACGGGGCGGGCACGGTGAGTGGGCCGGAGGTGAGTCCCTGAGCACGCGCCGCCACCGCAATCAGCACACGCAGGATGAGCACCCCATATGCGATGCCCAGGGGTGCCAGGCTTTCGGGGAGCAAGTATCGCCTCTTCAGCCGCCAGGAAAGGGCCAGCGGCTGGATAAGCAGAACTGGAACCCATACCAGCCAGAGCATTTGATGTGTCAGACGAACAATGGCCAACAGGCCCAGCAGGTGGAGAATGAGAAGCGCGAAGGCAGGTCGGGCAGGCAGGGGCCGATCCCCGAGGCGCAGACCCAGAGAAAAAGCACACCCATGGCGAACCGCAAACTCACGCAGGTCGATCAATGCAGTCATAGACTCTGCGCCAGGCTCTGCAGCATACTACACCCGCCCTCAGTCTATCTGTCCCCCGCTAGAAGCGCTTCCGCTGGGGAGAGTATACCATGGAGCCCAACATATAAAAAGGGAACCTGGTTGGAAGTACTTGGCCATCCAATATTGGACAATTCAGATACATTTCGATATACTTATCGGATATGGACAAGACTCACGCTTCTGTCATTCGGAATTACCTCATCATTGCCGGCCTATACACACTCTCAGCCTCCTTTATCTGGGGCGTCAACACCCTGTTCCTGCTTGACGCCGGACTGGACATCTTTGGCGTGTTTATCGCCAACGCCGTCTTCACCGGCAGCATGGCCCTATTTGAGATTCCCACGGGCGTACTGGCCGATACACGCGGGCGCCGTACTTCCTTCCTGCTTAGCGTGGCCATCCTGCTCCTGGGCACGCTTGGCTACGTGGGTGTGGCGGCCATAGGTGGGGGCTTGTTGCTTTTCAGCCTGATGTCGGTGGTGCTCGGTTTAGGGTACACATTCTACTCAGGAGCTATGGAAGCTTGGCTGGTAGATGCGCTCAAGGCCACAGGTTACCCGGATAAACTAGATCAAGTCTTCGCCCGCGGGTCGATGGTGTCCGGCACCGCCATGCTGATTGGGTCGGTGGGGGGAGGCCTGCTGGGCAGCCTGGATTTGTCCATACCCTTTCTGGTCCGTTCGGGGTTGCTGGGGGCTGTGTTTGGGATTGCCTATTTCACCATGCATGAAATTGGATTTACGCCGCAGGCTGTGAAATTGGAGGCCCTGCCGACTGCGATGCGGAATGTGGCCCAGACGAGTATTCGCTACGGCTGGCAACAGCGCCCGGTTCGCTTGTTCATCGTTGCTTCCTTCATCCAGGCCATCTTTATGGCCTGGGGCTTCTATGCCTGGCAACCTTATTTCCTGGAACTGTTAGGCCAGGATATCACCTGGGTAGCTGGTGTAATCGCCGCTCTCGTCTCGCTGGCGACCATCGTCGGCAATTCTCTGGTCGAATGGTTCACCCGTTTCTGTGGCAAGCGTACCACGCTCTTGCTGTGGGCGGCGGGCATTCAGACGGTGGCGGCCATAGGCGTAGGGCTAGCCGGGTCATTCTGGTTGGCAGTAGCCCTTTACCTGGTGGTGGCGGGCACAATGGGGGTGTGGGGTCCTGTCAGGCAGGCATACATACACGAGATTATTCCATCCGAGCAGCGGGCGACGGTGGTATCCTTCGACTCGCTGGTGGCCAGCGGCGGCAGCATGCTGGGCCAGACAGGTCTGGGTTATCTCTCTCAAGCCCAGTCGATCGCTTCTGGCTACGTGGTGGGTGGCATGGCTACGGCTTTGGTGTTGCCAGTGGTGGTAGCCCTGCGGCGTCTGGGCCAAACATCAGACATCATCATTGGAACGGCCAGTAAACGCGGCATGTGCGCAGCGCAAGGTCTTCCCAGCATATCGAATGTGGACACGACGATTCATGTGGCGACAGGGGAGGCCTAAGCTGACCCCAAGTCTTCTGCAATATGGCTAAACACCTTCGCGCCAGGCTGAAACTAACCCTCTACCCGGATCTAGTATTCTGGGCGTGTTTCTTTACCCTGAACCTGCTGCTATTCCTGCCCTGGTACCTGCTCAACCGGGAAACCACCACATGGCTGCCAATCTCATTCTCTCTGACGTGGGCTCCAGTGGACGTCGTCCAGAGTCTGGCCCTGCGCCGCGAAAACTTGGATCCCTTCAGACTCAATGCAGAGATCACCTTGCTAGTTGCGCTGTGGGTCCTGGTACGCTGGATTAGGCGCCCACTCAAAAGTCGGGGCACTTTCCGCCGGTTCTTCCTCGCCCTCTATTTTGCTGTCTGGAGTTACTACCTATATGAGAGTGTTATGCTGTCCCTGTATCAGATCGAGCCGGTGTTCTATAGCCAGTATCGGCTTCTTTTGGATGGCATCCCATTTGTGGTGCGAAGTCTACAATTGCCATTGGTCTTCTACGCCGCCACCGCTTTTGCTCTGCTAGCTGGTGCCGTGCTGATAGGCAGATTGGTCCGTGCTCTGTTGGATGTCACCCTCGTCGAGCGGCTGGGCAAAGGGTCGAAGGTCGGCCTGGCAATGATCACGCTTCTGGTCCTGGCGTCTGCCTTCAAGTATCAGGACTCCCTTGCCAACCCCCAGATGGTGGTAAGCAGTTTCGCCTACAAGCTCCAAACGAACATCGCTGACTCAATCCAGGCTCGTCGCCATCTTGACGCATTTGACAACAAAGCGGCCCAGAGCGCCTACGACTACTCGGCTTACCACCTGCTTGAGACGCCACACATTTATCTGATCTTCGTGGAGTCCTATGGAAGCGTGCTCTACAAACGCCCGGACTACCGCAAAGCCTATACGTCGCTGCTGAGCCAGTTGCAGCGCCAGCTTAGGCAGGGTGGATGGCACGTCACTTCGACGCTGAGTGAGGCTCCAACCTGGGGGGGAGGCTCTTGGATGTCTTACACGAGTGCTCTGTTTGGGGTCCGCATCGACAACCACTCACAATATCTCTCCCTGATCGATAGGTATCAGTCAGGCGCATATCCCGACCTGGGTCATTACCTGAAAACACAGGGATATGAGTACGCTCGAGTCTCTTCCCTGTCCGACCAACTGGAAGAGCAGGAATTACTTGAGCAAAAGAAATTCTATGGGGTGGATCGCTGGCTGCAATACAGTAACCTGGGCTATCAGGGATCGCTTTATGGGTGGGGGCCGGCTCCGCCCGACCAATATGTGCTTCATTTCGCGCACCAGGCCATCATCAGCCGTGCAAGCCGGCCTGTCTTCCTGTTTTTCATCACCCAAAACTCCCACTATCCATGGGTGCCGCTGCCCAAGCTTGCCGACGATTGGAGAACCCTGAACTCCAGCACATCCGAACACCCAGCGCTCCTGATCGATCCAATCCCACACGAAGTCAGGCGTCAGAACTACCTGAATTCGATTGAGTATGAGCTAGAATTCTTGACGGACTTTATACTCCAAGAAGGCGACGAGAAATCAATCTTTGTCCTGATCGGCGATCATCAGCCACAGCGGGTATCACGTCGCAGCGATGGTTTTGACACACCCATCCATATTATCAGCAAAGATGCTGCTTTTGTCGACTTGTTCTTGAGCTACGGCTTCGTCAGGGGCTTGACAGTTCAAGATTATACCCCTAGAATGCATCATGAAAGCTTTTATTCCATGTTTGTGCGGGCGCTGCTGGCCCAATACGGTCAGGATATAAAGACGCTCCCAACGTTTTTGCCTGACGGCATCCCACTTGAGGCAAGTATGAATGCGAACCAATTCTGAAGATAATCAAGGAGCTGAAAGAGTGCGTAGTAGATTGGCCTCGAAATGCCTATCTCTTGTACTGTTAGCAACCGTATTTCTGCTGGCAGCCTGTGGCAGCCCCGGGCAGCCACAGGCCACATCAAGGCCAGTGGAAGAGCCTCCAACCAGCCCCGTGTCGGTGGAAGAGCCTACGGCGGCGTCCACGCCAGTGGCGAAAGCAGACTCTGCTGCCCATGAGCTGGGGGGTCGGCACACGTACGTAATCGTGCCGGAGCAATCCAGGGCCTTGTACATGGTCGATGAGGAGTTCTTCCCAGGTGCCTTGCCTAAGCTGGGAATCGAGGCTGGTCTGGCCGATGTCGTCGGCAGCACTCAAGAATTCGAGGGGCAGCTTGAACTTAATCTGGGCGATCTAGCCTCTCCGCTGGGCGCCAATAACTTTACGGTAAATCTGGCTTCCCTGACCACCGACCAGTCAAGACGCGACAACTGGATTCGCGAAAACGGGCCTACGTTCAACACAAATCCTCTTGCCGAGTTCAGAGCAACCGGCATTCAAGACGCGCCTGATACCTATGTCGAGGGCGATGAGGTTCAATTCAAGCTAGTCGGCGATCTCACCATTCGCCAGGTCACCCAGTCAGTCACCTTTGACGTCACCGCGTCTCTGCGGGGTGATACCATCACAGGAGTGGCCACGGCTCAACTGCTACTGACTGATTTCGGCATCGAGCCACCCAACTTCGCCAACACCCTGGCGGTGGAGGACGAATTTGAAGTCAAAGTCGAGTTCGTCGCCAGGGAGCCGTAAGGGTAAGGAAAGCGATCAGAACATACGTTTCGGAGCGGGGCCAAGCAGGCTGCTCTTCCGCTTCCTGGCGTGTGGCTGGGATCTCCGGGACATCTTGACAAACCCATCATAGATGGCTACAATAGACACCTCATCAAATACCTCATGACCAGAAGCCCCTCTACTAGCAATGTCTACGGCGGGCATGGTTGAGGCAGGCCAGATACGAGGTGTCCAGCTCGAAAGGTAAGGCAAGTCATACCAGATTGACACTCAAGCCTGGGGGGGCTGACTTCTCAGCGCTAGCCACGTCGAAACTGCATATGGGGGAATGCATGATCCAACTGGCAGTCGAGGAAGTCACGTTACAGTTCGGAGGTGTCGTTGCACTACGGGATGTCAACCTCCAAGTAGAACAAGGCGCCATCCACGCCATTATCGGGCCCAACGGGGCCGGCAAGACCAGCCTGCTCAACTGTATCAGTCGTCTATATCATCCCACACAAGGGCGTATCTTTTTTGAAGGCAGAGACCTCACCACCTTCCACCCACACAAGATTGCCGAACTGGGCATAGCCCGCAGCTTTCAAAACATCGAGCTTTTCCGCGGTATGACGGTTCTGGATAATCTAATGCTAGGTCGCCACGTTCACCTCAGATCTGGGGTGCTCAGTGGCGGTTTTTATTGGGGCAAGAGCCAGCGCGAAGAAATCGCACATCGGGCCATTGTGGAAGATATCATTGACTTCCTGGAGATCGAAGCCATCCGTAAGAAGACGGTGGGAACGCTGGCATATGGCCTGCAAAAACGGGTGGAGCTGGGACGGGCGCTGGCCTTGGAGCCCAGGCTCTTGCTGCTGGATGAACCGATGGCCGGCATGAATGTGGAAGAAAAAGAAGACATGGCCCGCTTTATCCTCGACATCAACGAAGAACGCGGAATCACAGTGGCCCTGATCGAACACGACATGGGGGTAGTCATGGATATCTCGGACGAGGTGACCGTGCTCGACTTTGGCCAAATAATTGGCCAGGGCACACCGGAGGAGGTCCGCAGTGACCCAAATGTCATCAGCGCCTACCTGGGTGAGCAAGAAGTTACGTTCCGACCAATATAGGAGGGATCCTGCGTGCCTGGTGCTGCTGATACCTTTCCCAAATTGTTGCTGGCCAAGGCGTCCGAACTAGGCGATCAAAAAGTTGCCCTTCGCGAAATAGAATTCGGTATCTGGCAATCGGTAACATGGCGCCAATATCTCGAACATGTCAAGTATTTCTCGCTGGGTCTCCTCAGCCTGGGATTGAAAGCCGGTGACAAAATCGCCATTATTGGCGATAACCGGCCAGAGTGGGTTTATGCTGAACTGGCAGCCCAGGCGGCCGGCGCCATTACCTTGGGCCTGTACCAAGACTCGGTTGCCAAGGAGCTGCAATACCTGATCGACTTTGCCGATGTCCGTTTCGTCGTTGTAGAGGACCAGGAGCAAGTTGACAAAATCCTGGAAGTTCGGGGCGAGTTGCCCAAACTGCAGGAGGTGATCTACTACGACCCCAGGGGGCTGCGCAATTATCGCGAACCCTTCTTGATGCATTTCCCCGATGTGGAAAAGCTGGGACGCGCTTCCGAAAAAGAACACCCTGACCTCTTTGAGCAAAACGTCGAGCGGGGCAAACGGGATGACGTAGCCATTTTATGCACTACCTCCGGCACAACCGGCTTGCCCAAGCTAGCCATGCTCACCCACGGCAATCTGATCAGCATGGGCCATAACTTGATGGCCATTGATCCCGCCTCCCCCGACGACGAGTTCGTCTCTTTTTTGCCGCTGGCCTGGATCGGGGAGCAGATGATGGCTCTTTCGTGTGGCCTGACCGTCGGCTTCACCATCAACTTTCCGGAAGAGCCAGAAACCGTCCAGGAAGACATCCGCGAAATCGGCCCTCAGGTGATGTTCTCCCCACCTCGCATCTGGGAGAATATGGTCAGCCAGGTGCAGGTAAAAATCGAAGACAGCACCCGCCTAAAGAAAGCTATGTTTAGATGGGCCATGCACATCGGCACCCAATACGCCGATTCCCGCTTCGATAAGCGAGAGGCTTCTTCCAGCCTCAGGCTGAAATATCGCCTGGCCGACTGGCTTGTCTTTCAGATGGTCAAAGATCAGCTGGGCCTGCGTCACATCCGCCACGCCTACACCGGCGGGGCTGCTCTGGGCCCGGATGTCTTTCGCTTCTTTCATGCTATGGGCGTCAACCTGAAACAGATCTATGGCCAGACGGAAATCTCGGGCATCTCGGTCGTTCATCGGGATGGCGATATCAAATTCCAGACAGTTGGCCTGCCTATCCCAGAAACGCAAGTACACATAGATGAGGAGACTGGCGAAATCCGCTCGCGCAGCCCCAGCGTCTTTATCGGCTACTACAACAACCCTCAGGCAACTGCCGAAACCCTGATCCAGGGATGGCTTCACTCGGGCGACGCTGGCTATTTGGACGCAGACGGTCATCTGATTGTCATTGATCGCGCCAAGGACGTGATGACTCTGCACGACGGGACCAAATTCTCTCCGCAATTCATTGAAAATAAGCTCAAGTTCAGCCCCTACATCAAGGAAGCTGTGGTTTTCGGCGGTGACTGGCCTTACGTATCAGCCATGATCAACATTGACATGGCTAACGTAGGCAAGTGGGCCGAGAATCACCAGATTGCCTACACCACTTACACCGACCTGGCTCAAAAGCCGGAGGTGTACACGCTGGTGGCACAAGACGTGACCCGCACCAACACCGACTTGCCAGCAGCCGCCCGTATCAAGCGTTTCCTGCTGCTGCACAAAGAGCTGGACGCTGACGACGCAGAGTTGACCCGTACCCGCAAAGTCCGCCGTCGCTTTGTAAACGAACGCTACCAAGAAATTATTGACGCCCTTTACAGCGACAGCGATTCGTTGCAGATTCAATCCGCCATCACCTATCAGGACGGACGTACCGCGCTCATCCAAACTAACCTGCGTATCCAGCGCGTGGAACCCGTAGACCAGGATTAGGGGTACCTCCCCCTTGTGATAGGGAGCATATTTCATGGAACTTTTTCTCCAACTGACTCTGACGGGCCTGACCAACGGCGCGATCTTCGCCCTGGTGGCGCTGGGTTTTGTGCTTATCTACAAATCCAGCGACGTGATTAACTTTGCTCAGGGGGAATTACTGCTGGTGGGGGCGTATCTGATTTATGCCTTTGTTGCCGAATTGGGCTTTCCCTGGTCGGTAGGGATATTGATCACGCTGGGATTGGCCGTAGTCGTGGGTGTGCTGGTGGAACGCTTCGTGCTGCGCCCTCTCATCGGCGAGCCTATCATCTCTGTGATTATGGTTACCATTGGCCTATCCAGCCTGCTACGAGCTATCGTCAACGCCATTTGGGGCACCTATGGGCGTGCCTTTCCTGCCTTCATCCCCAGCACCAACGTATATATCTTTGGGGCTGTCGTCCCCGCCGACCGGTTGATCGCCATCGGGTTAAGTCTGCTATTGCTGGGCGCGTTCACCCTCTTTTTCCGCTATTCCCCCGACGGCATTGCTATGCGCGCCACCGCCGATGACCAACAGGCGGCCCTCTCCATGGGAATCAGTGTCAAGCATATCTTTGCCGTTGCCTGGTCCATATCGGCAGTGACGGCGGCTGTGGCCGGAGCGCTGGTCGCCAACATCGTGGGAGTCAGCGGCGACGTGAGCCGCATCGGGCTGCGGGTCTTTCCGGTGGTTATCCTGGGCGGCCTCGACTCGGTGCCCGGCGCAGTGATTGGAGGAGTGATTATCGGCCTGCTGGAAGTCTACACCGGCGGTTACATCGGTTCGGGCCTCAGCCAGGTCCTTCCCTTTATCGCGCTTATCTTGATCTTGATGATCCGCCCCTATGGCCTTTTCGGTGAAGAGCGGATAGAGAGGGTGTAAGAACGTGCAATCTGGGATATTCCATGCATCCTATCAAAAAGATATGGCCTTCCGTCACACGCCAGCCCAGTTCATTCGGCTTGGACTGGTGCTGGCCTTCGCCCTAATCTTCCCCTTCCTGGCCAACAATTATTACCTGACTCTGGCCAACCAAATTGGGGTCGCCGCCATCGGAGCCATCGGGCTTAACCTTCTGACCGGTTTTACCGGTCAGATTTCGCTAGGGCAAGGGGCCTTTATGGCAGTAGGCGCCTACAGCTCGGGGTTGATGGCCGCTCGCTTGGGGCTACCCTGGTTTGTCACCATCCCACTGGCGTGTTTGATTACGGCCATGGTTGGCGCCTTATTTGGTGTGCCCTCATTGCGCCTTAAGGGGCTCTACCTGGCGATTGCCACCCTGGCTGCCCAGCAGATCATCGAGTGGCTCATCACGCATTGGGATGCCCTGACCGGCGGGGTGGAGGCCTTGGTGGTACCGGCACCTACCCTGTTTGGCTCGGCTATCAACACCGACTTTCGCTTTTACTGGATCATCTTGATCTGCCTGATAGGTACGACCCTTTTCGCATCCAACCTGCTCCGCTCCAAAGTAGGGCGAGCTTTTGTCGCCATCCGTGATCAAGATATCGCCGCTGAGGTGATGGGGGTCAACCTCTTTCGCTACAAGCTAACTGCTTTCGCCGTGTCCTCCTTCTTCGTGGGTCTGTCAGGAGCTCTCACTGCCCACTACCGCACCATCATCTCCTGGGAACGGTTCACGCTGGAGACTTCCATTCTCTTCCTGGCGATGATCATTATTGGTGGGCTTGGGTCCATCTCTGGCTCTATCTACGGGGCAGCATTCATGACCCTGCTACCGGCTATTCTCAGCAACCTGGGACGGGGCCTCGAAGATTTCGTCCCAGCTATGGCACGTCTTATTCCATTTTTGCAGCAAGCTGCTTTTGGGCTAGTGATTATCCTTTTCCTGATCTTCGAACCTGAAGGCATTGCCAAGCTCTGGCGGGACGTGAAAGACTACTTCCGGCTGTGGCCATTTAGCTACTGAGCGCTACCTATTAGCGACTGACCACTTATGGAAAGGGGGGATGCCCTCAGAAACCACATCGAGATGGGCAGCGTATTGCTCGAAGTATTGGCCTATCCCCAGCCTGAAAAGCGCACCTGCGGATAGGCATACAAACGGTATCAGCGCGAATAGACCGTCTGGAGGAGGGTCAAACTATGTTCCGAAAATCACTAGTTTTTCTGATGCTGCTCTCCGTCGTGATCGCAGCCTGTGGGCCGAGCGGAAGTACGGAGGCCGGCCCTATCAAAGTCGGCGCCATCTTCGATCTGACCGGTGCCACCTCTGACGTAGGAACGCCTTACGCCGAAGGCGTGAAAGCCTACGTGGACTGGCTCAACGGTAAGGGAGGAGTCAATGAACGGCAGATTGAACTTATCTCTGCCGACTACGGCTACAAGGTACCTAACGCTGAGCAACTCTACTCCCAATATGTGACCCAAGACAAGGTGGTTGTCTTCCAGGGCTGGGGGACGGGCGACACCGAGGCCCTGCGCGGAAAGATCGCCAGCGACAAAATCCCCTTTATGTCCGCATCTTATTCTGCAAACCTTATCAGCATCGAGGAGGCTCCCTACAATTTCCTCATCGGCACCACCTATTCAGATCAGATGATCATCGCCATCAAGTGGGCCATGGACGATTGGGCGGCTAAGGGCAACAGTGGAACGCCAAAGATGGCTCTTCTGCACCACGATAGCCCTTTTGGCCAATCACCCTGGCCAGATGGTGAGGCCTTCGCCGAGGCCAATGGAGTTGAGATCACGGCCATCCCTATGCCGGGTGGCGCCACCGATCTGACACCAGAGCTGTCCCAGGTTCAAACCTTCGGCGCCAACTACGTCATCATCCAGAATGTGGACGGCCCTGCTTCGCTCCTACTGAAGAACGCCCAGAGCCTAGGCATGAGCGATGTGCAGTTCATTGGCCTTAACTGGTGCTCCGATGAGCTTCTCATCGAGCTGGCCGGTGACGCGGCCGAAGGGTTCGTCGGCGCGCTGCCTTTCACACCGCCCAGCATTGAAGTAGATGGTATGAAAGACGCGGCCGAATACGCCTCGTCCAAAGGCAAGTCGCTGCAGGAGTGGGGGGTACACTACATTCAGGGTTGGTGGACCATGGCCGTGATGACTGAGGGCATTAAGCGTACTCTGGACGCCAAGCAGGATCTCACCGGCGAGAACATCAGAGCCAACCTGGAGAAGATACAAAACTTCGATACGGGTGGGGTTACCACTAACATCTCCTTCTCGCCCACCGACCACGCCGGCAACAAAGCACTGCGCTTGTTCCGTGTCGAAGGAGGCAAGTGGACGCCCATCAGCGACTACATCTCGGCTGAATAAGGAGTACAATGCTTACCCTTAACAACGTCGAGGTAATCTACAACGATGTGATTCTGGTCCTCAAGGGAATGTCCCTGGAAGTTCCAGAGGGGAAAATCGTGGCCTTGCTCGGCTCCAATGGGGCCGGCAAGACCACGACCCTCAAGGCCATTTCTGGTCTTTTGAAGCCCGATGACGGCGAGGTGACCGAGGGGGATATTATCTTTCAGGGCCAGCGCATCGACACCTTGGATGCTGCAGACATTGTGCGAGCCGGCATCTTTCAGGTCATGGAAGGCCGGCGCGTTTTCGAGCACCTGACCACAGAAGAAAATCTACGCGCCGGCGCCTACATCCGCCGCGGACAGGGTCAGTTCAAAAGGGACCTGCAGCTGGTGTACGAATACTTCCCCCACCTGCATCAGCGGCGTAACCAGCAGGCCGGCTACCTGTCAGGCGGTGAGCAGCAGATGCTGGCCATTGGCAGGGCCCTGATGGCCCGGCCCAAGTTGATGCTCCTGGACGAACCGTCATTGGGCCTAGCTCCCCTGCTGGTGGCATCCATCTTTGATATCGTACGACGCATCAACCGAGACAAGGGCACCACGATCCTGCTGGTGGAACAGAACGCCCGCATGGCCCTCGACATCGCCGATTACGGCTATATCATGGAAGGCGGGCGGATCGTCCTCGAAGGAGAGACCGGAAAACTGCGTGACAACGAGGACGTCAAGGAATTCTACCTGGGCCTGACCGAAGTGGGTCAACGCAAGAGCTACCGCGACGTGAAACACTACAAACGCCGCAAAAGATGGTTATCTTAGCCTCTTTCTACCCAGTATCAGCCGTCAGGTAGGGTGATGAATCCCTGATCAAGGTGCCAATAGCAGATAGGTAGGGCTGAGCCGGCGCCGAAATCCAACGGTACTGACGAAACCGCTGGGTTTCAGCCTGTTCAGCCCAGCCTATGATTAGTAATGACTTCCGGCTTCCCCATACCTGAATCGCCACACGCATCACAATCGCCCCCAAAACCAACGCCTCGCGTCGGTGCTGGGTTGCCACGTTTCAATCAACAATGCCTTAACGCGGCAGGGTCAATACCCCCATGCGCAGGGTTGAGCCAGCGCTGACTTGAGGGTGTGAATAAAAAGTGATACAATCAGCTTCAGTCCGCCAGGAGTGGCGCTGATGACCATTTCTCAGAATGGCACCTCGTCCCTAAGCCAATTGTGGGGGAGAAGACATCGTTATTTTCAGATTCCCCCATCTGACCCGGCTACCCTACCCGAACTGTTGGTGGCACAGACTCGCCTGTCGTCGTGGCCCTTGGCCAGCCTGGTCATCGGGCTGGGCCTCTATCTACTGTTCCTGGGCCTGGTAACCCTCAACGGCGGCTGGACCTGGCTACTTGCTGACGGAAACTGGCGGCACCGTTACATGCAAGCCCCGGTGTTGATCACTTATCTGCTATTGATTCGGCCCTGGGTGAGATACCTGCTCAGGGGTACCATCGAAACCTTCTATCCCCTGTTGTCAATCTCCGAGTCCCCCGAAGAGTTGGTGACCGAGGGACACAGCCTGAGTCGACGCCAGGAATGGCTGGCCTTTGCGCTGGGCGCAGCAGCCGCTTGGTTAATCATACGACCCTGGCAAAACAACCCCTTTGGCCCCGATTTCCTGATCTATGAACTGCTCGCCGATGGCCTCTTGTTTGGCCTGTTGGGCTGGACGATCTACAGCGGGTTGGCCATGACAAGATTCCTGGCTACTATGCGGCGCCGGATCCGAGACCTTCAGCTTCTCGAGCCAGGCCCTGTCGCCCCGATGGCCCAGTGGAGAATAGGCAACGCGTTGCTCTTGATTGCCGGCATCCCCCTGGGGCTGCTCTTCACGCGGCCGGGGGATTGGCTTGGGCCAGAGAACATTGTCTTCAGCAGTATGGTTCTGCTGGCGATCGTTCTTATGTTTTTGCGGAGTGGCGTGACCACGACCTTTTTGCCCCAGTTTCGGCTGCTACGGGCCCTGGCTCTTTTCGTCACCGCCCTCCTGGCTGGCACGCTGGGTTACCATCGCCTGGAAGGCTGGTCCCTACTGGATGGGCTCTACATGACGGTCATCACCATGACCACCATTGGCTTTGGTGAAATACAACCTCTAAGCCAGACCGGGCAAATCTTTACCATCTTCTTGAGTCTCGTCTCCATCGGGATTGGCGGTTATGCGATTTCGGCCGCCGCTGCATTCGTGGTTGAGGGAGATCTGCAGCTTATCATCCGAGGGCGCAGAATGGACAAACAGATAGCACAGCTGGAAAAGCACATCATCGTGTGTGGCGCGGGCAGGGTTGGCTTACAAGTCGCAGCGGAGTTTCATAAAACTCGAACTCCCTTCGTAGTCATCGAGCAGGACCCAAATGAGATTGAGCCCTTGAAACGTTTTAGTGATGTTCTCTATCTCCAGGGCGATGCCACTAAGGACGCGACTCTGCGTTCGGCCGGGATCGAGCGAGCCAAGGGCCTGATCGTAGCTCTCAGCGATGACAAGGACAACGCATTCGTGGTGCTCACTGCGCGGTCGCTTAAGCCAGATCTGCGCGTCGTTGCCCGACTAACGGAAGAGGAAAACGCCGAGAAACTACGTCGAGTGGGGGCTGATGCCATCGCCTCGCCAAATGCCATCGGTGGCATGCGCCTGGCTTCGCTCATGATAAGACCAACGGTGGTTGCTTTTCTGGATGAAATGCTGTATGTGCCGGGAGCAACCCTGCGCATGGAAGAAGTACCGCTGGACGACCGCTCGTCGCTGCCCGGTCAGAGGCTGGGCGAGGCGGACATCGGCGGGCGGACCGGATTACTGGTGGTGGCCATTAGGTCAGGCGCGGGGCAACTCCTTTTTAACCCTGGCAACCAGGCCAGGCTGAAAGAGGGTGATATTCTGATCGTGATTGGAACACCAGATCAACTGGCTACCCTACGGCAAGTGTACCGCAGCAAGTAGATTGCGCCCAGCCCATGGCAAAAGCCAATCTGCAGCCGACAATACTCCCGAAGGGCAACACCAAAGCCCCAGCCGCAGCCGATTTGCAGTTACCCGCTCCAGTCATTCAGGACTGCCACCACCCTGGCCAGGAAATGATCGGCGGTCGCCCCATCCATGATGCGGTGGTCGAAGCTGAAACTAAGATAGCACATAGTCTTGATGGCGATGCTGTCTACGCCCTCCACTGTCACCACCACCGGCCGCTTCTGGATGGCCCCCACGCCAAGAATGCCAGCCTGTGCGCGGTTGATGATAGGCGTGGCCAACAGGCTGCCTGAAACGCCATGGTTGGTAATGGTGAAGGTGCCACCTTGCACTTCTTCCGGTTTGAGTTGCTCCGATCGGCTGCGGGCTGCCAGATCCGTGATTGCCCGCTGCAGACCACTCAAGCTCAGCCTATCAGCGTCTTTAATCACCGGCACGATCAGGCCCGATTCCAACGCTACGGCCAGGCCAATGTTGATCTGCTGATGAAGCAGGATGCCCTCGTCAGTAAAAGTGCTGTTGACCTCTGGCACTGTCTTCAGCCCTTCCACAACGGCCTGGATGAAGAACGGCATAAAGGACAGGTTCACTCCCTCGCGGCGCAGAAACTCATCCTTCAACCGTTCCCGATGGGCGACCACCCGACTCAGATCAGCCTCCATCACCGTCGTGACCTGGGGCGAGGAGCGCACGCTGCGCAGCATATGCTCAGCGATGGCTTTGCGCATGGGGGTGAGAGGCACCAGGCTGGCCGGCCGCTCCCGGGCCAACGCGCTTTCCTGGGCTGGAGCGCTCACCTTACTTCGTTCCACATAGGCCAGGACATCCTTCTTGGTGATGCGCCCTCCCCGGCCGCGGCCCAGGAGGTCTGCCGAGGCCAAATCAATTCCATGTTCGGCGGCGATTTTGGCCACCACCGGGGTCACCACGCCCCGGCCCATAGGTCTCTCCTTCCCCTTGGTCTGGCCGGGCACCGATGCAGCCTTTGCCGCCTCCTCGGCTTCGGGCGCCCCCGTTGACAGAACTGCCCCCGGCTCGCGCCGGATTTCCGGCACAGACTCGCCCGGCTCACCGATGAAGGCCAGCGGGGTGCCCACCATCACCGTCGTCCCCTCAGGCACCAGTATCTTGAGCAGCACGCCGCTGGATGGGGACGGGATCTCCGAGTTTACCTTGTCAGTCTCCACTTCCAGCAGCGGCTGATATTCCTCTATCGCTTCCCCCTCAGCAATGAGCCACCGGCTCACTGTCCCCTCCACCACGCTTTCGCCGAGTTGGGGCATAGTCACTTCGGTTGCCATAACAGCGCCTCCGATCTAAGCAGACAAGTACTCTATTCGTCCAGCAGGATGATCTCCTCACAGTAAGCCGAGTGTGGACGCAACGCCTGGTAGTTCCGCTCGAACCTGAGTTTGGGATTAACTCTGGATAGAAATGCCTGGACTGGGCTATGGTAAGCCTTCTTGCAGATCTCCCGGGTATCCAGGTTCAGCTCTCTGCAAGCCTCCAGCGTAGAACAGCGATTCCACCAGCGGGTCACCATCTTCTTTCCGGTGTGTTCAACAATTTCCCCATCTCTTGGAGTTGAGAGGCCCAAATAACTTTCGTAGAAGAGGCGGTAGCCGTTCAGCAGTGGATCCTCCGTTTGTACCATCCGATCCAGGTTCTCGTCCAACCAGGCCAGTCGCTTCTCAGTGACACATTGCCCCAGGTAGGCCAAAGCCCTGTCTAAACCTAAGTCATCAGCGACGGACAGGACGCTGCCCAGCAACTGGGTAGAGTCCCCTCTTTTCGTGTTTTGGTATACCTGCTTGATCAGCCTATAGTATTCTTCCACGGCCATTTCTTTCTATTCCAGACGCGGCGGACCCTGCCGGATGCGTTTGAGGCCAGCCTGAAGGCCCTCGGGTTGGCCGGGCACATCCCACATGGCTTCTATCCACCAGGTTACGCCTGCCGCGGCCCACGGGCGGATCATAGCCACTCCACCCTCAGGGTCACCGCCCGGTGTCTTACCCTCCACGATGATGTCGAAGG
>CP070811.1:2661965-2688032 GCA_020343875.1 Anaerolineales bacterium | reverse complement strand
GCTTCTCTACTGGAGTCTGGCGAGTTTCTTTGGGACACAGATTCACGTGGGTTGGCACCCTCACCTGACCCACCGCAGGTGCGGACCGGGCAGGCTTCGCACACAGATTCCTAAATTGTAATCTGTGTACATCTGTGTCCATTTTGAAAATCGCCAGTGTCCAGTTCTCTATTAACAGAACTTGGGGGCGGCTGGATAGCTGCATACTTCACGGATTACTCATGCCCAGGCCCGCGTCTTTTCGTTCAACGATCTTTTTGACGCGCCTGGCAAACTGGCTGCGAGGCATCAATACTTTGCGCCCGCAGGTGAGACAACGGGCGCCGATATCGGTGCCCAGGCGGATCACGCGCCACTCGAAGCCGCCGCAGGGGTGCGGCTTGCGCATTCTAACTACATCGTCGAGGCGGATGTCGGTGGGGTCAATCATGTGAACGTGCCTACCAACCTCATGTCTCTGGAAGGCCTTCGAAAAACCGGACAAACATGTCGGGTTTTTATTCGCTGCGATCCAGCCGAAAGCTTATATCACTTTTGTGGTGGTGTCAATACTGCCCCTGCCCGGCTAAAGCCAGCGGTTTCGTTTTTATTTGTGCTTTGTGGTATAATATTTCTGTGCAGCCCCGGCTGTAGCACTCTGTCGGGGCTGTTTCGATGAATGCATGGACTATGGGTTAGGAGTATATGTAATGGGAGTGTTAACTTCGCCGGTTTACTATCTGTTGGAGATACTGAAGTGGATTATTTTGGCCCGCGTCTTGATTTCGTGGCTGCCCATGTTCGGGGTTCGCCTTGATTCATACAATCCAATCATCCGATTTGTCTATCAGCTTACAGATCCGATTTTGGTGCCTCTGCAGCGATTTAGCCGAGTGGGCATGATGGATTTAAGCCCCATCATCGCCTTCTTTCTGGTCGGCTTCATTCAAAGGCTTTTGGTTGGGCAGTCTATTGCCCAAACCATTGCTTTTGCCTTGGTCCTGCTTGTCGCGTTTTCTGTGCACGAGTTTGCCCATGCCTGGACAGCCTACCAGTTGGGCGATCCCACGGCCAAGAACCAGGGTAGACTGACTCTGGATCCTCGCAAACATTTGGACGTGCTGGGGAGTATCATGGTGCTGGCGGTTGGCTTTGGTTGGGCCAAGCCGGTACCGGTCAACCCCTACTACTTGCGAAATGGCCCCAAAACGGGTATGGCCGTGGTGGCCGCAGCAGGACCCCTGTCCAATTTGATCTTGGCCATCATCGCCGCCATTCCGCTTAGATGGGGACTGATTGGCACGTACTATTTTTCCAACTACCTGCCCAATCCGCAACAACTCTTTTTGGCCTTTATCTGGTTGAATGTGGCCTTGCTGTTTTTCAATCTCTTGCCCATTGCGCCTCTGGATGGGTTTAAGGTTGTAACTGGCTTGTTGCCTTACCCTACCTCGGAGTCTTTCAGAAAACTGGAGCCTGCAGGCCCCATGATTCTGTTGATCCTGGTCTTTTTGGGAGGCAGGATATTTACCAGCCTGATTATGGGCCCTACGAATTTCGTGGTTGGCTTGTTAACCTGACGACTGGCGTGCTTGCTACACAGGGTGTTGGAGAGCATCATCGACACCCGATGTCTGCGCAGATCGGTTCAGACATGATGAATGTGTTCCTACACAGAGCCTACTATCGGTCGTCTCAGTTCTTCAAGATAATCCGCGCCCGGCTCACTCATGACGAGCGGACCTTGGTCGAATCAGTACTTAGAACTCCCCCCCAGCAGGCGCTCTTCGACCGTATGCCAGCCATCGACCAGCGCCATGCAGTGGATTTGCTGAACACGTTGCGCGCCCAGGGACACCATCATCCAGCCCTGATGCAGGCCGCTTTACTTCACGATGTGGCCAAGAGTGGGGCCGGAATCACTATCTTTCACCGGATTGCGGTGGTGCTGTTACAGGCATTTCGGCCCACATGGCTGGTCCAGCTGGCGAGTGATGCCGAGGGGGGGCTACCTGGTCTGTGGCGGCGCCCCTTTGCTCGATACCTGGATCATCCCGCCATCGGGGCCGGCTGGGCTGAGGCAGCCGGGTGTCTGCCTATGGCCGTCTCCATCATTCGGCGACACCAATCGCCTGTGCCGTCGTCAGTGCTCGACACCCTTGAGGATCAGTTGCTGATGCTGTTGCAGGCAGCAGATGACCAGAACTAGGAGAGGAATGTGGCAGAAAGAATACAAATTTCGATCGTCGGTACGGGTTGCATCGGCACTTCGATTGGCTTGGCGCTGCGTGAGGCAGAGCAATCTCTACTCGTGGTAGGCCACGACAAGGATGTCAGCCATGCCAACGCGGCCCGAAAGCTGAAGGCTGTTGACAAAACGGATTGGAATCTGATTGGGGCTTGCGAGGGCGCAGACCTGGTCATCCTGGCCATCCCTATCAGCAGCATCCAGGAGACGCTGCGCGCATTGGCTCCTCATCTCAAGCCGGGTTGTGTTGTCACCGACACGGCTAGTTTGAAGGAGCAGGTGGTCCGCTGGGCCGAAGAGTTGTTGCCTGATACGGCAAGTTTCGTGGGAGGCAACCCCGTGGTGCTTTCGAAGGGATCGGGGCCAGACGCAGCCGACGCCGACCTATTTCGGGATAGCTTGTACTGTATTACGCCAGGGCCAAACGTTCACCCCGACGCAGTCAGCCTGGTCTCCAGCTTGGTCTCATTGCTGCAGAGCCGGCCCTATTATCTGGACCCTGCCGAGCACGATGGTTTGATAGCCGGGGTGGAGCATTTGCCGCAGGCATTGGCATTGGCTTTGGCCAACAGCATCATGCATCAGTCTGCCTGGCGCGAGATGCAGAAACTGGCAGGGGGCAGTTTTGAACAGATCGTATCGTTCCTTGGAGAGGATCCAGACGCACTCAGCAATCTGCTGTTGGCCAATAAGGCCAACCTGGTGCGCTGGCTTGACGCATACGCCGCCGCGTTGAGCGCAACACGTGACTTGATTGCCCAGGGAGAACATGAACCGCTGGCGGAGGCCATTGATCAAGAGGTGGTGGCTAGGCGTGAATGGCTTCGTGACCGGCGCGAGGGATTTGCGGAAATCAAGCCGCCCAAGGCGGAGCGAACTGGGTTTATGCGCCAGTTCCTCTTGGGAAGGAAGCCCCGTTCGTGACCTTTGTGTACATTCTGGAGTGTTCCGATGGCAGCTACTACACCGGTTGGACCACGGACCTGGATCGGCGGGTGGCTGCTCACAACGCTGGCCAGGGCGGACGTTACACTCGCTCACGTCGGCCGGTAGAGCTGGTCTACTGGGAAGAGCAACCTGACCGGCGCAGCGCCCAACAGCGCGAATTGGCGCTCAAGCGCTGGCCAAGGTCGCGAAAACTGGCCCTAATCGCGGGCTTCAGGCCTGGGGACCTGCAAAGCCAGGGCATCTCCTGATCTCTGGATCTGCCAACAGCTTGTCTCAATCCGTGATATCGAGTACAATGGGCGTTTGGATCAGAAACTTATAGAGGTGTCGCACCGTTGACTGAAAGATCGAAGGGGGGGCGAGCATACACCATACTGATGCTGGCCCCTACTATGTTCTTTGCTGATTACGGTTGCCACGTTCGTATTTTGGAGGAGGCGGTGATCCTGCGCAAGCTGGGCCACCGCGTCACCATTCTGGCCTATCCAAACGGAAATGACGTGGCCGGCCTGGATATACGACGCTGTTGGGGCGTCCCTTTTAATTATCGCGTGATCGTCGGCTCGTCGCGCCATAAGCTCTACCTGGACCTGATGCTGGCCATCAAGTCGGTGGCCCACGTATTGCGAGACAGGCCCGACATCATCCACGCCCACCTGCACGAGGGCGGATTGCTGGGCTCGTTTCTGAGCAAACTCACGGGTGTGCCGCTGGTCTTTGACTTTCAGGGCAGCCTGACCAGTGAGATGATGGACCACAACTTTCTGCGGGAAAGCAGTTGGGCCTATGCGCCGCTCCTCTGGCTGGAGACACGCATTAACCGGGCAGCCGCGGTATTGTTGACCAGCTCGCAGCACGCAGCCAACCTGCTCAAACAGAAATTTGGGGTTCCAGAAGAACGAATTTACCCCACACCCGATTGTGTCAACGCTGATGCCTTTTCAGGGTCGATTCTATCAGATGGGGATAGAAAAGGGCTCAAGCGAGAACTGGGAGTGCCGCTCGACAAGCAGGTGATTGTCTACCTGGGGCTGCTGGCCAAATACCAGGGCACTGAATTGTTGCTGGAATCGGCCCGGCTACTCAAGCAGGAGCGAGATGACTTTCATTTGTTGTTGATGGGTTACCCCAATGTTGAGGTCTATCGCACCCGGGCCCATGAGCTGGGTGTGGGTGAACTGGTGACCTTCACCGGTAGGATCCCCTATGAGGATGCGCCTCGTTTCCTGGCTTTGGGCGACGTAGCCGTAGCTCCCAAAATCTCGGCCACGGAGGGAAGCGGAAAGATCCTTAACTATATGAGCATGGCCTTGCCAACGACTGCCTTTGATACGCCGGTAAGCCGCGAGTATCTGGGTGATTTGGGGATGTACGCTTCGGAACGCACTGCGCCGGGCCTGGCAGCAGCTCTGCGGCAAGCCTTGGACATGCCCCCCAATCAACGCGTCGTCTTGGGCCAACGCTTGCGTGATCGGGCCCAGGCCCTCTTTTCGTGGGAGCGGGTAGGAGAGCAGATAGTGGCTGTTTATCAGGCATTGGTCGAGGGGAAGCCCTTGCCACGCGTGTTGGTTGAGCGGCCAGCTTCGGCTCGCCATGGCTGAGCACTTGTTCCTGGATGTCGAAACTCAAATGCCGGCTCGGCTACGTATCCCTCCTACCAGAGCTACCGGCTCCTCTGATCCCAGAAGCAGTGTGACCAGGCCGTAAATCCCACCTCCCACCGCGATGCTGCTGCCGCTGACCAACCAGGCAGATGTACTGGATAGCATCCCAGACATTGCCCCCAGGCCGCCCAGCATGGCCAGGCAGCCCAGCCCCATCCGCCACAAAGCACCCGCCAGCCGCCGTTCGTCCAGCCCCCCCAGTTGCTTGCCGATCAGATATAACAATACCACCATTTCAGCCGTGGTGGCCATTGAGTTGGCTAACGCCAGCCCGCCGTGGGGCATCCAGCCCACCTCGCCAAACAGCGACATCAGCCCCAGGCTCATGGCTATATTGGCCAGCATGGCCGCAATGCCCACCGCGACCGGGGTGCGTGTGTCGTGAAGAGCGTAAAAGGCGCGCGTGACGATCTCGACCAGCGCATGGCTGACCAGGCCCAGGGCATAGAACAGTAACGCCCATGCCGTGGCACGTGTGGATTGTGCATTAAATGCGCCCCGCTCCAGAAGGGCCCTGACCAACGGTTCACGCAGCCAGATCAGCCCTACAGCCGCGGGTAGCGTGAGATAGAGCACGCTGCGCAACGTGGTTACCAGCACGTGACGTAGTTCATCCCGTTCTCCACGGGCGACCAGCGTCGAAAAGGTGGGGAAAGCGGCGATGGCCACCGATTGGGCGATCACCCCTTGGGGCAGCAGCATCAGCAGCCGCCCGTAGTTCAAAGCGGAATAGCTACCCGCTGGCAACAGGGAGGCCAGTGTCACGTTGATCAGGTGGTTTAACTCAACCGCCGCTTGCCCCAGTGCGCGGGGGGCCATCAGGCGCCCTACCTCGCGCACGCCAGGGTCTCGGGCTGCGAGTGTAGGCACAAATCGCATCCCGTGCTGAGCCAAGCCTGGAATTTGTAGCAACAGATGGCCAGCCGAGCCGACCACCACCCCGACTACAGCTCCGCGAACCCCTATACTTGGGCCCAAGAACCAGGCCCCGCCGATGATGGCGGCGTTGTAGATGACCGGCGCCAGTGCTGGCAGCAGGAAGTGCTGGCGTGCGTTGAGAATGCCCATCACCACCCCACTGACGCCAAAGATGACGGTGGAGACCAACATCCAGCGCATCAACTCTACCGTCAGCGCTTGCTGCTGGGGTGTGAAGCCAGGAGCGATGATGGTGGCCACCAACGTCGGCGCACTGAGGGCGGCCAGCGCCCCCACCATCGACAACATGAGTAGCACCCAGTTGATGATGGCTGACGCCAGCCGCCAGGCCCCCGTCTGGTCGTCGCGCGCCAGGTAATCGGCGAAGACGGGGATAAAGGCAGAGCCCAGCGCGCCGCCGGCCATCAAGGCGAAGAACAGGTCGGGCAGGCGAAACGCAGCCAGATAGGCGTCCAGGTCGGCGCTGGTGCCGAACTGGCGAGCGATGACCATCTCGCGCAACAAGCCCATGGCGCGGCTTGCCACGAAGAGGGCCATCACCAGGCTGGCGGCCCGCGCCACCTGGCGTGTGTTGGTTGGGGGGGGAGTGGCTTTCACCGAATGAGATGCCCTGTTTGGATGTGTCTGCTCTTACGGAAGATGCGGCCTATTATAGCGCACAAGAAGTAAAATGTGTAACGCTGCCTTCCTGTGCCAAGTTCATTGTCAATCATGGCTTAGTTTGATATACTAATGCTGTTCACCCTGTTGGCTTGCCAGCTCATGGGTAGTGCACTGGCTGGCGTGTAGCGTGCGAGGGAAGTTGAGGAGGTGGGGGCATGTCCCTTGACTTTGCGGCCGTCCAATGGGCGCGCCGCATGACTGAGGTACTTGGATCACTTCGGGCTCTGAAGGCCGGAGACCTGAGCCGGCTGGTTCCGCTGATTGAAGGCATGGCTTCTCTGGCCGACCAGGGGGCCGAGTTGTCTGATCAGCAGTTGACGGTCATCCTGCAGAATATGTTCAACAAGACCCTGACGCAAATCCATGCCGACAAGGGGGGTGTCCTGGTCGAGTTCAGAGGTGGCGGTTTTGAGTACGAGCGTTTCTTGATCCGCGCCGACGGCCGGGTGCCCAATAGTCGGTATGAAGCCAAAACACAGCCTGACGCGTAAGAATGGGTGCGCGTCAGGCTGGTGAATCGTGCTTTCAATTGAGTTATGGTCTCACGTCTCGGGCCGTCATTTCACCACAATGTTTACCAGGCGACCGGGGATGTAGATCACCTTCAAAGGCTGTCTTCCGTCCAGGTGCTTCTGGGCGCCGGGGGTAGCCAGGGCCTGTGCTTTGGCCTCCTCCTCGCCGATGTCGACCGGCGCGTCGAAGCGATCGCGCACTTTGCCGTTGACTTGTACCACGATAGTGATGATCTCTTCGGCAGCCAACTCCTCATCCCAACTCGGCCAGGCTTGCTGGTGGATGCTGTGTTCCCGCCCGGTGCGCGCCCACAGTTCTTCGCTGATGTGAGGGAATGAAGGGGCCATGAGCAGTAGCAACGTCTCAATCGCCTCGTCCCAGGTCTTCGTCTGGGCTACGGACGTCTCCTTGGCCTTGACCATATAGTTGGTGAATTCCATCAGTGCCGCAATCATGGTGTTGAAGGAGAACCTATCCATATCACGCGTTACTTTGCGTGTGGTCTGGTGCTGTTTTCGACTCAGCGCACGCACTTGGTCGTCGTCAGGTGAGGGTGTCTTGGGGGTCTCAATGGCAGGCAGCTCTTCCAGCACCAGCGTCCAGACGCGCTCCAGGAAACGCTGAATGCCCAGCACGCCGGTACTGCTCCATGGCCCCCCTTGCTCCCAGCGGAAGCCAAACATCAGGTAACCGCGCACCACGTCGGCCCCGTAGTAGTGCACCAGGTCATCAGGAGCAATGACATTGCCCCGACTCTTGCTCATCTTCTCGCCGTCTTCGCCCAGGATGATGCCCTGATTGTACAGACGGGTCATCGGCTCATCGAAATCCACGATACCCATATCGCGCATGGCCTTGGTGAAGAAACGCGTGTAGAGCAGATGCATAGTGGCATGCTCGATGCCACCCGTGTATTGGTCAACCGGCAGCCAATAGTTGCCTTCTTCGGCGTTGAAAGGTATGTCATCAACGCTGAGCGCCCCCTCGCCCTTCCAGTGCTTCTCCATATAAGCGTACTGGTACCATGAGGAACACATAAAGGTGTCCATGGTATCTGTCTCGCGCTCCGCGATTTCATCACACGTGGGACACTTTACATAACGGAATCCTTCGTGAAACTTGAGCGGTGACTCGCCGGTGGGCATAAATTGCACATCCTCTGGCAGTGTGACCGGTAGGTCTTCGTAAGGCACGGGCATGATACCACAGCTTGGACATTCGATCATAGGGATGGGCGTACCCCAGTAGCGCTGGCGACTGATGAGCCAGTCGTGCAGGCGGTAGGTCACGGCGAACCTGCCCACTCCTTTTTCCTCCAGCCAGTGGGTGACGGCGCGCACCCCCTCATTTTCCGGCCTCAGATCAGCCGGCAGGCCATATTTTTCAGCCAGGTCAGGCGACCATTCCTCCAGGCTATACTTTCCGATGGAGGGGTAGCCGTTGAAGCGGCCGCTGTTGACCATAATACCCGGTTCGACATACGCCTCCGCGAAAGGCTCTCCATCCCAGTTCTTGGGCGCGACCACGACGGGGATAGGCAGGTTGTATTTCTGGGCGAACTCAAAGTCACGTTGGTCGCCGCAAGGGACCGCCATGATGGCGCCGGTACCATAACTCATGAGCACATAATCGGCGATCCAGATGGGGATGCGTTCGTCGTTGACTGGGTTGATGGCGTATGCACCGGTGAAGACGCCGGTCTTTTCGCGGTCGGCCGTCTCGCGGAGGATGTCGGTCATGCGATGAGCTTGCTCGACATAGCCTTCCACTTCAGCCCGGCGGTCGTCGGTGACCAGCTCCTCTACCAGGGGGTGCTCAGGCGCAAGCACCATAAAGGTGGCCCCCCACAGGGTGTCGGGGCGGGTGGTAAATATGGGCAGTTCGTGGTTTCCATTTTCAGTACGGAAGACCACCTCTGCTCCCTCGCTACGCCCGATCCAGTTACGCTGCATAGTGGTGACGCGCTCAGGCCACTCCATGTGGTTGAAGTCCAGCAATTCTTCGGCGTAGGCCGTGATTTTGAAGAACCATTGATCCAGGTCCTTCTTGATGACGGGGGTGCCGCAGCGTTCGCAGTGGCGGTCCTCACCCCACACCTGCTCGCGGGCCAGAGTAGTATTGCAGTTGGGGCAAAAGTCAACCGGAGCCTTCTTCTTGTAGGCTAAGTCGGCGTCATAGAGTTTGCGGAAGAACCACTGGCTCCACTGGTAGTACTCGGGATCGCAAGTGACACATTCTCGGTCCCAGTCGAACATGGCGCCCATGGAGCGAAGTTGGATCCGCATGCGCTCGATATTGGCGTAGGTCCACTCCTTGGGATGGATCCCTCGTCGGATGGCAGCATTTTCAGCAGGCAGGCCAAAGGCATCGAAGCCCATGGGGAAGAGAGTGTTGTAGCCTTGCATGCGCATCCAGCGGGCGCGTGTGTCCGAAGGGGCTATCGCATACCAGTGCCCCATGTGAAGGTCGCCGGAGGGATAGGGGTACATGGTCATCGCATAGTACTTGGGCCTTGAGGAGTCAATCTTCGCCCGGTGCAGGGCATCGTCCTCCCATTTCTTCTGCCACTTGGGCTCAATCTCCTGTGGCGTCCACTTATCGGCCATGATTCTCTTCTCCCTGCTGGTTGTTCTACCAGAAACTGCCTGGCGATAACAGCACAACAATCAAAATTACTCCCAGACCCATGGCTGCTAGTCCCATCTCAGCCCAGGCTGCACGCTGCCTGACTTGGAAGTAATAGTATCGGTAATAGCGCCAGCCGTATACCTTCTCGTCGCGCAGAGGTACAGGCAGCAGCGCATATTGTGTGTCGGTGTGGGGCCACAGCCACATGATACCATCGTCGGTGGCCCAACTGTCTAGGGCCAGGTGAAGCAAGGTCAGGCTGAGGAAGAACACCACACCCCGAGGGGTCACAAACGGTGCCAGCATCAAGGCCATCACCAGGTAAAAGAGCGGCGTGTGACTGAACGACGTATGATGGTCATTGCGTCTCCTGAGCGGCCAGTTTCCTCGTAAAGCCGCTACCACAGGCGCGTCCAGGTCGGGCAGCAGGCTAAAACCCACGGCCAGGCTTAGCGTCTCGGTGGTTGGTGGTCGATGAAAGACGAACGTGTCCAGTAAGAGGGCACCGACGACGCCGGCGCCAATATGTCCAATGGGTGTCAATTGAGATTCTTTGGCCTCCTGGCTCAGTTTTCTTTGATGTTGATTCTTTCTACTCATTGACCGGGGTCAGCCAACCATGCCGGTCTGGCTTTTTGCCCTGAGTAATGGCAAAAAATTCCTCTTGCAATTCCTTGGTGATGGGCCCACGCGTACCTGCACCGACGGGCAGCCCATCCACGCTTCTGATGGGGGTGATCTCGACGGCTGTGCCGGTGAAGAAGAGCTCGTCGGCCGCGTAGAGCATATCGCGTGGTATGCTCTGCTCGTTGACTTCATGGCCCAAGTCATTCAGAAGAGCAATGGCAAAGCGGCGGGTGACGCCCGCCAGGATCGAGCCCGACAGGGGGGTGGTGTAGATTTGACCATCGTAGACCACAAAGATATTCTCGCCGCTGCCCTCGCTCACAAAACCGTGGATATCCAGGGTGATGCCCTCTGCCAGCCCATGGCGGCGCGCTTCCATCACCACCATCTGCGAGTTGGTGTACTGCCCTCCAATTTTGGCCAGCGCCATTGCGGTGCCGGGCGCCATGCGTCGCCAACTGCTTACTCCTACGTCGACACCCCCTTCTATCGCATCCGGGCCCAGATAGGCGCCCCATTCCCATGTGGCGATGATGGTCTCCACCGGGCAGTTATTGGGATTGACACCCAGCGTATCGTAACCCCGGAAGACGAGGGGGCGCACGTAACAAGCTTCGTGTCCGTTGCGGCGGACGGTGGCTTTGATAGCCTCAGCGATTTCGTCCCGCGTGAAGGGGATTGCCATACGTATTACTTTGGCCGAGAAGAAGAGCCGGTCCACATGAGGCTTCAAGCCCAAAATTGCTGGCCCCGTGGGTGTGCTGTAAGCTCGAAGGCCCTCAAAGACGCTCGATCCGTAGTGTAACACGTGTGACAGGACGTGTACTTTGGCTTCGTCCCAGGGGACGAACTCGTTGTTGAACCAGATAACTTCGGCTTTGGGGATAGGCATGGTTGAAAAACCTCCTCAAACGTTGATAGTGGTGAGAGGCGGCGTTGGCTCCCCCTATATAGCAAAAACCCTTCGCCTGTTAGGGACGAAGGGCCTGCCTCCGCGGTACCACCCCAGTTGATGGAGTGAAGTGGAGCTGAGGGGATTCGAACCCCTGACCTCTTGAATGCCATTCAAGCGCTCTCCCAGCTGAGCTACAGCCCCATTGTAAACTGCTCGTCGTAGTAGGCCTTCAGACGAGCGCTTCCATCCACTCGAAGCAAGATAACGATTGCCACTCGTCGGCGGCTGGCGAGATCTATCTCCTCACCGCCGAAGCTCACAGGCGAGTTTGGCCCTATGGCGCTCCCCGAGGGCACCGCTGCCGAGGTTCCACCTGGTTTCTTGCCTGCCCAATGTGCCATCGGGCAGCACCCAATCATTATTGGGCCCGGCTCTCTACGGGGATGACCTACTACTCCTGCTCATCGCTGTTATATTGTCACCTTGTTCAGAACGAACAAGTGCCATGTGGTGGAGCTGAGGGGATTCGAACCCCTGACCTCATCAGTGCGATTGATGCGCTCTCCCAGCTGAGCTACAGCCCCTCCCAGAAGCGGCCCATAGTATAATCAATTGCTCGTCGTTTGTCAAGCGCGTTTGTGGCCCGGTGTGTCCAAATAATGAGGGAGGCCAGAGGGGAGTGGGGGGATTCCCCCCACATCCTACCCTGGTTTTTACCAGTTTCCCCAAAATCTGGGACACACCCTTGTGGTCCTTTTGCGGGGTGGGGAGGGGCTGCCGTATGGCTTACTAGCGCCTCCAAAGCTTCCAGGTAGCCTGGGGGGGAGTTCTGGGGTTTTCGGGGAGACCCAAAGGATATATCTCGGGACTTTCCGCGCAAGGCCAAGACCTTTTTGGGTCTCCCCGCTCAACAGCTTGTGATTTCAGGCGCGCGCCGCTGCCAGGCGCTCGTCGGCCAGGCGCTGGGCTGCCTCATACGTGCAAATCCCCTCGGCCTGGGCTATCTCGATCACACGCCGTACCGTCTCGCCGATTGCCCTGGCTCGTTTCAAGGCCAGGGAGTGAGGAGTCTTTTCGATCTCGCTATACACGTTGATCAAGCCACCGGCGTTGATCACGTAGTCGGGGGCGTACAGGATGCCGCGTTTGGCCAGAGCCTGGCTGTGGCGGGCTTCATTTTGCAGCTGATTATTGGCCGCCCCGGCAATGATGGGCGCCCGTAGCTTGGGGATGGTCTGGTCGTTGAGAACCCCACCCAGTGCGCAGGGAGCCAGAACGTCGACATCCAGTTCGAAGAAACAAGTAGCGTCATCGCTTACCGCCGTGGCGCCGAAGGCATCTACCATAGCCTGAGTGCGCTCTGGGTCAATGTCGCACACAAACAGCTGGGCGCCCTCGCCGTGTAGCAGCTCCGCCAGGGCGGCCCCAACCTTGCCCACGCCTTGAATGGCTACTCGCTTGTCGTTCAGATCCGGGCTGCCGTAGACGACGTCGAGGCACGTCTTGATCCCGGACAGCACACCCAAAGCCGTTATGGGGCTCGGGTCGCCTGATCCCCCCTCTGCTTCGGATATGCCGGTGACGTGAGACGTCTCCTGGTGGATGTATGCCATATCCCCAACTTGGGTTCCCACATCCTCGGCAGTGATGTACCGCCCCCCCAGCATCTCCACATATCGGCCGAAGGCACGAAAAAGACCCGGCGTCTTGTCCTGTTCCGGGTCTCCTATAATGACTGCCTTGCCGCCACCTAGGTCCAGTCCGGCTACGGCGGCCTTATAGGTCATGCCGCGCGAAAGGCGTAAGGCATCCTCCAGCGCTGCTGCCTCCGACTGGTATGACCACATGCGAAGGCCGCCCAAGGCCGGCCCCAGCACCGTGCTGTGAATGGCGATGATGGCTCGCAAACCTGTTTTCTTGTCTGAGCAGAATAGTACACTCTCGTGACCATATTTGCTCATAGCAGAGAAGGTTTGCGTACCTCTCTCCGGGCCGGTCTTTTCCGCTTCGCGGTGTTCCTCTGGCACCTGTGTCGCAACAGGTTCCATCATTCGTAGCATCGTGATCTCCTGTTCCTCATTGAACTATGGTCTCGTCTTCTTCAGCGAGTTGAGACATTTACCGCTCTGATACTAATATACCATAATTCGTCGTGGCAATCAATACGACTTCTGTATGATGTTGACTTGCTCCAGTGGATTATTGCCTATCAGTCTTGACAGCCGTACAAAATCATGCTATAGTGTACGGCAGCGAGGTGCGTTGTGGAAAAGACCAAGCTAACCATTCGTGTCCCTCGCGATCTGCTCGCAGGGGCCAAACGCTACGCCAGCGAAAACAACACCACCCTGACCCGGTTGGTTTCAGAGTATCTGCGCCGCCTGACCACTGAGAGGGATCCCCTGTCCGATGCCCCGATCGTTCAGCGTCTCTCAGGGGTGCTCTCTCAGGACATTTCGGTGGAAGATTACCGGGAATACCTGGAACTAAAATATGACCGGCAAGCTTAGGGTTCTCATCGACCTCAACCTTATCCTCGACGTGTTGCAGAAGCGGGAACCTTTCTACGTCGCTTCGGCCCAGGTGTTGGCCTGCGTTGAGACCGGGTTGGTTGAAGGGTTAGTGGCTGCCCATACCATAACCACCCTTTTCTACTTGATCGCCAAAGATCGATCCACGGAAGTGGCGCGAGTAGCCCTCACCGAATTGCTGCATTTATTGTCGGTTGCAGCTGTCGATCACACCACGATCGAGCAGGCGCTCAGTCTGCCTTACAACGATTTCGAGGATGCTGTCCAGATGATGGCGGCTGTGCAGGCTGGCGCGCAATACGTCGTCACCCGAAACATACAGGATTACAGGCCTGGCCCCCTGCCGGCGCTCCAGCCGGCTGAATTGCTCACCGTGGTGTGATCTTTCTTAAATCTCTGGGCCAGGAGCACCCCGCCTACCAAACCCTGGTCGCCAAGCTGACACAGGCCTGGCCCCCTTACGTAACATAACCCCATTGTACTGGCTAGCCTGTCCTGGCCTGCAGGCCGGGGCGTCCTCTTGACAGGCCAACGCTCGCTGCATCGGATCGGGCCTTACCTCCGCCTGTGCCGCGATACGGGTGTCGCCCAGCGGCTTGCGCTTGACCCATCCGCGTGGCATAATTCAATATTGGGTGGTCGGAGGGCATCAGCCTGTTTCGTTGATTGTCTGACACCATTTGTGCTATAATCCAGGCCAGCCACTGCGGCTAGGGTTAGAGTTGAGTTAGACACTGGCGATTTTTGTATGGGTTAGCAGGGAGGCGCCCGCTGGATTGGACACAGATCAACGCAAATTCACACAGTCCCATTAAGAAATCTGTGTACGAAGTCCGTGTGAACCTGTGTCCCCAAAAATCCGCCAGACTCCAGGTTAAAGCGGGAAAAGATCATGCAAGGCACGCATTATGACGTAATTGTTGTGGGAGGCGGGCACGCGGGCATCGAGGCATCCTTGGCAGCCGCCCGGATGGGAGCGCGCACGCTGCTGTTGACTACCCACTTGGACACCATTGGCTGGATGAGCTGCAACCCCAGCATCGGCGGGCCGGCTAAAGGCCACTTGGTGCGCGAAATTGATGCTCTGGGCGGTGAGATGGCCCGGGCCATTGACCGCACCTTCATCCAGATTCGGCTGCTCAACAGCAGCAAGGGCCCAGCGGTGCAAGCCCTGCGGGCCCAGGCTGACAAGAAGCGGTACGCCTGGACCATGCGCCATACGCTGGAGAACACGCCCCATCTGGACATCAAGCAGTCGCTGGCCGAAGAGGTGCTCGTCCAGGGCGACCGGGTGGTCGGCGTGAAGACCAGCTATGGTCAGACCTATACGACTCGCGCCGTGGTGCTGACCACCGGGACTTTCTTGGGCGGGCGCCTCATCACCGGCGATTGGGTGCGCGCGGGTGGGCGTGACGGCGAACCCCCAGCGCTGGGCCTCTCAAAATCGCTGGCCGAATTGGGCTTCCGCTTGGGGCGCTTGAAGACGGGCACGCCGCCTCGTCTTGACGCGCGCACCATTGACTTCTCGCAGACCCATCCCCAGTATGGCAGTGACCGGCCGCTTTACTTCAGCTTTGAGAATCAGGAATTAGCCAATCAGCAACACGGACTCGATCACTCACTGCTACCTGACTTTCTGGGCCAGCCCCCGCATCCTGTCTATCCCTTGGCCCGGCAGGCCGATTGGCGCCTGCAGCTCCCATGCTACCTGGTTTATACCAATCAGGAGACGCACCAGATTATCCGCGCCAACCTGGACCGGGCGCCCCTGTTCACCGGCATGATCGAGGGGGTTGGGCCGCGCTATTGCCCCTCCATCGAAGATAAAATCGTGCGCTTTGCCCACAAGGAGAGCCATCAGCTTTTCTTGGAACCTGAAGGCTGGCAGACCACCGAAGTCTACCTGCAGGGCGCCAACACCTCGTTGCCTGTCGACGTGCAAATGGACATGGTACGCAGCATCCCGGCCTTGCGCAAGGTCGAGTTTATGCGCATCGGATATGCCGTCGAGTACGATTACGTCCCTCCCGACCAGATTCACGCCTGGCTGGAGACCAAGCGAGTTGAGGGCCTGTTCCACGCCGGACAGATCAATGGTACCACCGGCTACGAGGAAGCGGCGGCTCAGGGGTTGATGGCCGGCGTCAATGCGGTGCTCAAGAGCCAGGGCCGCCCCCCGCTGATATTGGGGCGTGATCTGGCTTACATCGGGGTGCTGGTGGATGATTTGGTGACCCAGGAGCACCACGAGCCCTATCGCCAGATGACCTCGCGCGCTGAATATCGCTTGTTGCTGCGCCAGGACAACGCAGAGTTGCGCCTGACGGAAATCGGCTACCAGGCGGGGCTGGTCTCTCGGGAGCGATATAAGCAGGTTGAGTCTCGGCGACAGGCGGTGCAAACAGAACTGGAGCGCCTGGAATCATTGACCATCTCGCCCAACAGCGGTAACCGAGAAAAGCTCACGGCGTTGGGCCTTGAGCCGTTGACGGACGGTGTCAACGCCTTGCAGTTCTTGCGTCGCCCGCAGGTGAGCTACCAGGCCATCCAGAGTCTGGTGCCCCCACCCCGGCCCTTGTCGCCGGCAGAAGTGGAACAGGTAGAGATCGAAGCCAAGTACGCTGGCTACATCGCCAAGCAGCAACGCCAGGTAGAGCGTATGAAGCGACTGGAGACTCGGGTCATCCCGCAGGGCTTCGACTACGAAGTGGTCAGGGGGCTACGTACCGAGGCGCGCCAAAAAATGGCCCACTTTCGGCCTGCGACGTTGGGCCAGGCGGCCCGCATCCAGGGAGTCAACCCGGCTGACATCTCGCTGCTGCTGGTACACCTGGAGAAGGGAAGCAGGAATCAGTAGGGGCCAGGCATGCCTCGCCCTCACTTCCCAATTCCCCCTCACAGTGGTATAATTTGCCCCGTTACTTCGACTTGAGGAGTGCAATCGAATGCCCGACATTCAGATTCCGAATAGTGTTATCGTTGGTTTACAGGTTGTGCTGGCCTTTGGCGGCGCGTTCTTCCTGGCCCTGTGGGTCAGCCTGATCATCTGGACTTTTCGCGACGTGCGTTCGCGTTCGCGTGACGTGTTTGCCATTCTGCTGGCCACGCTGATGATCGTTGTCTTCGGGCCCTTGGGCTTGTTGCTGTACTCCCTACTGCGCCCCCGTGAGACACTGGCTGAGCTCTATGAACGGTCGCTGGAGGAGGAAGCACTGCTCCAGGACCTGGAGGAGCGGGCTGTCTGCCCAGGCTGCCGGCGCAAAATCGAGGCAGCCTGGCAGGTTTGCCCGGATTGTCATACCATTCTTAAGAAGACATGTCTCAATTGTGGCCATCTCCTGCACTTGCGGTGGAACATTTGCCCGTACTGTGCTGCACCGGCTGCAGACACCACCGGCCACGATCAGCGTGAGGAAGTTCCTGAGGCAGCACCGCCGCCGCCGGAAGCAGTTTAGATTGCCATCACCTGGACACAAAAGCAGACCCCGCTTGATAGTGCGGGGTCTCTTTTTGGTTTCTTGGCTCCCCCAGAGCTTGTGGCTGGTGGAAGGCCGGAGTGTGATTAGCCCCTGATATTGTAGAAAGCCTCCGCCCCCGGGTAGATCGCACCCTCAGCCAATTCCTCCTCGATACGCAGCAATTGGTTGTACTTGGCCACCCGGTCGGAGCGGCAGGGTGCGCCGGTTTTGATCTGCCCGGTGTTCATAGCCACGGCCAGGTCGGCGATGGTCGTATCTTCCGTCTCGCCGGAGCGGTGACTGACCACGGCGGTCCAGCCAGCTCGTTTAGCCATCTCGATGGCAGCCAGCGTCTCGCTAAGGGAGCCGATTTGATTGAGCTTGATGAGGATGCTATTAGCGGCCTTCATGTCGATGGCTTGTGCCAGGCGTTCGACGTTGGTGACCAGCAGATCGTCCCCCACTACCTGCACTCGATCCCCGATGGCAGCCGTCAGGGCAACCCAGCCCTCCCAGTCGTCCTCGGCCAGGCCGTCCTCCAGTGAGATAATCGGGTAGCGATCCACCCAGTCCTGCCATAAGGCGACCATCTGGTCGCTGGTCACCGTTTTGCCCTGGATGCGCAAATGGTATTTCCCATCTTTCCACAACTCCGAGGCAGCCGGGTCCAGGGCGATCATAACCTGCTCACCCGGCTGGTAGCCGGCCGCCTCGATCGCTTCCAGGATGGCTTCGATGGCCTCTTCGTCGTTCTTGAGGGCCGGGGCGAAACCGCCCTCGTCTCCCACATTGGTGCTGTAGCCTCGGCCTTTGAGCACTTTCTTCAGCGAGTGGTAGATCTCGGCCCCCCAGCGTAATCCCTCGCCAAAACTATCCGCGCCGATGGGCATCACCATAAACTCCTGGAAGTCTGTGCTTTGCCAGCCCGTGTGCGCGCCGCCGTTGAGGATGTTCATCATGGGCACCGGCAAGGTGCAGGCACTCACCCCTCCCAGGTAGCGGTACAGAGGCAGACCCACTGCCTGGGCGGCTGCTTTGGCTACCGCCAGGCTGACGCCCAGGATGGCGTTGGCCCCCAACTTGCTCTTGTTGGATGTACCGTCCAGGCCTAGCAAGAAGCTGTCGATGCCTTCCTGGTCCAGGGCATCCCAGCCCCACAGTTCTTCGGCAATGATGTCGTTGACATTCTCGACTGCTTTTTGGGTGCCTTTGCCTCCGAAGCGAGACGCGTCACCGTCGCGTAGCTCCAGGGCCTCGTGAACACCGGTGCTCGCCCCGGATGGCACAGCCGCCCGGCCTGTTGAGCCATCGGCCAGCAAGATCTCTACTTCGACAGTTGGGTTGCCGCGCGAGTCCAGAATCTCGCGGGCAATGATGTCTTCTATCAGAGTTAGCGTGTCAAGTGTCATCTCGTTTCCTCCCTATGGATAAAGTGTCAGGCGTTGGGGAGTTGGGTGTCGTGAACGCTGCCAGACAAACCCACGACTCCCGATTCTCTGCTGCCTGGTTGCCTGGTTAATGTAGCCCAAAGGCAGTATACAGGGCTTCAAAGTCTGTATGTTTGCTCAACAAGCTCTCAAAGCTCCTGACCTTCTTTCCCTGGTGGAAGCGTGTCTTGCCAAAGAAGGTCTCGATGGTTTGGACGGCGGTCATCGTATCATGGCGGGTGAGGATGATAGGCACGCCTGCTTCTTCGGCACGCCCCAGGATCAGCGGGCTGGGGCGCAGATTTCCGGTCAGAATCAGGCAATGGGTTGAGGTTTCCAGCGCCGCCAGTTGAATGTCGGGTCGGTCGCCGCCGGTGATGACCGCTTTGTTGGGCTTGCGGCGGAAGTAGGTGAGCGCACTGTCTACACTCATCGCACCCACCATCAAGTTCTCCACCAGTTCGTCAACGGCGTGGTGGCTGCACAGCACCTCGCCTCCCAGCTTTTCAGCCAGCTCGGCCACGCTGACCGAGAGCAACACCCGTTGCCTGGGCAAGATGGCGAATATGGGTACGTTATGGCGTTCCACGAAGGGCTTGACTTGGCTCTGAACGAACCCTGTTCGATGTGAAGGCACCCGGTTGATAACCGCCCCTACCAGCGAGTCTCCCAGCCGCACCCGAGCGGTGATCAGGTCATCTACCAGTTGGAGATCGTTGTCGTAGGGTACCAGCACCAGTGTGCGGGCCTGGAGTAGATTGATCACGTGGGGAGGGGCCAGGTTGACGATCCAACCTTCTCGCAGGCTGCCGCCCCCTTCCAGCACCACGATGTCTTTGTCTGTGGCAATGGTTTGATAGGCAGATTGCACCTGGCTGTCCAGGCTTTCCCTATCCCCACTCAATATGGTTGCCACTCGTTTTTCGGTGAGAATAACAGGAGCCATCGCCTCCAACGGGTCAGCTAGGTCGAAAGTAGTCTTGACGAAGTGAGCATCCTCATCCACCAACTGGTTCCCCACCATGGAGGCTGTGGTGCTGACTGGCTTCATGTAGCCGACGACGAAGCCGTCGCGCGTAAAGCGGCTTAGCAGGCCAATGCATAGGGCACTCTTGCCGGAGAAAGTCTGGGTTGAAGTCACGTAAATATTGGTGGTCATCAATTACTGCCTCCCAGGTTTGAATAGGTGCTCAGGGACTTAGCACCAGCCGCATATCAATGCCCATGACCCCTCGTCCCTTCTCAAAGGCCATCAACGGGTTGATATCCATCTCCACAATATCAGGAAAGTCAGCGACCAGCTGCGAGACTTTGAGCAATGTGTCGCTGATAGCTTCGATGTCCGACGGAGCTTCCCCACGCACACCGCGCAACAGATTAAACGATCGAATCTCGCGCATCATCTCGTTTGCCTCACGCCGCGAGAAGGGCGCGATGCGGAAGGACACGTCTTTGAGTACTTCCACATAGATGCCACCCAGGCCAAACATCACCAGCGGCCCGAATTGTGGGTCGCGGTTCATGCCGGTGATGATTTCCTTGCCGCCGCGTACCTGTTGCTGAACCAGGCAGCCCCAGATTTCAGCGTCTGGCATGTAACGCATAGCTCGGAATGTAAGTAGGTCGAAAGAGTCTCGCACGTCGCTGGCACTCTCAATGTTCAGCCGCACACCGCCGATGTCGGTTTTGTGCAAGATGTCCGGTGAGGCGATTTTCATGACCACTGGATAGCCGATTTCTTCAGCAAAGGCTACCGCCTCCTCCACGGTGGGGCACAGTTTTGAGGCAGGGATGGGTATACCATAGGCCGCCAGGATGTCACGTGCCTCGGCGTCGCCAATCTGCAGCCGGCCATCGGTCCGCACTCGCTGGAAGATGCGAGCCACGCGCTCTCGATCCACATCGAACGTCTCAATCTGGGGAAGGGGACGCTCCTGCCATTGGCGCTGGTCCACCATCGCCTTAAGCGCAGCCACGGCCCGCTCAGGCACCACGTAGTTGGGTACGTTGTGATTGGCCAGTATCTTCGCACCGGCCTCGGTGTTGGCTTCGCCCATAAAGCAGGCCAGGACAGGGATGTCGCTGTGGTCGGCGACTTCCCTGACAGCGTGCGCGGTTTCCTCGATTTCGGTCATAAACTGCGGGGTAAGAATGACCAGCAGCGCGCCCACGTTGGGGTCAGTCGCCGTTGACTGGAGCGCCGCTCTGTAGCGGTCGGCCAGGGCATCCCCCAGCACGTCCACCGGGTTAAGCACACTGGCGGCGGAGGGGAGTGCCTGGCGTAACCCGTCCATCGTCTCCTGACTGAGGGAAGCCAGTCTCAGGCCGCAACGTTCAATAGCGTCGGTAGCCATGATGCCCGGGCCGCCAGCGTTGGTGATGATGGCCACTTGCTCGTTACGAGGCAGGGGCTGATACGCCAGTGCCACCGACAGGTCGATTAGCTCGCCCACCGAGCCGGCCCGCAGCACGCCGGCCTGTTTGAAGGCGGCTTCGTAGGCTCGCTCGCTGCCGGCCAGGGTGCCGGTATGGCTGCTGACGGCTCGGGAGCCGGCGCTGGTGGAGCCCGACTTGATGGCGATGATTGGCTTGTGTTTAGTCAGCTGGCGGGCAGTCTGGATAAAACGCGCCCCATCGGCGATGCCTTCCAGGTAGGCCATGACCACCTTCGATTCGGAATCTTTGGCCCACGCCTGCAGGAAATCTATCTCGTTGAGGTCGGCCTTATTGCCCAGACTTACGAAGTGCGAGAAGCCAATCTCCTGCGCCAGCGCGATGTCGAGAATAGAGGTGCACAGCGCGCCCGACTGAGACATGAAAGCGATGCGACCCTGGCGCGGCATGCCCACGGCAAAAGAAGCGTTCATAGGTGTCAGGGTGTCTATCACGCCCAGGCAGTTGGGGCCGACGGTGCGCATGTGATACTTCTCTGCCAGCTCAGCCATCTTGCGTTCGGCCATCAGGCCTTCGTGGCCAGTTTCGCGGAATCCTGCTGAGATGACAATGGCTGAGCCGACGTTTCGTTCCCCGCACGTCTCCAGGACCTCGACCACGAATTTGGCGGGGATGACGATCACCGCCAGATCTATCTCGCCTTCCACGTCGTCTAGGCTGGCGTAGCAGGGGAGGCCAAGGATCTCATCGGCCTTGGGATTGATAGGGTATATGTGGCCGCTGAATCCGCTCTGGATGATGTTGGACAGAACCGCGTAACCTAGCTTGCCTTGGGTACGTGATGCGCCAACTACGGCGACTGACTTGGGGGAAAACAGCGTCTCGAGCATTCCGGGTGGTCTCCATGTTCAGCGGATTGGCTGGATAGACCGCCTGAGAAGATTCCCTCATCAAGCTTCCAAGAGGTCGGTGGGCAATCTACTGTAAGCTACAGAGCTGGGGATGGAAGGTTCGCCATCGCTGGGCTGGAGGCGTGTCCATGATTAACCGACCAGCGCCCAATTGAGTTGGGGCATACTCAGAGAATCTTATCACGAGTGGGGAAGAGAGTCAAACATAGAATGTTACTGGGTGTGTTCTTCGCTCTAGCCGGGCCTGTGACCCGGCGGTACGACGTAAGGGCCATGGGGGCACGGACTCGCCTGGAGCGTTAGAGAAGGCAAGCCACGTGGAACGTGACATTGTCAAAGGTGTAAACATAGTATCAGTTATTCGCGGTCTTTGTATCAGGAATGCTTTTGACTATAATTGAGTGGATGATGCTCTCCATTTCTGTCCGCAAACAGGGAGATGATGCGGATGGGATTACTCTCCGAACCCAACCTGCGACTTAAATTTCGTTTGTTGCCGGCCTTGGTGGGCCTGTTGCTGATCCTGCAACTGGTGGTGCCCTATCGGGGCTGGCTCATGTTGTTGGTCGGACTGGGCGGCGGGTGGCTGATCAGCTACGGGTGGGCTCGATCATTGGCACGTGGACTGCGGCTTGTTCGCGAAATGCGTTTTGGCTGGGCACAGGTAGGCGACCGGCTCGAGGAGCGGTTCACGGTTGTCAACAAAAGTTGGTTGCCCGCTCTGTGGGTCGAGGTGGTGGATCATACCTCTATGCCTGGTTACCAGGCCAGCCGGGTGACGGGTGTGGGCAGCGGCTCGGACAATCGCTGGCATACCCAAGGCGTTTGTGGCCAGCGAGGTCTCTTCACCTTGGGACCGACCAGCTTGCGGACCAGCGACCCCTTGGGGCTGTATGAAGTTGATTTGCACTACCCTGACTCGGCCACCTTGATGGTGATGCCACCTATTCTCCCTCTGCCGACCATTGAGGTGGCGCCAGGCGGACGAGCGGGTGAGGGGCGGCCGCGAGCCGGTGCTCCCCAGCGCACCGTCAGCGCTGCCAGCATACGGGATTATCTCCCCGGCGATAGCCTGAGTTGGATTCACTGGCGTACCTCGGCTCACCACGACTCTCTCTACGTGCGGCTGTTTGAAGGCACCCCCGCCGGTGATTGGTGGATCTTCTTGGATCTGGATGAACGTGTCCAGTCTGGTCAGGGCCAGGCCTCAACTGAGGAACACGGCGTGATGTTGGCAGCGTCGCTGGCCGACCGCTGCCTGCGGCAGGGCCGGGCAGCCGGGCTGGTCACGCACGGCAAGGAGTTGGTGTGGCTGCCACCGCAAGGAGGGGACGGCCAACGCTGGGCTATTCTGCGTGCGCTGGCACTGGTCAGCCCTGGAGCGCACCCCCTGGCCGAACTGCTGGAACGAGCACGTCCTAGGTTTGGAGAGCGCACCAGTCTGGTCATTATCACGCCCGCCAGGGACGGCGACTGGATTGAAGCCCTGTGGTCCCTTCGGCGGCGTGGTGCTGTTCCTACCGTTCTGTTATTGGACTCCCTCTCATTCGGCGCCACAGGCGACATGAGCAGGGTGTTGGCATGGTTGTCAGATTTGGGTATAGCCCACTATGTCATCACGCGTGATCTGCTCGACCGCCCCGAGGCCCGACCCGGTCAGAGAGGCCGATGGGGCTGGCGGGTTTCGCCTCTGGGCCGTGCGGTACCAGCCAGTCGGCCCCGTGATTTAACCTGGAAAGTGTTGTCATGATAGTACGACCAGTGTGGTGGCTTGTCCGCCGCTTAGGCCCACAGACGCTGTTGTGGCTCGTGTTGCTTTTGGTGGCGCTGGGCAGCGCAGCGCTGGGCCTGGCGCATGAGATCCGAGGCCTGGACGCCGGGCTGCTGTTGCCAATAACCGCCCTGGGCCTGTTGGTGGGATGGGGGCTGTCCAGGTTGCCGCTCCCGGGTTGGCTGGCGGGACTGGTGGCCTTGGGGTTAGGCGTCGAAACCGTCATCTTTCGCGTCGGGAGACTGAGCAAGCCCCTGGTAGCGCTGCTGGGGGTTCTGATGGAGGCTTCGGTCGAACTTGTGGCATTCCTGATCTGGCGCCCCAGGCCCCTGGGTTGGCTGCCGGATGGGACTCCCACTTTGCTGGCCTTGGAGGAGGTGTGGGCCAGAGTCAGCACCCTGCTGGCTCGCGTGTGGGGTTGGGCGCTGGCACTGGCAGCAGGTGAACCGACCTTTGACTTGGTGGCGGTAGCACTGATGTGGGGCCTGGCGCTTTGGGCGGTGGCTTTTTGGGCTGGCTGGTGGGTTTGGCGGCGCGATCAGCCGTTATTGGCTCTGATCCCAGCTGGCGTTTTGTTGAGCAGCAGCCTTTTCTATGCCAGGGGCAACCCCGGCTTTCTCCTGCCGACCTTGGGGGCGGGGCTGTTGTTGATGACGCTGGTGGGGCACAGCAGCCGTCAGCGGCGTTGGGAGACGTCCGGGATTGACTTCCCCTTTGACCTTGGGCTAGAGGTGGCATTCGGGGGCGGAGCTCTATCGCTGGTGCTGGTGATGGCGGCTATGCTGGCCCCCCCGATTTCTGTGCGGCAGGTGACCGAATGGGCGGGAAAACTGCTTGGAGAGCAGACAGGTGAGGCACAACCTGTAGCGGGTTCGCTGGGTCTGAACCCGCCAGTCGCTCTCCCCAGGACCCCCTTCGACCAAGATAACCTGCGCGCCCCGGGCCTACCACGCCTTCATTTGCTGGGTTCTGGGCCCGAGTTGTCGGAGCAAGTGCACATGGTGATTTATCCCCAACGGCAAGGGACCACCGAGGGCCAGCTGGCCCCTGACTTGACCCAGCAGGTGGCGCCCCGCTACTACTGGCGAGGCCTCACATACGACCGCTACACCGGTCGCGGTTGGATCACTAGCCAGACGCAGCTGGCTGAGTATCGGGCCGGCGAGTCTGCTGTGTTTAAAGATGGCCTTGAGCCGCCTGAGGTGGATAGCGAGACTGTTTCAGTGACTTGGCCCGGCCGCCAGATAATACGTTGGGAGGTGCGGTCCGTCGGCGAATTGGGGGAGTTGCTTTATGCAACTGGTGACCTGGTCACGGCTGATCAGGATTTCGCGGTTGCCTGGCGTCCTCCCAGCGACGTCTTTGGCGCGATCATTGTCTCGACCGGTCGCAACCCTGGCTTACGTGGCTTGGGACCTGGTATGGCGGATGGAGAGAGCATCTGGCGTGGCCCAATGATCTATCGGGTCGATTCGTTGGTGCCTGCCGTGGGTGAAGCCCAGTTGAAAGCCACCAAAAGTGAGTACCCGGTGTGGATCCAAAATCGCTATTTGGCTTTGCCCGATGCGCTCCCGCCCCGGGTTTTGGCGCTGGCGCGCGACCTGACGGCAACCGCTCTCACCCCTTACGATCGGGCACGTGCCATCGAGACGTATCTGCGCACTTTCCCGTATACGCTTGATCTTCCTCAACCTCCACCCGACCGAGACGTGGTTGATTACTTTCTCTTTGACTTGAAGCAGGGATACTGCGATTATTATGCCACCTCTATGGTGGTACTGGCGCGGGCGGCTGGTCTGCCTGCTCGGCTGGCAGTCGGCTATTTCAGCGGCACTTACGATAGGGCCAATGGCCGTTACGTAATTACCGAAGCCGATGCCCACTCGTGGGTTGAAATTTACTTCCCCGATTACGGCTGGATTGAGTTTGAACCCACGGCTGGCCGCGCTCCCATTGATCGCCCAGCGGATGCCTCGCCCATCGTGCCGCCCGAGTTGGAGATATTGGAACCCATGATCACACGATGGGCCGGGGTTACCTGGCTTTGGTGGCTGGCACCTCTCGGGGCGATCGCCTGGCTGGGGCTGGGCGGTATTGCCTGGTCGATGATGGACGGCTGGCGGCTGCGACGCCTATCCCCTAACATGGTAGCGGTGATACTCTACGGGCGTCTCTATCGTCATGGAAGACGGCTGGCCGTGCCTATGCGGCCGGGAGACACGCCCTATGAATTTGCAGTGTCACTGGCGGAACGTGTTGCGCGCATGTCCGGGGAGGGCCGTTGGAGTGCTATGCTGACTCCTGCGGCCCAGGAAGCGCGCTGGCTGGCCGCCCTTTATGTGCGCACCTGTTACGGGTCGCATTCCCTGTCTATCACAGACCAGGGACAGGCATTACACACCTGGCGGCGGCTACGTCGACGATTGTGGCTGGCCTGGGCGTTCCAGGTTGGCAGCTTTGTCCCCCGTCTT
>CP070811.1:2629742-2661865 GCA_020343875.1 Anaerolineales bacterium | reverse complement strand
AGCGCGGCCGCCGCTCGTTCGTTGTCTCCAGTCAGTAGTTCGATACGCCTCACCCCCAACGCGCGGACCTCAGCCAAGGCAGCCGGAACTTCCGGGCGTGGGGTATCGGAGGCCGCCAGAACTCCTATAAGTTGATCATCCCGAGCTACAAACAACAGCATTTTACCTCGGGCTTCGAGATCGTTGGCCATAGCCATTGAGGAGACTGCCGAGACCATACGGCGACTGCCTACGGTCACCACACTCCCGTTGACACGCGCCCGCACGCCCAGCCCGGGGACGGCCTCGAAATCCTCCGGGCTGCCCAGAGACAAGTGACGTACTTGGGCAGCACTACGGACTGCCTCGGCCAGAGGATGCTCTGAATAACGTTCAACAGAAGCCGCCAGGAGCACGAGGTCGTCCTCAGACACACCATTTAAGGGCAAGATATCGGTGATTTGCGGGCGACCCAGTGTCAAGGTGCCCGTCTTGTCAATCAGCAGCACGTCGGCCCGGGCCAGGGACTCCAGGTACTTGCCGCCTTTGATGAGCAAGCCGCGTTTTGCCCCAGCCCCAATCGAGGCCAACATAGCAATGGGAGTCGCCAGTGCGAAGGAGCAGGAGCAAGCCACAACTAGCACCGCTGCCGTGGCCAATGGGTCGCGGCGAACTAGAAGCGTGAGCATAGCGATGCAAATCACCACCGGCAGGTAATACGTTGAAAACCTGTCGGCAACCCGCTGCACATCCCCCCGGCGTGCTTCGGCTTCTTCCACCATCTTGACCACCCGGCCGAAGGTCGTGTCTGGGCCTATATGGGTGACGCGTACCCTCAGGCTCCCCAAGCGAGCCAACGTGGCCGCAAACACGTTCGCGCCCGGCCCGACCTCAACAGGCATTGCCTCACCAGTAATGGTGGCTTGGTCCACCATGGCTTGCCCGCCAATGACTTCGCCATCTACCGGGATACTCTCACCCGGCCGCACAATGACCGTCTCGCCCACTTCCACATCGGTGACTGGTAGCTCGTATTCTGTGCCGTCGCGTTCCACTCGTGCCCTTTGGGGGGCCATTGCGGTCAGGTCTTTGACCGCGCGGCGGGCACGTTCGGTGGTAAACTTCTCCGCGTAGTCACCGACGCGCATAAAGAATACCACAACGGCAGCCGTGGCCCATTCCCCCACGGCCAGGGCAGCCACGACACCCAAAGCCATCAACGTGTGCGAGATGACTTGCCGCCTGAGGGCAGCCCGGACGACATTTCGGAAGACCGGATAACCACCCGCCAGAACAGCGACCAGCCCAATAGGCCACGGCACACGCCGGGTGAGTGTCTCGAAGAGACCTAACCATTCGCCTATGACCACGATAAACAAAACGGCACCGAAAACGATCCCGAACAGTGCCAAGATGCGACGGGTAAAATCCCCAAGGGGGGCCGAAGGCGATCGGTCGCCAGCCGGGTCGGGCACAGAATAGCCGACGTCCTCCACAGCCCGGCGGAGGGAAGGCATGTCCACCTGCAGCGGGTCGAGCCGAACGACAGCTTTCTCTGAAGCCAGGTATACGCTCGCCGATTCCACGCCGGGTAATGCGGTGATGGCACGCTGGACGTGCAGTGTGCACTCAGCGCAGTCCATGCCCTGAATGGGTATCTCAATGGTTTGTGAGTTGGTTCTGGCTGACACAGCGCCGGCCATGATGAGTCTCCTTCATAGCCCGTTTGCCGGTGCGTTCGTTGACACCATGGGCTGCCTTGGCCGCTAATTCGCCAACCAGGAGCAACATAGACACCGGCTCGGGGCTCACTATAGCCGAAGTTCACCAAAAGCACAACTCGATAAAGCCGGTGCCCTGAGCATGGGGTAGGGTGCCACCAATTTTTTATCTGACGGGCCATCTGTTTTGTGGTAGAATAGAGGTCGTAGGGTAGCATATCCCTGGAGTAATTGCTTATGTGGTCGCGTATCTCGCTTCGGAGCCGGCTTCGCCAACGGCCTGCTGTGACATTGGTAGCCGTCGGACTGGTCAGCGAAGCTGTCTATCTTATCTATGTCCTCCTCTTCCCTCTGCTTGTGTATGGCCACGCTCCTCGTCCCTTTGATATGGAACAAATTGCACGAGACCGCCCCTGGATCGGGGGAGCCTGGGTAGTGGGCTTGGCTCTGCTATTTGGGTTGTTCGGGGGGGCCATATGCGTTGTCGGCCGGAGGCGTATCTCGACGCGGGTGATCGTCGCTTTCAGCCTGCTTTTCGGTATAACCCTCATCTGGCTCTACCCGGTCACCGCAACCGACCTCTTTCAGTACGTGATGCGCGCCCGGATACGAGTAGTCTATGGCGCTAACCCTATGACTGTGCCTCCTGGTCGATTTCCCGACGACCCTCTGCTTCCATTCGTCGGCGAATGGAAGAACATTCTGTCGCCGTACGGGCCGGCCTGGGAACTGGTGGCAGAAGCCGTCGCCAGGCTTGGTTTCGCCGGCGCAGTGACAGGGGCATTGGCATACAAGATTGTGGCATTGCTGGCCTACCTGGCTTGCATATTGGTCCTATACTGGGGCACAGCAGGGGACACTCGTGCGCTCCTCTTCTTCGCGTGGAATCCACTGGTGCTGCTGCAAGGCCTGGGCAACGGTCACAACGACCTTGTTATGCTGGGCTGGCTGCTTGTGGCTCTTGTCGTTTGGAGGCAGTTCGCCAACTGGTGGGTTGCAACGGTTGCTCTGTCGTTGGCAGTTCTGACCAAAGCCTCAGCGGCGTTGATGGCACCCCTGCTGCTGGTCGCTGTTTTGCGTGCCCAATTGACCTGGAGGCAGCGCGGGATGGCATTCGTGGGGATGGCAGCCGTGGGGGCTGGGTTGGCCTTGCTGGCCTATTTGCCATTCTGGCCACCTTGGGAGAGTATGGCTGGGGTGATCGATGAGATGTCGAAGCGATATACGTACACCATTGCCGCCACGCTGCGCATGGGAACTCGGGAGTTTCTCTCGCCTCAGGTAGCCTGGGACATCCCGCGCACCACTGGGCGACTTCTCTTCCTGGCAACCTTCGGCTGGTCACTGATCGGAGTATGGCGCCAGCGGTTGGATCTGGCCTCAGCCGGTTTCCTCACCTATTTCACCTACCTGGTGACCGGGGCCAGCTACCGGATCTGGTATCCTGTTTGGCTGGTCCCGCTGGTAGCACTTAAACTCACGCCTGCCGCCCGCCTACGGACTTTTCTATTCTGCCTTACGTCCGAATTCTCTATCGTCCTCTTTTACTATGTGTGGCGCTGGTATTGGCCAGGTGCGAGCTGGCTACAAATGCACCTCCTCACCATCCCCTGGCAATTTGGGTTGCCGCTGATCGTACCTATTTGGCTGAGACAACGTCAGCGACAGCGAATGAGGCAGTAGGGCAGACACCCGTCTTGCATCCATTGTGTGCATTGAGGTCAATACAGGTGTGTGGTATAATTCCAGCCAAATGAACCAACCCAAACGCGCAGAAATTCTTAAGAGCCTGCCTACTAAACCGGGCGTTTACCTATATAAGAACGAGGCTGGGAAGGTCATCTACGTCGGCAAAGCGGTGAACCTACGGGCGCGGGTGCGATCTTATTTCCACCAATCGGCGCAGCATACGCCCAAAATCCGAAGGCTGGTAGAAGAAATCGCCGACTTAGAGTTTATCGTCGCCGGCAGTGAGCTAGAGGCGCTCCTGTTGGAGAATAACCTCATCAAAAAGCACCAGCCCTATTACAATGTTCGTCTAAAAGACGACAAACGCTATCCCTACATCAAAGTTCACTGGCAGGACCCCTTCCCGCGGGTCACCACTACCCGCCACATCTTGGATGACGGTGCACGCTATTTTGGCCCTTACACTGCTGCCTCCGCCGCCTACCAGACGCTGGACCTGATACGCAAAATCTTTCCGTACCTGACGTGCACCCGCACTATTACCGGCCAGGACGAGCGCGCCTGCCTATACTACCACATCGGGCGTTGTGCTGCCCCCTGCATTGGGATAGTGAACCAGGGTGAATATCGGGCCATCATCCAAAGCCTATGCGACTTTCTGTCCGGACACACTGAGTCGGTGGTGTCCGATTTGCAGCGCCAGATGCAGGCAGCAGCCGAGGCGCTTGATTTTGAAAAAGCGGCCACGATCCGTGATCAACTTCAGGCCATCGAACACGTTGTAGAAAAACAGAAAGTCATGAGCCCTGATATGACTGATCACGATGTGATCGCCTTCGCTCGCGAAAACTCCGACGCATGTGTGCAAATCTTCTTCGTCCGTGCCGGGCGCCTCATCGGACGCGAATACTTTCTAATGGATGGGACTGCCGAAGAAGACGACCAGGCAGTTATTACCAGTTTCCTCAAGCAGTTCTACGATCAGGTCAGCAATGTTCCGCCCGAGATATTGATGCCCCAGGAAGTGGATGAAGTGATGATCATCCGCGACTGGCTGCGCAGCAAGCGAGGCGCCGACGTAACACTCAAGGTGCCGCGCCAGGGTCGAGAGCACGAGCTGGTGCAAATGGCCGCCGAAAACGCCGCCGAGACCTTGGCCCATCTGCGCGCCCAGTGGCAAGTCGACGAGAGTAAACAGAGCGAGGCCCTGGCGGACCTGCAACAGTACCTCAATTTGTCCGAGCCTCCCCTCCGCATTGAGTGTTACGATGTGAGCACATTGCAGGGTATGCACACGGTCGCCAGCATGGTCGTCTTCGTGAAGGGAGTACCGCGTAAGAGCGATTATCGGCGTTTCAACATGCGCCGCGTAAAGGGGCAGGATGACTTTGCCAGCATGCAAGAGACGCTGCAACGCCGTTTCAAGCGCATGCAGGACGCTGGCTACCAACTCGATGCAGGCCCCGGTAAGAAAGATGTATATAACGCTTGGAGTCTGGTGCCTGACCTGGTGATCTTGGATGGGGGCAAGGGCCAGCTCAACGCCGCGCTGGAAGTGTTGGACGAATTTGACCTGCGTGACGCCATTCCTATTGTTGCGCTGGCGAAAAGGGAGGAGGAACTCTTCCTTCCTGCCCAGTCCGAGCCGGTGATACTACCCCGTAATTCGCAGGGCCTTTTCCTGGTGCAACGCATCCGGGACGAGGCGCATCGCTTCGCTGTCGAATACCATCGCAAGCTACGTCGCAAGCAGGGTATTGCCTCTCAACTGGACCAGATTCCTGGCATTGGGCCCCGTCGACGCCAGACGTTGCTCAAGGCTTTTGGATCTATCGAGGCCATCCGGGAGGCCTCGGTGGACGAACTGGCCACATTACCCGGCATGACGCGCAGCGCGGCCGAGCAGATCAAGTCACTTCTGTAGATTGGTGGAAACAATATCTGGGTATTCCCTTTTAGGGCCATTTGTGATAGAATTAGGTTGACCATAATAGCTCTTTTCTTTTTGAATAGCGGGAGCTTTACCACCTTATGACCAAGAAGGAAAAAGTCTTCGCTCGGCTTCAGGACTTTCCCCGTTTCCGGTCTTTGCCAGAAAAGGTCCTGTGGGAGCTTGCCGAAGCTCTCTCAGTATTGTCTCCGCGTAGCCCGGGCACTGCGGTGGTCAATCGGAATGAGGTGGGTCGTGATTTCTTCATTGTCAATCGAGGGCAGGCCATAGAAGAGGGAATTGACGCAGCAGGCCATGCCGTCCCTCTACACATGCTGAAAGAAGGAGACTTCTTTGGTCATTTCCCCCTGATAAAAGGTGTACGACGAGCCACTTCAATCGTGGTAGGCCGTGACCGCCTTTACCTCTTGAAGCTGGGGAAAGAGGATTTCCTGCGTTTAACAGCCCAGTATCCCGAGTTTGCTCATCTTTGCGAACAGAGAACATTAGAAGATACTATCAACCGGCTCAGGGGGCTGTCTTTCTTCAGTTTGCTTAGTCCTGATGAGTTAAACAATATCGCCCATCGAGTACAGGTTGAAAGTCGGCTAGCAGAAGAGGTGTTGTTCAAAGAAGGGGACACTTCGACCACTCTGTATGTGGTTGGCATCGGAAAAGTCCGCGTGAGCCGTGGCGGACGCCCACCCCTTGACACTTTTTTCTCTGCTGGCAACTTCTTCGGCGAACTCGCCCCTCTAGACAACAGACGCCGCACGGCGACAGCCACAGTAATAGACGATGCAACCCTATTCATCCTGGACAAGTCGGCCACAACCGATCTATTGCAGATGCGCCCAGATTTGGAAGCGGTTTTGCGCCGGCAAGATGTGCTAGCCAGCCTCAAAAGAGCCACTCTCTTTGACAATCTCTCAAACCAAGACCTGGAAACTATCGCGTGGAATGTAGGACGCGTGGGATTCTCCGAGGGTAAATATGTTTGTCACCAGGGTGAATTGGGTTCGCGATACTACATCTTGGACTCAGGGGAGCTCGAGATCCGTGTTTTAGACGAGCAGGGCAGAAGGCCAGACCCAGAACCGAAGCCGGCCGGACCCGGATTTGCATTTGGCGAAAGGGCTCTCTTCTTTGGGCAGCCTTATGCGGCCTCGATTTGGACCAAAGAAGATTGCCAATTTCTCTTCATCGACAAAGCAGACTTTGACCAAATCCGCCGTCACAACCGCGATATTGAGAGGCGACTTAACCTGACGCCAGAGACAAAGCAGATGTTACGCTACCCTCGTTTGCCTGGTCAGGCCGACGACGAGCTGGTGGTTTACTACAGCCATCGGCATTGGAGCAGTTTTTTAGGCAACCTGATAGCGCCCTTTATATTGGCCTGGCTTGCCATGATTGCCCTAACAGTAACAAGGTTCTTTGTGGAATGGCCTGTCGCCTGGTTTGTCATAACTTTGGGTGTCATCATGGCTATTGTGGCAGCGTGGAGTTGGATCGAGTGGCGTAACGACTATGTTGCTATCACCACGAAGCGGGTCATAAAGCGAGAGAAGGTATTGCTCCTCTTCCACGAGACGAAAGAGGATGCCCCCCTGCATCAGGTCCAGAACACCAGAGTCTCAACTAATCTCATTGCCAACCTGCTCGGCTACAATGATCTGACTATAGAAACGATAGCCCGCACAATCAAGTTTGAGAAGATACCACAACATCCAGCAGCTCACAAAGTCCTTCACGAGCAAATGGCAGCTGTGAAAGTCAGCGCCCAGATAGGGCAGGAAGAGAAGATTCGGTCTACGCTGCGCCGGGAAATAGGCAAACGTGACCCCTGGGAGGTTGCCTCGCTGGCTCCTTCTCCACCCCCACTTTCTTTTTGGGTAAACTATTCCAGAAAGCTACAAACGTTCCGCGATACAATACTTCCCTGGCGCGACCGAGGCGTCGGCCCAATGGATCGAGTCTGGCGTAAGCACTGGCTCAAGTTGTCGGAAAGAGCCTGGATGCCTGCCCTGCTCTTTACTGGGACGACCGCTTTGACGCTAATTACTCTGCTTGACCTGCCGCCCTTCGAGCAGCTTGGCTTCCCGCTTTTGATGCTGGTCCTGATTCTCGACATTCTGGTTGGATTCTGGCTCTGGTGGGAAGTCACGGACTGGAGCAACGATTTATATATTGTCACACCGACCCACGTGGTCGATGTAGAGAAGAAACCCTTGTTCTTCGCAGAGCAGAGAGTCCAGGCCGAATTAGAAGCCATCCAAAATGTGTCATTTGAACAGAGAGGAGTAATCTACACCCTGCTTGATATTGGCGATGTCCTCATCGAGACAGCCGCCGCGGCCGGGAAGCTCACCTTTTATCGCGTCGCGAATCCCAGAGAGGTTCAGAGCGTGATTTTCAATCGCATGGAAGCACGCCGACAGGAGAAATCACAAGAAGAGGCCAGGCGCAAGCAGAAAGAACTCGCAGATTGGTTTGACGTCTACCATGAGACTTTTGCAGATCTGGAGACCTAAACTGAAACACTTCTTCGATTAGCGTCAAACCCAGGCATAGGCGATTGAGAAAGCAGAAAGACAGGCGAAGCAGGTCAGGCAAGACTCTTGCTGGTGAAACCTGCCGCTGATTGATGCACAGATGAATAAGACCTACCAGCCGAAGCTGAGGCGATTGACGAGGCGGGTTGGAAAGCCAAGCGCCTCCATCTGCCCTTGTACATCCGCAATGGGGTAGGGAATGCGGCGGTATTCAAAAGTGAGGGTATCTAGGTCAAGGATTCCGTAGCTGGCGCGTGGGTCGCCATCGCGCGGTTGTCCCACGCTGCCGGGGTTGAGAATAAGACGCCGATTGCCTAGCGGCCCCGGTCCATTGGTAGAGGGAACCTGAGCCTGGCATATTCCATTAGTTTCGTTGGGAGCGTAGAAGATAACCGGGCTATGGGTGTGTCCTACTAGGCAATAGCGGGTGGAGAAATGCCCAAAGTTGACTTGGGCCACGGCTGGGTAAAGAATGTACTCCCAAATGGGGTGTCGCGGGCTGCCATGAGCCAAAGTGAAATGCTCTGCCTGCACCAAGGCAACCGGCAAGCTCTCGATATACCGCTGATTGCCCTCCGTCAATGCACTTCGAGTCCACAACGAGACATGCCGCGCGTCGGGGTTGAAGTCATCCACATCCAGCTTACCCAAGACCGCCCAGTCGTGATTCCCGGCTATGCACAGATGATCCAGGCTGGCCAGCAGCTGAATGCACTCGTTGGGGCTGGGGCCATAGCCCACTATGTCGCCCAGGCACCAAACTTTGTCGTATCTGCCCTTGGCATCATCAAGGACTGCCTTAAAAGCTGCCAGGTTAGAATGTATGTCGGAGATTAGAAGACAACGCACGTATAAAGCCCCTGTTATTAGAATATGTGATTGAAGGGGGATCTGGAAGCGCTAAAGCACACCGCGCCCGGCAGACCGCCGAGTCACACGCGGCGTAATATACCATAGAAACAACTTTTGTGCCAAGGCAGAGTGGTGACATCTTGTCTTTTAAAAGAGCGCACGGTATAATCTTCTAGATCGAGGCAGACATCGGAGGCGTAGGTGGCTTCGATATTTAACCAGCAAACCCTTGATTTTTTCAGCCACAGCGAGGCTCAGACGCGCCGCCTGGGTATGCGGTTGGGTGAATTGCTTGAGGGCGGTGAAGTCATTGCCTTGCAGGGTGAGTTGGGCTCTGGCAAAACCCGTTGGGCGCAAGGCGTTGGACAGGGTTTACAAGTCGGCCAGGCCGTGACCAGTCCCACCTTCACGCTAGTGAACGAGTACTCGGGCCGCCTGACTCTTTACCATATAGATCTGTATCGCATCAACCATGCAGCCGAGGCGTTAGCCTTTGGCCTGGAAGATTACCTGTACGACGATGGGGTGTGCCTCATCGAATGGGCCGAGCGGGTCACCAGGATCATACCCGCTGACCGTCTGTGGATCACGTTTTACCATCTTGATGAGACCAAGCGACGCATTACTATGCACGCCGCCGGTGACCGATACCAACAATTGCTCAAAGACTTTCAATACATTGCCTTCAGGGCACGCAGCAGTATCTAGCACTTGGTGTTGTCTACCAACCCGTGCCTTCGAGTTAAGCCAGAGCGTTTTGCCAAAGGCATTGCTCTGAGCCCAAGTCGCCCCGAAGAGAAGACCATTCACACCCAAGAGCGTCTTGTGAAACTGACCTGAGCGGCCTCCTGATCATAACGACACTGGGCTACTACTAACGACTTGTTACCTATCATGCTATTAGCCATTGACACCGCAACCCATTATGCCGGTCTCGCCCTCTATGGTCAGGGCCAAGTGTGGGCTGAAGAAAGCTGGCATTCAGCGATGACACACACCATAGAGTTGATGCCGCGCATCCAGCGCATGTTGAACACTCATCGGTTGGAGGTGGAATCGCTGACCGGCATTGGCGTGTCGCTGGGGCCAGGCTCATTCACAGGGCTGCGGATTGGGTTAGCGGCGGCCAAAGGTATGGCCTTGCCTAATCACTTGTCCCTGATCGGCGTTTCAACCCTAGAAGCAGTGGCTTACCCTTTTCGGGGGGGCGGTTTGCCAGTGTGGGCAATCATACAGGCAGGGCGAGGCCGGATCGGCGTCGCTTGTTACGATCAGGTTAAAGGAGAGTGGACACGAAGTATCCCACCCGCCCTGACCACCTTTGAGGGGTTATGCGAATTGGCTACAGTGCCGGCGATATTTACGGGCGAGATTGATGATCGGGCGAGCAGCCTGCTCCAGGACAGGCTAGGCCAGGCGGCAACCATACCGTCACCCGCCATGCGCCTGCGTCGCGCAGCTTACCTGGCCGAACTGGCCGCGACGCGCCTGGCCCAACATGATGTAGACAGCATAGCAACATTGGCCCCTATCTACCTCCAACACCCAGCAGCAGAGAGTTGATGGACTTAGCGGATCTTCCCCTGGTAATACAGCCTTTGCAACTCGCGCACCTACCGGCCGTAATGGAAATCGAGCGCGAGTCTTTCTCTCTACCGTGGCCCGAAAGGGCCTACCAGCACGAGTTAACGCATAACGACCTAGCACATTATTATGTGCTCTACCATCGATCTTTCACCCCATCACTGGCGCCAATGCCCGCCTGGCAGCGGCTGTGGCAAGTGATGGTACGTAGGCCTGCGGCCGAGGCCGGCCCTGTTTTGGGCTACGGCGGCTTTTGGCTATTGTACGACGAGGCCCACATCAGCACCTTAGCTGTCCGGGTTACACACCGCAGGCAAGGGCTGGGCGAACTGTTGCTGATTGCTATGCTGGGTGAAGCGCAGCGGCTGGGCGCTTCTCGAGCGACTCTCGAAGTGCGCGTCTCAAATGTGGCTGCCCAAGCACTCTATACCAAATACGGTTTCAAGCAAGTGGGTCAACGCAAAGCCTATTACAGCGACAACCGAGAGGATGCCCTCCTCCTGACGACGCCGGAATTTGCCTCGCTTGCCTTTCAAGATCTGATCAGTGCCCGCCGGCGCGATCTTATGGGGCGGATGTCTCAAACTTTGCTAGACAAAATCCTGCAAATGCACTAAAATCGTGACACTGCTCTGGGTGGTCACTCGCTGCGGCCTTTGACAGCCACTGGCCAAGTTCCCGAGGCAAGCGGGCCCAGCATTGCCTCACCACTCGGAGTTTGCAGGTGGATTGGGTATCCCAGAAGCCCGAGGTGAGCAAGTTTATCGAATTCACCGACAACTACCGAGATCTGAGCACCGAGCGATGTGATACATCTCTCAGGCAAGAAGGCCTCTTTTGCACCGAATGCGGCAGCTCCATAGAGGCCATGGCTCAGTTCTGCCCGAAGTTTGACAGCCAGCAAACCTGACACAGCAGACACGGTGATGGCAAAGGAGTAAATTGTGACCGACACCAGGCAGATGACACTTGAACAGCTTGAGGAGGCTATCTATTCATGTACGTTGTGCCCGCTCCATCAGGGGCGGACTAAGGCAGTGCCTGGCGAAGGCCCCCTCAGCGCAGACGTTATGTTCATTGGCGAAGGTCCTGGTTTTCACGAAGATCGTCAGGGTCGGCCCTTTGTCGGGGCCGCCGGCAAGTTTCTGGAAGAATTACTGGCTAGTATCGGCTTGACCCGCGAGCAAGTATATATTGCTAATGTGGTCAAGTGCCGCCCTCCTGGCAATCGGGATCCGTTGCCCAATGAGCTGTCAGCCTGCGAGCCCTACTTGGAGCGCCAAATCCAGCTCATCAAACCCAAGGTCATAGTCACGCTGGGACGCTTCTCTATGGGGCGCTACTTTCCTGGTGCCTCCATCAGTAAGATCCACGGTCAGCCCAAGCGGGTGGGCAACTACCTGGTAATTCCAATGTTTCATCCGGCAGCGGCCCTACATCAGCCCAAGTGGCGCCCGTTGGTCGAGGCCGATTTCAAAAAATTGCCGCACTATATCGCTGAGGCAGGCCACTTTGGTGACGACGCGCCGCCTCCTCAGGCCCAACAGTTGAGCCTTTTCTAACTCAAACCGCCAGGACTGCAATGCGGCCAGTGTAGTCCTGTATTGTTGATCTGCTTGATTCGCCTATCTATCCTTTTGGCAGCTGCACCTGCCAGCCCGCCTGCATCGGGGCATACCCGTGTCGCCCTGCCAGATGCAGGCAAGCCGAGGCAGCGACCAGTCCACGGGCAGCAGGTGCAAGAGCGTGCACATTGGGAGAAAGACCATGAACGACACACTTCGTATCATTCCACTGGGTGGCGCCGGAGAAGTTGGCAAGAACATGACCCTATTCGAGGCAGGGGAGACGGCCATCGCGGTTGATTGCGGGCTTATGTTTCCCAAAAGTGACATGCTTGGCATAGACTTGGTCATTCCCGACATCAGCTATTTGATGGAAGCCCCCGACTACTTGAAAGGTATTTTCCTCACTCACGGGCACGAGGATCACATCGGCGCGCTACCTTACATATTGCGTCAGCTGGAGGCCCCACTCTATGCCACCCGGCTTACGCGAGGCCTCATCGAAGTCAAATTGCGCGAGGCAAAGCTCCTTGACACAACCGAGATTCACACCATTGCACCAGGTGACCGGATCGCAGTGGGACCCTTCACAGTGGAGTTTTTTCACGTTTGCCACAGCATCCCCGACTCGGTGGGTATGGCAATAAACACTCCCCAAGGCCTGGTGATCTACACCGGGGAGTACAAATTCGACTACACCCCCGTGCACGGACGGCTGACAGACTATGCCGCCCTGGCTGAATACGGGAAACGCGGCGTACTGGCCCTGATGGCCGACAGTACCAACTCAGAACGCCCGGGCTACACCCCCTCGGAACGCACAGTGAGCGAGGCCTTTGAAAGGGTGTTCGGCCAGGCCAAGGGACGTATCATCGTTTCTACTTGTGCCTCGAACATCTCCCGGGTCCAGCAAGTGATCGACTGTGCGCTCCACCACAACCGTCGATTGGGGGTAGTAGGGCGCAGCATGGTCGCAAATGTTGGCATGGCGCGCAAACTAGGCTACTTGAGCGTACCCGATGATATGCTCCTGCGCGCCGAGGAATTGGACACGGTGCCTCCGTCGCAGGTGGCGATTGTGTGCACTGGCACACAAGGCGAGCCAACCAGCGCGTTGGTTCGCATGGCCAATCAGGAGCACCGGCAAGTCAGAATCCAGTACGGCGACACCGTAATCCTTTCGGCCACGCCCATTCCTGGCAACGAAGAACTGGTACATCGCACTCTTGATAATCTGTTTCGGCTGGGTGCAGCCGTTTATTACCACCGCCTGATGCCAGTTCATGTCTCTGGTCACGCCAGCCAAGAAGAGCAGAAGATGATGATCAGCCTCACTCAGCCCCGCTACTTCATTCCAATTGGGGGAGAGTATCGGCATCTGGTCTTGAATGGACAATTGGCTACAAATCTGGGCATTCCCGAAGAAAATGTCTTTGTGGTTGAAAACGGGCAGGTGATCGAATTTGACGATGAGGGTGCCCGGCTTGGGCAGCGCGTGGAAGGGGGACACGTGCTCATTGATGGGCTGGGCATCGGTGATGTGGGCGAGGTGGTACTGCGCGATCGCCACCTCCTATCACGTGACGGCTTCGTGGTCGTGGTTGTCGCTCTGGATGAGGCCACGGGTGACTTGATCGAAGGCCCCGATATCGTATCGCGCGGCTTCGTTTACATGCGAAGTGCCGAAGATCTTATTGATGAGGCCAAAAGTCTGGTCATCGACGTGCTGACAAACGGACATCGCGACACGGCCAGCAACCTCATCCGCGATACGCTAGCAGAATTTCTGTACCAGCAGACCCGGCGACGCCCAATGATCTTCCCGGTGGTGTTGGAAGTGTAAGGATACTGGTATCTGGTCTTGTCCCTTCACAACCTTTTGAGCGCCTGGCGCAATGATCCTGATATTTCCTCAAGCATTGCTGCTTGGCAGACGTTCCCCGTACGACCAGCGCGATTTACACCCTTTCCTAATGAACTCCATCCGGCACTACCGGATGCCCTGCACGCCCAAGGAATCCAGACGCTGTACACGCACCAGGGAATGGCCTGGCAACATGTACAAGACGGGCAACACCCCGTCGTCGTCACGGATACGGCCAGCGGCAAAACGCTCTGCTACAACCTGCCCGTTCTCGACCGCCTGCTACGCGATCCTCAGGCACGCGCCCTGTACCTCTTTCCGACCAAAGCCTTGGCTCAAGACCAGCAGGAGGGCCTACGTCAGTTCATCACGGCTTTGGGCAATGAGCTGGCTGACCAGCAGCCTTCGATCAGCCAGCGGAGTCTAGCCATTCCAATTGCTACCTATGATGGCGACACGCCAAGCGAGGCGCGCCCGGCCATTCGAACCACAGCCCGTCTGGTCATCAGTAACCCCGATATGCTACACACCGGTGTGCTGCCGCATCACACCCTATGGGCCGATTTCTTCCGGCACCTGCAATTTGTTGTGCTAGACGAAATGCATACCTACCGGGGAGTGTTCGGCGCGCACGTGGCCAACGTCCTACGCCGGCTGAAACGGGTCGCCTATTTTTATGGCGCATCGCCCCAATTCATCTTAACCTCAGCAACGATTGCCAATCCGATTGAGCTGGCCCAGCGGCTGATCGAGGAGCCGGTAGCATTGGTTGACGACGACGGAGCAGCTCGGGGCGCCAGGCACTTTCTGATCTACAATCCCCCCGTAGTCAACAGGGACCTTGGCCTACGGAGGAGTGCGTTGCTGGAGAGCGTCCGCCTGGCGAGAGAGCTCCTCAAGCATGGCATCCAACTGATCGTTTTCGCGCGAGCTCGACGAAGCGTCGAATTGATCCTGCGTTACTTGCAGCAAGAGCCTCTTCCCCACATCTCCCTCTCTTCGACTTCGCTCTCCCGGGCCTCGCTGATTGCTGATAGTATAGACCCTCACCAAGAAGAGATGAACCGGGAAGAGAGTCAGATACGCGGCTATCGCAGCGGCTATCTGCCGCGACAGCGCCGTGAGATTGAACGTGGGCTACGCGAAGAAAGGGTTCGCGCGGTGATCGCCACCAACGCCCTGGAGTTGGGAATCGACATCGGCGGCATGGGCGCAGTCGTGCTGACCGGGTATCCGGGCACCATTGCCGGGACCTGGCAGCAAGCTGGTCGCGCTGGCCGCCAACCCAGGCGCTCGAAGGGTGGCAACGATGCATCGCTGGCAGTCCTGGTGGCCTCAGCCAGCCCGCTGGACCAATTTCTGGCCCATCACCCCGATTACTTTTTCGGCCGCTCGCCCGAGCGAGCTCTCATCAACCCTGATAATCTACTCATCCTGCTGGGGCACCTGCGCTGCGCCGCTTTTGAACTGCCATTCCACGCAGGAGAGAATTTTGGACGTATTGAAGGGCCTCAGGTAGCAGAATTTCTCCAATTTCTGAAACAGAGTGGGGTCCTGCACCAATCTGGGGACAAATACTTTTGGATGGCAGACCAGTATCCGGCCGAGGGCTTATCTTTGCGCAGCGCTTCGCCCGAGAGGGTAGTGCTCCAAGTCAGAGATGGCGACCAAGGGTCGATCATCGGCCAAGTCGACCAGGCCAGCGCGCATTGGATGGTGCATCCGCAAGCCGTGTATTTGCACGAAGGTCAGACATATCTGGTGGAAGAGCTGGATCTGGCACAAAACATTGCCCAGCTACGAGCCGCAGATGTCGATTATTACACTCAGCCGCGCAGCGAGACTATAGTAGAGCTATTGGAGAAACTGGCCGAGACCGAGGCCCTTGGCGCAACCAAGGCATATGGTGAAATCACCGTAATCACTCAAGTGACCGGCTTTCGTAAAGTGAAATGGTTCACCCACGAGCAACTGGGCATAGGAGAAGTGTCGCTGCCACCAACCGAATTGGTGACAACCGGCTACTGGCTGTCACTGACAGAAGAGACTATAGCCCAATTGCGCGCCCAAGGTTTATGGACCAACGATCCCAACGATTATGGGCCAAATTGGCAGAGACAACGCGACCAAGCACGTGCGCGCGACGGCTATCGCTGTCAACACTGCGGCTTGCCCGAGAAAAACCACACACATCACGTCCACCATAAGGTTCCTTTCCGCACCTTTGCCACATACCAACAAGCCAATCAATTGCCCAACCTGATCACTCTTTGCGGGCGCTGCCACCATCGGGCTGAGTTGGTGGTACGCTTACGAAGCGGGCTGGCCGGTCTAGCCTTTACGCTCAGCCATCTGGCACCCCTCTTCCTGATGTGCGATGCTCGCGACGTGGGGATGCATTCTGATCCACAGTCGCCACTAGCAGGGGGCCAGCCAGCGGTAGTCATCTACGACCAGGTGCCAGCCGGGATTGGATTCAGCCAGCGGCTATTTGAGCTGCATGAAGAGTTGGTTGCCAACGCCTATGAGTTGGTCGCAGCCTGTGAATGCACCGATGGGTGCCCATCGTGTGTTGGGCCCGCGGGCGCGGACGGCTACGGCGGCAAGAGAGAGACGCTCGCCCTCTTAAGATTGCTGAATGAAGCAGAAGAGTCGAGCCAGGAGGGAAGTCGAAAGCGGAGAATGGAAGGCGCAATGTGAGCATCGTTGCTCGCACGACCGCCTCACGCTGTACGCACCCAGGGATGAAGTCGAGGATACGTAGTGGGTAGTGCAACTATCATCAGTTTGATAACGCTGGGGTTCATCACGTTGATCGGCTTTGGCGCATTTGGATTGTCCTCAATCGGGGAGGGCGAGCGCCGCGCGGCCAGGATCGCATTGGGGGCAGCGGCATTCACGTCATCCCTCCTCTTCCTGGCCTGCTTGCTGCCAACTGGGGCAAGGCTCGCCATACTGAGCACCATGGTTGGAGCAGGAGTGGCCGGAGTGATCCTATTCCTCTTGCCTATCGGTCGGGTCGAGCGCGGCAATGACGTGCCCCAAGGACGGTTCGACGAACGCGACATCATGTTCGCCCGTGCGCGCCTGATACCCGGTAGCCCCGAATACGAAGCCTACTACGCCCTACGGCCAAAAAACCAAGCCGGCGATGACAAAACTCGCAACCTGCCGGGGTTGCTCTCTCCTGCCGCAAGCAAGGCGAATTTAATGGCTTTTGCCTCGGCCGAGGCCAGTTTTTGCCTCACCGAGGCGCTGCGTGAAGAAGTAGATGGGCCGGTAGCTCCAGGTCGCTCGGAGTTGGCAGCAGCAGATATGACCTCCTTCGTCAAAAACCTGGCCGGCTATTATGGCTCATACACAGTAGGCATCGCCGAATTGCAGCCTTACCACATCTATTCGCACATAGGCCGGGGGAGTGGCGAGTATGGCGCTCCCATCACACTTGATCATCGTTATGCCATCGCCTTCACCGTCGAGATGGACTACACGATGATGAAGTCGGCTCCCGAGGCGCCCGTGGTGATGGAATCGGCGCGCCAGTACGTCGAAGCGGCCAGAGTCGCGCTGCAATTAAGCTACCTGATCCGTGGGCTGGGTTACCCGGCCCGCGCACACATCGACGGCAACTACCGTATCATCGCGCCGTTGGTAGCTCGCGATGCCGGCCTGGGCGAAATCGGCCGGATGGGGCTGCTAATGATACCCACGTTGGGACCCAGAGTGCGCCTGGGCGTGGTGACCACTGATCTGCCCCTGATCCCCGATCAACGCAGCCCAGGCACATCAATGATCGCCTTTTGCCAAATCTGCCAGAAGTGTGCCGAGTGTTGCCCCAGCCAATCTATTCCCACAAACGATCGGGCAGAGATTGACGGAGCGCTACGCTGGCGCATCAACGCGGACACCTGCTTCCGCTACTGGAACGTCATCGGCACGGACTGTGGGCGCTGCATGGCGGTGTGTCCCTACTCGCACCCGAACAATCCGGTGCACAACCTGGTACGCTGGGGCGTACGGCATTCAGGTATGGCCCGGCGTGTGGCATTGTGGATGGATGATGTGTTCTATCCGCAAAGGGGACCTGGCGGTGGGCGGCAGCCCGCTCATCAGCCAGTACCTGACTGGATACCACGCGGGTAATATATCAAGTTGAAGAATAAAGCTGCCCTTCTTCGCTCAGCTGACATTGACACCGATGACCCTGGTCTCGTCGGGCTTATATTCAAAGAAAAGTACAACACGGGCGGAAAACTGTCTCGTACACCAGTAACAAGGAGGAAACGATCATGGCATATCATTTCCCTGAGGCGGAGCCGTATCGCATCAAGGTCATCGAGCCGTTGAAGATAACCAGCCGCTCCCAGCGCCAACAGATTCTCAAGGATGCAAGCTACAACCTTTTTAACATCCCTGCCGAGGACGTCTATATCGATTTGTTGACCGACAGCGGAACCTCGGCAATGAGCCAGGATCAGTGGGCGGGCTTGATGATTGGCGATGAGTCGTACGCTGGCTGCCGCAACTGGTTTCATCTGCAGGAGACAGTCCGGGACATCACCGGCTACCAGTACATATTGCCTACACACCAGGGCCGGTCAGCCGAAAACATCCTGATGATGATCCACCTTCGACAGGGACTATCGGCTTTGGGGAACATGTTCTTTGACACGACCCACGCCCATGTACAGACCAAGGGCGGCATCCCCCGCAACCTGGTTATTGATGAGGGACTCGATGGCGAAAGTAACCATCCATTCAAGGGTAACATAGACATTGACAAACTGGAAGAGCACATCAAGAATTTGGGCCGAGAGCAGGTTGCTTTGATCCACGTCACCGTGACCTGCAACAACAACGGTGGACAGCCGGTATCGATGGCCAACTTGCGCGCCGTACGGGCTGTCGCCGACAAGTACGGGTTGCCCTTCTTTTTGGATGCGGCTCGCTTTGCCGAGAATGCCTTCTTCATTAAATTGCGCGAGCCGGGTTATGCAGAAAAATCAGTCAAGGAAATCGCCCGGGAGATGTTTTCCTACGCCGATGGATGCACAATGAGCTCCAAAAAGGACGGTTTGGTCAACATCGGTGGGTTCTTGGCCCTTAATGACGAAGCAAACTTCCGCCAGGCTCAGCAATATCTGATTCTTTTGGAGGGCTTTATCACCTACGGGGGAATGGCTGGGCGTGATTTGGAAGCCCTATCCAGGGGCCTAAAAGAGGTGCTAGACGAATCCTATATGGCCAACCGGATACGGCAAGTGCACTATCTGGGCAATCAGATGTTGGCCGCCGGCTTGCCAGTGTTCAGGCCAATCGGCGGACACTGCGTCCTGATAGACATGAAGCAATTCCTGCCTCACATCCCCCAGCTTGAATTCCCTTGCGAGGTCTTCTGCGCGGAGCTCTATCTAGATTCAGGAACACGGGCTGTCGGCCTGGGGCAATTGGCTTTTGGTGGGGTAGACGAAGAGACCGGAGAGATCTTGTATGCCCCGCTCGAGGTAGTGCGCCTGGCCATCCCTCGACGCGTGTATACCGACAATCATATGGACGTAGTGATTAGGAGTGCCATTCGTACCTACGAACGGAGGGATAGTCTACGGGGTATGAAGATAACCTGGTCTCCCCAAGTCTTACGGCATTTCACGGCCCATCTGGCTCCTATATGAGAGGCAACTGCATGGAATAGGCGAGCACCCTTACTATGGCATCACTCTCAGATAAACTGAAATCGCTAGGTGTGGAGGTCGGGGCAGGCGGCTTACCACCGCCACGCCCGCGCAATCCATATCCCATTCAGCAAGTCATGTCCGGCCGCTTTCAAGAAACGCCGCATGGTGAAGTCTTCTTGGTGGAGAAACGGTATCCTCTTGACCGTCGGCAGGGACGGGCTACGTTACGCGTCACGGCCTCCCTACAAGTGATTGCTGAATGGGCGCGCGAACCGCAGCTCGCCAACATCCACCCCGATGCGTTTGCCTTTCTCGATACAGAAACAACCGGTCTGGCGGGTGGCACGGGCACCTATGCCTTCTTGGTAGGGGTAGGCCGCTACGACGGCGAAGTGTTTCACCTGGTCCAGTTCTTTATGCGCGACCCAATTGAAGAGTCAGCCCTGCTGGCTGGCCTGACAGAGTTTCTACATCCAAGCCAGGCGTTGGTGACGTTTAATGGCAAGACGTATGACGTGCCCCTTTTGAACGCCCGCTATGTGACCAATGACAAAATATCTCCTCTGACATCCGCCGCCCATCTTGATTTACTGCCACTGGCGCGCCGGCTGTGGCGTGACCGTCTCTCCAGCCGCGCCCTCGGCCAACTCGAGGAGCACATTCTGGACGCAATGCGAACTCAAGAGGACGTACCTGGCTGGTTGATCCCCAGTCTATACTTCGACTATTTGCGCAGTGGCGACGCACGTCCTCTTAAGAGTGTCTTCTATCACAACGCCATGGACATACTCTCAATGGCTGCGCTCTTGAGTCACATAGCAAAACTGCTCGACAATCTGCCCAAGACCCCAGGGACACTCGAGCAGGCTGATGTCCACGGACTGGACCTGGTGGCGATGGGAAAACTGTTCGAAGACTTGGGACACCTTGAGACAGCTGCGAAGTTATACGAGGATGGACTGGGACATAGTTTGCCAGAGGAGGCGCATTGGGAAACCGTACAGCGGCTGTCCTTAGTCCAGAAGCGGCGCGGAGACCTGGCAGCCGCGATTTCCCTATGGCGAAAGGCTGCGCACAATGACCAGGTCTACGCGTTTGTGGAATTGGCCAAGTACTTCGAGCACCAGGAGCGCGACTATCACGAAGCGATAGGATGGACCAAGGCAGCCATCGCCTTGGTCAAGTCGCCCAGTTTCCTGAGAGGGACACGCCACCAGTGGCTGACCGACTTGGAACATCGCCTGGCACGCCTGCAGAGAAAGTATCAACGATCCTCATAGTGCCCATCCCAGAGGCCCCCGGTTGACTTGGGCGCTACGCTAGTCCCCGGCACTTGCCCATAGTGGAACCTGCCCGGGGCAGCCAAAGAGCATTTCCACAAACACCGAGTATCAAAACCAATTTGCTCCCCAATTTCAGCCGTGTTAAAATGAGTTGATACCATTATATGTGCACCCAAGACTTCCGATATACTCGAAAAACGTATTACCCTCCTAATTCGGAACCTTCAGGTGCGCCGGGTATATCAAGAAATAGAGGCAGGTGTGTAACGGACTGATGCGAACTTTTAGACGAATCGCCCTGGCACTCCTGGCTGCGCTGCTGCTCTTCAGCTTAGGGGCGGGTGCCGGCTATGGGGCCCACTGGTATCTTACAAAAGGTATCCCCACCTCCGAAGAAGCCGACCAGTTCAGCGTTTATTGGGAGGCGTGGCACATCGTCGAAGACAAGTTTTATGGCGACATTCCTGATGGATCAGTTCTTGTCTACGGTGCGATTCGGGGGGCCTTGGAGACTCTGCAAGACCCGTACACGATTTTCGTCGAGCCGCAGCCCCGGGCGTTGGAAAAAGCTGAACTGGAAGGCCAGTTTGGGGGAATTGGAGCTTACGTAGCCCGCGGACCGGAGGGTGAAGTCATCCTCACACCAATGGTCGACTCGCCAGCTGAGCAGGCGGGGGTTCAAGAGGGAGACGAACTGATCCAGGTAGATGATACGCCCATCACGCCCCAGATGACAACTGATGAAGTCGTTTTGCTCATCCGGGGAGAAGTGGACACCCAGGTGAAGCTTGCTCTGCAACGGGCAGACGCGGCTGATCCAATTGTAGTGATCATTACCCGCAAAGTTATTGAGACTCCTTCGGTAGAATGGAGAGTCTTGGAACAGGATCATAACACAGGCTACATCCGAATTCGACTTTTCACCGAGCGGACTGGTCGTGAGTTAGAACATGCGATCCAAGATTTGAGAGAGGCAGGTATCACACAACTGATTCTGGATCTGCGCGACAATGGCGGCGGCCTGCTGGACGCTGCCGTGGATGTGTCCAGCCAGTTCTTGCACGAAGGGGTAGTGCTCTACGAAGATCGACGTGACCAACCGGAGAAGTTCTACTCAGTGAAGAAAGGGGGTCTGGCACTCGACTTGCCCCTAGCCGTGTTGGTGAATGGCGGCACGGCCAGCGCGTCGGAGATTGTGGCCGGGGCGCTGCGCGATTACGAACGTGGCCCCCTCATCGGCGAGCGAACCTTTGGCAAGGGCTCGGTGCAACTGGTGTACGATCTGTCAGACCAGTCTTCATTGCATGTGACAGTCGCCCGCTGGTTGACCCCCAATCGGCATCGCATTGGCGAGGAAGGACTTGCACCCGACGTTGAAGTCATCCCTTCCGAAACAGATCGGGCTTCTGGTGCAGACCCTCAATTGGAACAGGCGATTGCCTATCTTCAGAACAAAGATCAATAGTGAATACAATATCAGTAGAGAGGCAGGTATAACCAGATGGGTGATTTTGTTAAAGCGATAGTCAAGCTGATGATTATGGTGGTGCTGGCAGCGTTGGTAGTAAGCGGAGCATTTAGTGCTGGATATGTGGCCCGAGCCATTCAGATACCGGCGGGGGTGCAGGCGGTGGAGCCCGTGGTCCAACAATCCCCCCAAATTATCTTCAGCGATGAAGATGTGCCCCCAGAGTTCAAAGTATTCTGGGAGGCGTGGGCGTTTATAGAGCAGGAATTCTATGGCGAGATACCGGCTGAGCAGGATCGAATCTACGGTGCGGTCCGAGGCATGGTCAATGCCTTTGGTGACGAGAACACTGCCTTCATTGAGCCAGGCCGAGCGGCCATCTTCCGGGAAGACGTGAGTGGTAGCTTTGAAGGCATCGGCGCTGCGGTTCGCATGGACGAGCTGGGACGTTTGGTCATCGCCGAACCTTTTGCAGGCCGACCGGCGGCCGAGGCAGGGGTTTTGCGGGGTGACGTGGTGATTGCGGTAGACGGCACATCGCTGCAAGGGCTGAGTCTTTACGAGGCAATTGGACTGATCCGTGGGCCAGCCGGCAGTACCGTGGTATTGACTATCTTCCGTGATGGCATCGATGAGCCGTTTGAGGTGCCCGTAGTACGCGCTCGTATCGAAATCGAAGTGGTCGGATCTGAAAGACTGGCAGGCGATATCGGTTACGTCCGTCTGACCGAGTTCAGCCGGGGAGCCACAGGTAAGATGGCCGAAGCTATCAAGGCACTGAACTCAGAAGGGCCGTTGAAGGGATTGGTTCTTGACCTGCGTGACAATCCCGGCGGGCTTCTGGACGAGTCGATCTTCGTCAGCAGCCAATTCATCGATGAGGGGGTGATCACCATTGAACGGCTAAAAGGAGACGAAGATCAAGTCTTTGAGGCCCAGGCGGGAGGCGTAGCACCTGACGTGCCTTTGGTGGTACTGGTCAATCGTGGGAGCGCCAGTGCTTCGGAGATTGTGGCCGGGGCCATTCAGGAGAATGGGCGAGGCACAGTGTTGGGTGAACAAACCTTTGGCAAGGGAACGGTACAGATTCCGCACACCCTCAGCGACGGATCTGAACTGCGGGTGACCATCGCCGAGTGGCTCACCCCTGGCGGTAAGCAAATCAGTGGCGAAGGGATCGTGCCCGACGTCTACGTGGAGCGTACCCAGGAAGATTTCGTTGAAGGACGCGACCCGCAGCTGGATCGGGCGGTTGAATACCTGTTGGAGACGAATTGAGTAGCGACACCATCAAGACCATTGCCACCAATCGCAAAGCCCGCCACGACTATTTCATCGACGATAGCTTTGAGGCGGGCCTGGTCCTAAGCGGCACCGAGATCAAATCCATTCGCGGCGGGCGAGTGAACCTGCGCGATAGCTTTGCCATGATCAAAGAAGGCGAATTGTGGCTCATGAATACCCACATCGCTCCCTACGATCACGGGGCATACGCCAACCACGAACCGCGCCGGCCGCGCAAGTTGTTGATGCACCGCCGCGAAATCAATCGCATTGCGGGCAAGCTACAGGAAAAAGGCTTCACCCTGGTCCCCCTGCGAATCTACTTGAAGGACAATCTGGCCAAAGTAGAGCTGGGCCTGGCTCGCGGCAAGAAACAATACGATAAGCGGGCTACATTGCGCGAAAAAGAAACGCGCCGTGAGATTGACCGCGTTGTGGCCCGTCGCTGGAAGGGGAGATGATGGGCGGGCCAATCCTGGTTGACGGCGTGCCGATGCGTTCCATCCGGCAGATCAATGCCTTGCCGGAGGAGAAAAAGGCGCAAGTCTATTGCCACCTAATTCCCAGTGATCTACTGCCTCAATTCGGCATTGACCCCATTTCTTGGTCCAATGCCGAAGGGGTGAAGCTGGTAGACATCGACGCCACCCCAGGCACCGGCTTTCTACGCATCCGGGTCATCCCTTTCCCTGACTTTCCCGACCCTCTCTTTCAACTTGAGCTGGGCGATACCGGCAATAATCAACTCGAGGTGCTGCTAGTCGTCATCAATGATCCTTACAGCGAACGCTTTGACGTGGATCGGGATTGGACTGGCGAGCCAACCAAGTTTGGCTTAATGCGGCGCAACTTGTCGGAAGAGGAACGAGCAATGAAGGCAGGCCTGGCCCCTGGTCAGGTTCGGCGTGGCCTGCGCCAGATGAGCCGCCAGCAGAAGTTGGTGGAAGATTTCGCCGATGATCTGGGCCACGAAATTTACCTGGCCAACCCGCTGGGCTATCACAATGCCATCTTCCTGGAGTGGCAGGGGTTTAGCTACATCCGCGGTCGGCCTAAGATGAAATGGATTCACCATGAATTTCAGCCTGGCGGCGAACTTTTCCAAGAGCTGGATGGATCCAACCCATTTCGGATGACTGCACTGGCACGTACCGTGCGTGGCCGCAGCTGGGCCATCCACGACGGGATTCTGGGAGAACCATGGCCAACGCTGGAAGTGACGATGTTCAAAAGGGTGAGTCATCGTGCCGGAGTGTGTACCTTTCCAGACGCAGTGTATTGAACATGTGGTAGATATCGTCGCCTAGGGCAGGGGAAAACGTATGCTCCGACGCATTCTTACCAACCAACAAGAGAGACTCCTGACCGATGAACGGCGCTGGCTGGGCGATCTTCGAGTTACCCTGGCCCGTTTTGACGTGGCGCCCGAAGATCAGGTCACCCTCGACCACTCCATCGGCCAACTCGTCGAGCTTTTCCTGCTGGTCGTGGTGGGCGAGTTCAACTCCGGCAAGAGCGCTTTCATCAACGCCTTGCTGGGCCAACCCGTTCTGGAGGAGGGTGTCACACCTACCACCACTCGCATCAACCTGCTCAAACATGGCCCTGCCACCGAGCGGACGGTGTCCGGCGCATCTATTGACGTGATCACCGCCTCCGTGGACCTGTTGCGCGAAATCAACATTGTGGATACGCCCGGGACCAACGCCATCCACCGCCAGCACGAGGCTATCACCCAGGAATTCGTCCCACGCTCTGACATGGTACTCTTTGTCACCTCCGCTGACCGACCCTTTACCGAAAGTGAGCGGGCTTTCCTGCAACGCATCCGCGACTGGGGCAAAAAAGTCGTGGTCGTCGTCAACAAGATTGACATCTTGGAAACGCCTGAAGACGTGGCTCGCATTGAAACCTTCATCGCAGATAACGCCCGCACCTTGCTTGGCTTTACGCCGGAGATCTTCCCAGTGTCTGCCCGGCAGGCCCTGCGGGCCAAGCTGAGTGGCAACGGCAGTGACCTGCTGACTGCCAGTCGCCTGGAGACACTGGAACGATACATCGCCGCTACCCTGGACGAAAAAGAGCGCATTCGCCTTAAGTTGCTCAACCCACTGGGTGTGGGGGCGCACCTGGTAAGCAAGTATCAGGAAGTCATTGGTGAGCAGCTTGCCCTTTTGAAAGATGACTTCACTACCATCGAAGACATTGAAGGACAATTGGGTGTCTACAAGGAAGATATGACACGCGACTTTCGCTATCGCCTGGCGGATGTGGAGAACGTCTTGCACGAGTTCGAAAGCCGAGGAATTGAGTTCTTCGACGAAACCATGCGGCTGGCGCGTATTCTTGACCTGATCAACAAATCCAAACTCAAAGTCGACTTTGAACGCAAAGTCGTTTCCGATGCGCCGAAGATTATCGAGCAGCGCGTTACTCAAGTCATTGACTGGATGGTCTCCAGCGATCTGCGCCAATGGCAGGCAGCCATGGACCACCTCTCACGCCGACGGGCAAAGCACGCTGGGCGCATTGTCGGCCAGGTCGGGGGAAGTTTCGACTACGATCGAGCTCGCTTACTGGATACAGTAGGGCGTGCTGCCCAGCGCACCCTCGAGAGCTATGACAAGGAGGCTGAGGCGGCCCAGCTAGCTGAGTCCGTGCAGAGGGCTGTGGCTGGTACCGCCCTAGTCGAGATCGGGGCCATTGGCCTGGGGACCATCGTCACCATCGTGGCCACCTCCACTCTGGCCGACGTGACCGGAATTCTGGCTGCCAGTACCGTGGCCGTGCTGGGACTGTTCGTCATCCCAGCCCGCCGACGGGAGGCCAAAAAAGAATTGCGCGAGAAGATTGGCACGATGCGCCAGCGATTGATGAACGCCCTCACTGGCCAGTTCGAGCGTGAGTTGGAGCGCAGCCTACAGCGCATCAACGAAGCAATCGCTCCCTATACCCGATTCATCCGCGCCGAACGCGACCGACTGGCCGAGACACGCAGCGAGCTGAACCGCATCCAGGAAGGACTGGCCCGCTTGAAGGCTGAGATTGAAGCACTGTGATGTGTGGTCAGTAACGTATCCATGGCTTTGCCAGCCAACCCCAAGCACGCAATGACATAACAATGGTGATCTTACAAATAGGCAGGCCCCAATGAAGATCCGCCGTGCTCCCTCTTCGTCTGCGCCTCTTTCAGCCGATGGTGCTAAGCAGCGAACACTTGCCCCTGACTTGCTGACCACTCTCCACCAGAAGTTCGGCTTCGACTCCTTCCGACCCGGACAGGAGACGGCTATCCGGCGCGTACTGGCCGGACAACACACGCTGCTGGTCATGCCCACCGGATCCGGTAAGTCATTGGCCTACCAACTCCCAGCTCTGCTCCTGCCGGGCCTCACCCTGATCATCTCTCCCCTTATCGCCCTGATGAAAGATCAGGTGGATACCCTGCTCGAGGCCGAACTACCTGCTACTTACATCAACAGCAGCCTCCCTTCTAAAGAGCAGACCCGCCGCCTGCGCGCGATGCGCGAAGGATACGTCAAGCTAGTCTATGTTGCACCCGAACGTTTGCGCTCCAACCGCTTCGTTCGCGCGCTGACCAATGTCCCGGTGAGCCTGATGGCTGTGGACGAGGCACACTGTGTCTCGCAATGGGGTCACGATTTCCGTCCCGACTATCTTAAGATCCGCCCGGCATGGGAAGGATTGGGCCATCCGCCTCTGTTGGCGACTACTGCCACCGCCACCCCGCAAGTGCAGTCCGATATCCTCAGACTCCTTGGCCCAGCCGACGCCAAGTGCATCGTCACCGGCTTCAACCGGCCCAACCTCTTCTTTGAGGTGCACCACGCCGCCACCGAGGCCTCCAAATTGGGCGCTTTGCGCCAGCTGCTTCAAAGCAGCCATAGACAAGATAATTCCACAGGGATATTGGACCTGCCCCCCGACGCCGCAAGCGACCATGAGGAATCAGCGGCAGGCGCTGGCAGTGTTCTTATCTACGTCGCCACCCGTCTTGCGGCTGAAGAAGTGGCTGCCTTCATCCGAGATGCGGTCGGTCTACGCGCCGAGGCGTATCACGCCGGGCTCGACCCCAACATGCGTCACCGGGTGCAAAACGCCTTTATGGGCGACCAGTTGCCGGTTGTGGTGGCTACCAACGCCTTCGGCATGGGGATCGACAAGCCAGACATCCGAGCCGTGATCCACTACCAGATCCCTGCTACTGTTGAAGCCTACTACCAGGAGGCAGGCCGCGCTGGCCGGGACGGCTTGCCCGCTCGCTGCGTCCTATTTTTTTCCCCAGATGATGTGAGCATACAGACGTGGTTCATCGACGCCGACACTCCCAGCCTGGACGACCTGCGTGCCGTGCACCGGCTGGCAGGCCGTGGGGCTCAGGACGGTGAGACTCTGATCAGTCTAGATGAGCTGGCCGACATCACTGGCCTGCACCCGGTGAAGGTGCGTGTCGCTCTCAGCGAGCTGGAGCAAGCAGGCATGTTGCTTCACCTGGGTGACGAAGCCGGCTATTCGCGCTGGCGCCTTCTTTCGAAAAGGGAAAGAGGGTTGGAGCAATGTGCCAAAGCCATTGCAGATCGGGCCGAGCATCGCCACCAACTGCTGAACAAGATGATAGCCTATGCCGAGTCTGATGCCTGCCACCGTCGCTATTTACTCGACTATTTCGGCGACGATAGCCTTCTCACAGACCACAACGTACCCCCGGCCTGCTGCGACAACTGCCAGGCCAGTGTCAAGGCGGCCGATTTACCTCCCGCCAAATCGGCAGAGGATTGGATCCCTCTGATTGTACTGGAGACAGTCCGCACGTTGCCCCGGCCGGTGGGCCGAGTGCGGCTGGCCCAAATCCTGCGCGGTTCGCGGGCCCGGGCAATCCTTGGCATGGGCTACGAGCGACACAAGTTCTACAGCAAGCTGGCCCATCTGAGACAGGAACGCATCACCACCATCACAGACAGCCTGGTGGAGGCCCGCTATTTGGCCCTGTCGGCTGATCGGCGACCGGTGTTGACCGTTACCCCGACCGGCCTGGCAGCTTTGAAGGCTCGCGCGGCTATTCCCTTACTGTTTCAGGTGCCACATGCCCCAGACCAGGCCGCAACAAAGAGGAAAGAAAGGCCCGCAGTCCATGAGGGATTGTTCGAGGCACTACGTCAATGGCGGAAGGCCCAGGCGGGCAAACAAGAGATGCCTCCATACCTGATCTTCCACGACCGGGTGCTGCGCGCTATCGCGGCCAGCCTGCCCACTGATCCCGAGGCGCTGCGCAACATCTCTGGCGTAGGTCCGGCCAAATTAGAGAAATACGGCCATGCCGTCTTGGCCATAGTGCAGGCGCACCTGACTGATTCTTTGCGAGCTCCTGCCCCTCCAACACCTGCGCCGAAGCAGGACACCCGTGCAGCCATGCCTCCGCCCGAGCCCAGGGCGGTGATCCTGGCCGCCGTCGCTGACCTGTCAGGCCTGCTCAGCCGGAGCGGATTGGCCAAGTTGTTGGCTGGCTCGCCATCGGTCCGCGTGGCTCCCTATCGGGATCACCCCCTGTATGGCAAGCTACACGCCAGCTGGAGTCTTCAGGAATTGACAGCCGAGATCGATCGCCTGATTACTGAGGGATGCCTGATCGATCAGCAGGGTCGGCTAGCCCTCTCGTCCGGCAGTCAAGCTCAAGCGCAAGATGCGAGCGCCTAGCTCCGCGCCCAATCGCCTCCCAGTTTGACCAATTGCGTGCACTGGACTATAGTGGACCCCGACTTTCTAACTCCCAAAGCAAGGTAAGGATATGAGCAAGAGCAAAGTTGCCGTCCTACAGACTTCGCCACGCACAATTCTGGTCGATTATCACCGGCTGATGAATCTGGCTGGTTATCAAAATATCATCGCCAAAGATGCCGATACAGCCTTGAAGGTCAACATCTCCTGGCACTTCTTCTATCCCGGCAGCTCCACCACGCCCTGGCAGCTGGAAGGCGTCATTCGGGCCATGAAGGCAGATGGTTACGATCCCAATCTAGTCCACGCCTGTCATAACCGTACCGTGGTGATTGACGCCCACCTCGGCGAACGGGAGAACAAGCAGCTCAACGTAGTTGAGGCGCACGGGCTGCGGAATGTCCATCTTTACGAAGGGGAGGAATGGATCCACATTCGCGACGCGGTAGGCGACCTGATGGACGACTTCTTGTGCCTCAACCAAGTCTACCCCGACGGTTTTTACATCCCCAGGCGATTCATTGGCGAAAATATCATCCACTTGCCGACCGTGAAAACCCATGTCTTCACTACGACCACCGGGGCCATGAAGAACGCTTTCGGGGGTCTGCTGAATGAACGACGGCACTGGACACACCCGGTCATCCACGAGACGCTGGTAGATCTGCTGATGATCCAGAAAAGAATCCATCGAGGCGTGTTTGCCGTGATGGACGGGACCTTTGCTGGCGATGGCCCTGGCCCACGCTGCATGATCCCCCACGCCAAGAACGTCATCCTGGCCAGCGCCGACCAAGTGGCCATCGACGCGGTCGCGGCTAAAATGATGGGCTTCGAGCCGATGAAGCTCAAATACATACGTTTGGCCCATGAGCTGGGTTTGGGCTGCGGCGACCCGCGTGAGATCGAGATCGTTGGAGATCAGTCAGCGGCCGAAGCGAATTGGCACTTCGTTGGCCCATTCGAGAAGATGACATTCGCTTCGAGGATGCAGCACAAGATCTACTGGGGACCCCTCAAGAAGCCTATCGAATGGTCGCTTAAGACGATTCTGGCGCCCTGGTCCTACATCGCCTCCGTTCTCTATCACGACACTTTCTGGTACCCCTTTATGGCAAAGAAGAAGATGCAAGAAGTGCTGAATAGCGATTGGGGCCGCCTATTCCGCAACTGGGAGCGACTGATAGCCGATGAGCAAGGATTTCCCACGGTGGGCGAGGAAGGCGCCAAGATCCAGCGAAGTGGAGTACGAGCATTTTGGCGGTCCTTCGGGGTTTTGGGGACAAGCGTTACGGAGGCGCCGGAATTCGCAGCGCGGCGGAGAAGATCTGCCCACTAGCCGGAAAAACTGAAAATTCTTGCAGAATGCGCTCCGCCAACACCTTATCTGGGGCCAATATGATCAGGGCACGGGTGGATCCGTCGGGAGCAGCACCCTGAGCCAGCAGCAACACATCATTCTTCCCAGTCCACCAAGTGCGATCAGCTCCGTCGGTTTGAGTGAGGTCGTCTCCGAAGCGGTTTTGCGCATACTCACGGTAAATAGTAACGAACTCTGCCATCTCTGCCTCATCATCCCAAGCTAGCAGAAGTACCAACAGCGCCTGCTGGCTGGTCGCATTTTGGTAGACTACGTATTGATCGCCATCCCACCCGCTTGCTGCCTGTGCAGCCTGGCTCTGAGACAAGTAAGTGCCCAGATAGGCGCGCAAACTAAACTCTCCCAGCACGTTCTCACCCACTAGTTGCCATTCGGGGGCCAGGGAATCGGCCAGGGAAGGCAGCGTGACAACCTGAGGCACATCGTGAGGGTAACGCTCTGGGTGCATAATCTGTTCCGTGGATTGGGGAAGATCCGTATAAGCAGCGTTCACCATCGCCCAGCCTCCTTGTTGAAAGAGGCTTCCCACGAAGAGTAGGCCCTCTTGGTAGGGGAACAGGAGGCTTGCACGCAGGTAAGGAGGCGTGCGATCGAGCGCCTCCTGATCCATACCCACAGCCTGCCCAATCAGCTTGACCAGCTCCAACGGCTTGAGGTGGGCAGTCATGTACTGCTGCATTGCAAGAGCGGCGTCACCCTCAACCAATGACTGTATCGCCAGCAGTTGATCATCGTCCCAGTCAGTTTCTGCGGCCCCCATTCCAAGCGCCTCCAGGTCGAAGTACTGATCCTGGAGAGCGTGAGTGTACTCGTGGGCGAAAGTAGACTTTTCCAGCGGGCCCATCCTCCCGTTGCCTTCCAGGAACGTGGAAACATACAGGGTTTCATCATCTGGGTCATAGAGACCAGCTGCCTGTTCTCCCAGCAGAGCACTCATGGTTTGGTAGAGGTCCAGGCCGGGTGGAATCAACTCCAGGGTGGTCAGGACTAATTCGTCTCGATGCGCTTCCTCGGGGGCGTACCCCTCGTCCAGTTTCTTGGAGATCAGCTGGGCCATCTGTTCCTGGTCGATCAGGCGTCGAGAGGGCGGGGTCAAAGATTCCAGTTCTCTCAGCGCCTCTGTCTGGTCGGCGATGCTATCCATGACGCCTTGAAGCAGGCCTGGGTCCAAGTCACGGCTCTCCTGCAGCTGTTGGCGCAGGCCACGTATCTCTCGCCGGAGCGATTCGATCTCAAGCTGGCGCTCCGTCGCCAAGCGTGCCTGGTGGCGCCCCCAGAAGAAGAAGGCCACATTGCCGGCCGTTGAGAATAGCAGGAGCAAGATCAGCAAGCAACTCAGAAGCTTCTGTAATCGGGACATGGGAACCTCGATAGATTTGATGGAGCAGCACTCGGGTATGTTGATGCGAGCACACTCCAAGATACCAGGCAATATTAGATTCCGCAAATGTCTGAAAAAGCGAGTTATTATCGACTGAGGAGTTGCTATGGCTTTCCCCGACGAACGAATACTGCCCAAAATGCAATCTGCTCGAGACGAATTATTGGCCTACATTG
>CP070811.1:2582278-2629642 GCA_020343875.1 Anaerolineales bacterium | reverse complement strand
TGAGAAGTCAATTAAATGCCAAAGTCCATACTTAGCACGTTAGCCGGCTGCCCCTCGGGGACTCCGAAGCATGCCACTAATTCGCTTACTGGCGTAATGACCATCAGACAGCCTGACTCTGCGCAGCATGTGAAACATAGCGGTCGCTATGCTGGGAAGTGCATTGTCCACTTGCGAGCTGCGATATCCGCAGAATAGCGAACAGCCGGCCTCGCAGCCTTTGTAGGTAGCGGAATGCCGGCGAATGTCTTGCCGTGTATAAGCCATAATCGGCTTGTCTAATCGGCCTCGCTGGGCCGAGCAAAACTGTGCGTTGCCAAATTCATCCACATACAGATAACGCGCCCCAGCGCGGCATTGCCATACCGGTCGTTGGCCCAGCAGAAGCTGCTTGCCGTACTCGTACTCGACGCAGGAAATGGGCCTACCCTTCTGGAAGAGATGCTCCCACAGATCCAGGTAGTCCGAACCACTGATCGCGACCGTGCCTCTATTATCGTGCACCAGACCAACCGAGATGAAGAAACCGAACTTGCCAAGGTGTCGAAGCAGGGCCAAGAACTGATCCTTGGAGCTTTCGCATAACACCACATTGACGTGCACGCCAAACCTGGCCAAACGCCTCAACCGCTCCAGGGTGGGCGCCAGCGACTTGATGCTCTTCTGAATATGGCCTGAGCCATCCGGATAGAGAGTATCGATACTGACCTGCATATTGTCGAGACCAGCACCATTCAGGCGTTCAATCAACTCCTCCGAAAGTAGAAAGCCGTTGGTGGTGATCGACACCTGGGCGCGGGAACCGGCATGCGCAACGAGGTCGGCAATCTGCGGGTGCAGTAACGGATCACCACCCTGCAGCGTGATATTGGCCACGTGCAAACGATGCAGCGCATCAATCCGGTTCTTCAAAACCTCAAGCGGCACAAGTTCCGAGAGGTGATCGTACTCCGTGCAGTATCCACAACTCAGATTGCAGCGGCGGGTGACAATTAGCTGAGCCTCTATGGGCGCCCTGAGTAACAGAATTCTCACCAGAGAGCGAAAGGGGTTTTTGATACGCATCCAGATTCCCCCCCAGTTCAGTGTGGATAGAGTATCAGAGCCATCATGTACAGAAAGCGCAGTGGCAGCGACACATGCTGGTTGGAGCTGACGCTATAGAATGTCAGCAGTGAGTTGACCAGCCACAGCAGGAAGAAGACCTGTCCAGGAAGCGTGGTAACCTCCCCGGAAACGATAAGCGCCTCGCTCAGCCTGTCCACCGCCGCATCGATGATGTATCCGGCTCTTCGAACCTGCCCATATCTTCTCACCGTCGCCCCGTCCAACCAGTCAGCCAACAACACCACGCCGATGATAAGCACCTTCCCCAGCGTTGTTTGCGCATAAAGAAACGCGACGGACAACAGTATGCTCAAAGCGCTGTAATAGGCCGGGCTGATATCTGGCAGAACCAACCGCGCTTCAAGAAAGGAAAGCAGCGCCCGGTACGGCGAAGGTAGATGAGGCCGGTCAGGTATAAGATCCATAAGGCCCCAAACGATATCACAATCAGCATATCCACGATCATCTTCTGTTTAGGGGGTAACCATAAAAGCTGCACCTGTGCCTTGTCAACCGGGGACAGCGGGTTCGACTTGCCGATCATCCAATCTTGAGCCACGTGGATGGCATAGGCGATAAACGCCACACAAGCCAGTTTCTGGTCGACAAAAAACAGCAGCGTTGACAAGACACCCACCACCAGCAGCCCCAAAAGCCCGTGAAGGGCGCTTCTTTCGCCTTTCAGGTTGTGTTCATCACCCGGCCGCCGAAGCTTCCTGCTGTCTCCGATCACGCGAACCAAGTGATCACCATCCAGGATACAGGCGCAGACCAGTGCAGCCAGAATGTACGAGCTTTCGGAGGGCTGAACGTGGACAACCGTTATCGCAATCCACGAAGCCGAGGTTGTGTGAGCTATGGTGGATGGCATATAGGCTTCACCTTTCTGCATAGCGAGGAATCCGACCCGAGCTGGTGAAACCGCTGGGCGACTCCTGAAAGAGCTATCGATAACCTTTCCTTTGCCTCAAAGCCGTGCTATTATGGGCAGGTGATACGGGTTTAAATAAGAACCCCCGCACGATAATCAAATCATCGTGTTACCCGTTGCGCTCAAGGCATTGATTGTGTTACCTGGAGGACCTTATGCCTACCGTAACCATCGCTATTCCTGACGACCTTTCCGCCCAGTTGGAGCCTTACCGCGACAACCTGGACGATCTACTCCGCATCGGCTTACGTGAAGTCAAGGTCGAACAGAGCCTAGCCTTGTTCAAGAAAGGGAACATCTCTCTCTGGAAAGCTGCCCGCATGGCTGGAGTTTCCCTTCGCGAGATGACTCAGTACGCCGTCGCACAAGGCCTCCGCGCGGCTGTTGACGAAGAGACGATTCGGGAAGAGTTGGCGTGAAAGTCGCCAGCAACGCCAGTCCTTTGATTACCTTGGGCAAACTGGGCCAACTTGGCCTACTTTTCAAACTCTACAGCGAGGTTCTAATCCCCACTGAAGTCTACAACGAAGTCGTCGTCAGCGGCTTACGTCTCGGTGCACCAGACGCCCGAGCAGTCGATTTTCTAATCCAGGAAGGTCACATTCAAGTCGCTGACGTCACTTTGCCTTCTCCTCTACCTGCTTGGGCGCAATCCATTGACGCTGGGGAGCTGGAAGTCATCGTTCTCGCCCAGCAGCAGGCGGCGGACTGGGTGCTAATTGACAACGTTCACGCCCGCAAAGCTGCCCGTGAGGCAGGGCTTCCGCTGAAGGGCACAGTTGGTTTGCTTATGCAAGCCTTCCGTCGAGGCTATCTCTCTTTAAGAGAATTCGAGCTCCTCATCCAGAACATCAAGGCACAGCCCGATCTTTGGATCAGCGAACAGCTTTGCGACCAGGCTCTGGCCCAAGCGCGGCAAGAGGCGTAGTTGGGGCGATGCATTCCGGATATCCAGTTTCCTGAGCTGGATGCCTTGGGTTGGGCGAGGCGACCTCTCCTACCAGAAACTCGCAGGGAATGCTTCGCCCCTGCCCCCGCCTGCCATTTTGATCACCGTTCCAGTCTACTTCCATACCCCCTCCTGGGGATCGAGCGTCGGGCTCGGCTTAGGGAAGGGTGCCGCCCTTCGGCAATGCCTAAGGCGCCTGATCCAGCCCCGGCCGCCGGCGGCATAGGCACAGCGTGAACTTCTGGCTCTCCGATTTCGTTGAATGTGGACTCTTCGGGACAACGCTGGGGGTTGAAGACGTAAACGGAGAAACCCCCCAAGTTTAGTATACCACATAGGCGTCTTGCTGAATAGGGTTTTTTCCCCGCATTTTCAGGGAGAATATCCCGGACATGCAGAAAGCGACCGCGGTTGGCGGTCGCTCGTCTGATGCGGCCAGGCAAATTAGTGGGGTGAATAGCTATGCGCGCCCCCAGAGTGGGGAATTCAGGCCGAAGCTACCCCTGATGAGGATTTGTCATTCATTTCCCTCATCCAGGCTGGCCAACCCCTGGCGCAGGGCATATAGAGCAGCCTGAACGCGGTTGCTGACACCTAGCTTATTGAAAATCCCGGTCAGCCGATTGCCGATCGTCTTCTCAGCCATGCCCAGCTCAGCGCCGATGTCACTGTTGGATAGCCCCTGGGCGACCAGGCGCAAGATCGTCAACTCAAGCGCTGACAGGGGAGCCCGCGTGTGGGGGGCTTGGGCAGGGCTGCCCTGCCCAGGGGGGTCAGTCCCCTCCATCTCTATGGAGGGGTGCGGTTCGCCGCTTGCCCCCCAAGAATCACGGCGTGAGTGCCTGCGGCTATAGTCCAGTCTCAGGCCCAAGAGATACAGAGTGTGGGCTAAGCCATCGTACAAATCGCGGGCGATACGCTCCCGTTCCTCTTCCACAATGGCCTCACGCTCTCTACGCTGGGTGATATCCCGCACAATGGCCAGAACTTGGTCCGCCTGCAGGCCGCTGGGGACCAATCGCGCCTCGTAATGGTGTAGTTGGTCCCCCACTTCCAGCGAATACTCGAATATCTGGGTTTGGCCGGTTGCCAGGGTTTGCTGCACGTGATGCATAACCGCCCTGGCCATCTCAGCTGGCAGTATCTCAAGCACCGTTTTTCCCAAGAACTCACTTGGGGGGCGGTACGGCTGCATACCTTGGGCGGGCATGAAGTCCAAATAGGTGCCGTCTCGGCTGAGGCGAAAGAACATATCCGGTATGGCATCAAGCAGAGCTCGGTTTTGGGCTTCGCTGGCTCGCAAGGTCAACTCCATCTCCTTGCGTTGGGTGATGTCCAGGGCAACCGCCAGCCCGGCTGGCTTGCCCTCAAACTGAATGGCGCCCACGCTGACGTCCACCCAGCGTTCCTGGCCCTCTTTGGTCACAACCTTAATCTCGAAACGCGCGGCAGCCTCTTCCCCCCGCTCGCGTGCCAGCTCCTGTTCCCTGGTTAGTGCCCGAAACTCGGGATGGACAAAATCCCAGAAATCCATGGTCTGCAGTTCGGCCTGGGCATAGCCGGTGAGAACCCCAGTCGCCGAATTAGCGTAGCGAATCCGATCGTTCTGAACGACAGCGATTGCTGTCGGCATCGCCTCGGCCAGGGCGCGAAAGTTAATCTCGCTGGCCTGCCAGGCCTCCAGGGCCGAGTCCCTCTCTGACCTGTACCGAACACTTTGTATCTCGGCCTGTTTGCGCTTGGTCATATCCCGGCTGAAAATGACGAGACGTATGACCTCGCCCTGTGCATCAAACACCGGGTACAAATGATTGTCAAACAGGATGCCAGCTCGCTCATCTTCAAAACGGACCGGCAGCCCCGAACGAGCCACTTCATCCACCATGGCCCGTCTGCTTTCGGCCAGCTCAGGCGGAAGCAGGTCATAGACGCACACCCCAAGCAGCTCATCCACGCTTTTGCCCACCCGCTGGGCTGCGACCCGGTTCAGAGCCAAGATGGTTCCCTGCGGATCGACCAGTACGGCCGTTTCGGTGGCAGCGTTCAGGAGGGCGCGTATTGTCTCCTCACTCTGGCGCAGCGCTTCCAGCGCAGAGTCCAATTGCGCCCTCTGGGACTCCGACTGATCCCCCTTACCGATTCCCTGCTGCAGTTGTTCTTCATCCTCTACCATGATGTCCGCCATAGTCCGCTTTCCTTCCAGAGGCCTAAAAACGCAGCCGAAGGCCAGGAAACAACCTTCGGCAGATGTAGAGAAATCTTGTCAAATCCCGCCACTCCGATGAGGCAGCCATAACACTGGCTTGATTATACCACCACACCGGTCCTCGGCCAAGCAACTGCCTGAACCCAGGTGCGTCTTAACCCTAAATTCCTACCAGTCTAGCTGCGCAGGAGACGCCAGATGTGCTATAATAGGCGAACCCATCTACAGTCTCCCCCACATGTGTTGACAGCATTTGAGGGATTATTCTGGTCATCAAACAATACAAAGTTCAAGGAGGTCTGATTGTGAACCAGCCAGTATTGGGAGTCATCGTAGGCAACCGAGGCTTTTTTCCCGACCACTTGTGTGAAAGTGGGCGACAGGCTATCCTGAAGGTGCTGGACCAAGAAGGCATCACCGCCGTGGCCCTGACACCGGAGGATACCAAGGCCGGCAGCGTCGAGACCCTGGCCGACACTCAAAAATGCGTGGACCTGTTCAAAAAACATCACGGCCAGATCGATGGTGTCTTGGTGACGCTGCCCAATTTCGGCGACGAGCGGGCGGTAGCCAATACACTGCGCTGGGCTGGCCTGGACGTACCGGTCTTGGTACACGCTTTCCCCGACGACGTGGGCCAAATGGCCACCTATGCTGACCGGCGCGACGCTTTCTGCGGCAAGATGTCGGTCTGCAACAACTTGCATCAGTACGGCATACGGTACTCGCTAACGAGCTTGCACACAGCAGACCCAGAAAGCGAGAGTTTCAGGGCCGACTTGCGGCGTTTTGTGAGTATCTGTCGTGTCGTGCGCGGCTTGAAAAAGGCCCGCGTGGGAGCCATCGGCGCCCGACCTGCCGCGTTCAACACCGTGCGCTTCAGCGAGAAACTGCTCGAGCGGGCGGGTATCTCGGTGGAGACAATCGACCTCTCTGAAGTCTTCGGCCTCGCCCGCGGTATTAGCGATGGCGAAACGAAACTCAAAGCCAAGTTGGAACAAATCACCGGCTACATCCCCGTCAAGGGGGTACCCAATGATGCGCTGGTGAAAATGGCCAAATTAGGCCTGGTGATTGACGGCTGGATGGCGGAGAATAATCTGGTGGCCAGTGCCTTACAATGCTGGACGGCGATGGAAGAGTTCTACGGGGTGCAGCCGTGCACCTTGATGAGCATCATGAGCAACAACCTCATGCCCTCGGCGTGCGAGACCGACATCGCAGGGGTGGTGGGCATGTATGCCCTGACTCTGGCCTCCCAAAAGCCGAGTGCGTTGATAGATTGGAACAACAACTACGCCGACGACCCGGACAAAGGCGTTATTTTCCACTGCTCCAACCTGCCCAAAGACATATTTGTGGGCGAGGACGAGATCCACGCTGGCGTGGCCGGGCCCGACGAAGCGGCCACCATGAGCTACCAGGCGATCATCGCCGACACGGTGGGCAAGGAAAACACCTTCGGCACCGTGGTGGGCCGGCTGCGGGCCGAGCCGTTCACCTTCTGTCGAGTGTCCACGGACGACTTCAATGGCCGGATTCTGGTCTACGTGGGGGAAGGGGAACTCACCAATGACCCGCTACGGACATTCGGCGGATATGGCGTGGTGCGTGTGCCGGGCTTTCAACGCTTGCTGGGTTACATCTGCGAGCATGGCTTCGAGCACCACGCAGCCATCAGCCTGTCGCAGACCGCCTCGGCCGTGAACGAAGCCCTGAGCAAATACCTGGGCTGGGACGTGCATTGGCATAGAAGCGAAGTGAGTGCTTAAGAAAATTCACCAGACTCCAGAAAGAAACAAGGCTCAAGCCAAAGAAAGGCCTGGTTCCAGGCCGAGTTCTCGACACAATTGCGGCATGGATTTCTCTTCCTGATGACTGAGTCTCACCCGGCGCAGGCGCAATGCGTCTGCGCCGGCCGCTACTGTGCAACTGGTTCTGCCCACTCGAACCAGCACGCCGGGAGGCGCGTCGTTTGGCCGCTCAACCACCTCAGCGTCCATAAAAAAGAGGCGTTGACCGGCCGCATTGGCGAAGCACTGGCCTGGCGAGGTTTGAATCCAGCGCCGCAATTGCTCGGCATGCCGGGCCCAGTCAAGCCTGAAATCGTCCTCAGAGACGGACGAGTAATAGGACGCTCCGCTTTCAAGCTGTGGCCTGGGCTGTAGCCTTCCCTGTTCAGCATCCTCAATCAGCCGTTCCACCAGCTTCACGCTGCGCTCCATAATCCGCTCGTAGAGGGAGGCTACCGAGTCCCGCTGGCGGGTCCGCACCCGAACCTGGTAGAGGATGTGGCCCGTATCCAGGCCGAGGTCCATGACATGCACCGTCAGGCCGGCCCAGCGCTCAGCGTGCCTCAAGGCCCAGAATACTGGATGCTTTCCCCGGTAGGCGGGCAGCAACGAAGCGTGAAAATTAGCCGCCAGAAGACGAGGCACCGCCAGAATCTGGGCCTTGAGCAAGTTGGTGTACCCGGCCGCCAGGAATAGATCGGGAGACAGGCCACGGGTGGCCTCCACGAACTCCGGCAAGTTGGGGCTGTCAGGCTCGAAAACGGGTGTCCCACCCTGGCGTGCCACCTCTACAAAATTGGGTAGGTCGGTCTGGGTGGGGTTGGTGGAGGTCCGCTTTGAGAGCGGCGCGTCGACCAGGCCTACCAGTTCGCATGGTGTTTCCAGCAAGGCCTGAAAGTGGCGGTTGCTGAACACGCTCTGAGAATTGCCAAAGAATACTACTCTGAGCATCCTGGTACCTCAATGGTGGCAACTACCAGCGTTGAGCCCCGTCTGGGAAATGCACGTCCTTGAACGATGCCGCCCGCGCCTCCAGCGGCTGCTCAATAGCCATGCGTTCGATGCTGGACCCCAACTGCACGCCGTGACAAGCGGTGTGGTCGATCATATACTGCCCATCTTCGGGGTTTGTCAGCGCCGCGCCGTGAGCCAACAGGATCACGTCCGGCTTGATCTTCTTGGCCAGCTCGTAGTGTGCCTGGCTGCGTTCGGCCATCTCCTGAATGGATCGGCCCTCAGTATAGCCGGTCGTCCCGCCCCGAGTAATCCCCGCATGGAAGATGAAGATATCGGGGGCCGCTTCCTTCAACAGCCGTTCGGCATCCTCTTCGTTGAAGGCGTAGCCGATGGTCAGCATATCCAACTCGCGGGCCAGGTTGAGCATGTCGATTTCATGTTGGTAGCCCAAGCCGGTCTTTTCCAAAGTTCTGCGAAACTCCCCGTCGAACCAGGCCACTGTAGGGAAGTTGTGCACGCCCGAAAAACCAATCCGCCTGCAGTCTTCCAGGAAAAGGCGCATATCGCGCAGCAGGTCGACACCGTTCAGCCCGGCGATGACGGGTACTTCCTTGACCTGTGGCAGCACCTCGCGCTTGCCCACCTGGTAGACCAATTCATTGGCGTCGGCCATGGGCAGCATGCCGGCCAGTGAGCCATAGCCCTGCATGCGGAAGTAGCCCGTGTTGTAGACGCCCAGAATGTCCACCCCGCCGCGCTCGATGAATTTGGCTGCAATGCCATTGCCAGCCCCGGTCATAACCAGAGGTTTGCCGCGTTTGATCTCGCCCCACAGACGATCCAGGAACTCCTGGCGAGAGTAACGTTTAGCCATCTTACTTGCCTCCTACTGGTGCTCTGTCAATACTGAATTGAGGGGTGATCTGGAACCCTATGGCGGCTGTTGTTACCCTAAAAATCATCTTTGACAGAGGGTTAGTTCTGCCGCTTCTCAATCAGGGAAATCAACAGTTTGGCTGCTTCTGTGGCGAAAGCGGGGTCCTCTATATGCGTATCCCGCTCGATGATCCGGAAATTCTTGGGCAGATTGGCTCTCAACTCAGCCACAAATGCAGCGTCGGCGTGCGGCTCATAGAAGCCCATCCCTTCCACCGCGTAGCTGTCATAGCCTGCGGTAGGGATCATGAAGATGGCCTCATCCCGAGTATGCTGCAAACGGCGAGCCACCTCTCCCCCGACTTCGGCCATCTCCTCCTTATTCAGGCGCAGATCGGTGATCTGTGGACTGTGGCGGATGAGTGTGCGACCCTGGTATTTTTGAGGCACGGTCTCCGGCTCGTTGAAGACCAACACTTCAATCGCGCCTGGGCAGATCACCTGCGGGATACCCAGCTTCCCTGCTGTGGTCAGGCGTTCCTGCCCCCCTGCCAGCAGGGCATGGTGCATTTCGTTAGAAACCTCAATGGTCGAATAGTCTAGCACCGCGCCGATGATCTCTTCCTTCATCATCTGTTCCATAGCGCGTCCGCCCGGGCCAATGGCGTGGAACACTATGGTTTCGTAGCCGGCGTCTTCGAGTACCTGGACGGCCTTCATCGCGCCCTGGGTGGTTATGCCCACGGTCGTGACGGCCACCAATGGCTTTTCGCCCCGTTCCAGTTTCACATCCACGCCGGCCATGCCACAGACTGACCCGGCGGCATTGGCCAAGATCTTGCGTGTGACTGGATTCAGCCCCAAGATGTCGGTCACCGAGAACATCATGGTGATGTCCTTAATATCAACCCAGGGCGCGACGTTGCCGGAGGCCATGGTGGAGACCATCACCTTCGGGAATCCGTAGGGCAGGGCACGCATGACCTTGGTGGCCAGGGTGGTGCCCTGCGTGCCGCCCATGGCCACGATTCCGTGAACCTTGCCCTCATCCGCCAGTTCGGTCACGATCTTGGTCGCGCCGTTGGCCATCAGGGGCGCAGCCACCTCCCGGTCGGGTTTCTCCAGGAGTTTGGCCAGGGGTATACCTCCTGCCTCGGCCACTGCTTCTCGGGTGATGTCGGCTCTAGCCGCCGGCGTGCCAACCACGCCCACGTCAACGACTAGGGCCTTGTCACCCATTTTCTCGATCTGCTCACGCAGATACTGAGCCTCATGTCCCTTGGTGTCCAGGGTAGCCAGTACGACGATGGTCTTACCATTCATAGTACCTCAACTCCTTCTACTGTACGGTATGAAAGCCTCCGCCAGCCCATGGGCGGGTGCCGGTTGTCACGGGTAGGGCAAAGATGGGTGCCTGGCGCTGTCCGATCATTTTCCCTCACAGCATCACGCCCGGGCGCTCAACAGCGCTCTGGAGGTCGAGCAGGAAACGACCCGCCCGAGCACCGTCTACAACTCGATGGTCCGCAGTCAGAGTAAAAGTAGCCATGGGCCGGATGACCACCTGATCCTCCTCGACCAATGGTCGCCTGGATACGCGCCCAATCGCCAGAATGCCGGCCTGAGGGGGGTTCAAAATCGCGGTAAAGCGGTCAATGCCGAACATGCCCAGGTTAGACAGGGTGAAGGTGCCGCCCTGTACATGCTCCGGGCGCAGCCGTCCCTGGCGAGCTCGTGTGGAGAGATCGGCCAGCCGGTCGGCTATGTCGATGATCTCCAACCGGTCTGCATGATGAATCACAGGGACGATTAGTCCTTCTTCCACGGCCATTGCCACGCCCATGTTGATCTCAGCCCACTCCAAGATGTTTTCCCCTTCGAGAGATGCGTTGAGGGCCGGGTGGCGCATCAAAGCCCAGCTACACGCCTTGACCAGGAAAGTTGTTAGAGTCACCCGCGGGCCGTTGGCAGCCTCCGTGCCGGCTCGCAGGTCTTCGACGATGGCCAACGCCCGGCTCATATTCAGGTCTACACTCAAGGTGAATTGAGGGGCCTGGCGTACACTGGCCGTCATGCGCTCCGCGATGGTCCGCCGCATCCCGACCAGGGGAATGGTACGCCCTACGGCTGGCCGGCCCGCAACTAGTGGAGGGGAGGCCAATTGCCCAGCCGCAGCCTGGCGCACATCTTCTGCTTGAATGCGACCGCCCGGACCCGTGCCGGAGACCATCTCCAGGGGGACATGCATCTCCCGGGCTAATCGCCTGGCAGCCGGCACAGCCTTGATTTTTCCCAGCTGAGGCGACGGTTGGGCCTGTCGCGCGGCCAGATAGGCTTCCACATCCGCTTTGGTGACTCGCCCCCCAGCGTCCGCTGGCGGCACAACGCTCAGATCAACCCCGTGCGCCTCGGCTATACGCTCAGCCAGCGGGGTAGCTCGGCTCGTAGGGGCAGGGGCTGTCTGGGTCTCGGCGGTCTCAGCTGCGGGGGCGACCAGGGCATCAGCAGCATCCTCTGGCCAAGGTTCGCCGGGCTGGATAATATACGCAATGGGCTGCCCAATCGGCACCACGGTACCGGCATCAGCCTGGATGCCTGCCAGAATTCCGCTGGCCGGTGCCTCGACCTCCATGTTCACTTTGTCCGTTTCGACCTCCAGGATGGCTTCCCCTTTCTCAACCGAATCGCCAGCGTACTTGAGCCAGCGCAAGACGGTGCCGGTCTCCTGGGCCATTTCGAACTTAGGCATAATCACAGGTGTTGGCATCGGGCCTGTCCTCCCTGAGGGCCTGTCCTCTGTGAGGGCTTCGTCCTGTCAAATCTCCAGCTTAACCAGGCGCCGTGCGGCCTCGGCGATGTCTTCCATCTGGGGCACGCTGGCCTGCTCCAGCGTCCGGTTGTAAGGAATGGGCACGTCAGCACCGCCCAAACGGAGGATGGGCGCCTCCAGGTAGGCAAACGCCTCACTCTGGGCGACCATAGCGGCGATCTCAGCGCCGAAGCCGCCAATCAGAGGCGCTTCGTGTGCAATCAGCAAACGGCCGGTCTGTTTCACTGATTCGACGATGGTCTGCACATCATACGGTTTCAAGGTGCGCAGGTCGATGACCTCGATCTCGATCCCCTCTTCAGCCAGTTGTTGAGCGGCTTCCAGCGCACGGGGCACCATGATAGAAGCCGCCACCACTGTCAGGTGTTGTCCAGGGCGCTTGATCTCGGCCCGCCCCAAAGGCACCAAGTACGGCTCCTTAGGGACCATGCCTCGGGTTCGATAGAGCAACTTGTGCTCAACGAAGATGACCGGATTGTTATCTGCAATCGCAGCCAGCAGCAGTCCTTTGGCATCATAGGGCGTGCTGGGCATGACCACCTTGAGGCCCGGCACATTGACAAACCAGGACTCCAGGCTCTCAGAATGCTGAGCCGCAGCGCCGGTGCCCGAACCGCCCGGGGTACGGAGAACCATCGGCACGTGGGCCTTGCCCCCAAACATGTAGCGGATCTTGGCCCCCTGCAGCACGAGCTGTTCCATAGATAACGTCACGAAGTCCATAAACTGTATCTCGGCGATAGGTCGCATCCCGGTTATGCCAGCTCCCACCGATGCCCCGGCGATGTTGTTTTCCGAGATGGGCGTATCGCGCACCCGCTCTGGCCCGAAACGGTCAATCAGGCCCATCGTCACCCCAAAGGCCCCACCGTAGACGCCGACGTCTTCTCCTATGAGGAACACGCGGGAATCGCCTTCTAATGCCTGCTCCATGGCCTCACGCAATGCCTCTGCATAGGTGATTTCCCGCTCCCCTGGTGGGGGCACGATGGGCGTGGCGGGGCCAAAGGTGATCCGGGCCCAAGCAGGCAGAGCCTGATCTGGATTGGCCTCTACCGCCGGCTCTTCTTCATACACGTCGATCAGGAGATCTTCCACAGGGGGTTCAGGGCCAGCCTGGGCGAAATCGATAGCCGCCTGAATGACGGCCTGCGCCTTGACATGCAGTGCTTCGCCCTCAGCCTGGGTCAAGTACCCTCGATCAGCCAACCATGCCTGGAAGCGGGGGATCGGGTCTCGCTCCATCCAGGCCCGGAGCTCTTCCTTGGTCCGGTACACCTGCTTATCGCTCTTGGAATGTCCCTTGTAGCGGTAAGTAACCGCTTCCAGCAGGGTTGGCCCTTCACCCCGGCGGGCGCGCCTCGCAGCTATCTTGACTGCCTCGTAGACTGCCAGCACATCCATGCCATCCACCGCTGCACCGGGGATATCATAGGCGCAAGCGCGGTCGGCTATGCTTGGCGCAGAAACTGAGCGCTGAGCGGGCATAGACATGGCGTACTGGTTGTTCTCGCATAGGAAAACCACTGGCAGATTCCAGATGGCGGCCATGTTCAGGCTCTCATGAAAATTGGCCGTATTGGATGCCCCGTCGCCAAAGAAGCACACCACCACCCCATCCGTTTTCTGTAGCTTCAGGCTAAGCCCAGCCCCCACCGCGATGGGGATACCTCCAGCAACAACCCCATTGGCTCCCAGGTTGCCCAAGGTGAGGTCGGCCATATGCATAGAGCCCCCGCGCCCACGACAAACGCCGGTCTCCTTACCAAGCAGCTCAGCCATCATCGCGTTCACGTCCTGGCCCTTGGCGATAGCGTGCCCATGGCCTCGATGGGTAGACGTGATGTAATCACTTGGCCGAAGAGCAGCCATAGCTCCAACCGCTACAGCTTCCTCTCCGCTGTAAAGGTGCATGGTTCCGTGGACCTTCCCGGAGAAGTAAAGCTGTTGTGCGGACTCTTCAAATAGGCGGATGAGCACCATCTGGTAGAGCATAGCTACCAGGCGTTCGCCGCTCAGGTCTGCACCGAGCTGGGTTGGAGTCTCGACAGTTTCAGAAGAGGCCATCAGGCACTCCCTATATAGGGGGCGTGGGGGTGGGTCTGCTGGGTTAGCAGGCCGACAAGCCGCACAGGTTACACAGGTGAGTATCAGGCCCCAAGGCTTTCGAAAACCCCTAGGGCCTGCTCCTTAAGATTAAGTCGGCCAGCAGATCAGGCCCAGAACATCTCGCCGGGCGGTTCGAAGATGCAGACATCCTTCAGCAAGGCCACCCCCTTAGCCAGACCCTCGTCAACCGACATCAGGGCGTCTTCGTGTTCGACGGAGATGACGTAGTCATAACCCACCATCCGGAAAGCACTCACGATATCTTTCCAAGTCTTGGCACTGTGGCCATAGCCAATGCTGCGGAAGGTCCAGGAGCGCTCTGGGATTCGATCATACGGCTTGTTATCGTTACAGCCGTTGACAGAGACGTTGATAGGGTCAACGTATACGTCTTTGCCATGCACGTGGAAAATGGCATCGCCCAGTTTGCGAATGGCCGCCACCGGGTCCACCCCATTCCAGAACAGATGGCTGGGATCGAAATTACAACCGATGGTCGGCCCCGCTGCATCGCGCATCCGGAGCATCGTATCCACGTTGTAGACCAGCATACCAGGGTGCATCTCAAAGGCAACCTTGATGCCGTGGTCCTCGGCGAACTTGGCGGCCTCCTTCCAATAGGGGATTGCCACCTGATGCCACTGGTAATCCAGCATCTCCAAGAAGTGCGGCGGCCAGGGGCAAGTCACCCAGTTAGGCATACGATCACCCGCTGCACCGGCAGGCAGGCCAGAAAACGTATTGATAACTGGCACCTCCAACAGCTGAGCCAGGCGCACCGTCCTGCGGAACACCTCGTCCGCTTCCTTGGCCACCTCTTGGTCGGGGTGGATAGGATTATTGTGGCAACTGAGAGCGCTGATGATCAAGCCTCGCGAGCTAATCGCCTCCAAATATTCCGCGCGCTTGGACTCGCTCTTGAGCAACTCATCCACCGGGCAATGAGGGTGGCCGGGATAGCCACCTGAGCCAACCTCGACAGCCGACACACCCACCTCTACTGCTCGATCCAACGCTTCCTCAAGAGACAGGCTCGAGAAAGGGGCCGTAAGTAATCCGATACGCATGGCAAACCTCCTTTGATTTGGTCTATCGGTTACACTTGTATACCAGTGAGTCAGGCAGAACAGTAGGCGCATGGAGTGGTACTCACTCCAACATTTTACCGGCCTGCCTTCTCACAATTTGCCGCTCTGCTGGCGACACAACTTGACGACAATACTGTCTTCGTCCAGCCTGACGTCTTCCCAGGTCAGAATCTGCCCAGCCGCAACCGGTCGTACCACTTCTGCACCGGGCGCCAGCCCAACTGGAAGCGCGTTCAAGGTACGCGCCTCCTCAGCCCGGTCCATAATCCCGTAGAACGTGAAGCCGCCAAAGTCATCCAGCCGCTCGCCTGGCTTCAGCGTACGTTTGGCCACCGTCATGACCTCGGCCACTGGCTGGTCCAGAGGTACCAGCGTCGTCTGGCGATGCAGATGGGCTCGGGCGATGGAAATCGGTGCCTCTAAGAACCAGAGGTGATAGGGACGGAAGAAGGTAAAATACTTGCCAGACCCCACCTTAAGGTATTGTAGATCACCCCGGATGCGCTCATCCTCCACGCGGACGGTGACAAAGACACCACCCGCCATCGAATTCCCTTGCACGAAGTCCACTGCGCCTGGGAACTTGGCGATGCCGCCATCTTCTTCAAGGGCAAAGATCTCAGATACCGTCTCGAGAGTGGCTTCGGGACCCATCATGCCACGTTGCATCGGCAGGCACCCGGTGGCATTGGCCGCGCACGTCATCTCGAACATAGTCTTGGTGCCATCTACGTAGGATGCCACCTGAAAGGGATCCTTGCCTGCACGCTTGGCCGATGCGGCCACCGTGTCTGGCGTAGCTGTCGGGTTAAGGGGGTTATTCTTCCCCTTGCCGATGACGATCAACTGGTAGCCCAGGCTGCCTACGAAGTCAAAGAGTTCCATCAGGCAGCCCGGTTCATCGCCCGAGGAAACGGTGTATAACACTCCCGCCTGTTGGGCCATCTTGTTGAGAATGCGTCCCACCGTCACGTCAGCCTCGATGTTTACCAGCACCACGTCCTTACCATGCTGGATGCAGGCATAGGCTGTTTCGGCGCCAATGGCCGGTGATGGTGTGACGTCAGTGACAATATCCACCGCTTCCAACTGCGCGGCCAGAGTGTAGGATCCGGTTACCACCCGCCTGCCCGCCCGCAGGGCGTCCATAGCATGGCCAGGCTGGCTGGCCTCGACGATTTCGTCACGCTCAACGCCTGTAGCCAAGAACGCCTCCCAGGCAGCACGCGTGTCTGCATCAGCCAGCACCCAAACCTCCATGCCGGGTACATGCGAGACCTGGGCTAGAAAACCGCCCCCCATCCAGCCAGCGCCACTAACTCCAACACGGATCGGTTTGCCCTCGGCCTCAAGTCGTAACAACTCCTGGTGTAGCATATGAACTCCTGCTTCTTAAACCGTGTGGTTCCTCAAGCCCCCTGGCCCAGCAGTCCAAAGATGCGATGCCCTGCTCGGTCAAGCGCCCGCAGTCTCCCCCTTGGCTGCCACCACTTCACGCGCTGCCTGGGCGATGTCCTCAGCGGTCATACCGTATTTCTTCAACAAGTCGTACGGGTCTCCCGAATCCGTGTAGGTATCGGCCAGGCCAATGAAGCGCATCGGCACCGGGTGAGTAGCCCCCACCGCGCGTGCCACATTGCTCCCCATGCCGCCGTGGAGCAAGTGCTCTTCAGCCGTGACGATCGCGCCTGTCTCCCGCGCCGCAGCCGCAATCGCCTGTGTGTCCATCGGCCTGAGGGTGTGCATATCCAGCACGCGCGCCTGAATTCCTTCCTCAGCCAGTATCGCCGCCGCGTCCAGCGCCGCCGCGACCATGATGCCACAGCCTATGATGGTCAGGTCAGATCCCTGGCGCACGGTATTAGCCACCCCAATCTCGAAGGGGCAATCGTCCTCAGGGTAGATGTGTGGTATGGCCACGCGGCTGGAGCGCAAATACACCGGGCCCACGTGCTCGGCCATGGCTCGCACCGCCAGGTGCATCGAAGTTGGGTCGCATGGCACCAGGATGGTGAAGGTAGGCAGACCGCCCATCAGGGCCAGATCCTCAATGGCCATCGCGGTTGGGCCATCCTTGCCCAGGGTGATCCCACCATGGCTGCCCACCACCTTGGCGTTAAGGCCCGCGATGGCGATGGACAGTCGAAGCTGGTCGTACGCATTACACAGCAGGAACGAGGACATGCTGGTGATGAATGGGATGAACCCACAGTCCGCCAGCCCAGCGCCGATACTGACCATGTTACTTTCGGCCAGGCCGATGTTGAAGAACCGCTCCGGAAACTCTTGGCGCACCGCCAATGTCTTAGTCGTGTTGCACAGGTCCCCATCCAGCACCACAATCTTGGGATTCTGCCGGCAGAGCTCCAGGAAGGCATCGCCAAACACGTCACGCATCGGTTTCGAAGGCTTGAGCCCGGCTTTTTCACCTAGCTGCATAGGATTTCCTCCCGCGCTTTTTCGGCCTGTTCTGGCTTTAGCGCACGACCATGGAAAGTGTAGTCTGCTTCTACGAACGAAACGCCCTTGCCTTTGACGGTATGAGCGATGACCACTGATGGCTGGCCCGTGACTGCTTGCGCCGATTTCAGTTTCTCAATGACCGAGCCGACGTCGTGTCCGTCCGCTTCTTCCACGTGCCAACCGAAGGCGCGCCACTTTGCGGCGAAGGGCTCCAGTGCCATCTCCCGGCTGATCGGACCGGTTTCCTGGTACTTGTTGTAGTCCACGATAGCGATCAGGTTGTCCGCCTTGAAGTGGGCAGCCGCTATGGCCGCTTCCCAAATCTGGCCCTCCTCGCACTCTCCGTCGCCCAGCAGCACGTAGACTCGATACTTCAGCCCATTCAGGCGGCCGCCCAAGACGTGGCCTAGCCCCACGGATATGCCCTTACCTAGCGAGCCAGATGTGGTCTCGATGCCCGGCAGCTTGTTCTGGATCGGGTGACCTTCCACCGGGCTATCCACCTGGCGTAAGCGCCACAGCATCTCCCGCTCAAAGTAACCGGCATGAGACAGTACCGCGTAGAGCAGCGGCGCAGCGTGCCCTTTGCTCAGAATAAAGCGATCCCGTTCCGGCCAGTTCGGTTGGTGGCTGCGATAGCGCAGAATGTCGCCAAAATACAGAGCCGTCAGTATCTCTACGGAGGAGAAAGAGCTGGAAGGGTGACCCGAGCCAGCCCGGGTCGTCATTTCCAACACGTCGAGGCGCAGACTGCGTGCCTTTTCCTTCAGATCCTGCAAACTGCGTTCTTGCTTCAGGGTTTCAGGCATATAGCTCTCCACTATCTCATTGATTGTATTGGGCCAGAAACTGCTCAACCCGGCTGGCGGTGGGCAAAGCCGGGATGACGCCCTGCGTAAGTGCCGTGAGTGCGCCCACGGCGTTGGCGTAACGCAGGATTTCGCGCATGCGGGTCACCGATAGCTGATCGCGCCAGTTAGCGTCAATCACAAGCTGGCAGAGCAGCCCGGCGATAAATGCATCCCCGCACCCGACGGCATCCACGGTTTGGACCTTAAAGGCGGGAACGTGCTCCCCTCCTTCCGAGACCTGGAAGAAGCTTCCGCCTGGGCCCAACGTCACTACGCATAGGTCAGGACCATGCTCTAACAGGGACTTGCTAGCCACGTCCAGATCTTCACGCCCAGTCAGCAGGGCCAACTCTACCTCGTTGACTTTGAGCAGGTCGACGTCAGGCACCGTGGCCATAACCCGCTCATAGGCCTCTTCGGGGCTACGCCACAAGGTTGGCCGGTAATTGACGTCGAAGGAAATCAGCGCGCCCCCCTGGCGGGCGATTTTAGCCGCCTCCAGAGTGGCGCTGCGGCTGGGTTCCTGGCCCAAACTGAGAGACCCGAAGTGGAAAGCACGAGTTTTCCCCAGCAACTCACGGTCCAGCTCGTCCGCCCGCAAGCGCATGTCAGCACCTGGATTGCGGTAGAAGACAAACTCCGCTGTGTTCTCATCCGGCATAGCAATAAAGGCCATGCCGGTACGGGCTTCTTCGTCAAATCGCATCCCGGTTACGTCCACGCCCTCTTTCCTCAAGACGTCGGCCAGGTGATGGCCAAATGCCTCATCACCTACCTTGCCAATGAAGGCGCTGCGCCCTCCCAGGCGCGCCGCCGCCACGGCCACGTTGGCGGGCGCGCCGCCAGGCTTAGGCCGAAACGCCGATACCTCGGCCAGTCTCCGGCCCAGCTCGGCCGGAAACATGTCAACAAGGAGTTCGCCCAGACATACAATGTCCATGAACCTATCCCCCTCCTAGTGCTCCCCTCATTGGGAGGTCTTGATTGAGGCAGTAATTGGGGACTCAGGAGTCTGGTCTCGTGTGATAATAGACTTCCCAACCCAGGTAGGTCTCAAAGGCCTCGGCCAGGATGGCCGCCGAATGTGAGGCATTCATAGCTGTATGATGCGGAAACTCATTCCTGCAAACATATCGCAGCAGCGTTTGCAGCCTGGGAATTTCAACCACAGCCCGGCTGCCAAATGTATCCAGGTCGTCATCGGTGATCTCACCGTCGCCAACGTAAGCCTGGATTTTGCCAAGCCGATCGTTGGTGGTGATGCGGGCAAAAGTCATTGGGCTGGCGACAGCCCGCCCTGACACAGTGCCGTATGTGCTCTCTTTGCCGAGCACAGTGGCCAGGATCTCGGCGTTCGCCATCTTAACTTCAGAGAAGAAGCTGCGAGCCCAATTACCACAGTGGAACAGAACACACTTATCCGGGTCGTCCAAGTAGTTGTTGTTCCAGTCCACCAAAGCACTGGGCTTGCCAGAGGCAAGCTGTAGAGCATACATAGACAGCACGCCGGTCACATCCACCTCACAGCCGCTGGGCATCAACCGGTCACTCATCATGCTCATCAGGGCACAGACGTTCACCCCGTAGTTCTGTTGCATGGATGTCCAGCACTGAATGGCGGTGGCGTCCAACTCATTGGCAGCTATCCAGTCATCCAGCACGATGCCTAGCTTGGCCATCTTGACCAGCGGGGATAAGGGCACTGCATCGGTATTGATATAGGCTTGGATGCCTTCCAAACGTTCGCGCACCCTGGGGTCCTGATCCGCCAGCTTATCAGTGGCAGCAAAGATCTCGGACAGGTCAATCGTGGTGACGCCGATACCATCCGCTTGCAATAGCTTTTCGCTATAGCGCACGGTGTTGAAAATCGTCGGCCGGGCGCCCACCGCTCCCAGCCGCGCTCTCCGGAGACCCTTCACCACCCGGCAGGCGCCCACAAACTTGTTCAGGTCTGTCTTAAAGCCATCCGTGGTGGGCTGAACGGTGTGGTTCTCTGTCAGGGAGAAAGGATAGCCATACTGGCTCAGGTTGTTGCAGACCGAAATCTTGCCACAAAAAGCATCCCTTCGCAGTTCCACCCCCATCTTATCAGGGGCGTCGGGGTAGGCCTGGACCAGGATGGGCACCTGTAATTCGGACAACTTGATCGAGTCTGCGATACCCCTCTCCGGGCCGAAGACAGGCAACACCACCAAGATGCCATCAATCCGGTCACGATTGGCTCTGAACAGCGCTGCACATTTTTGAGCGTCCTCCCAGGTTTCGACCGCCCCCAGATGGGTAGCATCTTCATCCAGAATCAGCGTGCCAATATCCATCCCGTCCAGAAGCGCCAACATCTCTCGCCGCGCCTCAAGCACGGGTTCGGCCGGGAAGAAATCACGGGTTCCCACAATTAAGGCTAAGGTCGTCTTTTTCTTCATGTCTCCCCCTATCCAGCCTGGCCGGAGCCAAGCCAATTAACGACTTGCCTGGTATCTTCCAGAACAAGCCACCTCGGGCACTTCAAAAGGCCTGTAGCTGAGGGCCAGGGGTACACCCAGAAAATTGAACAGGTAATCTGATACGACAAAAAGGTCTTTTAAATGCTAGCCCTGCAATTCATTATAAAGAACGTATAGGTCAGCCCGATAGTAAATGCGCAGAAACTCGACCGGTAGGCCCTCTTGGGTATAGGAGACTCGCTCGAGGAAAAGTAACGCTGACCTGGCTTTGATTCCCAATGTGCTGGCCAGTTCAGGCGGTGTCAGGATAGCCCGTATAGCCTGCGTGGCATGTGCCCAGCGGATGCCATAATTCTGCTCCAGGGCCTCCCGCAAAGAGGCTGTCTCATAGTCGCCCTGCAGGATGCCAGGGCAATAACGATGAACGAGATACGATTCCTCGATGCCCATCGGCTCGCCATCCGCCAAGCGCAAACGTTCCAGGCGTGCCAGCTCTTCGCCTGGCTCGACCTGCAATTTCTCAGCGATATCTTGTACCGCTCGAACAAGACCAGAAAACAACACCCGTGAACTCGGCTCACACCCTCTCAAGCGCATATCCTCGGTGAAGTTTACGATCCGCACCAAACCCTGGTCCACTGTGGGATGAATCACAAACGTGCCCAGCCCCTGTTTCCGCTCAATCAAACCCTCGCTGGCAAGCATGTCCAACACCTGGCGTACCGTGGTGCGGCTCACCCGGTACCTGTCGATCAACTCAGACTCCGGCGGAATCATGTCCCCCGGCTGCCAGTCGCCATCTGCTATGTTACCCCGCAGTATCTGGTACAACTGATGGTAGAGTGGTAGCTTACTGGAGCGGCTAATTCGTCTCATCTAGCCCTTCTTGGTTTCCAATCGCTGCCAGGAGGTTGTGAATCTCATGAATACAAGTGTGCTCTCATCCGACGGTGTGCCCTAACGAGGGGAGAATGCCAAAGCACAGGCATGCTTTGGCAACCTTTAAACATTATAACATCATGATATATGAGAGTCAAGGGTTTGGATCGTCAAATACTTCAAGTTTAGCGTACGTGTTCTTTCGCGAAGGCCACAACGCGTTCGTAAACTAGAAAGGTGGCCTGAGTGGGGTTATAGGCGTCCAGATAGTGAGTGGTATCTTCGTAGAGGAAGAGTTCGTGGGGGGTACCCGCCTCCGCCAAGGCGACGTCCAACGCGACGGCCTGGCTGTAAGGGATTACCTCATCGGCGTATGTGTGCACAATCAAAACGGGTGGCAGCCGGTCCGCAAAAAAGACGGGTGAGAAGGCGAAGAAAAAGGCCGGATCCCGATCCGGGCGGCCCATGGCGGCAATGGCGCTATCATACGGGGGAGGGATCTTCAAATCTTCACTGTACAGCGAACCCACCACCAGGAAGGCATCGCTCACCCCACCCACGTCTACGATGGCTGGCACCGGCGGCAGGTCGCGCAATGCACGAAACACAATCAGCGAACCAAAGCTACCTGACATCAGGACCCACCGGCTGCTGTCAATCGGTACAGTCATGCTTTCAGAGGGCTCAAGGCGGCCTTCCTGCCACAGCTGAAAAGTGGCCCTCAGGTCGCGCACGTGCCCTTCAACGTCCAGCCCCCGGTCTGCATCGGGCCCGATAGCCAGCACCGCAAATCCATCTCGTGTCAGCGCCACCGAGGTAGCGTCCCAGTTGAGCGGTGCCGAAGGATAGACGATGAGTAAGGTGGGCAGCGGCCCAGGTGCGTCCGCTGGCAGGTAGAGATGACCGCCGTTGATGGTCAGGCCGTCCAGCGTAAAGGTGAAAGGGGTACGACTGGCGACCAGTGGCGTGGGGAAGGTGCAAGAGGCTGGTTGGGATGGGCCGATTTGTAGATGGGTCGGCTCCACGGGGACCGGCCAATAGCGAGGCAGAACAAAATCCAGGTTGCGCTGTACGCGCCCGCGCACCACTTGCACTGGTTCGCGGGTGGTTTCTTCGTATCCCCATGCCGCAGCCAGCGGTACGTAGCGACCGGGCGGCACGCCGTCAATCCGGTAGCGCCCCCGCTTGTCACTGCGCGCCTGGTACACCTGCCCACGCAGCGTGGCGACTAGAACGACGGCATCGGCCAGGGGCTGACCCTCGGCATTTCGTATCACGCCAGATAGACTTCCCGTTTGATCGGGATCGTATTCTGGTTTACCGACCAGAGACCACCAGGCGACGCGCAAGCGGTACTCGGCCACGTTCATGAACGCACTGCCCTCTTCAGTGCGCAGGGCCAGACCCAGCGCAAGGCAGACCAGCAGCAGCGCGCCTGGAGCGGCGATCAGCCAGGAACGGTGCTTGCGGCGGTTGGGCCTTGAATTGGTGTCCATCGCCCTCTTATTATAGCACCATGAGGGTTGCCAGGCTATAGGCACAGCAATAGGGGGTGTGTCCACGCTTTTTGGGAGAAGGGAAGGGGCAAGTCATCCCCGCAAGGCCCGCCTCAAACCTGGATCTGACTGGCATTAAGCAGACAAGATCAAGCAACAAGGGGCTACCCAAACAGATTTGTAATATATGAGACTCGCTGCTATAATCATAACTAGCTGTTGCAAAAATTTGCAGAAACGGAGCGGCCTATGTCCCATGATCGATTGGAATGCGCGGCCCAGATACGAGAGCGCGGATTCCGGGTTACGCCCCAGCGTATGTTGATTCTGGATGCCATCTGCGAAGGTAAAGAACACACAACCTTCGATGAGATTTATGACCGCGTGCAAGCCAAAGCCCCGGGAATCAACCAGGCAACGCTTTACCGAACCTTGGATTTTCTGTGCGAGCTGCATTTGGTCGTCTCAGCAGAAATCGACGGACGTGCCGTGTATGAGATTGCCGGCGAGACGCCCCATCATCATCTTGTCTGCCACGCCTGCGGGGCTATCCAGGAGTTGCCGGACTTCCATTTTCATGAGTTGCGCTCCCATCTCCTGCGAGAGCATGGATTCAAGGCTGATATCAGCCACCTGGCGCTCACCGGTCTCTGCCCGCAGTGCGCGGAAAGCGAACGTTGATTTCACCACCTCAAAGGAGATCAGATCATGTCTTATGTTTCACGTGCCTACATTTCGGCTGGAGCAACCGATAGCCCCGCGTTGCACATCCCCGACGGCTTTCTGAGTGTGTGGATGGCGCTGTTATGCTGGGCAGCGGCGGTCTTGCTACTGGCCATCGCGGTGCGGCGAAGTCGAGGTGAGCTCGTAGAACGCCAGATTCCCTTGATGGGTGTGATGGCGGCCTTCATTTTTGCCGCGCAGATGATCAATTTCCCAGTTGCCGGGGGAACATCTGGGCACCTGCTGGGCGGAGCCTTGGCAGCGATTGCCCTGGGTCCCTGGGCAGGAATGTTGGTTATGACCAGCGTGATTGGTGTCCAGGCACTGCTCTTTCAGGATGGTGGGCTGGTGGTGATGGGGGCCAATATCCTGAACATGGGGCTATTGACGACTCTCATCGGCTATGGCCTCTTCCAGACCGTAGCCGGGCAGCGACGTGAGGTTCGGTTGGCGGTGGCCGGGATAGCGGCCTGGCTATCGGTGATAGCGGGAGCGCTGGCCACGTCCCTCCAGCTCTGGCTGAGCGGGACCACAGCCTTACGCATCGTCGTGCCGGCTATGGTAGGCATTCACGCCCTGATCGGCATCGGCGAGGCACTGATCACCGTAGCTGCCCTGGCCTTCATCCTGCAGACGCGTCCCGACATATTGGAGGTACACAGTCAGACACGAGGGGGCCGTGGTTGGGTGATTGCAGGCGCAATCATGGCCCTGGTTGTGGTATTGCTGGCGCCGCTGGCCTCGGCCAACCCAGATGGGCTGGAGCGCGTTGCCATGGACCTGGGCTTCATCCAGCAAGGCATGGCTTCGCCTTACCAGATTCTGCCTGACTATACGCTGCCTCTGATGAACGAGACGGCTTTATCCACTATCTTGGCCGGCGCAATTGGCGTGATGGTGGTAGCTGGATTGACCGTAATGGTAGTACGATTGCTGCGACGCCCGGCCAGAGCCACGTCTTAAGGCTGGGAAAGCTGGAAGATCGGCAGGCACCAAACTTGAAACCCGCATTACCAAGATCCTAAACGCTCTACAGACCGAGGCTAAGTCCCGACTATGCATGCCAACACGTTTGACCGTTATCAAGCTGGGGAGGGCTTGATCCACAGCCTGGCTCCTCAAGTCAAGGTCGTTCTGACGGTACTCTTTATCCTCTCCAACGTATTGCTGCCGGATGGAGCTTGGCTGGCCCTTTCGCTTGCCTGGTGCCTGGTCTTGCTCACCAGTACGCTGGCTGGGCTGGGCATCGGCTATACCCTCAAGCGTTCTTTCGTGGCCCTCCCCTTCGCCCTGGCGGCGGTTACGGTAGCCTTCAACCTACCAGGGCAGCCCCTTGTGAAGTGGAACATTGGGCCCTGGCAGCTGGTAGCTACCGATGCGGGCGTGATCCGCTTTGCCAGTATTGTGGTTCGCACCTGGCTTTCTGTGCAAATGGCAATTCTGCTGACGGCGACCACTCGCTTCCCAGACCTGATCCATGCGTTGAACCACCTGCACATTCCCCAACTGCTAGTCGCCATCATCTCCTTCATGTATCGCTACCTGTTCATCCTTACCGATGAGGCGATGCGCCTGATGCGTGCTCGCGAGGCACGCAGTGCCCGACCAATGGCTGGAGGTGGGGGGGGCTCCGTGGCCTGGCGTGCTCGGGTATCCGGCAACATGATTGGACAGCTCTTCCTGCGAAGCTATGAGCGCAGCGACCGTGTGTACAACGCAATGTTAGCACGCGGCTACAGCGGCCAGTTCTTGACAATCAGTCCCCACCAGATGCACACCAAAGACTGGGCAATTGGGGCGACGGCGATTATCATCATGCTTTTACTCCAGGTGATCGGACGCCTGACGCTCCAGTAGGCTATCCCCAATGAACTTGCGAGTCAGTATTATGAACGAAATTCAGGAACCCACAACGGTTGCTCAAGTCTCTCCCACAACACACTTCCACGGCGATAACGGCGATCGTGGGGGCAATAGTGCGCCAACGCTCCTGGTCAAGAATCTCAGTTACAGCTATCCCGACGGCCACGTTGCGCTGCAGGATGTGTCGCTACAGGTAAATAATGGTCAGAAGGTGGCATTAGTTGGGCCCAACGGGGCAGGCAAGAGCACACTTCTGCTGCACCTGAACGGCATCCTGAGCGACCGGGGGCAGGTTCAGGTGGCGGGGATGCCCGTGACCAAGTCCAATCTATCGGTGGTTCGCAGCAAAGTGGGGCTGGTATTTCAAAACCCCGATGATCAGCTCTTCTCGCCCACTGTCTTTGAGGATGTTGCCTTTGGGCCGCTTCACATGGGCATGTCCAAGGACGAAGTCCATAAACGAGTGGCCCGGGCGCTGGCGCAAGTGGGTATGAGCGACTACGCCAACAGACTCTCCTACCACCTTAGCGTCGGAGAGAAGAAACGCATCGCCATCGCTACCGTCCTCTCCATGGATCCGGAGATTCTGGTCCTTGATGAGCCATCCGCTGGGCTGGACCCTCGCGCCCGCCGTGCACTCATCACACAACTGCGCCAGCTTCCAGTCACCATGCTGACCTCCACGCACGACATGCGAATGGTGAGCGAGCTTTTCTCACGCATGGTGATTATGGACAAAGGGCGTATCGTCGCCGATGGTCCCACCCAGCAATTGATGGAGGACGTGGCGCTCTTGGAGCGGCATGGACTTGAGCGCCCATAGAGGAAGCGGCAGATTGGAGACTTAGGCTGGCTTCGCCCGAGGCTGCTATCTTCCGCTCAATCTCCCCTCAAGCTGGAGAAGCGTAGCCAAGAGAGAAGCCTGGGCCGAAAGTGGAGATAAACGGAAAGCGCCAGATAGTAGAGGGGATAGATAAGTGACAAGTATACCAGGCGCGGATCAGGCTGGTCAAAGTTTATCATAATCAGGCAAAGAACCAGAAACCCGATGAAACCCAGTCCAATGTTAATCTGGCGCAGAACCGGCGTCCGGGAAGGATAGATATATTTGATAGGTACGAACACCATCACTGCAAAAAACAACAGCAACAGTCCGGTCACCGCTGGCTGGGTGTCCAGCAGATAGAAATAAAACACCAATACATTCCAGTAGGACGGAAAACCGGTGAAATAACCATCGTCAGTCTTAGCGGCCTTCTGGCAAAAGCCGTAGGCGGATGCAAGTAATACCACCGGGAGTGACAGGGTCCAGACACCAGATACCAGTTCAAACTGATACGCGAAAAAGACAGGAATAAAGGTATAGTTCAAATAATCTGTGATGTCATCCAGCTTTCGCCCGTCGAAACGGGGCGTCCAGACAAGCACCTCCCAGCCACGCGCCAGCATGCCATCCGTGGAATCGATCCACAAAGCCAATCCCAAGAAGATAAATACATCCCGAGGTCGTCCCTCGGTGACCGCAATCAGCGCCAGCAAACCGGCGACAAGTCCCAGGCTGGTGTAGAAATGAACCGCCCACGCGCGTATGGTGGGCAGCTTGTTGCTCAATAGTTTCATATTTCGGATTCCCCCTCTGTTTCAAATAGCTGGTAGGGCAATTCGGAGACTTGTCCCGGGGGAATCGCCAAATTGCCCTACCACTAAAATCAAGCACACTCTAGAATCAGCCAAGGGGCATCATCGTCACCAAACTGGCGACCGGCCCGGGCCACAGGCCTAAAACCACGGTCAGTAGCATGGCCAGCAACACCGCCGTGCCAATGGCCACTTCCAGATTGACTGCGGCAGGCTTTTTGGCATCGCTTTCCTCACCGACCAGCCTTGGCGAGTACTCCGCCGGGGCGCGCATATACATTTGCACCACCACCCCCAAGTAGTAGAAGGCAGAGACGGCGCTGTTGATCACCCCTACAATTGCCAGCCAGCTCATGCCAGCCTCAACCGCAGCCCGAAAGACGAAGAGCTTGCCCCAAAAACCAACCAGAGGCGGCATGCCCGTCAGCGACAGCATAAAGACAGTCATAGCCACTGCCAGCAAGGGTTCTCGCTGGCTCAAGCCAGCATAGTCACGTTGCGTAGTGCTAAATTCACCCCGTCGCTCCAGAGCGGAGGCAACCGCAAAGGCCCCAACGTTCATAAAGGCGTAGGCCAACAAGTAGAAGAGCACGCCGCGCACGCCACTCTCGCTGGCAGCCGCCACGCCGACCAGGATGTAGCCAGCGTGGGCAATGCTGGAATAACCGAGCATGCGCTTGACGTCTTTTTGTGGCAACGCTGCCAGGTTGCCGAAGGTCATGGTCAGCACGGCCAGCACAGCGGCAGCCAGCGCCCAGTCGGCGGAATAAGCTGAATCCCCGAAGCCCGAGCGAAGCACACGAATGAGCGCAGCAAAGCCAGCCCCTTTAGCCCCAACCGACATAAAGGCTGTCACTGAAGTTGGAGCACCCTGGTACACATCGGGTGTCCACCACTGAAATGGGACCGCTGCCACCTTAAAGGCGAAGCCGGCCAGCAAGAGGCCCAGCCCGACCAGTGCCATGGGGTCGGAGTTGCCCCCCGAAAGCCAAAGGCCTATTTGATTCAGGTTCGTGGTGCCAGTCGCGCCGTAGGTCAGCGCCGCGCCGTACAAGAAAAAGGCCGACGCAAAAGCGCCCAGGATAAAATACTTCATGGCCGCCTCGGCCGAGGCCAGCTGTCTCCAATTGAACCCGGCCAGAATATACAGGGCAACCGACATGATCTCCAGCCCCAAGAAGACCACGATGAGGTCCGTGGCTGCAGCCATGAGCATCATACCGCTGGCAGAGAAGAGGAGTAAGGCGTAATATTCTCCCCGCTGCAAGTCATGCCGCTCCAGGTAATCAATGGCAATCAGGATGGACAGGCCAGCCGTCGCCAAAAAGACAAGGTTGAAGAAGAGGGCATAACCATCGCTGATGGCCATGGCCTGGAAGGTAGTCGCAGGGCGCGGCCCCATCGCTATTGACACGCCGGCTGCTATCACCACGCCGACCAGTCCCAGATAGCCCAGGACGCGTTTATCGGTCACTGCCAGGTCGAACAGAAGCACCAGCAGGGCCGTGCCAATCACGATCAGCGGCGGCGCAAGAGCAATAAAGTTCAGCGTAGGGATTTCGATGGGCATGGATAATTCCTTACTCGTTACTCATTTCCGCAACCGCCCTCGTCTGCGTCACCTGGGAAGTCATGGTTTCCACCGCCGGGTTGATCTTCTGGAAGAAAAGGTTAGGGAAAAGGCCAATGACGAAGAAGAAAACCACCAACGGCAGCATGACCGCAATCTCGCGGGCGTTCATGTCGCTCAAATCGGTGTTGGCTGGATTGAGTGGGCCAAAGAGCAAGCGGCGGACAGCGACCAGCAGGTACCAGGCAGCCAGCACGATGCCGAAGGTAGCGATGGCAGCGTAGACCACGTTCACGCGGAAAGTGCCCAGCAAGATAGTGAACTCACCCACGAAACCATTCATGCCCGGCAACCCCACCGAGGACAGGGCAGTGATAATGAAAAAGGAGCCAAAGATAGGAGCTTTTACCCAGATGCCTCCATAGTCTTTCAACAGGCGGGTATGGCGCCGCTCGTAAAGCACGCCTACCAGCAAGAAGAGGCCCCCCGTGCTCAGACCATGGTTCACCATTTGCAGCACAGCGCCGCTGACCGCCTGAGGCGTCAAGGCAAAGGTGCCAAGCACGATGAAGCCCATGTGAGCCACGCTGGAATAGGCCACCAAGCTCTTCACGTCCTCTTGGGCCAGTGCCACCAACGCGCCATAGACGATGCCGATCAGGGCCAGGATCGATAGCCAGGGCGCAAACAAGGGCACAGCATCGGGAAACAGGGGCAGGGCAAATCGCAAGTAGCCGTAGGCTCCCATCTTGAGTAACACCCCGGCCAGGATGATCGAGCCGGCCGTGGGGGCTTCCACATGAGCCGCCGGCAACCAGGTGTGGAGTGGAAAGAGCGGCACCTTAACCGCAAAGGCCAGGGCAAAAGCAGCAAAGAGCCAGACTTGAAGCCAGGCCGGGATCTGGCTGCTCAGGAGTTTCGGAAGGTCGCTGGTACCGCCACCCCACAGGTAGAGCACGATGGTTGCTACCAGCATCAGTGCGCTGCCAGCCATGGTGAATAGGAAGAACTTGATGGCCGCGTATATCCGCCGTGTCCCGCCCCAGCGCCCAATAAGCAATGCCATGGGGATGAGACTCGCTTCCCAGAAGACGTAGAAGAGGAACAGGTCCAGGGACACGAAGACGCCCAGCATAGCGGTCTCCATCAGCAGCATCAAGGCCATGTACTCTTTGACCTGCTCGGTGATAGCCGTCCACGAGCTGAGCACAGCTACCGCACTGAGCAGCGTCGTCAGCAGCACCAGGAAGAGGCTGATACCATCCACGCCCACGTGGTAGCTAATGTTCAGGCCAGGGATCCAGTCCGTCACCTCTTCAAACTGAAAGCCGGTCACACCGGGCTGGAAATTGAAGTAGAGCGGCAGCGACAGGACCAAGGCGGCTACGCAGGTAGCGAAAGCGACCCCTTTCACCAACTCGGTTCGCTCTCGGGGCAGCAAAGCTACCAGAATAGCCCCTGCAACCGGCAGGGCCAATAGCAGAGAAAGCAAGGGGAAGTCCATTGAGTTCATTTTACGTTCTACGCCTTAAGCTTTACGCTCATCGCAGGAAAAAGTAGGCAACCACAACGATCACTCCCAAAAACATGGCCAGTGCGTAATGCCGGATGAAGCCAGTCTGCAAGCGACCCAGCCAGGCCCCACCCTGGACAATCAGGCGCGCGCCGCCGTCTATGATCCCGTCAATCGCAGCATTGTCAATGCCTTGCGCGCAGAAGCGAGCTAACGCCTTACCAGGATCCACGAACAGCAAATCGTACAAGTCATCTACGTAATACTTGTTGACCAGCAGCTTAAAAACCGATTTGAAACGCACGGCAAGATCAGCAGGCCAACCCGGGTTGGCCACGTAGAACCAGTAGGCCAGTCCGATGCCCAGCAGTGCAATAACGCTCGACAGGCCAAGCAATCCCCATTCCAACCCGGCCGAGAGCCCATGATGGATTGCTTCGGCCCCTTCCCCTTCCAGATCGGCAAAAGCGGGGTGCAGCCATCCTGCGAGTGCGTGATCTACTCCAAGAATCTGCGGCAGCCCCAAAATGCCGCCAAAAAGTGCCAGGCCTGCCAGCAGGATCAGTGGCCAGGTCATCACCCCCGGTGACTCGTGGGCATGATCGAAGAGTTCCTGATCGCGTGCGCTGCCCCAAAAGGCAACAAAGAGAGCACGGAAGGTATAGAAACCTGTCAGCAAAGCAGTGAGCAGGCCCAGCGCCCAAAGAATTGGGGAAAATTCGAAGGCCTTGGCCAGTATTTCATCCTTGGAGAAGAAACCTGACGTCAAGGGGAAGCCAGCCAGTGCCAGTGCACCGATGACGAAGGTCCAGTAGGTGCGTGGCATCTTCTGGCGCAGCCCACCCATGCGGCGGATGTCAATCACGTCGCCCAAGGCATGCATCACGCTGCCAGCGGCCAAAAAGAGCAACGCCTTGAAAAAGGCATGGGTAGTCAGATGAAACATGCCAGATGCGTAAGCTCCCACCCCCACCGCCAGAAACATGTAGCCGAGCTGGCTGATGGTAGAGTAGGCCAGCACCCGCTTCAGATCAGTCTGCACCAGAGCAATTGTGGCCGCGTAGAGAGCAGTAATCACCCCAACTAGCGCCACCACCAGCGAAGTGGTCGGGGCCAATGCGTAAAGGGCGTGGCTGCGAGCAACCATATAGACGCCGGCCGTCACCATGGTGGCCGCATGAATCAGGGCCGACACTGGGGTCGGGCCAGCCATCGCATCAGGCAACCAGACGTAGAGCGGCAATTGTGCGCTCTTGCCCACCGCCCCGACGAAGAGCAGCAGCGTGATGACTGTGACCGTCCCACTGGCGATCTCCGGCGCTGCGCCAAACACATCGGCGAAGTTCAGCGTGCCGAAGGTGGTCCAGATCAGAAAGACACCCAGGGCAAAACCAAAGTCGCCCACCCGGTTAACAATGAAGGCCTTCTTGCCCGAATCAGCGGGGTTCAGGTTGGCCGGAACGGGCACAAGCTCGCCGTCCTTAAGGCGGACTGGATCCTGCGGATCGTCACCCCTGCGGAACCAGAAGCCAATGAGCAAATACGAGCACACGCCCACCAATTCCCAGCCGACGTACATCAGCAGGTAGTTGTCAGCCAGCACCAAGATAAGCATCGAAACGATGAAGAGATTGAGGAAGGTGAAAAAGCGGGCGTAAAGTCGATCTTCTTCATGTTCCATGTAGCCAATGGAATAGACATGAATCAGGAAACCCACGCCAGTGACGACCAACACCATTAACACCGAAAGCGGGTCGGCCAGTAGACTCATCCCCGCCCGGAAGCTGCCTACGCTGATCCAGTTCCACAGGGTCACGACTATGGCTCGGTCCTGAGCGGGCAAGGCTAACAAATCCAAGCCGGCAAAGAGGCCGACGACAAAGGCCAAGGCGACCGTGCCCGGGCCAACAATGCCCACAACCCCTCGCCCTAATCGCCGGCCAAGCAGTCCATTGAATAGCAGCCCGGCCAGCGGAAACGCGATGGCCAGCCAGATGGATTGGATAATCATTGCTACCCCTTCAATGACGAAACATCGTCCACGTCAGTCGTCGCGCGCAGACGGTTCAGTTCAATCAGAATAGCCAATCCTACCGCCACCTCAACAGCAGCCACGGCCATCACCATAAAGACGAATATCTGGCCGGTAAGTGAGCTGAGGTGACGTGACAAGGCGATGAAGGTGAGGTTGACAGCATTCATCATCATCTCGACAGACATGAGCATAATGAGCACGTTACGTCGAAGCAGAACGCCCCCCGCCCCAATGACGAACAAGATCGCACTCAATAACAGAAACCATGAGGTTGGGACAGCGGTCACAGTGCCTCACCTTCCTTTTTCGTCATTCTGCCTCGCCTGACGGGCGACCAGCAATTGCCCCCCGCCACCGCTGGCCGAGCACCACTGCCCCCAGCATACCTACCAGCAGCAGCACCGAAGCCAATTCAAAAGGCAGCAGATAATCGGTGAATAGGGCCGTGCCTACCGCCTCGGTCTGGCCCACCTGGGCGATTTGCTCCGGCGTGGCGGTGCCTATGGCACCGTTGATCGTCCCTTCAAACACCGCGGTGCCAGTCAAAGTCAGCAAGACCAAGGCGGCTGCCACTATGAACGCCGTGCGCCAGTTGAGCCAGCCTCCCATCTGCATTTCACCCCCGGCCCCCAACAACATCACCACAAACAAGAAGAGCACGACAATGGCGCCTGCATAGACAGCCACCTGCACTATGGCGATGAATTGGGCGTTGAGCAACACGTAGAGCATTGCCAATGCCACAAAGTTCGCCAACAACGATAGCGCGCTGTGGACTGCATTCCGGTTGAAAATCACTCCCAGCGCGGCCACCACCGCCACTCCGGCCAGCGCCAGGAACAACCCTTGCTGCAATTGTTGAGCCATACTACCATTCCCCAATGACTGCGGATCTATGCAACTCATCTCATCGGCCCGCCAACTGGCTGATTTGCTGATCCGCGGCTTGATTACTTTGTTAGATGCCCCCACTTTGGCTCGACCCACACCTGGTCGTCGCGGATGAGAATGTAATCTGGTTCGTGAGGCTCCAACAACTCCTCCTGCGTAATAATCGCATCCCAACGATTATGGGTTGACAGCTCGAAGTCGTGCTCCAACACGATAGCCTCGGTAGGACAAGCCTCGGCGCAGTAGCCACAGAAGATGCACCGTAATAGGTTGATTTCATAAACTTCGGCGTAACGCTCACCAGGCGAACGACGATTCTCCTCGGTATTTTCGGCCGCGATCACCAAGATGCAATCTGTGGGGCAAGCAGCCGCACACAACGAGCAACCGATGCAGCGCTCCAGGCCATTCTCATAGCGCTTGAGCACATGTCGCGCCCGGAAGCGAGGATAGACGGGCACCCGATCATCGGGATACTGGTTCGTCACCGGCGGCCTAAAGAAATGTTTGAGGGTAATCCACATCGCCCGCAAAATCTCTATTGAACCGCTCCAAACCTCTCTCAACATCGTATTACTCCAACACATAGTTGACCAAGTAACCAAGCGCCCCCGTTATCCCACCAGCACCAGCACCACTGCTGTCACCACCAGGTTCAAAAGTGAAAGCGGTAGCAGAAACTTCCAACAGAAATGCATCAACTTGTCGTATCGGATCCGAGGCAGACTGGCGCGTATCCAGACGATCAAGAAGATCATGAACGCTACTTTAATCAGGAAATACACCAAACCCAGAACGGGGATCTGGTTCACAAAGGGCCCATACCATCCGCCCAGGAAAAAGGTGGTGGCCAGGGCGCTGATGGTGATCATATGAATGTATTCGCCCATAAAGAAGAGGGCAAACTTGATGCCGCCATACTCGGTTGCGAAACCTGATACCAGTTCGTTCTCTGTCTCCGGCAGGTCAAATGGAGAGCGACCAGCCTCGGCCAGCCCGCAGATAAAGTAGATAATGAAGCCAATGGGTTGCAGTAAGGCAAACCACACCCCTCTCTGTGCCTGGACTATATCCACCAAGCTGAGTGAGCCGGCGATCAGCAGCACGCTCACCAGAGTGATGCCCATTGGCAACTCATAGCTGAGCATCTGGGAGCTGGTCCGCAGTGCACCCAGTAGCGAGTATTTGTTGTTGCTGCTCCAGCCTGCCAGTACAATGCCGTAGGTCGCCAGGCTGGCAATCGCCAAGATGTATAGCAAACCCACATTGACATCCGACACGTAAGGGGTAATCGTCTGGCCGAAGAGAGTAAACGAAGCCCCGCTGACCGGGATCACGGCCCAGATGACCAACGCAGGCATGACCGTCAGGGCCGGCGACAACAGATAGACGACGTGATCCACATTCAGGGGAACAATCTCTTCCTTGAAGACCATCTTCAATGCATCCGAAATGGGCTGCAAGATGCCGAAAGGCCCTGCCCGATTGGGGCCGTAGCGCACCTGAAAGCGAGCCACCAGCTTGCGCTCGACGTAGCTAAGGTATGCAAAGCCGGTTAGCAAAGCTACTACCACCACCAAGCTCTTAATGGCAGGGACGAGAAGCAACGAAATCCAATCCATGACTTAGAATTACCTCGCTCTACCCTTTGACCACCTTGACCCGACTAAAGATACGCCCTTCCCCCAGCAACGACTCGGCAGGCGCGCCCTTCAAGTTGCGCGGGATGGCGACGACCCCTTGGGGCACCAGGCCATCCACTCGAGCAGGTAGGCTAATGCTCTGTCCATTCGCCGACACCTGCAGGCCTTGGCCATCCAGCACGCCCAAGGCCGCCGCATCGGCGCTAGAGAGGGCAATGTGGGGCTGCACCAGACGGGTGCCCAGTATCTCAGCCTGGCCCAGCAGAGTGCCCCCGTCATAAAGCACCCGAGGTGCCACCAACGTGAATCCGTCACCTTCGGCGGGGGGAGCAGGCGGATCAAGCCAGTCCAGCTCCAACTTGGCCGACCCGTCCTCGGCCAGGGCAGGCCATTGCATACCCTCCCGCATCTCGGCCTGGAAACTCATCCCAGCGTATATGTAGTGTGACATACGGCGAGAGAGGGATACTGGCTGCGACAACTGCTCGTAGCTCATTCCCCTATAAAGAGGGATGGCCTGCGCCATCTCAGCCAGTACACCGCCAACTGTCGCGTAGGCCCAATCAGCCCCCAGCAGGACCGCCAGCTGGCGGATAATCGTCCAATCAGGCCGAGCCTGACCAGGAACGGGCAGTCCAGGATCGAAGCGTTGGACCCAACGTTCCAGGTTAGTAAAGGTGCCGTCCCGTTCCGCGAGAGCTGCCGCCGGGAGTATCACGTCGGCTTGCTGGGCCGTCTGGGTAAGGAAAAGTTCCTGCACCACCAGAAATTCCAGCTCATCAGCGAGGGTGACTCCCGCCAGTGGATCAGCTCCGGCGACCAGCAACGCACGCACGCCACCGCCCAGCATCTCCTGAGCGTTTAGGCCAGGCCTCTCGGCCGGGACATAGCCAGGCAGCCGGTCCGGGACCACTCCCAGATCAGCGGCACCCCGGCTGTTGGCGTGAGGGAGTACCGCGATAACACCGTTGTTGGGCCGGCCTATGAAACCGGTCAACGTGACCAGGTTGGCGACCGCCTGGCGCAACGGCGATCCCGCCTCCCAAGAAGTCCCCTGGGTACCGTTACCCCAGCCTAACCCTTCAGGGCCATAAAGAACTATACCGTTCTTCGCTTCCCCAAACGCGCGGGCAGCGGCACGAATCTCGTCCGGGGGAACGCCGGTGATCTCTGCCACACGCTCCGGCGCCCAGTCTGCAACATTGGCCCGCAGCTCATTCAGGCCATTCACGCGATGTGGGACAGTTTCGTTGCCAGTCAGATTCGCCTCTAGAATGACGTGTATCATGCCCAGCAGCAAGTGTGTCGCGGTGCCATAGCGATAGCGGAGGGAATGATTGGACTGCTTGTCAAGCTTGGTGGGCCGGCCGCCGGCAGTAATGAGCGTTGCGCCGTGGCGAGCGGCACCAGCCACCCGCAGATAAAGGATAGGTGCTTCCTGATCCAAATCGCTGCCAATGACCAGAAACGCCGTGTCTCGCCCAACTCGCCCCAGGTCGGTACCTGTTCCCACACCAACCGCGTAAACGGTGTCATCCTCAAAGGTGGCGCTCAACCCCACCCGGTGATCTACATTGTGCGTCCCAATAACCTCACGCAAGAATTTTTGGAACAAATAAAGATCTTCGTTGGGCAGGCAAGCGCCGGCAATACCACCGATGCTGTCAGAACCGTGCGCCTCTATGATGCTGGTCAGGCGACTGGCTACGTGCTGCAGGGCGTCGTCCCAGGAGGCTTCGACCAATTCACCGTCACGCCGTATCAGCGGCATGGTCAGGCGATAGGGGCTGCTGTTGAAGTGATGGCCGAAGCGTCCCTTGTCACAAATCCAAACTTCATTGACCGTTTCATTTTGACGGGGCATAATGCGCGCGATCTGACCCCGTCGCGTACTGAGGACCGTATTGCAACCAACGCCACAGTGATTGCACAAACTGGGTATGTTCGTCAGCTCCCAGGCTCGCGCATGGAATCGAAAATCACGACTGGTCAGCGCACCGACCGGACAAATGTCGGTGGTGTTACCGGAGTAATGGCTATCAAAGACGGGATTGGAATAGCTAACGATCCTGGCGTCGCGGCCCCGATTCTCGATAGCCAGCACCGGGTCTTGGGCGATCTCACTTTGGAAGCGCGTACAGCGTGCGCACAAAATGCAGCGCTCCCGGTCCAGCACGATCAGGTCGCCCAGGGGGTAACGTTTCGCGCTGTGATGCTTGCTATCATAGTCGAAGCGGCTGACCCCGGGCCCGTGGCGGTAGGTGAGATCCTGTAAGGGACACTCGCCTCCCTTGTCACACACAGGGCAGTCCAAGGGATGGCTGGTTAGCAGGAACTCCAGAATCGCCTTGCGGTCGGCGGCCACCTCCTGGCTGTCAGTGATGACGACCATACCCTCGGAAACAGACATGGTGCAGGCAGTCTGCGGCTTGGGGAACCAGCGGATGATCGGCAGCCCATCAGCATCGAGCTGGGACTGACCAGTGGCCCGGTTTACCAGTGGCGTACCGACGGTCACCAGGCACATTCGGCACATGCCCACCGGCTCCAACTTAGGATGGTAGCAAAAGACGGGAATCTCAATCCCCACCTGCTTGGCCGCCTCGACGATGAGCGTCCCTTTAGGAACGGTTGCCTGACGGCCATCAATGGTCAGAGTAACTGTCATCACGTCCTCAACTTGTCGTTTGCCGTATAGTCAGCCGGTACGTCTGCGACTCCGAGCTACTACTTACCCCTTTACCAGCGCCTCATATTCGTCTCGAAAGTGCTGGATGCTGCTGCGTACTGGGCAAACCGAGAACTCACCTAATAGACAGAAACAGTTGCCATCCATCTGATCTGCGATGTTGAGTAGCAGGTCCACGTCGCCCGGTCGGCCACTCCCGTCACGCAGGCGATGATAGACATCCTCCACCCAATAGGTCCCTTCCCGGCAAGGGCTGCATTTGCCGCAACTCTCATGCTTGAAGAAGTGAGCCATCTTGCTGGCGGCCCAAACCATATCCACCGTCTCGTCCATCACAATAAAGGAGGCAGAGCCCAGCATTGAGCCAGCAGCCTGCACCGACTCGTAATCCAGGGAGAGGTCGAGGATATCGCCTGTCCCCCAGCCGGGGCCTGGCAGGATTGGCGCCGAGGCACCGGCCGGCAAAATAGCTTTGAGCGCCCGGCCGCCTGGCACCCCCCCACCGCATTCCTCGATGAGATGGCGCAACGGAGCGCCCAGGGGCAATTCGTAGTTGCCCGGCCTGGCCACGTGCCCGCTCAGGCAAAAGATTTTGGTGCCCGGGCTCTTATCGGTGCCGAACTGGCGATACCACTGCGCCCCATGGAGCACAATCGGCGGCACGTTGGTCAGAGTCTCCACATTGTTGACGACAGTTGGCTTATTATACAACCCAACCTGGGCCGGGAAAGGAGGCCTGTTGCGGGGTTGACCCAGTTTTCCCTCCAGGCTCTCAAGCAAGGCTGTCTCTTCGCCGCAGATGTAAGCCCCGGCACCCAGGTGGGTATAGATATCAAAGGAAAAGTCGCTATTCAAGATGTTACGCCCCAAGAAGCCCTTTTCGTAGGCGTCATCAAGCGCCTGTTGCAGGCCAACAAACGGGCCTTTGAACTCACCCCGGCCATAAACGTAAGCCGCTTGTGCGCCCACCGCATAGGCGCACAGGGCAATACCTTCGATCATTTGGTGCGGGTTGGCCTCGATAATCTCCCGATCCTTGAAAGTGCCCGGCTCGCTTTCGTCAGCGTTGACGACGATGTAGACAGGCTTGACGCCTGCTGGGATGAAAGACCACTTAACGCCAGCCGGGAAGCCGGCGCCACCGCGCCCACGCAGGCCAGCAGCCTTGACCACATCGGTCACCTCTTCGGGGCGCATGTCGCTGAGCGCCTTACGCAGGGCGTCATAGCCACCGTGATTGGTATAGACGTTGATATCCCGGATATGGGGTACGTCTCGGTGTCGGAGTAAAACGTGTTCTGCCAGCAGGCTCATTTGCTACCCCAGTTCATCTCAGGCATCTTCACTATCCCGCCGCAGTCCGTCAAGGATGGCGTCTATCCTGTCATCGCTCAGGTTCTCATAGTATTTCAAATTGATCTGTGCCAAAGGCACCTTGTCGCAGGCGGCCAAGCAGACCACCGCCTCCACCGTAAACAGGCCATCGTCGGTGGTACCTCCCTGGGGCGGAAGCCCCAGCCGCTGACACAGGCGACGATAGAACTCCTCGGCGCCACGCAGCGCGCAAGGCAGGTCGGTGCAAACCTGAACGATGTACTTGCCGGTTGGATCCTTACGCAGCAGGGTGTAAAAGCCGACGATGGCCTGCACCTCAGTGACGCTTATATCCAGTGCCTCTGCCACACCCCGAATGTCATCGTCGGTCAAGTAGTTCCGGGCGCGCTGGGCGATGTACAGGGCAGGCAGTACGGCCGATCGCTTATCAGGATATTTCTTCAGGATTTCATTGAGTTCTTGATGTTCGGCTTCCGACAGCACAGCAGTTCTCCGATAAGAGGTCAATAAGTTCAGAAACAACATGGCGACAACACATGCTTTGCCGCTTTGTTACCTGTCGTCCGGTTGGCTAACGCCACATCACCGGTCTACATCCCCCAGCACAACGTCTATCGTGCCGATGATAGTAATCAGATCCGATAGCAAATGCCCCCTGGCCATCAGGTCGGTTGCCTGCAAGTTGACGAAGGATGGGCCACGTACATGCAGGCGGTAGGGGATGGCAGTGCCGTCGCTAACCAGGAAAAAGCCCAAGATGCCCTTGGGATTCTCAGCCATGCCGTACACTTCGCCCACAGGTGGTTTGTAGCCCTCGGTGTACAGCTTGAAGTGGTGAATCAGAGACTCCATCGAAAGATCTATCTCCGAACGCGGAGGCGGGGCCACCTTGCGGTCGTCAGTGCAGAAGGGGCCTTCGGGCAGCCTGTTAACCGCCTGCTCAACGATGCGCAAGCTCTGTTCCATCTCACGCATACGCACCTGATAGCGAGCATAGCTGTCGGCCTCGGTTGCGGTGGGGATATCGAAATCGAAGTGGTCGTAGCTCGAGTAAGGCTGCGCTTTACGCAAGTCAAAGGGGACGCCACCCGCCCGCAGCATTGGACCAGTGACCCCCAACGCGACGGCATCCTCGGCTCTCAGAATGCCAACCCCCTTCAGCCGTGACAGCCAGATAGGATTACGGGTAAGCATCGCCTCATAGTCTTGGAGGCGCTTCCAAAATTCGCTCACGAACGACCGCACTGCGTCGGGAAAAGCGCCGGGGATGTCTTGCCGCAGCCCCCCCACGCTCATGCCGCTGGTGGTCAGGCGCGCCCCACAGAACATCTCGAAGATGTCCAGGATTCTCTCCCGTTCGCGCAGGGCGTACATAAGCAAACTGTGGATCGTGCCGCTCACGTCATGGGCGTGAGTAGCTATCCAGAAGAGGTGACTGGCGATGCGCTGCAGCTCGGCCAAGATGACGCGAATGTACTGGGCCCGAGGCGGGATTTCTACCTCCAATAGCTTCTCCACCGTGAGGACATAGGCCAGGTTGTTGTTCATAGCAGCCAGGTAGTCCATACGATCGGTGTAGGGAATGAACTTTTCGTAGCGTTTGTTCTCGCCCGTCTTCTCAAAGCCGGAGTGCAGGTAACCAATGTCGGGATTAACACTCACGATGCGCTCCCCATCCAACTCTACTGCCAGACGGAGAACGCCGTGAGTCGCCGGGTGTTGCGGCCCCACATTGATGACCAGATGCGTCTCCGAATCAACATCGTCCGGCAGCTTGCTGGGATAGGAAGGGCCTTCCATGATCGGCTTTCCCAGGTGGGCAAAGCGCGGATTGTCCCGGTCAGAGGAAAAGTAAACCGGCTCGCCGCCTAAGGGGTAGTCTTTGCGCAGCGGATGGCCCACCCAATTCTCCGGCATCAGAATACGATGCAGCCAGGGATGCCCGGTGAATCCAATGCCCATCAGGTCGTAAACTTCGCGCTCATGCCAGTTCCCGGTTGGCCAGATGGCAGCCACACTCGGACACTGCGGCATCTCGGTCGAATTATCCCACGGTAGGGGCACCTTCAGCCGAGCACTATGATTCTTGGGGATGGAATACAGCTCATAAACGGTGACAAAGCGCGGTTCAATCCCCAGGTCACGCCGGTCAATGCTGGTCAGATCCACCAGCAAGTCATACTGCAGATCCGGTTCATCTCGCAAAAAACGCGCAACATCGAGAAACGTTTCGCGTGTGATGGTGGCCGTGGTATCGCCACGAAACTCGCTCACGTCCAGGACGGCGTCCGGGAATTGAGCCCTCAACTTCTCGAAAGTTGTATCACTCATCGGCTGCTCACATCCGTTCGCCTAGCTTCTCATGCTTCTGAATCTTCTCTTGCAGCAAGGTAAGAGCATAAAAGAGAGCCTCTGGGCGAGGAGGGCACCCCGGTACGTACACGTCTACCGGGATAAGCTTGTCCACGCCCTGAACGATGGCATAGTTGTTGAAAGGCCCCCCCACCGACGCGCAATCACCCATGGCAACGACCCACTTAGGATAGGGCATTTGCTCATACAGTCGCTTGACCACAGGCGCCATCTTATTGCTGACTCGCCCGGATACAATCATCAAGTCCGATTGACGGGGGGATCCTCGAAAGACTTCAGCCCCAAAACGCGAGATGTCGAAACGGGATGCGCCAGAGGCCATCATCTCAATCGCACAACAAGCCAAGCCAAACGTCAGGGGCCACATCGAGTACTTTCGGCCCCAATTAGCTGCCTGCTCAAGCACCGTGACAATGACGCCAAGGCTTCCTGTTTTGCTTCCGCTGCCTACCTGGTCCATTCTATTCCCACTCCAAAGCGCCTTTTTTCCATACATAGACATATCCAACTAGCAAGATCGCTATAAAAACCCCCATCTCGATCAGGCCGAAGAGCTTCAGCTTGCGAAAGAGCACAGCCCATGGATAGAAGAACACCACTTCCAGGTCGAACAGAATGAATAACATGGAGACTTTGTAGTAATGCACGGGGATCTTGCCTCTTGCATCCCCGTAGGGGACTTTGCCAGATTCATACGTCTTCAGCTTGTTAGAGCTGGGGCGTCGAGGCCCAAGCTGAGCAGGGACAACCAATGCCACAATACCGAAAAGTCCAGCAATGACAAAGAAAACCAGGATGGGCAAATAGTCAATCGGCATAGGAGCAAGATCCTTTGAGAGGGTTCTGTGCGACCACAGCGGAAGACGAATGCGTTAAGTTTATCACAGCCTATAGGGCTTGTCAAGAGAATCAGGGGCTGGATTCTCGTTTTTGGCGATCAATATTAATGGCTGGAGAGGGATGAAAGCTCCCAGAATCTATGGCTACTATCATAGCCAGTCCGGATTCTTCAAGCCAATGCATCTCTCACAAAAAGCGCCACACACTCCACATGATAGGTTTGAGGGAACAGGTCGTAAGGTTGAACCTGAACCAGGTGATAACCAGCCCCCGTCAGGGCTTTCGCATCACGGGCCAGGGTAGCGGGGTCGCAGGCCACGTAGATCAGCCGATTCGGACGCAGCGACGCGAGTTGTCGCATCACACCAGGGCCGCAGCCACTGCGGGGTGGATCAACGATGGCTGCGTGGGCTACCTCATCGAAGTCAGAAAGCACGCTAGCCACATCGTCCTGGAGGATGCGCACGTTGTCCAGCCCAGCTGCTTCGACGTTGAAGCGTGCATCGGTCACCGCAGCTGGGTGAGTCTCTACGGCGATCACCTGGGCCACCAACGTGGACAGTGCCAGGCTGAACAGCCCTACACCGCAGTATAAGTCGAGCAGTGTCTCATGGGGGCGAGGTGATAGGCAGTCGACGACAGCATCCACCAGCACCTCGGCACCGGCGGTGTTCACCTGAAAGAAACTGCCTGCCGACACCCGATACTCATGCCCTTTGACTCGCTCGAACAAGTGATCATTGCCCGCCAGGGTAACCGGCGTGCCATCTTGTAGCATCATCACACATGATACAGGCCGGTCCACCATCAATTCGAAAGGTTCATCATCAGTCGTCTCAAAGATCACCAGTTGCTGGTCAGTCCCTGCCCCTGCTCGCAATGAAAGTCCATCCAAGTGCTCAATCTCGATGTCCAATTCCTCGAAAAGCTCGGCGATCAAGGGGTGCATGATGGGGCAGATAGTAATCGCTTCCACCCGCTGCCCGTCGGCAGCCACGTAGCCCAGGCCATTGGGGGATACATGCAACTGCACGTGGTTGCGATACCCCCATGGTTGACCCACCGCGCGAGTAGGGCTTACTTTGGCCTCAATCAGCCCGCCCAACCGGGCGAGTTGATCGCTTACTACGTCCGTCTTGTAGGCAAGCTGCGCGGGATAGCGGATATGTTGCCACTGACATCCCCCGCAAGCATTTGGGCCAAAGTGCGGGCAGGCCGGTGCTATCCGCTCTGGCGAAGATTCAATCACCTCTGTCAGGCGCGCCCTAGCCCACCCCTTTTTACTTGTCTCTACTTCCACGACCACAGTCTCACCTGGCAAAGCATAAGGTACAAAGAACACCTTACCCTGGTGACGTCCCATCGCCGGCCCGCCGTGGGCCATTTGCGTTAGCTCTAGTGTGACCATAGGGCAATCCAGGTTTACACCATCTTGCTGCTGGTCTTGAGGTAGGCCAAGGCTTGCTCCTCCTCTCCATTCATCACAATCTCCAAACAACGTCCGCCGGAGACAGCCGCCACGTCGATGACCTTGAGGTAGTCAGCACTAGACGCATCGGCTGGAAGCAACTCGGGCAACAGGTTGGGCGCTCCGTCCAAGAACTCCCGGTTGAAGATCACACCTTCGTCATTGGGATATAGTGGCAGGGGATAAATGCCAGATTCAACCAAATCCTGGAAAAAGTGCGTACCGTAGGAAACCTCAGGAGTTTCGCCGTCCTTCCCAATGGCGATTTCGATCAGGACGCGGGTATTATAAATATCAGCATAGGCCACCCTTACCCCCAAGTCAATGTTTGAGCTTCCCCAGCGGCCCGGGCCCATAAGGACGAATCGCTCGTTTTCAAGTCTCTTGTTGAGGCGGCCGACGACACGACCAATCTCAAATTTGACCGAACGTTCAGCGATACGGCTATATACCTCGGGGTCAACGTATATGATATAGCCGATATCGGAGACAGCACCGTGTGGCACAAGTTTGCGGGCTGAAAACAGCTTGTCGGTCTCAGGCACATCGGCAGGCAATTTCAGCTCTCCTACCAACTGCTGACTGGTCAAAGGGCGGCATTGAAGCAAGTGAAGGCAGTACTTCGGGCCTGAGGGTTCCGGCAAGATATCAACCGCGAACTCCACATCCACTGTGACCTGATAATGTTTCTCCAATGTTGTTAGAAGAGACTTCATTGTCGACACAAAAGACACATCTTTCACCAAGCCATCGAAGGTAAGCACCATGGAGCTGGGTTCCATTCCACCGCCCAGGGCGAAGATAGGCTGGATGTAGTCCTGTTTATCCAGCCCGGCCAGCAATTGGATGCCAGGGTAGGCGGCTGAGATAACTTCGGCCACAGGCAAGGTTTTCATACGGTTCTCAGCCAGATCGATCAGGTCCACAAAATGCTGCGAATATTTTCTGATTTCCTTTGCAGTTTTCTCCGGACGAAGCAGCGGGTGACTCAGGGCCACCATGCGGGGGTAGTCGTTGGCCACGCGATCTACGGCGCGAGTCCCCAGTCCCCATACCATTCGCAAGAAGCCATCTTCGCGCCGAATCATTCGATTCCAGCGAAACGGATTCCAGCCATGAGCCACGCCTGCCGCGGCAGGGAAAAGGTAGTGACCGAATTGCTGTCCCGCAACTTTCTGAATCAGAATAGCCATGCGCTCATCGTAATCAAGCAAGCCTTTCTGCCTTCGGTAAAGCAGGGCGTTGGGATTGTGCACGCTGGCGTAGACGGATTTGATCGCCTCGACCAAGGCATCTAGATTCTCATCCAATGTACCTTGGTTGGGGCAAAAATAGCTATCGTACTTGCCGGCAAAGGAACTTCCAAAGTTGTCTTCAAGCAAACTGGATGAACGCACGATCAACGGAACCGAGCCCACCTCGACCAGCATATCGCGTAGCTGAGCCCTTACTTCTTCGGAAAAGCGGCCACTGGTAAAGGCTCTGACTGCCCCAGGATACTCGGCTACGATTTCGTCGCGTGTTTTGTATTTCTGATTATGAAAGTCGTGCAGGCCATTCAGTTCGTGGAATTCGTAATAGACGTCGGCGCCCATAAAGTACGAGTCGGGAATGACGATGGGGTGCTTCAACTCAATTTCAGCCTCTGCCAGCGCATGCTGCAGGATCTTGTATGCGAGCATCATACCAGCAGCCTTACCGCCAATCTTGCCACGACCGATTCGTCGGCGGCGAATCTCTTTAAGGTCAGCAATGGTGAAGAATTTCTTGGCGATGCCGACAAAGCTCAATTGATCGCTGATCATGCCCTTGAGGAGCACCACAATAATCTCTTGTAGATGATGGCTGATCTTGGACTTCTCTTCAGGCGGATAGGACTCGTATTCATCAGCCTTGCTGAAGAGTATATCCCAGGGGGCAAGCTCCGGGTTGAAAGCAAGGATAATCTCTTTGTCAGGCTTGCGCCCTTTGAGCAGAGCTCTTACAATCTCCTCAAAAAGAGAATGGGGCAGATTGTAGGCAAAATAGAAGTCTGTGAGGTCGTCTCGAATCTGCCAGACTCGTTCTTGCCACACCTCGGGGGCTTCCTGCTCGTACGGGTCTTCTAGGCCTTCCACGAACTGCGAGCGAATCGCCTTTTCCTTGACCTCTTGCTCAAACGTATCAGGAGAAATGACATGACGTGAGAAGAGCTCTTCCCGCATCCGTTCCCGAATCTTCTTAGCGAGAATGGGGTAGCGAGTGATTTCCAAGTGTAGTTCGAGCACTTTAGGCATCGCTCTTGGATCAACTCTCAAGGTCAACCCTCCCCAGCTGGTATCAAAGAGCTTGGCATGAGGCCAACAACGATCAGCGTTTCCGCCAATCTAGCCAAAACAGGCGTCCAAACACTGCCGCCACATGATAGACTACTACCTGCATCTGGTCAAGCGTTTCTGTTATTCCCTCCAGGGCTTTCCGAAAGTAGGTATTCAGCGGCCGATGGCGTCAAGAGCCTCGAAGGGGCAGGCAGCGAAATAGTCAAAGGCGTCAGGGATGAAACGGAAGTTGTGCAGTCGGACTAAGTTGATGACACAATTGCGTAAAGCGGCCATCATCTGAGGTAGGTTTCCCCTGCGCACTTGGCTTTTGTCCTCGCCGAATGTTACGTCCCGCACCCAGTGGCTCCGGTTCTCAATACTCCAATGTCCGCGGGTAAGGGTGAGGAGTTGGGCGGCATTGGCTTGATGAGGTGGCAGACTGGTGATGCCATAGACAGTTTCGGTCCGAATTTGGCCCGTTTTCTGAATGATGGTCTTACGATCCAGTCGAAATACTTGTTGTAGGCCTGGCCAGTCTACCAGGTCATTCAAGTCGAGACTGGTACAGAGGGTGCGTTGCTCAATGCGTCCGTGCCCCTTATTGGGGACGGTGATCTGGTCGTGAATAAAAGGGGCGGCTCCGGGCTCTGCAAACAAGAACTGCAAATCAGCATAGAGGGTGGGCTGGTTTTCTTTGACGATCATCACGTAGTCGCCTCTACCATCGATGATGGTTTGCGCAATTTCTCGCTGGGTCAACAATGCATCCATTGTGAAAACCCGCCCTTCCATAACCATATCTACTAGAAACTCGGTCATTGTGCCAATCTCATTAGTTTTATCATCCACTCCTAACTGCCGCAGGGTCACCCCCAGCCGATGACTCAAAGCACTCAATAGATGGGCATTGTTTGCCCCTTGCTTTCGGCTGCCACGTAATGTCTTACCATCAACTGCAACCCCTTCCAATTGCCCGTCTTGGGCAGCAGGCCACTCACTGAAATTGTCTTCAATCCACTGATTCACCCCGGCCTCAAAACCCTCGACTGTCACCAAGGCCAAGACTTCGTAAATTGTAGATTTGCTGGGACCATATGCTTTGGTGAAGCCCAACCGCTTCAATAACCCCCTATGGACTCTCCGGTTTCGCCACCAGTTGGCAATGGCCTTGGGTGTCTTCGCGCCGCACATCATCGCCACACAACACAGATTGAGTATCGCCACCAACGGATGACGTAGACCCTTCGCTTTTCGTGGATCAGAAATCGTGGCAAAATAGTCGCTCAAGGGCCTAATCTTCGCTTTCATCGTCTCCCTCCTTATCCGATGTTTGCTAAAGATTAGCCCGTTCTCTTACTTTCGGAAAGCCCTGGTTATTCCCTCATATGTTTCAGGGTCATCACAGCCTGGTCGATAGCGCCCCCAACACCCCAAAAAGCATATGAGGAAAGGCACTAGCTTGCCCCCTGCTGGCTGCGCAGCCAGCGTCTCAAACATACTG
>CP070811.1:2577138-2582178 GCA_020343875.1 Anaerolineales bacterium | reverse complement strand
TATACGCTGAACCTGGAGCATGCCTATGAAGCGGTGAGCCTGGCCCGCGACATTGGCTGGCGTTCCGGCGAAGCTTACGCTTTAGGCACTCTGGGTTTCACGCTTTTTACTTTAGGGCACTATGGTCAGGGGCTGGCTGCTCGGAAACAGAGTCTGGAGGTGGCCGAGGCGATTGAGCATCCGCAGTGGATGGCCGGCGGCCACATTTTTTTGGGCCAGATTTACACCGAATTGCTGGCCCTGGCCGAGGCGGAGGCGCATCTGAAAGAGGGGCTGGCCCTGGCGAAACAAGTCGGCTCTAGCTGGTTTACATGGGTGGGCGCCGGCGGTCTGGCCTCGGTCTATATCTGGCAGGGCGACCTTGACGCGGCCGAAAAGCTGCTGGTCGATGCCCCCGAAACGTGGCAGCCCTCATTGTTTGCGACAAGATTGGCCCAAATCGAACTGGCCCTGGCCCGGCAAGACGGGGTGGGAATGTTAGAGTTGTTGCGTGAGATCCTCAACATTGTGGCCCCGCCCGAGCTGGCCATTGGGGCGGTGATGTTCTTAAAAGGTCCCGCGTTGACCTTACAGGGCCAGGCGTTGACCTTGCAGGGGCGGTGGGCTGAGGCCGAGCAGGTGTTGCGTCAGGTCGCAGGCCTGTACGAGACACACGGTATCTGCCACCACCGGCTGTGGCGGATTTACCTCGCTTTGGGGGAGGCGTATCAGGCCGCGTCGCAGGCCGAGCGAGCCGCCGAGGCGTTTAACGCCGCTCGCGCCCACATCCAAACCCTGGCCTCGGCGATCGAGGATGAAGCCTTGGCCGAGAATTTCCGCCGCCGGGCCACAGCCATGATCCCCCCGGCCCAGCCGCTTACCCTCCGACAGGCGGCCAAGCAGGAATTTGGCGGACTGACCCGGCGAGAGCGTCAGGTGGCCGCCGTCGTCGCCCAGGGCCTCTCCAACCAGGAGATCGCCCACGAGCTGGTGGTCAGCGTCAAGACCGTCGAAGCCCACGTCACCCGTATCCTCTCCAAACTCGGTTTCTCCTCCCGCGCCCAGATTGCCGCCTGGGCGGTAGATAAGGGCTTGGCCTCGGCTCCTCAAGATTTAGATAGCCGTTGATGTGATTTTCGTCCTTCGCCTTTGGTCTGGATCTGTCAACCTACTTCGGTCAAGCCTTTGATCATTCCCCAATGATGAAATTATCAGGGTAGTATCGTCCCCTGCGCCCAAAAATTGTAGGGTCAGCGGATCACAGACTATAGGGTTTTCCCCGACGACATCCAGCCTATTTAGGAGTATGATAATGGCAACAAATCAACCAACTAGTATTGATTAAGGGAGAGACATGATGAAAGCAAATGCAAAGACGGAAGCGGCGGTGTTGACTGTGTTGAATGAGTTCAATGAATCCTACGCCCAGCGAGACATTGACCGCCTCATGGCGCTTTTTGCGCCGGACGATGATCAAATTATGTTTGGCACAGGTGCAGACGAGAAACGCATTGGCCGGGATCAGATCAAGTTCCAGGCCGAGCGTGATTGGTCGCAGACGGAGGCGCTGGCCTTTAACTTTATTTGGCAGCAGATTTCAGCGGCGGGGCCGGTGGCCTGGGTCGCGGCTGAGGGTCTGGGCCAGGGCAAGGTCGGAGGACAGCATATAGAGTTTCCCCTGCGCATGACGGCCGTTCTGGAACAACGGGGCGACGAATGGCTCTTGGTCCAGTCGCACGTCTCGCTACCGTCTCCCGCACAGGAAGAGGGCAATTCGGTCCCTGTGTAAAGCAATCGGTCCAATAGGCACTTAAAATAGGTCCACAGGCCAACGCAGAAACGCAGGCATAATCAGTCTGAATGCTTTATAGGAGCTAATCTGGGTTGATCTGTGGACCATTCACCTGTCAGGTTCTGAGGCGGCAGGACAGGAAGTTCAAGCTGTATGATTGAACAGGTGCTGGCCCTGGGCCGCCCACCGCCTGGCTGCGAATATCTTTACCAGGACGGAAACCCTGAAGCAAAGAAAGGACCTGCCCAGAGTCCGGGCCATAGAGGAGGCGTCCCGCTATACAATGTTTAATTCGTGGGCACGGTCTACCGCGTCAGCCCGTCTGTGGACGCCCAGTTTGCCGTAGATGTGGGTGGAATACCATTTGACGGTGTTCACTGAAAGGTGTAGTTCCTGCCCGATCTGGCGGTGGGAGAGGTTGGCGGCCATCAGCCGCAGGATAGCCACTTCGCGCTCGGTGAGGGGCTCGACCAGGGGCGGGGGTGAAGGGGCGGGGGTTTCTCTTGGCTCCTCCCCTGAAGAGGCGGCCAGGAGCTTGTTTACATAATCAGCGGCGGTGCCGCGAGCGACCGCCAGTTTTAACAACTCCCGCATAGGCGGCCCGTAGTCAATAAAGGTGCGGACATAGCCCTCGGGGGCGGCCAGATCAAAAGCGCGATTGAGGGTGTTAACGGCTGGCGCCGAGTCGCCCTGAGCGAGCTGGGCCAGGGCTTGCAGAGCCAGAATCTTGATCAGGTTGTCGATCCATCCTCCAGCTGCGGCCGCCTCAGCCAAGGGTTCCAGGCAGGCCAGCGCCCGGTCCGGCCGGCCGTGGGCTAGATCCGCCCAGGCCAGGGTCATCTGGGCCAGGGCCTGTGGGTAACTGCCTGGGTCTGGCCGGCTCTTACGGTACGTTTCGGCCCAATCCGAGGCCGCGCTCAGGGCGGATGGGTTGCCGGGTGAAGCCGTCGCTTGCGCCAACCAGAGTCGGGCTTGGTGCGTCATCAACTGGGCTTCTACCCGTTTGTCTTTTGCCTGCTGCACCACCTTCAGCGCTCGCCCCCACAAGACCTGGGCTTGCCCGTCCTGGCCCCGCATTTGCCTCAGCCAGGCCAGCGGCAGGAGTCCGCGCCGGAGCATGCTCCAATCGGCCATCAGCTCGCCCAATTCGACGGCTTGAGCCAGGTGACTCTCAGCGGCCTGCAGATCGTTACGCTCGTACAGCAACTGGCCCAGGCCGGCGTAGGCGTATCCGGCCGGCGGGTAGGGTTGTCCTCGGTTTTGGGCCAGGCCAGCGGTAATCGCCTCTTCGAACAGGCGACGGGCCTGGTTCAGCCTGCCCTGAGCCAGGTAGGTGTTGGCCTGAACGGCCATGGCGATTAGCCTGACATACATGGCACCTGAGGCTTCGCCGTCTTTTTGGGCGGCTTGCAGCGCATCGCTGGCCAGTGCCAATTGGCCAGTTAGCGAATAGTTGAAGCCCAAATTGAGGTTGACGGTGCTCCGCACCATAAGATTGTCCGGCGCCAAATCCGTCACCGCCTGGCGCAGATACTCAATAGACGAGGGGATATCCCCCCTGTTGCGCGCGAGATAGGCGTAAACGGTGTTGATGAGTCCCTGCATGTCTTTGCGCCCCGCCAGTGGGGCGGATGGCAGAGCCCGTTCGGCATCTCGCAGGCGAGGTTCAACGGCGGTCGCCTGGCCCGCCAAATTAAGCACCCAGGCATGGCAGATGCACAGCAAGGGCCGGCTGCGGATGAGATCATCCGGCAGCGCCTCCAGCCAGGTGCGCACTTTACGCAACTGGCCTTGCACAATCAGGTTGACGGCGACCGACCCAATCAAGTCGGCCGCCTGGTCGTAATCCTCGGCTGCCAGGTAGTGGTGGATGGCGTCGTCGGTGAAGCCATTCTCGGCATACCAGGCAGCAGCCCGGCTGTGCAGCGGTTTCAGTCCCTCAGCCCCAACTTCCTGGCGAAGCTGACTGCGCAGCAAATCTTGGAACAGCTGGTGGTAGCGGTACCATTCCCGCCGGCTGTCCAAAGAAATCAGGAAAAGATTGGTCCCTTCCAGGTGGTTCAGGCTAGCTCGCCCATCGTCTCGTCCCGTCACGGCGTTACACAAGGGAGCGGTGAGACGGTTGAGGACACCCGTTTTCAGGAGGAATTCCCGGATGTGCGCCGGTTGGCGCTGGATGACCTCGCTGATGAGGTAATCGACAACGTAGCGGTCGTCGCCGGCAAAAGCCTCAACGAAGCCCGTCATATCCGGGTGATCCTGCATCGACAGTCCCGCCATCTGCAGACCGGCCACCCAACCTTCAGTTCGACGTTCCAACGCGGCGATTTCTGCGGGCGACAAGTCGAGACCCATTGTCTGCTTCAAGAACTGCGCGGCTTCTTCAGTAGTGAAGCGCAGATCGTTGGCCCGTAGCTCGGTCATCATCCCCCGCACGCGAAGTTGGGGGAGTGGCAAAGGGGGATCTTCACGGGTAATGATGACCAGATGCAAACCCTGGAGCTGTCCACCAGGGCCGCTGCAAGGCGGCAAGCGGTCCAGGAAGAAGCTGAGCCCTTGGTGGATTTCGGGCGTTTCAATCAGGTGGTAGTCATCCAACACAAGGAGGATCACCTCAGACAAGGCAGCCATCTGGTTGATCAGATCGGTCAGCAGGTTCTCAAGGGGGGGAGTTTGCGGAGCCCCCAGCAGAGCCAGAGCGGTCTCGCCCAAGTCCGGCCGAACCGTCTGTAGAGCGGCGATTGCATACGTCCAGAAGCGGTTGGGATTGTTGTCTGCTTCGTCCAGCGAAAGCCAGGCAGCGCGATTTTGGGCTGCGGACTGGGGGTCTCGAACTGAGTCAGCCCGCGAATCCAATCCCCGTTGCGCAGCCCGAAACCCGCATTCGGAAATCCATTCGCCGACCAAAGTCGTCTTTCCGAACCCGGCTGGGGCGGAGATGAGGGTCAGCTTGCGATGGAGGCCCCCATTCAGCCGTTGGATGAGACGAGGGCGGGCGACCACATCGGCCTGGCGAGTCCGGGGGATGTAGAGTTTGGTGGTCAGCAGAGAGGTTGGGCGCGAATTATCGCCTGGGAGATCTGCCATTCAAGTCCTCATAGCTATGAACCCCCCGACCAGGTGGCAGGTAGCAGAATGTGACAACGCCCAACAAGGCGTGACGGCAAGTAAGGTCTGGCTCTGGCGGGTGAGCTTCAGCCGAGATCAGAAAGGTATCCGAAACAGGCTTATTATATCCGAATTGGCGTCTTTTGTCTAAGCCAGTAGGA
>CP070811.1:2514127-2577038 GCA_020343875.1 Anaerolineales bacterium | reverse complement strand
CTCAAGCCAGGGTACGGGGCTTAGGCTCAACAATTGTAGCGGTAACTGAGGAGGGCTGGCCAATGCTGAAGATCACACGCCGCGATTTCTTGAAAGCTACGGGCGGCCTCACAGTTACGGCGGCCGTGAGCACGGCGCTAAGCCGGCCCGGACGCAAGTTGGCCCAGATCCATGCGGCCGTACCCGGCTACGATATGGTGGCCGAGGAGCATATCGTCCCTTCCGTGTGTCTGTTGTGCCCCAGTGGATGTGGTATGTGGGGGCGCGTTGTGGATGGCCGGCTGGTCAAGCTGGAAGGCAGCCCTCTGCACCCCATCAATCTGGGCGCTCTGTGTCCCAAAGGCCAGGCCGCACCCGAACTGCTGTACAACCCTGATCGGATTCAGGGCCCCCTACGCCGCGTTGGCGAGCGGGGAGCAGGCCAATGGGAGCCCATCAATTGGGAAACCGCCCTGTCGCTGGTTGCCCAACGGCTGGCCGATGTGCGGGATAGCGGTCACCCGGAACGCTTTGCCTTCTTGTACGGCGAGACACGCGGCCAGATGCGGGGTTTGATTTCTTACTTCAGCCAGGCCATCGGCTCCCCCAATGCTGTCTCCCACGACAGCCTGAACATTGAAGCCGGGAAACTGGCCCACCAGCTCACTCAGGGCATCTACGATCTGTTGGCCTATGACCTGGAGAAGACAAACCATGTGCTTTCCTTTGGGGCCAGCCTGCTCGAAGCGGGCCGGTCTGTTCAGCGGTTTGCCTCCGGCTACGCGTACATGCGGCGAGGGCGGCCCTACCGTGGCAAAGTAGTCATCGTTGACCCACGTTTGGGGGTGAGCGGCGCCAAGGCCGACGAGTGGATTCCCATCCGGCCTGGCACCGACGCTGCCCTGGCGTTGGGCATGGCCCACGTCATCATTAGCTCTGGCCTGGTTGATCGTGATTTCGTGGAGAACTACGCCTTCGGCTACGAAGATTGGGAAGACGAAGCGGGAGTTCAACACCAGGGCTTCAAGAGCCTGGTGCTGGAGAACTATGACCCGGAAACCACTGCCCAAATCACCGGCGTGCCGGCGGGTACCATTGCCCGGCTGGCGGGTGAGTTCGGGACCAACCGCCCCTCGGTAGCCGTGATGCCGGGCAAAGGCGGGCTGCTGAATGGTAGTGTGAATGGCCTGTACACAGCGATGGCGATCCATGCTCTTAACGCGCTGGTGGGCAGTCTGGAGACCCCCGGCGGGGTGCTGGTTCAGCGCTACCCGACTTGCCCGGGTTGGCCGGAGCTGCCCGCTGACCCGGTGGCGGCAGAAGGTCGCCAGGCCGAGCGGGTGGATGGGGCCGGAAGTGTCTTCCCTCTGGCTCGCCACGCCTACCAGGCCGTCCCCGATCGCATTCGGGAAGGCTACCCGGTGGACGTGCTTTTCCTATACGACGCCAACCCGATGTTCGAGTGTCCCAACGGGGGCGCTCGCTGGGCAGAGGCTTTCAATCAGGTGGATTTCATCGTCTCCTTCAGCAGTTTCCTGGATGAAACAGCCGAGCATGCGGACCTGATCCTGCCGGACCATACCTTCCTGGAACGCTGGCAGGATGATTTCATCGAAGGGCTGGGCTACCCTGGCGTCGCCCTCCGGCAACCGGTGGTAGAGCCGGTGCACAATACGCGCAACACTGGCGATGTGCTCATCGACCTGGCCCACCGCTTGGGCGGACCAGTTGCTGCTGCTTTCCCGTGGGCAGGCTTCCCGGAGCTACTCAAGTGGCGGTTGCAAGATGTAGGGGCTAGCTGGGAAACCCTGGCCGAGCTGGGGCTATGGATTGTGCCGCCCGACCAAGTCCCCAACCGGGGCAGCGATCCGTGGCTCAGCCAGGTGGTGGGGCGGGATCGCCAGAACACCCCCCAGGATGGCTACTTCGATTTCTTCAGTCGCGAGCTGCAGTGCCTGCTCCAGACCGTCGACGAAGCCACCTTGCAGCAGCTGGGCATTCAAGCCCGGGGTGACGAGGTCTTTTTGCCGCATTACGAACCGGTTAACTACCAGGGTGATGAGGATGAGTACCCGTTCGTGTTGAACGTGGTTACCCTGATGAGCCTGGGTCCCTACACGGCCAACGCCAACATGCCCACCCTTCAGGAGATCAGCGGCATGGTGGTGAACGAGACCTGGGACAGCTGGTTGGAGATGAGTCCGGAATCGGCCCATCGGCTGGGTCTGCACGACAAGGACCCGGTCTGGGTGGAGAGCCCCTTTGGAAAGGCACGCACCAAGGTCAGGCTGGTCTCAGGGCTGCGCTCGGATGTGGTGAACCTGCCCTACAATCAGGGTCACCGGGCCGTGGGGCGGTGGGCCAAGGACCGGGGTGTGAACGGGCTGGAACTCATGGGGCCGGGTACGGAGCCGCTGACGGGACTGGCAGCGTTCACCAACACACGGGTGAAAGTATACCGGGCGTCATAATGCGTAACAGCAAATAGGTTAGGAGTTGAACTTATGCCACGTTGGGCTATGGTCATCGATCTTGACAAGTGTGTGGCCTGCCAGGGGTGCAGCATCGCCTGTCGCCAGGAAAATAACACACCGGCGGTAGGGCCCGATCAGGCGGCCATGGGACGCGCTCTGCGTTGGAACGACGTGGTGCCGCTACCTCTTAACGCTGAGGAGGTCTCGGAGATCAGCGGTGAGCATGCCACTGCGACAGTGCGTTACCTGACCCGACCGTGTATGCACTGTGATAACCCACCTTGTATTAAGGTGTGCCCCGTCCAGGCCACCTACGTTGACGAGGAGGGTTTGGTGCGGCAGGATTACAACCGCTGCATTGGGTGCCGCTTCTGTACCGTGGCCTGCCCGTACGGCGTGCGTTACTTCAATTGGGAGGAGCCGCCGTGGAGCCCAGAGCTGGCGCGCCACATTAACCCTGATTATGTGTCCGAGAATGGCAGCCTGGAAGGGCCGGCAGTGCGACCGAAGGGCGTGGTCGAGAAATGCACTTTCTGCATCCATCGCCTGCAAAAGGCCCGCCAGCAGGCTGAGACGGAAGGACGGGAGTTCCGAGCCGAGGACTACAGGCCGGCATGTGTCGAAACGTGTACCGCTCAGGCGCGCTTCTTCGGTGATATGGAGGATCCCAACAGCACCGTAAGTTATCTGGCCAGAAGCACGCGCGCCTTCCGGATTCTGGAAGAGGTGGGCACGCATCCCAAGGTTATCTATTTGCGGGAGGGTTAAGGCGATGCTGAAAGTCGAAGCGCAAGATCGCGAAACGTTGATGGAGCCCCTGTTCCGGGCTGGCTCTGGCTTCTACGCTCTAGCCCTTCTCCTGCTAGCGGTCATCGGGTGGGGAGGCTTCGTCTATCTGCGCCAGATCACGGACGGCCTGGGTGTGACGGGTATGCAGCGTCCGGCGTATTGGGGCGTGTACATGGTCAATTTTGTCTTCTTCATCGGCATCAGCCATGCTGGCACCCTGATTTCTGCCATCTTGCGAGTGACCCAGGCCGAGTGGCGCCGACCGATCACCCGCATCGCGGAAGCGATTACCGTGGTGGCCCTGATCGTGGGAACCCTGCAGATCCTGTTTGATATAGGCCGACCGGATCGCTTCCTGTTCGTGTTCGTATACGGGCGTCTGCAGTCGCCATTGCTGTGGGATGCGGTATCGGTCACGACTTACTTCCTGGGCAGCCTGACCTATTTCTACCTGCCGCTGATTCCAGACATGGCCCTGCTGCGCGACAATCTGCCGACTAGCGCGCCTCCCTGGCGCCTGCAGCTTTACCGCCTGCTGGCTCTGGGCTGGCGTGGCAACCGAACTCAGTGGCTACGGCTGGAGCGGGTGATAGCGGCCATGGCGGTCATTATCATCCCCATTGCGGTCTCGGTGCATACCATTATCTCCTGGATCTTGGCCACCACCGTCCAGCCCGGTTGGCACAGCACCGTCTTCGGACCGTACTTTGTGGTGGGGGCCATCTTCTCCGGCATTGGCGCCCTGTTCATCGCCATGACCATTATGCGCTCGGTGTTCCACCTGGAAGCATACATCACCGAAAAGCAGTATCGTTACCTGAGCTATCTGCTGACCACCATGACCGTGATCTGGTTCTACTTCACGTACACCGAGCACCTGATCCTGGCAGCCGGTCAGCAGGAGGCGGAATTTCCGGTGCTGGCCAGCAAGCTTTGGGGCCGATATGCGCCCGGCTTCTGGTTTATGGTGGGTTTGATGGTAATTGCCTTCTGGGTGCTGGTCCTGCCAGGTCTGAGCCCTGAGCGATGGCGGCGGGTACGAGTTTTCCAACCTCGCTTCGCGCTGGCCTCAGCCGTGTCAGCGGCGATTGCCGTCACATTAGCCTTCTTGCCGCAGGCGCAGCCGGTGACTGCAGGCACCGGCATGGTCAGCGGGCGGACTGTGCTGCTGATGGTGGCGATCGTGTTTGCGATCGGGACCGGAATCAGCGTCCTGCCCTGGCTCAAGCGACACATCGTGGCCAGCACCGTGATTGCCTCTGTGTGCGTGGTGGTCGGCATGTGGCTGGAGCGGTGGACCATTATTGTGCCCACCATGACTCATCCGCGCCTGATTGCCTGGGCTGGCTACAAGCCGACATCCACGGAATGGGCGTTGACGGTGGCCTCGTTTGCGTTGTTTGCCTTTCTGTTCTTGATTCTTTTCAAGCTTTTCCCGCCCGTGTCTGTCTGGGAGATAGCCGAGGGGCGCGTGGTTGATGAAGCGCAGGCTCAGCTGGAGGTGCCGCTGCCGGAGTCGTCCACGCCGGTCAGACGAGGGTGGGGAATCGCCCGCAGGTAGACGAGATGGAAACTCTTCGACCACAGGCCCTAGAGCAGACTCAAGCTGGAGAGTCTGAAGCTCTCGCCCGGGCAGGGATCTATTATGCCCTGGCAGAAGCTTTAGCCGGCCCGGTAGCTGGAATGGATAGCCTGCTGCGGGATGCAGCGCTAGCCGGCGCCCGGGTGCTGGACTCGGATGCCTGCCGGAGGGCGGCGTCGAGCCTGGCTGAGTTGCCTGCGCCTGACCTGGATGCACTGCTTACAAGCTACGCCCGCCTGTGTGGACCAGGCAGGTGGGGCTCAGATGGCCCTACCCAGGGCGGGCAAGCGCCGGCGGCTATGGGTCCCGGTCGACGGCCGTTGGCGCTGTACGAATCGCTCCACCGCCGGGGCTGCCTGGGGGGACAGCCCACATGGGATGTTGAACGCCATTACCGGGGGTTGGGGCTGGCCCCGGTGGGTGGAGAGTTACCCGACCACGCCAGCGTAGAGCTGGCTTACCTGGGCCACCTGTCCTCCGCTGAGGCGGAGGCTGGTGCGGCTGGCGACAGCCAGCTGATGGCCCAATTAAAGGTGGCGCAGCGCACTTTTCTGCGCACCCACGCTGGCGCCTGGCTGCCGGAGGTGGGCGTGACGCTGGCGGCCGAGGGGGATGCCTTTTACGCTGCCGTGGGGTGGTTGTTGAGCGGCTTCCTGGAGGAGGAATTGGTGGGCCGGAAACGGAATGGCCGCGCCAGGGGGCATGTTCCGCAGCTAAAAGAGCCGGCAGCGTGCACGTTGTGTGGGCTGTGTGTAGGTAGCTGCCAGTTCGGGGCGCTGCGGGTGATTGAAAACGCCACCCAGACCGCCCTGACCCTGGAATCGGCCCGGTGCCTTGGGTGTGATCGCTGTGTACGCACCTGCCCGGAGGGAGTCCTGCACCTGTCCTGTGAGGCTGGGGATGGAACTGCACGGCAGGCGCTACGACAGTCCCCCCGAGCTGATTGTCCCAGCTGTGGTCGACCCACCGTCAGCCAGGCTGAACTGGAGGCCGTCCTGTCCAGACTGCAACCCGACCCAGCTATCCAACAGCGCCTGCGACTGTGCGTGGCGTGCAAATCCTGGAGCTCATAGGAGGTAGCCGTGCGTTTTCCGTTAGACAACCCCATTTTCCAGTTTTTCTTCTGGTTGGTCGATACTCCCGGCCTGGGTGGCCTGTTCGTGGGCCTGATCGTAGTCGTCTTTGTGAGTGTGGCTGGTAGCGCCCTGCGGTGGATCGTTCGGGGGGGGCAGGCTGATGAGTCAGAAACCTATGCTTATCCAACACCCGCACTGCATGAACATTGATTGACACTTGTTCGTTAATAGCTCTGCATTTTCATCGGAGAGGCAATCGCAAGTGGTTCAGCATAAACCGTGCTCGGGCGAGAGAAGCCCAATAGAATGCAGAGGGGATCTGAAACCCTCGCCTGAGGCGAAAGTTGCGGGTCACCAGACCCTCTCAGAGCAAAATAGGGTTGGCCAATCTCATCATCAGGGTTCAGGTAACCCAGCATAGATTGACTGCAAAAATACGAATCCATTCCTGGAAAAGCACTTAGGAGGCAAGAAATGGCACAATTGTTCAACTTACTGCCCATCGGGTTGGGCGCCTTGCTGCTGGTAGTGGTCGTCGTCTGGCCAGCGGTCAAGATTGTCAAACAGTGGGAGCGGGGCATCGTGCTGCGCTTCGGCCGGTATGTCAGTCTCCGGTCACCGGGCCTGAACCTGATCATCCCCTACATCGACCGTATGATCAAGGTAGACACCCGGGTGGAGACCATGGTGGTCGAGCCACAGGAGGTGATCACCATGGACAACGTGACCGTCCAGGTGGACGCCGTGGTCTACTTCCAGGTTGTCAACCCGGAAGATGCCGTCATGAAAGTGATGGACTACGAAAAGGCCACCACTCAGATATCCCTGACGACCCTGCGGAGCGTCTTGGGCCAATCAGAGCTGGACGAATTACTGTCCCACCGCGACCGGATCAACGAACGCTTGCAGCAGATTATTGACGACCACACCGAGCCGTGGGGCGTACAGGTCACGGCCGTAGAGGTCAAAGATGTGCTCCTGCCGGATGTGCTGCAGCGAGCCATGGCCCGCCAGGCGGAGGCCGAGCGAGAGCGACGAGCCAAGGTGGTCCACGCTCAGGGTGAGCAACAGGCGGCGGAGACACTGGCCCAGGCAGCCCATATCATCGCTACTGAGCCGATCAGCCTCCAATTACGTTATCTGCAAACCCTGGTGGAAATGGCCGGCGAACGAAGTAGCACCATCATCCCCCTGCCTTTGGAGATTTTTGGAGCTGTCCAGGAGCTGATGGCGGCTCGCGGCAGGGGAGACAAGTCTTAGAGATTTCGGCATGAAGAGAACGTTCAGGTGGATTGAGTGCGGGCTGTTGTTCATCATCGCTGTGGCAGCAGTGGCTGCCTGCGGTGGCCAGGCGATGCCGCCGCCGGTGGCAGCCACCAATACGCCGCTGCCGCCAGCGCCGACCGAAGCACCCACCAGCACGCGACTGCCCACGGCTACCCACACGCCATTGCCACCGCCCACCGAGACCGCTACCAGCACCCCACAGCCAGTGGCGACCGAGGCCGCAGAGAAGCCAGTGGCGACCGAGGCAGCAGAGAAACCGGTGGCTGAACTGGCTGAGGCTGCGAACCAGGTCTACGCGCAGAACAGTTGCGGCGCCTGCCATGGTGCCAATTATGAGGGTGGGTTCGCAACGATCCTGGTCGGACTGCCCGCGGAGCGCATCCAATCTGTCACCCGGGCCGGCGACCCCGAGGCAGGTATGCCCGCTTTCGATCAGGATGCCATCAGTGACGACGAATTGAGGTCATTGGCCGAGTTCCTGAGCGGCCTCACGTTGCCGGACATCGGTGTCGAACTGCCTCCTGCCGTGGTTGACCATCTCAGTCAGGCCAGAGACGCGTTGCAAGCAGGCGATCAGGCGGCGGTGGAGACCCACCTGAAGGAGGCCCAGGAAGCGGGCGCCGATGCACCACCCGGCGTCCAGGTAACCCTGAAAGGCCTGGTTGAGAGTGATGATGCGGGAGATGGTGTCGAGGCTCTCTTACGCCAGTAGGCTGGGCGTTGCGCAAGTCATAGCTGATGTTGGGGGTTGCCTGCCTGGCGCAACCGGCTGGGCAGCTGGTTAGGGAAGGAGGTGGTGTCGATATCTATAATGCTTCCGGGTTCTTTGCTCATCGTTATTGATGGTGGCGTATCTTGTTGCATACGGAACTAGGGAGGTTAAGACACGCGATGAAGAATACTATTCTGTTATCAATTGCCTTGGTCGTGGTGGGTATGATGCTCCTGGTCACCGCAGCCAGCGCCCAGACTGGCTCCGTCAGCCGGGGTGGTCTTCTGTACGACAATTGGCGGAAGGTGGTCGATGCTGAGGCCCCCGGCAACGATCACCCTCTGTGGGCCACCCAGTCTACCAACACCCGCTCGGGCGCTGATACCTGGCGCTGCAAGGAATGTCACGGCTGGGACTACCTGGGTAAGGATGGCGCCTACGGCTCTGGGTCTCACATGACTGGCTTCGTCGGAGTTTACGAGGCCGCGCAGACCAAGTCTGTGGATGAGTTGGCTGCCGCCTTGAAGGGGGCTACCAACCCCGATCATGACTTTTCGTCTGTGCTGGACGATGTGGCCATTGCCGACCTGGCCACATTTCTGAAAGAAGGTACCATTGACGTGCGCCAGTACGTCGATTATGATACCAAAGCGACCAGGAATGCAAATGAGAACCACGGCAAGGAGCTTTACGGCAGTGCGTGTGCTGCTTGCCATGGCGCGGACGGGGCTCAAATCAACTTCAATGATGACGCGGAGCCAGAGTATATAGGTGACATCGCTGCCGGCAACCCGCAGGAGTTTCTCCACAAGGTTCGCGCTGGGCAGCCGGGCACACCTATGCCATCTGGGATTGAATTAGGTTGGAGTATGCAGGATGTGGTGGATGTGTTGGCGCATGCACAAACCCTTCCCACCGGTGAAGAGATGGCGCTTACACTGCCAGAGACCGGCGGCAACCGCCTGCCAGTGACTTCCCTGGCCTTGGTGTTGTCTGGCCTACTGACCATGGGCCTGGGTCTGGCGATGTTGGCTGTCCAATTGCAGCGACGCGCCCGGTTGTGGGCAGGCCAGGATTGACGTGTTTCCTTCCCTCCCGCCAGCGACTTGCGTGGCGGGAGGGAAGCCAGCAGCCGAAACCAACCATTATCGATGTGCGGCCGTCTTGATTGACAGGTGATAGGAAAGGCAGGCCATGTCCCGACACATTTTCAGGTGCCGGGTTTTCTTTTGGGCCAGGGATGGTATAATGGGGGAGGATTGACGGGCATTCATACCCTGTGGGGGGGAGAGGATGAGTTCTGGATCCGCATTTCTAAAGCTCAGGCCCGGAAGCCATGTGGCGGTTATCGGCGGCGGGCCAGCGGGTAGCTTTTTCACCCTGCACTTGTTGAAAGCAGCCCGCTCGAATGGCTTTCCTCTCAAGGTCACTCTCTTCGAGCGCAAGCACTTCGAGCTGCCCGGCCCTGCCGGATGCAACATGTGCGCCGGCATCCTCTCCTCGCGGGTGGTGATGGGGCTGCAGGAGCTGGGGCTGAGCGTGCCTCCCTCGGTCATTATGGGACGCCTGCGCCGTTATATGTTACATTGGCGCCAAACCAGGGTGGCTATCGAACCGCCTGACCCGACCCGACAGATTCTATCCGTGTTTCGGGGGGCGGGCCCCAAATTGGGTATTGTCCCTCCCGAAGCCAGCTTCGATACGTTCCTGTTATCCCAGGCCGAGGCGGCTGGCGCCAGCGTGGTGCCGGAGCATGTGCTGGAGGTTACTTTCGCCCCAGGCGAACCAGCCGAGGTACGCACCGCGCATAGGCACGCCGCCTTTGAACTGGTGGTGTTGGCCAGCGGGGTGAATGCCCGGGTCCCCACTTTGTTCGGCATGAACTATCAGAAGCCTCCCACCGTGACCATGGCTCAGGACGAAATACGCCTCAATCACCCCAGCGACCCAGGCACTGTACACGTCTATTGCGATGAGCCATATGGGCTTCTCTTCGGGGGGCTGGTCCCTAAAGGGGACTACATCAGCGTCTCGCTGTTAGGCCACGGGCTGCCGGGCCGTAGCCTGGAGCCGTTCCTGGGTGCGCTGCGGGAGCGAGGGGTATTGAGGGAAGATCCTGAGCGCCTGTGTGGTTGCCGGCCCCGGGTGGCCATCGGGCCGGCCTCTGGCTTTTATGGCGACCGTTTCGTGGCTGTGGGCGACGCGGCGGTCACCCGGCTGTATAAGGATGGCATCGGTTCTGCGCTGCACACCGCAAAGTGCGCTGCCCATGTGGTGTTTGAACGGGGCATTGCCGGACGGGACTTCGGGCGATACTACCGGCCTATCGTGCAGGCCATTGCACACGATAATCGGTATGGCAAATGGCTGTTTCACATGTGGGAGCATGCCAAGGGGGAGGGGCTACTGTCGACGTTGGGCCAGCGCGCCCTGCTGGCCGAAGGGCACCTGGCACCTGCCTGGCGGGTGCATGCCTCATTGCTGTGGTACATGTTTACGGGGGATGCTCCCTATCGCAGCACCATGTTGGGGTTGCTGTCGTGGCCCTCGCTGCGCAACCTTTTCTTTGCTGCCGGCCGGCGGCCAATAACGCGGTCCAAGCTCAGCTCGTAAGCCGGGCTAACCCTGCGGATTTGCTCAGGGCCTCATTCATCGGATCGGAGATAGGTGCCAATGTGATGCTTGACCGCATAGGTGGCCAGCTCGATGCGGTTACTCATATCCAGCTTGGTCAGTAAGCTGCTGACGTGGTTGCGCACCGTCTTCTCGCTCAGAGACAGGGCCTGGGCAATCTGGGGATTGCTTTTGCCCTGCGAGACCAGGTGAAGTACCTCAAGCTCCCGGTGCGAGAGGTCACGAAAGGCGCCAGCGTCAAGAAGTCGCTCAGTCTGGCGTATGCGCTGCAGAACCCGTTGTGTCACCTGGGGGTCAAGCAGCGCCTCGCCACGTCGGACGGCCTGGATGGCCCGCAGCAACTCCTGGTTGCCCACCTGCTTGAGCACATAGCCGGCCGCCCCAGCTGAGATTGCCTCGGCGATCAGTTCGTCGTTCACAAAGGAAGTCAGAATAATGACTTTGATGTGCGGCCAACGCTCGACGATCTGCCTACAAACATTCACACCGGGTTGGTCGGGCAGCCGGATATCGAGAATCACCAGGTCTGGGTTCAGCCGTTGGCAGGCTTCCAGCGCCTCACGGGCTGATCCCGCTTCTCCCACGATCCTCACATCAGGGTCGTCCTCCAACAGCGTGGCCAGCCCCATGCGTACCACTTCGTGATCGTCAACCAGCAGAATGCGTAGGGCCGTCATCGGGGATCGTTCCATGGCACAGTCAGCACCACCTGGGTGCCGTGCGGGGCCCTACGCCCAATGTGCAGAGTACCCCCCAGCAGACGCGATCGGTCGTGCATATTGCGCAGGCCGAAGCCGGGCATGACTTCGCCGGAGAAGCCAATCCCATCGTCCGCAATGGTCAGTTCCAGATGGCCATTGCGGGGTGCGGCTGTCAGCCATACTTGGCGGGCGTGTGCGTGCCGGATGATGTTGCTGAGCGCCTCGTTGGCGATGGCCAGCACGTGAGTGGCGCGGGCCGGAGAAAAGGGGGTACTCTCATCACAGGCGATGTTCACCTCCACTTCTAACAGCGACTGGAGATGCGGTTCCTCAGTCAATTGGCGCAGTCGGTCTACCAGACTCTCTCGTGGTGCGTCGGGCTCTAGCTCGACAATGAATTGGCGTAGGTCGCGGATGGCGTGCTGTAGGGCCGAGATGACGCGGTCCATGCGGATGGCCAGGGGACCGTCATCCAGCCTTTTTCGGATCGACTCGGCCATCAGCCCTGCGGTATACACCGTCTGGATGGCCCCGTCGTGCAACTCGCGGCTGATCCGCTCTCGTTCTGTCAGCAAAATCTGTATCTGCTCCATTGCCTCGATGCGTCGGTCAACTTCCATTTCAAAGATTTCGAGTCCTCGCACGACTGAGATGGCCAGGGCCAGGCCCGCCAGGGAGCGTAGGACTTGGGGGGGCATTCCGGATAGGTCCACCACCACCTGAGCGTTGATGACGTTGGCGGGAAAGAAAGGGGCCACGGGCACAAACAAGCCCCCAAAGACGGCATACGAGGCCAGCGCCAGGCTGGCAACCCGGAACCAAGGTGCCATGCGAGAGTAATCCTGCCACTGGACGTGTTGGCGGATTTGCTGCCTGAGCCCAAAGGCAGCTGCCAGCGCCCCCGGGAAACCCAACAAGTAGCGAGCCCAGACGTCGGCGTAAGTAACAACCTGCGTGGCATCCCAGCGGAGAACTTGGCTGGTCCACAAGAAGGCAGTAGCCCAGGCGAGTGCCAGCCCGACGGGGATAACCTGTATCCAATGCAGGCGAGAGCGAGGCGGGCGCAAAGTCTCAGCCCCGAACTGGAACAAGCAGGCAAATGAGAAGGCCAGCAAGCAGACCTGGAGCAACAGCAGGGTGTCCGCCCAAGCTCGGGCCAGATACTCGGCCTGGATGGGAATGAAGATGTCTCCCCACTCGTGCAGCCCATGAGACAGTCCAAAGGCACCCAGCCAGCTCAGGCTGCGGGCCAGGTCAAGTTGGCTGTGCCGCCTGGATTGCCAGGTAATGGCCAGTCCCAGCACAAAGAAGACCTGTCCATAGACAAACAGGATGATGGTTCTGTTCAGGACAAAGAATTCACGCCAACAACACAAATCCATATTTCACCCGATTCTCCTGCGCCAGGGTGCGTCCCAGATTTTAGGAAATCGGGACAAACCTGGTGGGGATACGCCCATGTGCTTCCCTATCTTTTGGGACGCACCGCCTGCGGTATTATAGGTCGGGTGCAAGAATTATGCCAAAATGGGCCCCAATGGGGCGACTTGTCACTCAAAGGATAGGTCAGGTGTCTCTTGTGAGAGAGTGTGATTTGTGATAAAATAGCCAAGTCCGGCGTGAAATCCTTCACTGGCCGGTTTGTGTTGCCAGTTGTATAATTGCAGATGCGCACGACGTGAGTCAAGACTTGTCTGTTCTAGCACAGGGCAATTGCATTTGAAAAGCAGGCCGGGAGCAACCTTCAAGGTGCGCCACACCTGACCAGGACCAAATGCGCTTGCCCTGGCTCTTGGCAGCAATTCTTTTGCCGTGAGTCGTGAAGGGAGGACACTTATGGAGGAACAATATAGACCTGATACAGAATCCGGCGACAGGGATACCAACGTAGGTCGTCGCACGTTGATAACCGTTCTGCTGGGATTCTCTGTGGTGGCCACGGTGGGGGGAGTACTCACTCCCATCATCGGTTATCTATGGCCTCCTAGCCGGGCATCGGCCGGTGGCAGCGGCCGGGTGCAGGTGGGCACGGCTGCTGACTTCCCGGCTGGTCAAGGTAAGGTGGTTCCTGTCAACGACAAGCCCGTCATCATCGTCAACTCGGCCCAGGGAGGGCTCAAGGCTTTCTCGGCTATCTGCACGCATCTGGGTTGCATTGTGGAATGGGACCAGGGCCGGCAGTTCATCCTGTGTCCCTGCCACGATGGGCGTTTTAATGCGGTGAACGGCGGGATCATTTCGGGCCCACAGCCTTCCCCCTTGCCCGAGCTGGCCTTGACGGTGGAAGGTGACGCCATTTACGTCAGTGAGGCCTAGCAGTCTGTCAAGGGCCATCGGCATGGTAAGCACAGCCGCTGCTCGTACTTGGCAGCGTAAGGGGTAAACCGGAATGTACTGAGGGCAGGTCTTAGACACCAAAAGGTAGGTTGGTGTGACCTGGAGGGAGGAGTACACTATGCAAACTCAAAAATCAGTTGCCTGGCGTGTCTGGGATTGGTTAGATGGCCGTTACAAGTTGGCTTCTCTGATGGACGCTTTGCTTCATGTGGAGATCCCGCGTTCGGCTCGCACTTTCTACTTTGGGGGGATAACTCTCTTTTTCTTCATCGTTCAAGCTATCACTGGCATCTTGCTCTCGCTCTACTATCAACCGTCCCCTGATCGAGCTTACGATAGCATCCTCTTCATCATGAATGAGGTGAACTTCGGCTGGCTTATTCGCAGCGTGCACTCTTGGGGCGCCAATTTGATGATCCTCTTTTGTGTGCTGCATCTGTTGCGCATCTTCTTTCAAGGGGCATACAAGGCTCCGCGGGAGATAACCTGGTTAGTCGGCGGCCTGTTACTGGGGGTGACGCTGGGCTTTGGTTTCACCGGTTACCTGCTGCCCTGGGACCAGCGAGCCTTTTGGGCCACCACGGTGGGGAGTGAGATCGCCGGGGCGGTGCCACTGGTAGGCAAGACGTTGCTGGTCGTTTTGCGGGGTGGCGCCGAGGTGACGGCTCGTACCCTGAGTCGCTTCTTTGGCATTCATGTGTTGGCGATGCCGGCCGCGCTGTTGGCCCTACTCGCAATCCACTTGACGTTCGTACATCAGCAAGGCTTGGCCGACCCCAGCGCTGAAGCCGCGCCGCAGGGTGATATGGCCCCGGTACCGGAATCGGGTCAGGAAAAGAAGAAGTTGTTGCCTTTCTTTCCGCACTACGTGCTGGACGAAGTCATCGCCTGGTATGTGATGCTGGCTGCCCTGATCGTGTTGGCCTCCCTGTTCCCGGCGGGTCTGGAAGAGCCGGCCGACCCGCTCCGCACGCCGGAACACGCCAAGCCGGAGTGGTACTTCCTCTTCCTTTACCAGGGGCTGAAGGTGGTGCCCCGTATCGTGGGGGTGACGGTGCCGATTGTGGGGGGCGTGGTGTTGTTACTGTTACCTTTTGTGGATCGTAATCCTCACCTGGCCCCGGCCAAGCGGCCTATTGCCATCGCCATTGGGGTGGTTAGCCTCATTGGCATCATCGCCTTCACCATCTGGGGTTGGCTGAGCTAGCCTGCCGACGGGAGGAATAGAGAGATGAGCCATCCAATTGTCCGCCGCCTGAGTCTGGCCCTGGTTGCTCTGGTGGCCGTGTTGTTGGTGCCTACATTGATGATTGCCCAGGATATGCCGACCATCCCTCACCCTCTGGAGGGGCGGGAGGCTTGTCTGGCCTGCCATGAGACCGGCAGCGCGGGTGCTACCCAGGTGCCCGAGGACCATGCGGGCCGCACCGATGAAATGTGCACGGCCTGTCATCAGCCTGGGCCGGCTGTCGAAGAAGCCTTGCCGGAGGAGGCCCCGAGTGAAGCTGTCCCGTTGGCCATCCCACACCCTCTGGAGGGGCGTGAGAACTGTCTGGAATGTCACACTTCGGCCGAGGCGGCTGAGGTGGCTGAAGAGGGGCCGCCGGTGATCCCACACCCGCTGATCGGGCGTGAGAACTGTCTGGCCTGCCACGAGGAGGGGATTGGGGGCGCGGCCCAGATTCCCGAAGACCACGTTGGTCGCCCTAATGATATCTGTCAGGCCTGCCACCAGCCGGGCCAGATACCGGCTGCCCCGACGCCCACCGCCGAGGCCGAGCCCATTCCAACTCCGATCGCGTACCCTCGTGTTGAGGGGGTGAATACATGTGCTGACTGTCACGCGACGCTCGAGGACAAGCATGCCGAAATCACCGACCAGTGGGAGCGCAGCATCCACGCTGAGCGCGACGTGACCTGCGCTGACTGCCACGGTGGCGACCCTTCAGCCACCGATGTAAACGAGTCCATGTCACCTGATGCGGGCTATATCGGTGTACCTGCCAAGACTGAGATCCCTGCCCTGTGCGCTAGCTGTCACGCAGACGTGTCTCTTATGCGCCAGTACGACCTACCCACCGACCAGTATGCCAAATACAATGAGAGTATCCACGGCATCCGCCTGGCGGAAGGTGATCTCAATGTCACCACCTGCTTCGACTGCCATGGCGGGCACGAGATACTTAAGGCCAATGACCCGGCTGCCAGTGTTTATCCGGCCAACGTACCCACTCTGTGCGCCGGTTGCCACTCGGATACGGACTTGATGGCCCCCTATGATATACCCACCAACCAGTTCGACCTGTACCGGCAGAGTGTGCATGGCCATGCCCTCCTCGATGAGCAAGACCTTCGGGCGCCGAATTGCGCCACCTGTCATGGCACGCACGGCGCCGCCCCGCCCGGCTTTGAGGAGGTTGCCAATGTGTGTGGCAGCTGCCACGCCGCCACGCAAGACTATTACCTGAAAAGCCCGCATTCTCGGTCCGTGGACAGTGGGCCCAAGTGTGTCACCTGTCACGGGCGCTATGATGTGAGCAAGCCGAGCGAGGATCTCTATCTGGGGGCAGAGCCGAGACATTGCGGCGCTTGCCATGCTCCTGACAGCGTGCCTGGTCAGCTGGCCCAGTCCTTGTACGACAACATCGCTGGCGCTGCCCAGGCCTACGAGGATGCTGAGACCGCTATTCAGGTGGCCCAAGGCGTGGGTATGCTGGTGTCGCCCATGGAGGCGCGGCTGCGAGAGGCCAACACCAGCCTCATCACCGCCCGTGCTGCTCAACATACGCTGGATCTGGACACGGTTACGGACCGGTCGGCGGATGCGCATACCATTGCCGAGGAGGTCAAGGCCAGCGCAGATGCTGCCGTGGCTGAGAGTATCTTCCGCCGCCAGGCCATGGTGGTGGCCATTGCGGTCATCGTGCTGACTATTGTGGCTCTATTCCTGCTCAAGCGGGAGCTGGACCGTCAGTTGGAGGCTGACTCCTGAGACGTGTAGCCAGTGTTCAGATCAGATAACCAGCATTATCAGGGGGCGAGACCCAGGTCTCGCCCCCGTTTTTTTCCATTTGAAGATTTCTCAAGCGTCTTTTCGGTGAAAAGCCGGCATGAGGCGGATGTTTGCTTTTGACAGGCAGCTGCGCTAGGGGCGATTACAGCGTTACTATGGCCTGCATCTTGGATGCCTGCTGGACCCAATCGGTCACCTGCACCAGGGCGGGCAGATGCTGCAGGCCGCCTGGATCTGTGGTGGGTTGCCCGAGTCTTTTGAGTAGTGTCTTGGGGTTTTGGGCCGCCAGATGGGTGATGCTGGTGACGCCTGCGTCCCACAGCAGCTGGCTGGCATCCGATCCGACGCCTTCAATTCGCATCAGATCGGCCAGTTGCACCCATCTCAGGATGAGTTTGGGGCTAAGGTTGGTTTGCGATTGGAGTTTTTGCCTGCCCTGAGGGGTGGCGCCCGTGGACAGCAAGTCTTGGGCCGAGCTGATCTTGGCTTTTGTGCGCAATAAGGCCGCGGTGCGCTGGCCTATCCCCTTAATGGCAGTCACGTTTGTCTCCGCTATGCCTGGCGCCGGGGCCGCATCGTCCGGGCCTGCGGTATTGCCTTTCTCCTGGACGGGTACCAGGGCCACCCGGTACGATTGGCCCTGGCAAGCCTGATCGACTCGGGTAGGCCGGTCGCATGCTTTTGAGACTTGAATGATGAGATGATCCCGGGAGGTGTCCACGTAACGGTCGCGAAACTCGGCCAGGCTCATGGTTGGCGCGGCCAGCGTGTAAATCTCCGGGGCCTGGTAAGGGGCACCGTGAATCCAGATGTATAGCACTTCACCCTCGGTTGCGTCCATTGCCCTCTCCTGGAATTCTTGAGCTTGACATGTTTGCCACTAAGGGTATTATAGCACAGTCGGAAGATAGAGTGTATATGCCCGGCCTGCCAGGGGCATGCGAGATTGGCCCAGCCTGAGACATTCCTGCTCGAACCTGGGCCCAAATGCTCGACCTGGCCGGGCTATGCCATTAACTTGGTGCAGCTGAGGCTGGGGATGCCTTGCCCCTGCGGCTGAGGCGGATTTCGACACAATATGCGTGATCGAGGGGCTGTGATGGATACCTGGAAGGCATTGACTGAAGATGTAATTGGCTGTCGTGCCTGTCCGCGGTTGGTGGCATGGCGCGAGCAGGTGGCCCGTGAAAAGCGGCGTGCCTACCGGGGCTGGGATTACTGGGGCCGGCCGGTAACGGGTTTCGGTGATTTGGAGGCGCGTTTGCTTATGGTTGGGCTGGCGCCCGGCGCTCATGGTTCCAATCGAACCGGTCGCATGTTCACCGGGGATAGCTCCGGCGATACGCTATACGCCGCGCTGCACCGGGCTGGATTTGCCAATCAGCCCACTGCCCGCCACCGGAACGATGGCCTACAGCTGAGTGATGCATTCATCACGGCTATCGCGCGCTGCGTGCCGCCTGGCAATCGACCTACGGCCGAAGAGTTGACTGCCTGTCGTCCCTTTTTGACCCGCGAGTGGGCGCTGTTGAGTCGGGTTCGCGTCGTCTTGGCCTTGGGCCAGATGGCTTTTGATGGCTGCCTGCGCCTGCTGAGTGATGCAGGCCACCAGCTACCCCGTCTGAAATTTAGCCACGGCCTGCACTACTCCTGCGCATCCTCTTCCTCAGAGGGACCCAAGCATCTTGTGGCTACATATCATCCCAGCCGCCAGAATACGCAAACTGGCCGACTGACCCCAGATATGCTGGACGACGTGTTCGCGCTGACCAGGTCGCTGATGGACGGTTAGGCCGGACTGCTGGCCTGGGAGGCATGCACACCTTGCTGTGTGGCTATGCGGAGCTCAGATCCAGGTCGGGGCCTGTGGATGCCCTTTGAGCCAAATGGACGAAGGGTGTCTTCTGGCTGAGGTTTACTTGCATGCGTCTTGGAGATGGCAGACTTGGAGACTGGAAAAGCTGACTTGCTGGCCTGGCTGCTCGAGCCGGAGGATCCCTCGGCGCGCTACCTGACGCTGACCGAATTGTTGGGCCGCTCAGCCGACGATCGGGATGTGATCACTGCTCAAGCTGCAATCCCCGGCGCTGATCCGGCCCGCTCCATCCTGGAGGCTCAATTCCCTGGCTCCGACGCCATGTGGGGAGGGGGTGGGTATTGGGTCAGGCCAGGTACAGGCTATAGCCCCAAGTATAGGGCTACTGTGTGGCAGGTTATCTTCCTGGCGCAGTTGGGTGCGCCCTCTATCGAGCCGATCCGTGATGCCTGCAAGCACGTGCTAGCTCACAGCCGATGGCCAGCCGGCCAGGGGGGTGGAGCTGAGGGGCGCTTTGTGGCCGGCCAAGAGGCCCGCACGGCCGTCAACTGCCTGAATGGGAATTTGTTGTGGGCATTGGGACGTTTTGGTTATGCAGATGACCCCGATGTGATTGAAGCACGTCAGGCAACCGCCCAGGTCGTTGCCCGGTACGGCTTTACCTGCCACTACAACGGCGGGTTACCTTGTGCGTGGGGGGACATCAAGGTGTTGCGGGCTTTCTTGGAGATTCCACCGGAGAGGCGCACACAGGAGGTACGGGCAGCTATTAAGCGAGGGGTCGAGCTCCTGCTGGATGTGCCTTTGGTGGAAGCGCGCTACCCCACGCGCGGTCAAGTCAGCCAGCGCTGGTTCAAGCTGGGCTTCCCGCTTGCCTATCACTCGGATGTGTTGGAAGTCTTGGCCGTGCTGACGCAGGCCGGGCAGGGGGAACACGCTTGTGTGCAGCAGGGCATCCAGTGGCTGTTGGCAAAACAGGATCAGGCAGGTCGCTGGGCGCTGGAGCAAGTGCCCGGCAAAATGTGGGCCAGCTTCGGTCAGGTGGGGCAACCCAACAAGTGGGTTACGCTGCGGGCCTTGAAACTGCTCGAATTTGCCGGTTTCTAGCGCGGCCCCAAGACGAGCTGGCCGCCCCGGGTGCGTAGTCGGTAGCCAACCCCCGGCACAGACAAGAGGAAGCGTGGATCAGAGGGGCTGGGCTCAATCTTGGCTCGCAGGCTGTCGATGGCAGAGGCGACGATCATGCGGCTCACTTTCCCGGTTCCGAAGACGATTTCTGCAGCTTCACTGGTAGTCGTCGTGTCGCCAGCCTTGTCAGACATAAAGGCCAGCAGGTCGATCTCTGACGAAGTGAGGCGAGCGACAGGGATCTTGCCATTGGCCAGCACCAGCCCATCAGACAGGTTGACAAAAATCGTCTGGGGAATGATCCGTCCTGACTCTGGCAGATACTGGTTGACCTCACCGGGCAGTTCATCTTCATCCCAGATAACCACTTCGGCCGTTCCAATTCTGACCCGATCGTTGATTTCCAGGGAGGCTCGTTTTTCTGGAGGGACTCGGTTACCATTGACGAAAGTGCCATTCGTACTCTGGTGGTCAACCACATGCAGTTCCTGGCCAGTGAATATGAAATCGGCGTGAAAGCGGGATGCCGCTTGTGCCTCGATCACCAAATCACACTCCGGATCGCGCCCGGCTTTGATGGTCATATTGGGCGTCATCCGGCAGCGTTGCTTGAGTTGACCTTCTTCGATGAGCAGCAATTGAAGGGCACCCTCCAGGGCTCCAGAGGTACGGACTTGGAAGTGTGCGATCCAGTCTTCCAATTGTAGCCAAAAAGGAAGTTCCAATTGGGCCGTTACGTCGCGAGGGGCGGCGAACTTGGTTGGGTAGAGCGATTTCATAACATACTGCTCTAGATTTTGCTGCAGCTCCTGCTGGCTGCCGTATTCCAGGCGATTGGCTGCCTTGAGAAGGTGGGGCAACTTCTGAGGCTGTGACGTGGTCAGGAGCCAGGGACGGCCCAAGCTGATGGCCAATCCGAGCAGGATATATTGCTCGGGATCGCATGGGGCGCTTAGGTCCAGCAATACAAATTCTGAGGCCAGTGCGGCCAGGCGCATCTCGCACAGCAACGGCATAACTCGGCCCTTAAGCTGGGTGAGGTAGATCGGCGTCAAGCCGGTGGGACTCAACCCACTTTGGATGGTATCGCGGATCGTGTTCCATTGGGGATGGGTACCGTCGAGCACAAGATAGCCTTTGCCGTGGGTTTGCTTGCGCCAGCCTTTGCACAGGGAACCGCAAACAACGCAATACACCTGGCCGTTGCCCTCCTGAGTCTCCGGCTCTGCACTTTCGGCTCGCGCCCGTCTGTCGAGAGTATCCATGGCAGCTCGCCGAAGTTCCTGACTGGGTTTTAGGGGGGGCCTGTAAAACCAGGTATTGGCGCGATCAAGCACGGAGGGGATGGCTGAGGTCATGCCTTGCCCAGCGATGATCAGTGACGGCCTGTTCAGCCCCAGGTTGATACCAATTTCCAGGTAGGCTTCCGGGTCAGGTCCCGACAGGTCAAAGATGCCCAGGGCAGACAGGTAGTTCTTCTGGCAGGCGCGCAGCGGTGAGGTTGCCGCGTCCGTGTCGTCTTTGGACTCGAATGATTGCAGGCCAATGGGGGCTAAAGACTCCTGGACGGCTTCGTGGAGGTCCTTGGCTTGTGCCTTGGCCAGGCTGTGCTTGATGAAATATAGGCCACGCATAACACGCCTCCGGTGAAGGCTGACTTCTTGAATGCTGATGGTTTATTGTCGCTTATGCAGAAGTGGAGCTCGTCTCCTGTAAAGGGCCGGTGATAATCGCTTCGACCTGGGTGCCAGCCGGGAAGTCGCCCTGCTCAAAAGGTAAAATCAGCAAGGCATTGGCGCCGTGCATGGAAAGCAGCCGCCCAGAGCCTTGAAGCCCGGTATTTGTGGCCGTGTATCGGCCGTGGTTATCTGGAGTGACGATGGCTCGCTGAAACTCGGTACGGCCGGCGGCGTGGCGTATATGGTGAGCCAACGTGACCCGCTGGCGCGGACGGTGCAAGCGGCTATGCCCAGCCATTTTGAGCAGTGCGGGGCGTACATAGATCTCAAAGCTGACCAGGGCGCTCACTGGAAAGCCGGGCATAGCAAAGACCGGGATGCTATCCAGGGTGGCAAAGGTGACTGGCTTGCCTGGTTTGGCACGAACTCGCCCAAAATGGACGGTGCCTCGCTCAGCGAGGTAGGGCTTCACCAGGTCCAGCTGGCCCATGCTGACCCCGCCCGAGGTAAGCAGAGCGTCGGCCTGGCGTAGCCCGTTTTCAATCGACTCTTGCAGCGTGGTGACCTTGTCTGAAATCCTTCCCAGGTCAATGGGTACGCCGCCTACTTCACGCACCGCGCTCATCAGGCTAAAGCGGTTGGCGTCTCGTATTTGGCCTGGCTTCAGGGGATGGTCGGGCTCAACCAGTTCATCACCAGTTGACATAACGCCAACACGGGGCGCAGGATGGACTTGCACCTCTGACTTTCCAATCATTGCCAACAGGCCTATCTCTGGAGCGCCCAAGAGAGTGCCTCGCGCCAGTACCAATTGTCCCTGTTCCAGGTCCTGGCCTATAGGGCGGATGTTGCTGCCCGCTTCTACGGGTGTCTTGATTTCGACATAACCGTCTTGCTCTTCGGTAAATTCTACCATGACCATGGCGTCGGCGCCGGCCGGGATTGGAGCGCCCGTGGTCGTTCGCACCGCTGTTCCGGGCGTGACGTGCAAATCTCCTATAAATCCGGTCATTTGCTCACCAACCAGACGTCGGGCGGGTGATGGGTCGGCGGCGATGACTGCGTAGCCATCCACGGATGCCGCTCTGAAAGGAGGCATTGGCTCGGCAGCATGGACGTCTTCAGCCAGCACAAGCCCCAATACCTGGGTGAACGGTAGACCGACCGGCGACAGGGGGTGTACCTGGCTTAAAACAATGTCTATTGCCTCTTCGACTGGAAGCATTGGGTAAGGTGACTCGGGCAAATCAATCTCCTGCGGCCTTTATTCCAGATCGGTGTGTTCAAATGCCTCGCGGAATCGGTTTCTCACCAATTCGTCCAATCCCTGGCTAAACTTCTTAAAGCGCCGCACGTACTCAGCGCCTTCTGGGGTAAGTTGTGCTCCTCCCCCTCCAGAGCCACCGGTTTGGGTTTCGATCAGTTTTACACCCAACCTCTCCTCACATTCGTGGATCTTGTCCCAGGCCCGGCGATAGGGGATGTTAAGGTATTCGGCAGCTCCGCTGATGGAGCCGGTCTCTTCAATCGCCTGCAACAGGGCAACCCGCCAACGGCTTAAGACTACCTCGCCATCTTTTTCGACCCAGAAATTGGCTTTAATCTGCATTGGGATTGGTTTGTTGAGGTTCAGAGATCAACAAAATAGCCAGCACACGCCTGATCGATGAGTTCTCGGGTCAACTGAGGGGCTATTCCTCTGTAGCGAGCGATGTCGGCTATTTGGTCCAGGATATCACGAGGATGGCATGAGCGAAGTTGTCGGTTCTGCTTGACGTAATGTTCTTGCAGGAGGTAATCTACGATTTGTTGATCGTAGGGGACGCCTCTCATATCGGTAAGAATCCGAAAGATTTTTTGGTATTCTTCGACCGTCGGATCGTGGACATCTATCTTGTGCCGGATACGGCGTAGGAACGCCTCGTCTACCAGGTCCCTGGGTTCCAGGTTGGTGGCGAAGATGATAAGCAGGTCGAAAGGTATCTCAATTGCGTTGCCGGTCTGGAGGGTCAAGTAATCGACACGTTTTTCCAAGGGCACGATCCATCGGTTCAGCAGGTCGCGCGGGCGAGCCTGCTGCCGTCCAAAGTCGTCGATGAGAAACATGCCCCCGTTGGCCTTCATTTGCAGAGGAGCTTCGTAATATTTCCTGGTCTCGTCCCAGTTCAGGTTCAGACTCTCCAGCGTCAGTTCACCGCCTGCTATGATGACCGGTCGGTGGACGCGGAGCCAGCGACCGTCCAGCCGTTGGCCCTCTTTGCGCGCGCCATGTTGGCCTGTCTCTTCCTCGGAGGCCGGCTTGAAGTTGACCGGGTCATATACGCGGATGATCTGCCCCTGTACCTCTACGGCGTAGGGGACATATATTTCGTCCTGCAATATCATGAACCCGATCGCTTCCGACATGGTCGTCTTGCCATTGCCTGGATGGCCAAACAGAAAGATGGACCGGCTGGAGTTGATAGCTGGGCCGATTTGATTCAAGGTCTTCTCATTGACAACCAGGTGCGACAAGGCCTGTCGTATCTGTTTGGGGCCGACCGGTACGCTCTTCAGGGATTGCTGCCGCATGGCCTTGGTGTAGCTCTCCAGGGTGACTGGCGCGGCCCCGGCATACTGGCTTCTTTCCAGGATATCTCGGGCGCGGTCGCTACCTCTCTCGGGAATGAGGTAATCATAGGCAGCTTCAGCAAAGCCGCCGCCGCTGCGCCCTTTCACCTCAACAAATCGCTCGCGCTTCAGAAATGTCAAGATGCCGTCAACGATGTTTTTAAGAGGGAGCTTAACAGATTCAGAGATTTCGTAGCCGGACATGTAGCCCGCGAAGTAGAGGGTCTGGAGCACCAGATCTGCCAGGAAACTCACACTAAGCCCCGTTTCTTCGATGGTACGCGGGGCGTAAGGTACAAATTGATCATCGTCTGGGGTGGCCTGGGCAAACTCGATCGTGGCGGGGCTGATCTCAGGTGAAGCCGTATCGACTCGATTGGCCTCTTCAACATCTGTATTGGCGGAAGACATTTTCGACATAAGAAGGCTAGATTTTTGACTCATTTTATTCTGCAGGTCGGCACCGGAGGCATTCTCAGGATTTCTCGAATCTGTCATCTATCGTTAACCTCTTACACGCTTTTCAGGAGCGGTCGATAACTTCGGCTATCTTGGCCAGGAGATCGCGCACGACGAAGGGCTTGACCACATAATGTTCAAATTTCTCGGCGTAGCTGGCTGTTTCGCCTTCATCTTCCAGGTAATGCCGGGCAGTCAGCATGATGACCGGGATGTGGCGCAACTCCTCGTCAGCTTTTACCTCACTCAATACCTGCCACCCGTCCATACCCGTCATCATGATGTCAAGTAGGAGTAAGTCGACCTGGCCATTTTCCTGGTGCAACAGTTGCAGGCCTTCGGCACCGCCATAGGCGGCCAATACCTCATACCCTTCACGCTCCAGGATAAGCTTACCCAGAGTGACCATTTCCCTATCATCTTCGATCATGAGGATGCGCTTAACCATACTTCTCAACCCCTCATGCAGTCTGAAAGCTGCTCGCTTTTACCGGCTGAACGGGAGGGCAGAGGCAAGGCCGGCAATGCACAGTAGTATAACATAGACCAACTACGAGTGCAACGTTCGGGGGTGCGTCCCGGATTCAGCAAAATCGGGACAGGTCCAGGGGAATAAGCTTACTTGGGCGGACCGTGCGGGCGTGAGCCGACCCCGTGGAGAAACTGACCATGAAAGGGGGAATGAGTAGGAATCCTCCCTCTCCCCCCTGGGCATCCCCAATTCTTGGGACGCACGCGACGTTGGCGCTAGCCTTGAAATGCAGGGCAAATGCTGGTACAATTAAGCCTGAGAGTGATACCTATGAAATCTTTTCGGCAACGTGAAGAGGGGTTTGAGCCTGCCTATTTGCGGCTTCTAAGCAGCGGTGAGTTGCGAGAGCGTGTCGCCCGTGCCTATGAGCATCTCTCCATCTGCGACGTATGTGCCCGGAAGTGCAAGGTTGATCGTCGTGCGGGGCAGGTGGGCGTTTGCCGCACCGGTGAGCGGGCCAAAGTGAGCAGCTATGGCCCGCATTTGGGTGAAGAGGATCCTCTGCGTGGCTGGCGTGGCTCGGGGACCATTTTCTTCTCCCGGTGTAATCTCAGGTGCCAGTTTTGCCAGAATCACGACATCAGCCAATCTGAAGCCGGTTATGAGATCGAAGCGGAGGGGTTGGCTTCGATCATGCTTGAGTTACAGGCACAGGGCTGTCACAATATCAACTTCGTGTCGCCCAGCCACGTCGTCCCCCAACTTATGGCTGCTACCTTAATCGCGGCTGAGGCTGGATTGCGTCTGCCCCTGGTGTACAATACGGGTGGCTACGATTCAATGGGCATGCTCCAGCTTCTGGACGGGGTGATTGATATCTATATGCCGGATATGAAGTACGCTGACGCTGAGATCGCTCGGCGCCATTCGAAGATTGCAGATTATCCGCGTGTGAACCAAATCGCGCTGCGCGAGATGTTTCGACAGGTGGGTGATCTGCAGATCGATAACAGGGGACTGGCTGTGCGCGGGTTATTGGTACGTCATCTGGTGCTGCCCGAAAATCTGGCTGGCACTGATGCGGTGGTTCAGTTCCTGGCCAGGGAGATTTCGCCCAATACCTACTTGAACTTGATGGATCAATATCGGCCCGCCTACAAAGCAGGCCATTTCCCGGAACTCAATCGGCGAATCACCCGCCACGAATACGCGGCGGCAGTCAAGATGGCTCAAGACGCGGGGCTTAAGCGATTAGATGAACGTCGGGCAGTCTTTTGGATTATGCGTTGAGCAAGCAAGCCCGGTCGGAGACTAAAACGGCGCTATCGCAGATGATCGAGTCGTCCCTGTAGGTAGGCTGTTGCCAAAAGCGCGTCTCGGGACTCAAGGCCCAGGAAGTAGGTGGCTGTATTGTCACCTTTGCGCTGCAAGCCAATCGCGTTGCTATAGGCGCACAGACCGGTCAGCTTGCGGTCCAGGCGAATGACGGTGTGAGTGTTGCTGGGGAAGAGCAGGCGTTGCTCGCTGATGAAGAGATTTCCCCGGTCCAGAATCTTCAGGGCGGTTCGGTCTGCTGGATGGTGCACCCGTTCCACTCCCTCAGCAAGCGGCGGACCCTCTGCTCGTATCAGGCCATTTAGCTGCACGTAGCAAGTCTCGCGGGTCTGTGAAAACATAACCTGGGCTACTGTGCTGGCAGGCAGGCGGAGGCGCGAGAGATCACCAGCAGCCATGGCTTCCAGGTCGGCATCGGTGTAGCAGGACCCGGCCAGCTGGGCCAGTTGGGCCTTGCTGAATCGGCGACGCGTCAGATCATACTCAACGTTTTGATAGTCGGCGCCGGTGGTTCGAAACAAGAACTGGTTGCGGGTCCACAAGCCCAACCACCGAATTTGCTCCACCTCTGCCCCACACGAAGAACAAGTGTATACACGATTGTCACCTGCCAGAGCTGACTGCTGGCAGATCGGGCAAGGGTCTATGAGTACCTCTTCATTCACGTAAGTATCCTCCATTTATGAATCGCTGGCAGCACCGAGCCAGGCAGGCAACCTCTGGGTGCTTCTCAATTATATCATGCCTCGTTCAGCACGCTAACTCCATATCTGGCTGATCGGTGTAGCCTGGGTCCTGGGTGTCTTTTGGCTCAGGTGGGGCAATTGACGTGGTCAGCCACGACCCGATCCGTCATCAGCCTAGTGTTGACAGGGCTTGAGGCTGAGGATCTTGAATTTTAATCTGGCTTTAATCTTTTCGGCCGTGATTTCTAACGTAGTTCTAACATAGCTATCTTATAATATGTGAGTTGTGAGGCGACGAAATGCCTCATAGCTAATTGGTAAGTCTTGCCCCGCCTGCACTGGGTGACATGCGGGGACTGTTTGTGCCTCTTGAGCGGTTGTTCTTCTAAAGTAATCCTGGAGCAAGGCTTTCGATTTTGGGCAGATACGCGGCCTTGTCTCTGTTCGCATGGTCGGCAAGATGTGGGTACCAGTCTATGGACCTGCCAAATCATCGTTTGCGAGAGGTAATGTAACATGATCGAGGTTGTTGATCTAACCAAGTCTTATGGTCCGGTCCAGGCCTTGCGAGGGGTAAGCTTTCATATTGCGCGGGGCGAGATTGTTGGCTTGCTGGGTCCCAATGGGGCAGGCAAGACCACGACCATGAAGATCCTGACCGGCTATCTCCAGCCGGACAGCGGCACGGTGGAAGTGGATGGCCTGGACGTATTGACCCATGCCCGCCAGGTCCAGGCCCGCATCGGCTATTTGCCGGAGACGGCGCCCCTCTATCCTGAATTGACGGTCCAGGCCTATCTCAGGCTAATGGCCGACATGCGTCACATCCCTCCCGAAGAACAACTGGACCGGCTCTCCGAAGCAATCTACGCCACTATGCTGGCCGACCACCTGACCCGTCCCATCGGCCAGCTCAGCAAAGGGTATCGCCAGCGGGTTGGCCTGGCCCAGGCCATTTTGCATCGGCCCAAGTTGCTGATCCTGGACGAACCTACCCTGGGTCTGGATCCGACGCAGATTGTAGAAGTTCGGCGGCTGATTCGGCGCCTGGCGGACCAGAGTACGATCCTGTTTTCCACCCACATTTTGTCTGAGGTTGAAGCTGTGTGCGACCGGGCCATCATCATTATGAATGGCCAGATCAGAGCCGATGCTCGCATGTCAGAGTTAGCTGCGACCTCGAATGCGGTTCTGGTCTTGCAGAATGAGACAGCGGGGGTGGATCAAGCCTTGCAGGCCCTGAACGGCGTGCGCGACGTTGAGTCAATTTCTGTGGGCGACGCTTACCCGGCCTATCGTATTCTGGGCGAACGCGACGTTAATTTGTGCCCGGCAATCTACGACCTGGCCCGCCGTCAGGACTGGCCGGTGCGCGAACTGCGCCAGGATCGGCGTACGTTGGAGACAGTCTTCAATCAACTGGCAACCGCTACATGATGCTGACAGCAACCGGCAGGCGTGAGAGAGAGGGCTGTAGGCAAGAGGCGGCAGAAAAGAGGCAAACGATTCTGCTCCAGCCTGTCTACAGTCTAGTGCCCACGGAATGGCAGAGGTTATGAAGAGGTTCAAACCATGAAAGAGATCATGTCGATTACCCGCAAGGAATTGGACAGCTACTTTGGGTCGCCTATGGCGCTGATCTTCATAGGGGGGTTCCTGGCTGTCAGCCTGTTTGCCTTCTTCTGGGTGGATACGTTCTTCGCCCGGGGATTGGCCGACGTGCGGCCCCTTTTTCGATGGATGCCCATCTTGCTGATCTTCCTGGTGGGGGCGCTGACCATGCGCCAGTGGAGTGAGGAGCAACGCTCGGGCACCTTGGAGATCCTGCTGACGCTGCCGGTACACCCGGTGCAACTGGTACTGGGCAAGTTTGTGGCGGTCATGGCGCTGGTGGTGGTGGCCCTGGCTCTGACCTTGTTTCTGCCCATTAGCGTTGGGCTGTTGGGCAACCTGGACCCGGGGCCGGTGGTGGGGGGCTACCTGGCGGCTATCCTGCTGGCGGCGGCCTACGCGGCCCTGGGCCTGTTCCTGTCATCACGGACGGACAACCAGATCGTGGCCCTGATCTCGACGGCGTTGTTGGGGGGCTTGTTGTACCTGGTCGGCTCGCGGGGGGTGGTTGACTTTTGGGGCGGCTCGGTGGCGGAAGTTCTGCGGGCGGTGGGGACGGGCAGTCGTTTTGAAAGCATAGAGCGGGGCGTGATCGACCTGCGTGACCTGGTCTACTACCTGTCGCTGGCGGGTCTGTTTCTGGCCCTGAACGTGGTCTCACTGGATAGCAAACGCTGGAGCATGGGGCAGCAGACAGTCAGGTATCGGCGGAACGTGGTGTTGACGGCTGTGCTGATCGGGCTGAACCTGGTGGCGCTGAATGGCTGGCTTTTCGGTATCAATGGGGCCAGGCTGGATTTGACCGCGCAGCGGGAGTTTAGCCTGTCGGGCACGACGCGGGACCTGCTGAGCAATCTGGAGGAACCGCTGCTGATCCGGGGCTACTTCAGTGAAAAGACGCATCCGCTGCTGGCGCCGCTGGTGCCGCGCATCCGGGACACCTTGCGGGAGTATGAAATTGCCGCGCAGGGCAAGGTGGTGGTGGAGGTGGTGGATCCGCTTGAGGAGCCGGACAAGGAGCTGGAGGCCAACCAGGTGTATGGCATCCGGCCGACCCCGTTGCAGGCGGCAGACCGGTATGGGGCATCGGTGGTGAATGCCTATTTCGACGTGCTGATCCGCTACGGTGACCAGAGTGAGGTGCTCAGCTTCCGGGACCTGATCGAGGTGGAGGCGCATCGGGACGGCAGTGTGGAAGTGGGTTTGCGCAACCTGGAATATGACCTGACCAGCGCGATCAAGAAGGCGGTATACGGGTTCCAGAGCATCGACAGCGTGTTGGGGACGCTGGAGGAACCGGCCAGCATGACCCTGTTTGTGACGCCGGGCAGCCTGCCGGAACCGCTGCAGCAGGCTCAGGCCACCATCGAAAAGGTGGCCCGGGAGATTGAGGCTGAGTCGCAGGGCAAGTTCAGCTTCAGGGTGGTAGATCCGGACCAGCCGGGCAGTGGGCTCAATCGGCAGATGCTGCTGGAACAATATGGGCTGCAGCCCATCCCGATATCCTTTTTCTCGGAGCAGAGCTATTACCTGCACATGGTGTTGCAGATTGGGGACCAGGCGCAGTTGCTGTATCCGGGGGGGGACCTGAGCGAGGCCAGCGTGCGGAGCAGCATAGAATCGGCCATCAAGCGGTCCTCAACGGGATTTCTGAAAGTAGTGGGGTTGTGGGTACCGGCGGGGCAGGCCAGCACGGACCCGTTCGGCCAGCCGCTGCCCTCGTTGGCACGCTATGAGACGATCCGAGAGCAGTTGCGGCAGGGGTATGAGGTACGAGCCGTGGATCTGAGCGGCGGTCAGGTGGGTGCGGATGTGGATGTGCTGGTGGCGATAGCGCCGCAGGCGATGAGTGAGGCAGAGCGGTATGCCATCGACCAGTACCTGATGCGCGGGGGCTCGGTGGTGGTGGCGGCGGGGAACTACGTGCTGGAGGTGGACCCGTTTGCGGGCACATTGGGCTTGAAGGGGGTGGACGGCGGGTTGCGGGAGATGCTGGGGAGTTACGGCATCAGCGTGGGGCAGACGCTGGTGATGGACCCGCAAAACGAGCCTTTTCCGGTACAGGTGAGCCGGGACCTGGGGGGCTTGCAGGTGCAGGAGATCCAGGCCATCAACTATCCCTTCTTCGTGGATGTGCGTCCGGATGGGATGGACGCGGAGAGTGTGGTGGTGGCCGGGCTGCCGGCGGTGACCATGCAGTGGGCCTCTCCGGTGGAGGTGGATGCGGAGAAGAATGCGGAACGGCAGGTGGTGACGCTGTTGCGCTCGAGCCCGGCCTCGTGGCTGCGGGCGGATAGTGACATCCAGCCTGACCTGGAGGGGTACCCGGAGTGGGGTTTCCCGGTGGAAGGGGAACAGGCCAGCCACCCGCTGGCGGTATCGGTGCAGGGCGTGTTTGAGAGTTATTACAAAGACAGGGCATCGCCGTTTGAGGCTGGGGGCGAAGGGAGTGAGCCGGGGGCGACGGAGGCGGGCGAAGCGGGCGGGCCGCAGACGCCCCCGCCGGCGGTGGGCACGATTGAAGAATCTCCGGCATCCGCACGCCTGGTTGTGATCGGCAGCGCTGAGTTTGTGAATGATACGGTGTTTGACATATCGGCGGCCTTGACGCGGGATCGATACCTGAATAACCTGGCCTTTATGCAAAACACGGTGGACTGGTCGGTGCAGGATCTGGACCTGTTGGACATTCGGGCCCGGGGCTCGTCGATTCGGGTCCTGGCCCCGCTGACGGAGGAGCAGCAATCCTTCTGGGAGGGCTTGAATTACGTGCTGGCTTTGCTGGCCCTGGTGGGCGTCGGCCTGGTGTGGCGCTGGCGGCAACGCAACGAGCGACCCCTGGTGCTCAGTCCGGTTGAAAAAGCCGAGAATGCCTCGGAGATTGGGGGTTAGAGGCTGGAGAGCAAGGGTTGGAGACTGGAGCAAGCTGGCTGACCTCCAATTTCCAAAGTCTAATCTCTGCCGAGAAGGAGGACCATGATGAACAGGCGCAACCAAGTCTTGAGCGTCTTGCTGGCCGTACAGATTGTGCTGGGGGCCGTGGTTTTCTGGCCCCGATGGGGGGGTTCCGGGGTAGAAGCCGGCCCTCTGCTGGAAGGACTCAGGGCCGACGAGGTGGTCAGCCTGAGCGTGACTGACTCGGATGAAAATCGGGTGGCCCTGGCCAAGGAATCGCAGGGCTGGGTGCTGCCGGAGGTAGATGATTATCCGGCCGATGGTGAGAAAGTATCCACGTTGTTGGAGAAAATCGAGGGTTTGCAGGCCAACCGGCAGGTGACGCGCACCGAGTCGAGTCACAAGCGGCTGAAGGTGGCCGAGGATGACTTTGAGCGGTTGATTGAGCTTGAAATGGCGGATGGAGCTGCTTACCAGCTGTATGTAGGTAGCTCGCCGCAGGCCAATGCGACCCACGTCCGGGCGGCGGATGGGCCGGAGACCTATTTGACCAGTGAGTTGGCCAGTTACGAAGTTGATGCGTCCGCAGGCAGGTGGATTGTTACGCTGTACTACACGCTGCCCCAGTCCGCGACCGTGGCGCTCAGCCTGAAGAATGCGAACGGTGAGTTTGAGTTTGAACGGGGATCGGACGAAGAGTGGCTGATGAAGGGGCTGGGAGAGGGCGAGGAGTTCAATCAGGCCGGATTCAACACACTGTTGGGGCAGGCCAGCAGCCTGCGCATGGCTGAGCCGATTGGGCGGGAAGAAGAGGACTGGTTCGGGCTGGACCAGGCCGGGGCAGTGGTGACGCTTGAGACAGAAGAGGGCCAGGCGTATAGCCTGCGGATTGGAGCCAAGGATGCCGGGGAGCGTAACAACTACGTGGCCAAGTGGTCCGAGTCGCCCTACTACGTGTGGCTGCCTGAATACACCGCCAGCAGCTTCCTGGACAAGACACGGAATGATTTCATCGTGCCCCCTCCTACGCCGGCCCCGGCAACGGGTTCACAGTCTCCCGACGAATCGACCGGGAACGGGAGTTGACCGGCTATCTCTGGTGGAAGAGGTAGGGCTGGTTGACGGGATGGCACCTATGAGGGCGGTGACCAACGTCGACAGAGGCCAGTGTGTCTCCGTGAAGCAAGCCGGATCAACCGCGAGTGGTACCAGCTTCGCCAAGGATTAGCCTGGATTCAGCCTCGTTTGGGGCGGTAGGCATGCGTACTCTGCCCGAAAAAGACTTCAGCTGCTTCCATGATCGTTTCCGATAGGGTTGGATGCGGGTGAATACTCAGCCGGAGGTCGGAGGCCAGGGCAGCCATTTCAACAGCCAGTACGCCCTCTGCGATTAACTCGCCGGCGCCGGCCCCCGCCAGGCCGACTCCCAGCACCCGTTCGGTCTGCGGCTCTATGATGAGCTTGGTGAGGCCGTCGTTTCGACCCAGGGTTGTGGCGCGCCCGGAAGCTCCCCAGGGGAAGCGGGCTACTTCGATTGAGATGTTCTCTTGCTTGGCCTGTGTTTCGGTCAGCCCACACCAGGCCAGCTCCGGATCGGTAAACACCACGGCGGGTATCGCGTGAGGCTCGTAGGCGACCTTGTGTCCGGCGATGGCCTCTACTGCGACCAGGCCCTCGTGGGTTGCCTTGTGGGCGAGCATGGGCTCGCCGGCGATGTCGCCAACCGCATAGATGTTCGGCTCGGCCGTTTGGCGTTGCTGATTCACTTTAACGAAGCCGCGCTGGTTGATTTCCACCCTGGTGTTTTCCAGGCCCAGGCCACTGGAGTTGGGCTTGCGGCCGACTGCTACCAAGATCTTCTCAAAAGTCTGCTCTGCTTCTTCGACGTCTCCTTCCAATCTGACCTGGATACCGCCTTTTACTTCACCTATCTCGGCAACCGTGGTGTTGAGCATCATGGAGTGGAACAGCTTCTCCAGTCTCTTGGAAAGAACCCTTACCAGGTCCCGGTCTGCCCCTGGCAGCAGGCCTGGCATCATTTCCACCACAGACACCTGCGTGCCCAGCGCGGCATAAACCGTCCCCAGTTCCAGGCCGATGTAGCCGCCTCCGATGACCAACATGGTCTTTGGAATGCCGGCCAGTTCCAGGGCGCTGGTAGAGTCTATCAGGCGCTCACTTTCAAGGCTCAGATTGGGCAGCGTGGCAGGCCGGGACCCGGTGGCTACGATCGCGTGCTGGAAGTTCAAGATCTCTTCCTGGCCGGCTGAGTCCTGGATTTTCAAGGTTCTGGCATCCAGGAAAGTGGCTCTCCCCTGGATGTAGCTGATCTTACGTTGTTTGACCAGCTGACCCAATCCTCCCGTCAATTGCTGAACTACTTTCTCCTTCCGGGCGCGCAGCTGGTCGAGATCTATCTCGGGATCAGGAAACTGAATGCCCCATTCAGCAGCCTGGTGCGTTTCGCCCAGCAGCTTGGCCACGTGCAGCAAGGTCTTGGAGGGAATGCAACCCCGGTACAGGCAGACGCCTCCCGGCTTGGGCTCCAGGTCTATCAAGGTGACCTGCATACCCAGATCGGCCGCCAGGAATGCAGCAGGGTATCCACCTGGCCCACCCCCAACCACGGCCAGCTGCGTCGAATTCGGGTCTTTGCTCATAGCTACTTAGCCCTCCAGGCTGAGCAGGAAAGGTTGCTCAATGGCTTGGGCCACCCAGCGCATAAAGCGGGCAGCGTCTGCACCGTCGATCAAACGATGATCATAAGAAAGAGACAGAGGCAGCATCAGGCGGGGCTCAAAGCCTCCATCCTTGAAAACCGCCTCTCTGCTGGCGCGGGCGATGCCCAGAATGGCCACGTCTGGGGGGTTGATGATGGGTGCGAAATTAACGCCCCCGATTCCGCCCAGGTTGGTGATCGTAAAGGTACTCCCCTCCAAGTCCTCGAGGGTGACCTTTCTGGTTCTGGCTTTCTCCGAGATTTGGGTCAGCTCGACCGATAGCTCGAGGATATTCTTCCGGTCCACATCCCGGATGACGGGCACGAGCAGCCCATGCTCGGTGTCTACTGCTACGCCGATGTGGTAATACTTCTTGTAGATGATGTCCTGGTTGGCCATGTCCAGGCTGGCATTGAACTTGGGGAATGCCTTCAAGGCAGACGCAACCACCTTCAGGATAATGGCTGTAACGGTCAGTTTTCCACCGGCCGCTTCTGCCTTGCTGGCGTAACGCTTGCGCAGCCCTTCTAACTCGGTGATGTCCGCCTTCTCGAAGTGGGTCACGTGGGGAATGGTTGACCAGGCCTGGCCCAGCCGCCGGGCGGTGGTGCGGCGAATGTTGCTCATGGGCGCCCGTTGTACTTCTCCCCACCTGGCAAAATCCGGCAGTGGTAGAGCCGGCGGTTCTTGCGTGAGGGGTCTGGCGCGGGCGGCTTGTGTATTGAGTTGGCGCACGTAGTCTTTCACATCCTGCATTGAAATCCGGCCCCCAGGGCCGGATCCGGGCACCTGGTTGATGTCAACCCCCAATTCCCGTGCCAGCCGCCGGACGGAGGGGGCAGCCGGGGCAATCGCAGCAGGTGTCTCAGGCGGGCGGTCTAGGGCCGGAGCGGGGCTGACTTCGGTTTTGGGCAACTCTTGCTCAGCATCAGGCTCCTCTTCAGCCAGCTCGACTTCGCCAACAGCCTCTTCAAGCTGAGCCGGCTCCTTGGCGACGACTGGTTCCTGTGTTTCTACCGGGGGTTGTGTTTCGGGTTGGGGCTCTGCTTCCCTTGAGGCCGCCTCCACAGCCAGGATGAGTTGTCCAACCTTGATTTCCTGGCCCTCTTCGACATAGAGTCCCGTGACAGTCCCTCCCACTGAGGAAGGTACCTCAACCACAGCCTTGTCGGTCTCCAGCTCGAGCACCGCCTGCCCTGGGCTAATGCTGTCGCCGGGAGACACCAGGACCTTGACCACCTGACCGGTTTCGATGTTTTCGCCCAGTTCGGGGAGTCTGAGTTCGGTTGCCATCTCTACGGTCCTTTCTCTATGAAATCATAGGGTTTGCTTTGGCGGGTTCAATTTCCAGGTCATGCATTGCCTCATCGACATCATCGAAGGCGATTTGTCCCTCACGGGCCAGGGCGGCCAATGTGGCCAGGGTGACATATCTGGCGTCCACTTCGAAGAAATCACGCAGAGCCTGACGGCTGTCACTCCGCCCGAAGCCGTCTGTCCCGAGAGAAAGGAGAGGCCTGGGGCACCAGCGAGAGATGGAGTCAGGCAAGGCTTTTACGTAGTCGGAGGCTGCCACAAGGACTCCAGGCGTTGGCGCAAGACATTGGCTGACATAGGGGACCTTGGGCTGCTCGGTGGGGTGTAGCAAGTTCCATCGCTCTACTTCAAGCCCATCGCGGCGTAGTTCCTTGTAGCTGGTCACGCTCCACACATCAGCAGCCACATCGTACCGCTCTTCCAGGATCTCTTGGGCCCTCAAAACCTCGTTCAAGATGGCGCCACTGCCAAAGAGTTGAGCCCGGAATCCGGGGTTCGGCTTGTCTGAGGGCCTGAACTTGTACATTCCCTTGAGAATGCCCTCTTTGATCCCATCGCCCTCTGGCATGGGGGGCATGGCATAATTCTCGTTGCCTACCGTCAAGTAGTAGAAGAGATCCTCTTGCTGGGTGAACATACGTTGGATGCCGGCTCGGATGATTACCGCCAGTTCATAGGCAAAGGCTGGGTCGTATGCGATGAGATTGGGCACGGCATAGGCTAAAAGATGGCTATGTCCGTCCTGGTGCTGGAGTCCTTCGCCAGCCAGTGTGGTGCGGCCAGCCGTGGCGCCGACCAGGAACCCCCGACAGCGCATATCGCCGGCAGCCCAAATAAGATCACCAATGCGTTGGAGTCCAAACATAGAGTAGTAGATGAAGAATGGGATCATGTTGAGGTTATGAGTGGAATGCGCGGTACCGGCTGCGATAAAGGAGGCCATCGAACCAGCCTCGGTAATCCCCTCTTCCAAGATCTGGCCATCCTTGGCTTCCTTATAAAAGAGCAAGCTGGCTGCGTCAACCGGCTCGTAGAGTTGGCCGATGTGAGAGTAGATGCCGACCTGGCGGAACAAGGCTTCCATGCCGAAAGTTCGAGCCTCGTCAGGTACGATGGGCACGATCATTCTGCCCAGTTCCTTGTCGCGCAGCAGTTTGGCCAGGATGCGAACGAAGACCATGGTGGAGGAGACCTCCCGGCCTGCGGTACCTTTATAGAATTCCTCGAACAGCTCTTCGGAGGGGGTGTGCAGGGAGGTAAGGTTGACGACGCGGCTTGGCAGGTAACCGCCCAGCTTCCGCCGATGCTGGTGGAGGTACTGCATTTCTGGGCTGTCGTTCGGAGGCCTGTAGAAGGGTGCCTGGGCCACCTCCTCATCGGATATGGGAATGCCAAAGCGAGTGCGGAATTCGCGCAACTCCTTTTCATTCAGTTTTTTCTGCTGATGGGTTACGTTCTTGCCTTCTCCAGCTTCCCCCAGCCCATATCCTTTGATGGTTCTGGCCAGGATGACGGTGGGCGATCCTGTATGTTCCGTGGCGGCCTTGTAGGCGGCATAGACTTTCTCGGGGTCGTGCCCGCCCAACCTTAGCTTTTGGAGTTGTTCGTCAGATAGGTGGGCCACCATCTTGCGCAGGCGTGGATCAACGCCGAAGAAGTGTTCGCGGATATAGGTACCGCTTTCAACGGTGTACTTTTGGTATTCCCCGTCAACAACTTCTCCCATTCTCCTGACCAGGATATCCGCGTCATCTCTGGCCAGGAGAGGGTCCCAATCATCTCCCCAGATGACTTTGATCGCGTTCCAGCCTGCGCCTCGGAAGATACGTTCAAGTTCCTGAATGATGTTGCCATTGCCGCGCACCGGGCCGTCCAATCTTTGCAGGTTGCAGTTAATGACAAAGATCAGGTTGTCCAGCTTTTCGCGGGCGGCCAGGGTGATCGCGCCGAGTGCCTCCGGTTCATCGGTCTCCCCGTCGCCCAGAAAAGCCCATACTTTTGCCCCGGTGTCCTGCTTCAAGCCCCTATCCTCAAGATAGCGATTAAAGCGGGCCTGGTAAATGGCCATGATGGGGCCTAAGCCCATTGAAACCGTGGGAAACTGCCAGAAATGAGGCATCAGCCAGGGATGGGGGTACGAGGACAGGCCACCACCGGGCCTCAACTCGCGCCGGAAATTCTCCAGGTGTTCCGGGGTCAGGCGGCCTTCTAGAAAGGCCCTGGCGTAAATGCCGGGGGAGGCATGACCCTGGAAGTAGATGATGTCGCCATCGTAATTGTCTCCTCTGGCCCGAAAGAAGTGGTTAAAACCAACTTCGTACAGCGTCGCGGCTGAAGCGTAGGTGGAGATGTGTCCCCCAATGCCGTCTTCTTCACGGTTGGCTCGCACTACCATGGCCATAGCGTTCCAACGGACCAGGCTCTTGATGCGCCCCTCAATTTCTCGACTACCGGCAAAAGGAGGCTGCCTTTCAGCCGGGATGGTGTTGAGGTAAGGTGTATTCGCGGAAAATGGCAACCGTACCCCAGCCCTATGGGCGTGGGCTTCCAGCTGCCGCAAGAGGCGCTGGACTCGTTCGGGTTTTCCCTGTTGCAGTAAGTAGTCCAGGGATTCGAGCCATTCCTGAGTTTCTATGGCTTCCAGCTCAGCATCCGATTGATCTCTATCACTGATGTCGCTCATGGTTCTACACTTCCTTTTGATGTCGAAGCAGGCCAGGCGATGAATGTCCAGGCCGCTTTTTTCACCCTAGATTTTACCCCGATTCGGATTAGTTGGAAAGGCGCGGCTCAGGCTAGCTTTGCCGCAGCCGCTCAATAGCCAGCCATTCGACCTCCATCCACTGTCTACCTGGTGCGTCCAGAACTCCCCAGCCAAATCGGCCCCAGGGTGTGACCACCATATACTGGTTGTCCAGCCACATTACGAAACCCAGCGGGCCCCTTGGGGATGGGGCGTTGTCCATCAGGGTGCCCCCGTCCAGGCTAAAACTGGCATATTCCGATCCCCATTCGATGGCGTAAGTGTGCCACTCACGCATCTCGGCCTGGACGGATGTCTCGTGTATTCTGACGGCTCTCTGAACAGGCGGCCACAGGATACGGTAGAGAGGTGGAATGTTCATCAATAGGGCGGCCAATGGCGCAAGAGGTGCCAGCAGCAAGGCGGAGGGACGTGTGGTGTCAATCGTGGCTGCTTTCCAACCATGGCCTGGTGAATGCAGGTCCAGCTTCATGTTTGAGTGAGGCGAGGCATAGAAAAACCAAATGGCCCGCGGAAGCGTTGGCCATCGCGCCCCGGTCATCAAGAAAGGATCATTCCAAAATCCAAAGCCGGCCGTTCCCCTCAGCCCCGAAGAGCCATCCCCCGCCGAATGAGAGAAACGAGCTCGCACGGTCAACTTGAGCGGCGGGTGCCAAAGGAAACGGCGGCGGGGCAGACCTTGATAGTCATCCAGCTGGGCGTCGGTGTAGCGCCGGGCCGAGGTATGCGTGTTGACGAAGCGGAGGGTGGCACCAGTCGCTTCCAGCGTGCCGCCGCCCACGACGTAGCGCCGCCAGCGAGGGTCCAGCGGTGCGGAGAAATCTTGGTATACGTCCATGGTCCTGTGACTGCTTTCCAGAGCTACCTCTTCGAGCGGATCCTCTGAATCAAGAGCACTCCCAGCCCAAAGGCTGTTGCCAAAGCGCCGCCGCCTACCCACAGCAGGGCGACCGGCCGGCGGTGAGCAACGGGGGTGGTGCGGAGCTCGGGTGTTATCAAGGGGATGGGGGAGGCGTCCGGCGAGCGAACTGGGGTCGCGGTAGAGACTTCACGGAGAGGGGAAAGGGTGGCCGTTGGCGCTGACGGAGCGGTTGGCATGGGAGTGGGCGTTTCAGGCAGACTCGGTGCAGCGCGGGTGGGCGAGGGAGTGGGATGGGAGGGCTGGTGGGTAGCTGTAAGCGTGGGCGTGATAACGGCTGTGGTCGACGCCACGTCAGTCGCTGCCATAGCTACATCCTCTATAACGGGCACCGAAGCTGACGTGCCCACCAAGGTCACGAATTCGGCGATCACCCAGCCAAGCCCATCCCCTGCTCCGGCTACCTCGATCTGCCACCAAGAGCCGTCCGCATTTCGACCCGTCACCGGTGCAACCTCGCCCGGCGCCAGCCGCCCCAGCCGCGGGTAATCGGTGCCGGGGCCAGCCCGAACGCGCACGGCCTCGTCGGCGCGCACGTGCGGTTCGGCCGGCACAGGGGTCTGGGGCTGCTGGAGTTCAGGTTCTGATTGCTGAACACTGGATTCTTGCTGAGCTTTAGACTCCGGCTCTGGCTCGCTTTCAGATTTGTACCGCGTGGCCAAGTCACGGGTCAGGTCTAGATATTGATTTCCGTAGGTGAGGCTGGGTTCGATCATGGTCCCCTCGACCCACTCGTTGAAGCTGGTGATCACAATCCAGTCGGGCTTGCTGCCCATAGCGGCGGACCACGCCTGACGGTAATAGCCGCCGTCCTGGCGATCCACGCTAAATGCATCTGCGCGGCCAGTGCGTGTGTCATCGTAGGCGGGCATGACCGTGGCAACCCAAAGGCGCTCAACATCGTTGTCCGCCTCATAGCGGCGCACCCGGAATCCCCAGTCGGCCAGCGTACGCTCTACATCAGGCGACCAGGCTATGCTGTATAAGTGGTGTCCGTCGAAAACGGCCTGGTAGGCGATGTCCACCCCCTCGGCGATCCAGAGGCTGTCACGGTTGGGGTCTATCTGCGCCCGTATGGCGGCCCACTCGTTGACGCTGAATCGCTGTTGCCGCCAGAAGAATACGACTGGCTTTGCCGCGTGGCGTAGATAGGCCGGATGTTGAGCGTGTACGGTTAGCAGGTAGCGCAGTGCATCCACGACCGAGGCCTGGTCAGGAAAGAACGGGCCGTCGGTCTCGAAGTCTGCGCCGGCTCGGAATCCTTTGGCCGCGGCCACGTCCAACAGCATGCGGAAGTTGGTTTCGGTTTGATTGTTGGCCTCTTGAGGACCATACCAGGATTGGATCAGCGCATCTATGCCGGCGGCCTGGGCCTGATTCACATGGCGTTCGACAGTGGCTGGATCGCTAGAGGCGTATGGCTGGGTGGGTTGGTCGGCGGGCAGGCCCGAGGTCCATGTACCCTGATCGTACCAGGCGTAGTAAAAAGCCAGCACCAGTGGCGGCTCCCCGGCACGCGTCGCATTAGAACCGGATACGAAGAGCAACAGGCCAATACAAGCAGCCAGGATGGGGGGAAGATGGATGATTGGTTTGCTTCTCACTCGATTGCCTACCGTCTGCAGAGTATAGCACACAAACCCACATTGACAAGAAGGGGAATACCGTAGTAAAATCCGCGAAGCACGCGGAGGGCGTGTGACAGCGATTTATGAATACCTACAAGGGGGGACCAATGACCGACAGACCGCTCAGCAACAGTGATCAAATGCAAGGCGATGTGTACTATCCTTCTCCGGATGTGGTGGCGGCAGCTCACGTCCAGGAGTATGAGGAACTCTACAAGCGGTCGCTGGAAGACCCGGAGGGCTTTTGGGGGGAGCGCGCGGAGGAGCTGGAATGGTTCCAGAAATGGGATAAGGTGCTGGATGGTGACAAGGCGCCTTTCTTCAAGTGGTTTGTGGGTGGAAAGACCAACATCGTCCACAACGCCATTGACCGTCATCTAAAGACCTATCGCAGAAACAAGCTGGCCCTGATCTGGGTGGGCGAGCCGGGCGACGTGCGAACCTTCTCGTATTTCTCGATCAATCGTAACGTATGCAAGTTCGCCAATGTGCTCAAGAGCATGGGTGTGAAGAAGGGCGATATTGTGACCATTTATCTGCCACGCCTTCCGGAACAAGTGATTGCCATGCTGGCCTGCGCCAAGATTGGCGCGGCCCACAGCGTGGTATACGGTGGCTTCAGCGTGGAGGCGCTGGCTGAGCGCATTGAAGACGCGCAGAGTCGAGTGCTCATCACGGCCGATGGTGGCTGGTTACGTGGTAAGGTTGTCCACCTCAAAGATATTGCTGATGAGGCTATGGCTCGTCAGCCGACGGTCGAAACGTGCATTGTAATCAAGCGCACCGGCCAGGACGTATATATGGAGTCGGGGCGAGATTATTGGTATGAGGATTTGATGGGTCTGCCCATTGCCAGCCCAATTTGCGAGACAGAGCCGATGGACGCCGAGGATATGCTGTTTATTCTGTACACATCCGGCACGACGGGCAGGCCAAAGGGGGTGATCCATACCCACGGTGGTTACATGGTGTATACCTACGCCACCCTCAAATACGTCTTCGACGTCAAAGATGAAGATCGTTGGTGGTGTGCCGCCGATCCAGGTTGGATCACGGGGCATAGTTACATCGTCTATGCACCGCTTATCAACGGCGTAACCAGCTTTATGTACGAGGGGGCGCCCACCTATCCGTATCCCAACCGCTGGTGGCAGATGGTAGAGAAGTATGGCATCACCATTCTATATACGGCACCCACCGCCATTCGCGGTTTGATGCGCTTCGGTGAGGCATGGCCAAATCGACACGATTTGAGCAGCTTGCGGCTGCTGGGCACTGTGGGCGAGCCGATCAACCCTGAGGCGTGGAGATGGTATCACGCGGTCATTGGCAAAGAACGCTGCCCTATTATGGACACCTGGTGGCAGACGGAAACGGGCGGCTTTATGATAACACCTTTGCCCATGACGGCGCTTAAGCCCGGTTCGGCCACTCGTCCCTTCTTCGGGATTGACGTGGACGTGGTAGATGAAGCTGGAAATCCGGTGGCATCGGGTGAAGAGGGCTACCTGGTGGTGAAGACTCCCTGGCCTGGTATGTTGCGTACTATTTACAAAGATCCCGATCGCTACCAGGAACAGTACTGGAGCAAATTCAAGACGATGTACCAGACCGGCGACTCGGCCCGTATAGACGAAGATGGGTATGTGTGGGTCATCGGTCGCATGGACGACGTGATCAAGGTCAGTGGCTACCGGCTGGGAACTGCCGAGGTGGAGAGCGCCCTGGTGAGCCATGAGGACGTGTCGGAGGCGGCAGCTGTTGGCCTTCCACACGAGTTGAAGGGGAATGCCATCCATGCTTACGTCATTCTGCGGGCGGGTGTGGACGGCACTGACAAGTTGGCCGAAGTATTGCGAGAACACGTGGGCCATGAGATGGGCCCTATTGCCAAGCCGGAGACCATCACCTTTGTAGAGAGCCTGCCCAAAACTCGCAGCGGCAAGATTATGCGGCGCTTGCTCAAGGCGCGGGCCTTGGGTCTCCCAGAGGGGGACGTCAGTACATTGGAGGAGTAATTCCTCTGATCGGGATGCCCCACGGACAGTTACAGCCTGACGCCAGCCAACCAGTAGGTTGGGTCGAGCCTGCGGCGAGACCCAACACCCTGCCGCGGGGTATCATCCGTTGCGTTTCACCCGTTCGGGGTTCAACCCAACCTACTGGCCTGGGCTTATCTTGAGCCAACCAGTAGGTTGGGTCGAGCCTTGGGCGAGACCCAACACCCCCCCCGTGGCGTATCTACTGGGCTGGGGCGAGTTGGTTGGGGTGAATACTTCGTGTTATAATACATGCTTGTGGCTGAGCAACTAGATTTGGCACGACGTTCCTCCAAGAAGGGTATAAAGGACACAGCATATGAAACACTGCCCGCCCTGGGCTTGGGTTTGGGCAGTTTTGTGTTGTATGTGATCACGTTGGCGCCGGGTGTCCTATTCGCTGATGGCGGCGAATTTCAATTTGCACCGTACATCTTGGGCATCGCTCACCCTACCGGCTACCCCCTGTACTTGTTGCTGGGCTGGGCCTGGAGCCACGCTCTGCCCCTAGGCGATGTAGCCTACCGCATGAACCTGTTCTCTGCGCTGTGGGCGGCCCTGAGCGTGGGGCTGAGTTTTGTGGTGGCGCTGCGCATCATCCGGCGCGCGGTGCCTGGCATCAACTCCTTTGCCGCCCGCCTGGCGGCAGCGACTGCTGCAGCAACCTTCGGCGTAGGCCAGACCTTTTGGAGCCAGGCAGTCATAGCCGAGGTGTACTCGTTCAATGCTTTCTTCGTGGCCTTGCTTTTGCTTCTTTTATTCTGGCTGTCGGAGGAGGCGGACCGCGATTCGCCAGCCCCGGGCCGCATCTCGCCATACGCCGCCCGCGGCCTGATTCTGGCAAGCGTGTATGGCCTGAGCCTGACTCACCACGTGACAGGGCTGCTGCTGTTGCCTGGCGGCCTGCTTTTTCTATGGTTGACTCGGCGTGCGTCAGATCCTGGTCAGCTCAGTCGGTTGGGTGCTCCTGCGCCGGGTAGGGTAGCAGCGCCCGAGACGCGGCCACTGAGCCTGTTCGCGGCACGGGCCCAGCTGCGCCGGGCAGGCTTTGCACCGGTGCTGATGGCTGCCCTGCTGCTTCCGCTGCTGCTGTATTTGTATCTGCCACTACGTGCCCCGCACACCCCTTATGCCAGCCTCGCATTGAGCCAGAGTCAAAGCCTGACTCTGTATGAAAATAGCTGGCGTGGCCTGGTGAGTCACTTGTCGGCCAGAGTTTTCGCCAGCAACCTGGACGTACCTGTCGCCGGGCCTGGCGCGACAACCGCCTGGGGTGAGCGGCTGGCTATGGCATGGGGGTTGTTGCGAGATCAAATTGGGTTGGTTGGCATGGGGCTGGCACTGATCGGGCTGGGGCGGCTGGCAGCCGGTCGGCGCTGGGCGCTGCTGGGGCTGACCGGGCTAGGGTATGGCATAGGTGTGGCCTTCAACCTGATTTACTCAATCGGTGACGTGGAAGTGCTCTTCATCCCCTCCTATCTCTTTGTCAGCCTGTGGTTGGGGGTAGGCGTGGTCAGTCTGGCGCAGGCGGCCGCAGCTGGCCTGGTGCGCTGGAAAGGCTCGCCCGTCACCTACGCTGACTTTGGTCAGGAGGGTTACCGGAGGCTCTCCGAGGGCATATACCGATTGACAAGCCAGGGCCTCACGCTGTTGATGTTGGCCTTACCGGTCGCGCTGCTGATAAGGCACTTTCCCCTGGTGGACCAGTCAGCTAATACCGAGGCCATGGAGGTATGGCAGGCCATCTTGGCCCAGCCGATTCCTGAAGGGGCGGTGCTCGTTTCCAATGACCGCAACGAGATCATGCCTCTCTGGTATTATCAATACGTGGAGGGTCGTCGCCCTGACCTGCTGGGTCTTTTCCCCCTGATCGTGCCTGAGCCGAGCTATGCTAACCTGGGGGGACTGGTAGACCAGGCCCTGACAAGCCAGCGCCCCATTTACCTCATCAAGCCTATGCCAGGCCTGGAAGTAAAGGCACAATTGGAGCTGGCTGGCGACCTGCCGCCCCTGGTAAGTGTGGTGGGGCCGGCGGTGGTCCGGCCTCCACTGCATCCCCGCCAGCTGGCGCTGGCTGGTGTAATGCGGTTGGTCGGCTATGACCAGGCGCCGTCCAGTGCGCGGGCGGGCGAAACGCTTTCCGTCACCCTCTATTGGCAACCACTGTCTGAAGTTGAATTCGACTACTCGAGCTACGTTCATCTGGTAGACCAAGCCGGCCGGGGGATCACGCAGAGCGACCATCAACTGGGTGGCGACTATTATCCCACGTCCCAGTGGCGCCCTGGCGAGGCACTGCGTGACGGCCACGTTCTGTCCGTGCCTGAGGGGGTGGCGCCTGGTGTCTACAGGCTGTTGGTGGGCATGTATCGCTATCCATCGCTAGAGCCGTTAGGCGGCCCGGCTGACATCGGTTTGCTGGCAGTCAAGGATACTGACAGCGTGCAGATGACCTTACCCAGCGATGTGCAAACCCCAATAGAAGTGGAGTTTGGCGAGCGTATTATGCTGCTGGGCTACGATCGAGCGCTGCTGGATGGGCAGCTGCAGCTGACCCTTTATTGGCAGGCCGAGCGCTCTCTGGATCAGAACTGGACTGTCTTCGTACATGTGCTGGATGGGGCTGGGACTTTGGTTGCCCAGCGTGATAGCCAGCCGCAAGATGGGCGCTACCCCACGTCCGTCTGGGATCAGGGAGAGGTGGTGGGTGATCGCCTTGAGTTGGGGCTGCCCGCCGATTTGCCTGAGGGAGCCTACCGGGTTGTGGTGGGCTTATACTTAGCGGAGAGCAGCGAACGTCTGCCCGTGCTCGACAGCCAAGGGAATCCAGTCGGCAACAGCCTGCCGCTGTTTGATCTAGCCCTGGCCGGGGGCAAGTGGCAGATCCAATAACCAGAATCCGCCTGATGCCTCCTCTGCCGTCTTATTGCGTGTCCCGCCTCATTTCGCGCAGAGCCGTTTGAGCGCGATCTCGATAGAAGCCGTCGGTATCCAAGTCGACGGCGCGCGCGAAGGCGGATTCGGCCCCCTCTTCGGCACCCATCGATTTGTGTAACAGCCCCAAGTGATAGTGCGCGCTGGCCAGTTCCGGCTCCAGGCGGAGGGCGTGCTCCAGGTGGGAGCGAGCCTGGGCCGGGTCGCCAGCCAGGAAATACATCCAGCCCAGCATGTCACGGGCCTGGGCGTTGTTGGGAGCCAGCTCGACAGCGGTGCCAGCAGCGGCTACCCCTCGCTCGGTAGCGCCGAAGATATGATCAGCATAAAAGCCGACCAGCGCCAGGTGGAAGGCCAACTCGTCAGGAGAGGCCTTGACGGCCGCCAACAGTGATTCCTCGGCGGCGGTATAGTCCCCCAGACCCACGTAAGCTTTGGCCAGGTCGACCTGGGCCTGGGCGTTGCCTGGGTCGAGCCGGAGCGCGGCTTGGAGTTCCTCGGCAGCGGGTGCATAGACCCCTTGCTTCAGAAAATACAGCCCCAGCAGGTAGTGTCCCAGAGGCCAGTCAGGCTGAGCCTTGATCGCTGTCGTCAGGTGTGAGAAGGCTGGCCGGCCTAATTGTGCCTGGGTGTGGCCTAAAAAGGCCATAGCCTGGGCGTCATTCGGTTCCAGCTTTAATGCCCGCTCCAAGGCCAAGCGGGCCAGCTGCCATTCCTCAATCTGCACGAAGGCCAGCCCCAGAGACTTGGCTGCGCCGGCAGCCGAACCGGCTGCTTCAGCCTGCTCGATGGCGGCCAGGAGATAGTCCCTGGCGTCCACCTGGGCAGGCGGCGCGTCGTCGGGGATGGCTGCCAGCTCCCGGCGGGCGCTATTGGTGTCTTCTGCTGCCCGCATCATGGCCAGAAGGAGATGAGCGGCCGGGTTGTCGGCGCTGGCCAGTTCCTGCTGAAGCATGGCCTCCGCGTCAACGGGTCGGTCTGTATCCAGATAGGCCAGCGCCAGGCGCACCCGCAGGCTGGACAGGTAAGATCCCGGCTCTGGAGGGCTGGTTGAAGGGGCAGCTAACGCCGCTTCCCACAGCCAGATCGCCCGCGACCGGTCGCCTTGCTCCCAGCGGGCCGTGGCCAGGCCTGCCAAAGCGTGGGTGCTGTCCCCGGCCCGGACCAGGGCCCGATTGAAGGCATCTTCGGCCAGAGGCCAGCGATGCTGGGCCCGGTAGATATCGCCGATGGCCAGCAAAGGGGCCGGATCTTGGGGAGTGAGGCCAGCAATTCGTTCGTAGACCTCAACCGCCGCTGCGTAGGATTTCAGCCTTTGCAGATGGCTGGCCTCCGCCCAGAGCGGTTGGATGGCGCCCAGAGGCGGCGGCGCGGGCGGCATCCCCAGCAGGCCGAGAAGAACCAGCAGCAGCAGTCTATTGACGACCCGCTGTGGCATCTCCGGCAGGCCGCCTGGGCCACGGCGTTCCGGCGACGTACCTGGGGACCCTGCGGGGGACTGAATTTTGGACGGCATCTCTCCAGCCTGCTGTTACAATGCTCCAATCCGGACGGATCTTACCATTTCCCTCAACCCGATATGTATCGGGCTACCGCCACCACCATCATACCCACCACTACCGAGCCGAAGAGGCTGCGTGTTTTTAACGCCACAAGCAGGGTCGGAATGGCGGCCCAAAAGAAGAGGTTGTCGAGGCCAAATGTGACTTGATGCCCCTGGAGGATAATGGATGGAAATAACATGGCGGATAGCACCGCCACTGGCACGTAGCGTAGCCAATCAAAAATCAGCGGGGGCAGGGACCTGGATGAGAGGAGAGAAACCGGCAAAAGGCGCGGGATGTAGGTCACCACTGCCATACCCAGGATGGTCAAGAAGATCGTTTTTTGGTCCATTTCTCTAGGCTCACTCCCACGCTTGCACCAATCAACGTGGCAAGCATGACATTCCAGCGGTCAACCCCGCTGAGCAGCAATCCCACCGCCAGCAAACCTGCCAGTAAGGCAACAGCAACCTGGATCCGGTCTTTGATCTGGAAGACGAGTAATGCAACGAACATGGCGGGCAGCGCATAGTCCAGAGCCAGGGGTTGGGCGTCGCTGATGAGTCCGCCAAGCATGATACCCAGCCATGTGCCAAGTATCCAGGCCACTTGCGCCAGCGCGTTGATGGCGAAGACTTCGGATTTGACGGGCCTGCCAGTCGCCAGGCGGACTGAATGTACGGCAAACGTCTCGTCTGTCAGCTGGTAGGCGAAGGCGGCCAACTCGGCCTTACGCCATCGCCTGAGATAGGGAGAGACGGCTGCCGACATCAGCATATGCCGCAGGTTGACCACAAACGTGGTGGCGATAATGGATAGGGCGGGCACGCCAGCTTTGAACAGGCCAACTGCAATCAGTTGGGATGACCCGGCGTATACCAGCAGTGACATCAGCAAGGTGTTGGGTGTCGAAAGGCCCGCTTTTTGGGCCAGGACGCCAAACGCGATGCCGATGGAGATGTAGCCCAGCACAATGGGAATTGCCTGGGCGAAACCAGTTAGCCACCCCCGTTTGACCAGACGGGCTTTTGTTGGTGATGTGGTGTCCATAACTAAGCTGCCACTCCGGGGGCGGAACCTGGCGACGCCAGGGCATATTCGACCGCAGCCACCGCATGGATTTGGGTGGTGTCAAACAGGGCAATCGGGCAATCTGCCTGCCCAACCAACAGGCTTATCTCGGTGCAGCCCAAGATGAGGCCCTGGGCGCCTCTCTGGACAAGATGGTCCATGATACGCAAGTATTCGTCTTTAGAGGCCTGTTTGATTTGGCCCAGACATAACTCGTCGTAAATCACCCGGTGAACAATCTCTCGTTCCTGCCGGGTGGGGATGATCACCTCCAGGCCATGGCTTTGGGTGAGCCTATCCTTGTAGAAACCTTCTTCCATGGTGAACTGTGTGCCCAGGAGACCGACCTTCTTGAGATCCTGGGCCTTGATGCGCTGGGCGGTGGCGTCAGCGATGTGAAGCAGCGGGATGCGGATGTGCTTTTGGACTTCATCAGCCAATTTGTGCATAGTATTGGTGCAAAGGATGACAAAATCTGCCCCGCCGTTTTGGACGCTTTGAGCTGCAGCAATCATCAGCTGGGCTGCATGCTGCCACTGTCCTTGCTGTTGAAGGGCTTCAATCTCGGCAAAATCAAGCGACACCATAACGCTTTTGGCCGAATGCAGGCCGCCCAGTCTGTGCCTCACCGTCTGGTTGATGATGCGGTAGTATTCGATAGAGGACTCCCAACTCATGCCCCCTATCAGGCCGATGGTTTTCATGGTTTACTCCTTGGGCTCACGTTTAGAACTGGTGCTTGCTCGCGCTGGACCGGCAGATCGAGCGGCCATGGGCGGCGGATAGCCATATCCGCCGCGAGCATCGAAAACGCGCTGCCCCTTGTTCTGAGCATAGGCCCTCGTTTTCTATGATTGGGCCAGGGCTGCTTCCAGGTCAGCCTGGAGGTCTTCAACATCCTCGATGCCGACCGCGTAGCGGATCAACCCTTCTGGAACACCCGACGCCGCTCGTTCTTCCGCGCTCAGCTCGACGTGGCTGGTGAGCGCTGACGGGCCAACTACGGTTTCAACCTGGCCCAGATTGGCTGCCATGTAGGCATAACGCAGGCGGGGCAGGAAACTGACCAGGGCCTGCATACCTCCCTTGAGCTCGAAACTCAGCACCCCTCCGAAGCCAGACATCTGGCGCCTGGCAATCTGGTGGCCTGGGTGGCTTTCCAGGCCAGGGTAGTAGACGCGCGCCACCTTGGGGTGTCCCTCCAGGAAACGGGCCAAGGTCAAGGCGGTTTCGTTCTGGCGTTGGATGCGCAGGCCGAGGGTCTTTAGGCTGCGCAGCAGGAGGTAGGCGCTGTGAGCGTCCAGCGAGGGGCCGGTGAGTTCGCGATAGCGGAATATCTCCTCGACCAGATCCTGGCGGCCGCACACCACGCCGCCTAACACGTCTCCGTGGCCGCCCAGGAACTTGGTAGCGCTGTGAATCACGAGATCGGCGCCCAGCACAATGGGGTTCTGGTTGATGGGGGAGGCAAAGGTGTTATCCACAATGGTGACTGCCCCCACCCGGTGTGCGGCCTGGATGAGCCGGGCCAGATCCAGTACTTTGAGGGTGGGATTGGTGGGCGACTCGAGATACAGCACCCGGCAGCCTGCCGCAATGGCGGCCTCAATTGCCTGGTGATCGTCTGTCTGGCACACCTCGCACGTGACGCCAAAGCGGGGCAGGATTTGGGTGAAATGCAGGAAGGTGGCGCCGTAGGCGTCTCGCACGGTGACTGCGCGTTTTTGGGGGCTGAGCAAGGCCAAGAGCGTGCTGCTGATGGCAGCCATTCCGGTAGCGAAGCTGGTGGCACTTTGGGCCATCTCCAGGGCAGCCACCTTCTGTTCGAAAAGGCGTGTGGTAGGATTGGAGTTGCGGCTGTAGATATCCCCTGGTGCCTGGTGCAGGGCGACCGCGCGCCATGTCTCAAGATCTTCAAAGGCGTAAGCCACGTTCTCAACAATGGGGGGTACAATGGCCCGCGTGGTGGGGTCGACCTGGCTGAGCAGATGAACCGAACGGGTGGAAGGACCCTGGCTGTGACTCATAGCAATACCTCTCTTTATTTGAGGGTGCCCCGCCGCTGTTTCACGGCTCGCCTGCGGAGTATCGGCAACAAGGAGCGGGGCGCGTTCCGAGCCATGGCCGCCAAAAAGCGGTTCTTGCGGCCGGGGACGTAAATAACCTGACCTTGAGCAAGAGCTTCCAGCGAACCGGCTGCCACTTCCCGGGCTGACATCCAGAGTAGGCCTGGAATCTGGTATCGGTCAGACGCTTCATATTCGGGCGTGTGGTGAAAGCCGGTCCGGGTAAAGCCTGGGCAGAGAGCCTGAATCTGGACGCCGGTACCCGTCAATTCAGCCTGTAGGGCTTCCGAGAAGACGTTCAGGTAGGCCTTGGTGGCGGAGTACGTGGCGTTGCCCGGCATGGGTACGAAGGCAGCTATCGAAGAAACGTTGATGATCCCACCCTGGCGACAGGCGATCATACCGGGTAGGGCGGCCCGGCTGAGGCGGACGCTGGCGACGACATGCACGTGTATCATGTCCAGCTGTATGCCCAGATCACGCTCGATAAACTGGCCGGGTGCGCCGAAGCCGGCGTTGTTGATCAGCAGGTCCAGGCTTTCGAGCTCGTGGATGCGACTTTCGACCCGCTCGACATCAGCCGGCTTCGACAGGTCAGCCACCAGGATTTCAGCGGTTATGGGGTATTGCCCGTGCAGCTCGGCGGCAAGCGCGCTTAGCCGATCCTCACGCCTGGCGACCAGGGTGAGATGGTATCCTCTGGCGGCCAACAGGCGGGCAAACGCGGCGCCGATGCCGCTGGAAGCACCGGTGATCAATGCAGTTCCCGGCGTGTGCTTTGGCCCCGGCTGCCTTGAGGGGCGGCGGCGCCCACTCAAACGTCGTAGCGCGATCAGGCTCCCAAAAACGGCGGTGACCATGCCGAGCCTGAGGAGGCGCTTTCTGTTTGGGCGGGGTGGATAGCTTTTTCTCACAAATTTGCTTTGTGCAAGGTGTGTAGCTTGTTTATCGTGTCGTGGCTCATATGACATCATTCGGCACGTAGACGCGAATGGCGGCCTGGCCATTCAAGGGGCATTTGTACTCGCAGATGCCGCATCCAATGCAGCGCTCGCGGATGACATGGGGGCGCTGTACACTCACCCATTGGCCATTGGCGTTGAGCACCTCGACCAGCTCCAGCTTGACTGCCTTGTCGGGCACGGGGCACATCTCCTCGCATACGATGCAATCCTGGTTGTCGGTCCATGGGATACAGCGGTTCTGATCGATGTAGGCCAGGCCGATGACCTGCTCTCGCTTCTCCTCCAGACTCAGGGGAGGGATGGCCTGGACCGGGCACACCTGGCCGCAGGCGGTACAAGAATAGTCGCAGTAGCCCAGCCGGGGCACCAGTAGTGGCGTCCACAGCCCTTCGACCCCCGCTTCAGCCAGGGCGGGCTGGAGGGCACTGGTGGGGCAGGCGCGCATACACTCCCCGCAGCGGATACATTTGGAGAGGAAGTTGTTCTCTCGGGCACCCGGCGGGCGGATGAGATAAGGATGGTCTCTGCGGGCCGCCAGGCCGCTGCCTAGCAGGCCAACCCCGGCCAAGGCGCCACCCAAAGAGGCCAGGGCCTGGCGGCGGCCGGGATGGTAGGGCTGCCGTTCGGCTAATGAAAGGTGAATGGGAAATTCGGCGCTGCCACGCGGACAGGCGGCCACACATTCCATGCACATGGTGCACTCAGCCGGGTCGCTGGCGTAGCCTGCCTCAGGCTGAACGGTGCCGGTGGGGCAGACCCGGGCGCAGACGTCGCATTGTGTGCAATCGGCGGCCACCTCCCGGCGCACGATGGCTACTTTGCTCAGCAAGCCCAATAGCCCACCCAGCGGGCACAGGTAGCGGCACCAGAAGCGATGGGCGACCAGGTTGAGCAGGACCAGGCCCAGGAAGAGGCCGGCATATAGGCTGGTGTAACGATAGAAAACGGGCTCAGGCGGGAGCAGCCTGGGCCGCACCAGCCCGTCGAAGGTCGAAATAGCCGGCCGCAGGACAGGCACGCCGTACAGGACAAACTCTGCACCGGTGACAATCTGGTCCACCGCCGGCCACAGGCTGAGGGAAAGGGTGCGAAAGAAGATGGTCAGCGGGTCGAAGATCAACAGGGTCAGGTTGGCGAAAAGAGCCGCGGCCAGGGTGGTCAGCAATAGCACATACTTGACTGACCGCCACGAGTCGGATGGGCCTGCCGCTTTGTAACGTCGCCGGCGAAGGGGGAGCAGATCCAGGGTGGTTCCCAGAGGACAGAGCCAGCCACACCAGGCCCGTCCCAGCGTCAGGGTCAGTCCCAGCGTGATCAGGGCCAGGGCCGACCCGGCCAGAAACGTCCGGCTGGCCAGCAGATGGGCCAGCATGGTCAGGGGGTCGAGCCGCATGGGGATGTTAACCAGAGAGGCGGGCCAACCGCCCCGGCGTGACCAGACGAAGAGCACCACGAAGGCCAACAGGGCCAGGTACTGGACAAGCCGGCGCAGCGTCGTCCAGCGGCGAGGCCTCCACCACTTCTTGCGCCTGGCCCTGTCAGCCACCAACGGTGATCTCCTCGATCTTCAGGCTGGCCAGGTCGCTGCGGCCCAGCCCCATAGCGGTGCCTGCCTGGATGTAGCTCAGGTCGCTGGGTTGCATACCAAATAGAGTGGCCGCGTAGCTGTCGGCAGCCACGATATCCGGGCTGACGATGAGGGTGTTTAGTTGTTTGACGTCGTCCAGGTTGCCGCCGGTCGGCCCATGGTCCATCAAGATGCGCACGGCGTCAACCACCGTCAGCGTGGGCTGTATGCGGCTGCTCAGGTCGGCCAGGCGTTGCCCCAGGTTGCGGTGTATGGCTGGCCGGTTATTGATAATGCCCATGAGATTCTTCATGCCTAGCGTCAGGCGGGCCAGGCTGTGGTGCTTGGCGATGGGTACGTCGATCAGCACGTCAGCGCTGAGTACGTCTTCGTAAATGTCGACCTGACGCAGATCCAGCCCTTGAGGGATGTCGGTATTGACGTACTTGAAGCGGGCCATAATTTCCATGCTTCCCCCGGCGGCCTGGACCTGTTCCTGAATTCCGCTGCGGGCATAAGCCTCCTCGGCTGTGCCGCCAAAGGGGTAATCCAGCACTCTGACCCGGCGGGCGCCAGCCTCCAGGCAGAGCTTGACCAGCGACCCGACCACCCACGGGTTGGTGGTGGCTGCGTACTCGTAGGTGTGATAGGCGACGCAGATGTTGGGCTTAACGATGACGTCGTGGCCTGGCTGCACAAAGCGCTCTATGCCACCGATGGCAGACAATGCCTGGCGCACGAGTTCCTCGGGTTGGTCGCCCCGAGCCACGACCATGTCCGGGTGTTGCATGGAAGGGGCTGCGGTGGGCGGGCCCGTTTCGGCGGTGGTTGTGGTGGGGGCCGATTCTGGTTGGCTGCCAGGTGTGGGAAGGCCGGCTTGATCCGCAGCGGCGGTGGGCGAGGGGGGTATGTCAGTCGGCGATGGTGACTGGGTGGATGTGGGCGAAAGGGGCGCAGCCGGCACGACTGTTTGCCCTCCCCTACAGGCGCTCAACAGCCAGTAACTTGCCAGCGTCGCGCCGCCAGCGGTCAGCTTGCGCAGAAAGTCTCTTCGGGTGAAGTGAGTCATAGAGGCTGGTCCCTTCTCAGACGCTCAGTACGCTGTAGTGCAGCTTTGGGCAGGTGAACGGACAGCCCAGCCTGCCCGGCGCAAGTCCGGGGGGCAACCACTGGGCCAGGGCTTGTCTTACAGGGCACACAGTAGGGCTGGCCCAGCATAGGGAAAAGGTGGGAGCTGGGGCAGATGGGTAGAGTGCCCTCTCAGAGATGCGGGTCATGGTAGCAGGTCGGGTATGACTCACTACCCACACACTGGACCCGCGCCGACCGCCCGGTTAGTGCTGGATTGTACGCCAAGGCATTGATTAGCGCAAGCCGCTTGACGGTCGGGCCACGATACCCTGACTATTTGGGTTTTCGAAAACCATATTGTCTTCTTCCGGTACAAGCGACTCTACACCAGCCCTGGCAGCCGGATTCTAACCGATTTCTCATGAATTTCTAAGAGATTCCGCTGCCAATTTGTGATATAATGTACAAGAGGAAAGTGTACTTTAGGCGCATCGTGCGAGACTTGTGCGCCGCAGTTTAAATGGAAGCCTGGGCGTAATCCAATTGCTGTTGCTCAAGTTCAGCGAACGTGGGGGCGCTTTTCTTATCTACTCTATTTGACTGACCCCATTTGCCACATCAACTCCAGAATGAGTGCTGACCTGGCGATCTGCCAGGAGGCGGATAGTGGCTGTAGGGCTACCCACAAGAACCGAAGGTAGAGCAGTCACATGGGTAGTGTCTGCTAGAGACAGTTGCGCTGGCGGGCAGCCTAAGGAGGTGATGCTATTAGACGACAACCGTGGCGACGTTCTTTGTTTGCCTCAGCTTGAGTGAGCTCCACATGGCGGGATATCCTGTTGTAGAGCGCGGGCAAATCTCATTTGGGAGGGAAGAACCATGATCAACAAAAGGGTTTTGACATGCGTCCTGGTTGGCGCGGCCGCCCTGCTACTGGTTGCGTCGGTAGGAACTGTAGCGGCCAAAGGCCCTGAGCTGACGGCGATCGAGAAGCTGGGCAAATCCATCTTCTTTGACGGAAACCTTTCGATCAACCGAAACCAGTCCTGTGCATCCTGCCACGCCCCCGAGTGGGGCTGGACGGGGCCGGATTCGGATATCAACGCCCATGGCGCGGTGTATGAAGGCTCGATCCCTGGTCGCTTTGGAGATCGTAAGCCACCCAGCGCAGCCTACGCCACCCAGAGCCCCATCTTCTACATGGATAAGAAGGGGCTGTTCGTGGGCGGCAACTTCTGGGATGGGCGGGCCACCGGCGAAGTGCTGGGCAATCCGGCCGCCGACCAGGCCCTGGGCCCATTCCGGAACCCGGCCGAGCAGGCCCTGCCGGACAGCGCTTGCGTGGTGTACCGGGTTTGCACTGCCTCATATCCGGTCTCCTTTGAGGCTGTCTGGGGCGCTGGAGCCTGTAGAATCGCCTGGCCCGCCAATGTGGACAGTGTGTGCCGCAAGGAAGGCAAGACGGTCCGTCTGTCCGACGCGGACCGGGCCAAATCGGACATGGCCTACGGCAACATCGGCCTGTCCATCGCTGCCTACGAGGCCTCACCTGAAGTAAACGCGTTCACCTCTGAGTATGACTACACCTTCACGGGTGCGGCGAACCTGAACCAGGAGGAGCAGCAAGGTTTTGCCCTCTTCCAGGGCACGGGGAAATGCAAACTGTGCCATATCAGCAGCGGCAAGCAGACATTGTTCACTGACTTCACCTTCGACAACCTGGGCCTGCCGCAGAACCCGGAGAATCCGGCTGGTGTTGCTCCCGATTTCGTCGATCCCGGTCTGGGTGGCTTCCTTATGACGGCTGGCTACCCTGAAGACGTGTATCTAGCAGAGTGGGGCAAGCACAAGGTCCCGACCTTGCGCAACGTGGACTTGAGGCCGGATAAGGAGTCCGTGAAGGACTACGGGCACAACGGCTACTTCAAGAGCCTCGAGGGCATCGTCCACTTCTACAACACGCGGGATGTGAAGCCCACGTGTCCCGGCCTTTATACTGAGGCGGAGGCCCTGACTGCGAATTGCTGGCCGGCGCCTGAAGTGCCTGGCACTGTCAACACCGCAGAGCTGGGCAACCTGGGTTTGTCTGAGGCGGAGGAGGCGGCCATCGTCGCCTTCCTGAAGACACTGTCGGATGGCTACGTTCCCTAGGCCGACTGCCAACCAGCCGACCGAGGGTAGGGGAAGGGCCTGATTGGGCGTGACATTGGCCGTGTTGGACTCAACGGCATAACGAAGATATGATACCTCCCGGTTTCGCTCGTGCGATCCGCACCCGCGAGCCGGGAGGTATTCTTTTGTTCTGAGCGGGTCTGTGACCCGCGGCTTGCGCCTATATGGGGCCTGATTTGGGGCGAGGCGGGGGTCACAGACCCCCTTCGAGCATTCTCTATACCGGCTATGAAACTACGGGTTTCTTAGCGGAGCAGACTTTTGGGGTTTTCAAAAACCCCAAAAGTCTGGGTACTCATTTGGCGAAATTGGTGAGTGGCGGCTTGCCGATTGCGTAGACGTTGAAGCCGATGGCGTGCAGCTTCTGGTGCTGAAGGATGTTGCGCCCATCGAAGATGAAGGCCGGCTTGACCATGGACTTGTACAGGGCTTGGTAGTCCAGTTGGGCGAAATCCGGCCACTCAGTCAGGATAGCCAGGGCATGAGCACCCTTGGCGGCCTGGTGGGGGTCTGGCTCAAAGGTCACCTGCTGGGCCAGATCGCCCAGGTCGGCCCGAGCCATGTCGAGGGCGTGGGGATCGGTCATGACAACATCGGCGTGCTCCTCCAGCAGCGCGCGGCAAACATCCAGAGCGGGTGACTCACGCGTGTCGCTGGTGTTAGCCTTAAAAGCAGCCCCGAAGATGGCAACCCGTTTGCCCGCCACGGTATTAAACATGGACGAAATCATGTTGGAGACAAAGCGTGCCTGCTGGTATTCGTTCATCCTGACCACCTGCTCCCAATAGGCAGCTACTTCCTGGAGACCATAATGCTCGCACAAGTAAACCAGGTTCAGGATGTCCTTCTTGAAGCAAGAACCGCCAAAGCCCACCCCGGCCCGCAAGAACTTGGCACCAATACGGCTGTCCATCCCGATGGCGTGGGCCACCTCCGTGACATCGGCCTCTGTCTTTTCACATAGGGCGGAGATGGCGTTGATGGAGGATATGCGCTGCGCCAGGAAGGCGTTGGCCACCAGCTTGGACAGTTCGGCCGACCACAGGTTTGTGGTGATGATCCGCTCGTTGGGCACCCACTGGGAATAGATGTCGACGATGGCCTGGACTGCCCTTTGCCCCGAGGGCGTCTCCCGTCCGCCGATCAGCACTCTATCTGGTTGCTGCATGTCGCGAATGGCCGTGCCCTCAGCCAGAAATTCGGGGTTGGAAACCACCTCGAAATGATGCCCGTTGCCATTGGATCGAAGGATGCGCTCCATAGCTTCAGCCGTGCGCACGGGCAACGTGCTCTTCTCCACGACAACCTTGGGTGAGTCTGAATTCTCAAGTATCTGACGGGCGGTCGTCTCCCAGTACTGCAAGTCGGCAGCTCTGCCCGCGCCTTGACCAAAAGTCTTGGTTGGCGTGTTGACGCTGACGAAGATGATATCCGCCTCGGCAATGTTGCGGCTGATCTCAGTCGAAAAGAAGAGGTTCTTGTTACGGACGCGACGGACAAGTTCCTCCAGGCCAGGTTCATAGATAGGCAGTTGATCGGATTGCCAGGCAGCGATACGGGCCTCGTTGATGTCGACTACTACGACGCGGTGTTGGGGGCAATTGCTGGCTATAACTGCCATGGTTGGCCCTCCAACATAGCCAGCGCCTATACAAAGAATGTTTGCCAAAGGAATCCCTCCTGGCTCCTGTCCGCGACTTAAGTGCGCGGAGGAGTGTTTTTGCAGCCCAAAGCATTGTGTTGATTCTGGTAGGCCCACAGGCTGCCCTAACCATGATTAGTTTAGTGCGACAATGTTTGAATGCAGTTGGAGAATACTTAGAAATGCATATGAATCTCTCTTGACATCGAATGGGTTGTGTGTTATAGTGAACTTGTCTATACAAGTAGACAAGTGGGCTGAAGGTTGGCTGATTCTATTGGCCCAATCTTGACAGCGGACAAGTCCTGGCTGGGAAAGGGTGCGTTGTGCGGGTTATTGATAAGACCAGTTCACTTCCGTATTACCAGCAACTGGCTGACCTGCTCAGGCGAGAAATCAGCGAGCGAGAGGGGCCAGACGAGATCTACCAGCTACCCTCCGAGAATGAGCTGGCCGACCGCCACGGCATCACGCGAGCTACTGTCAGGCATGCCCTGGATGTACTCGAACAGGACGGCTGGATATATCGAGAGAAGGGTAGAGGCTCCTTTGCTTCAGCCCGTCGGGTCGAGCACGAACTGACCCGGCTGGTCTCGACGACGGAGGACATGCAGCGACGCGGATGGTCGTTGACCACTCAGCTCGTCTCGCTGGAGCAGGCTCCGTCGCTGCCTTACGTGGCGCATGCGCTTGAGTTGCCAGAAGGGACGCCTGTCTACGAGCTGTGCCGCCTGCGTCTGGTTGACGATGAACCTCTCAGCTTGCAGACTGCCTATCTACCGGTTGCGCTGTGCCCCACTCTGCAAGAAAACGACCTGACCACTTCGTTATACCGCCTGCTTGAAACCCGCTATGGGCTGCGCCTGTGGACCGGCAAAGAGGTTTTGCGCGCGCGGTGCGCTACGCCCCACGAGGCAAAGCTGCTGGAAATCAAACGCAACATGCCTGTGATGACCACGGAGCGGGTTACTTACGCCGCCAATGGCACGGCTGTGGAGTATCTGGAAGCGGTGTGGCGGGGAGACCGCTATGATTTCAAGGTGACTCTTTCGAGACCCTGAGTCAAGGGGTGATGAGTTAATGGGTAACAGATAGCTTGTAACTCGTCAACTCGTTACCCGTTGCCCCGTAACTCATTACTCGTTATCTGATTACTTGTTACCCGTTGACTAACTAACAGGAGGAGACGTATGACAACCAATCTTCGTTTTTCAGCCAATATCAACACCTTTAACGCTTGTGCTGATCGGTACGTGCTGTCTGGCTACGGTGAGCGGCTGTCGACTGAAGATCTCATCAAAGCCTCCACCCAGGTTGAGGGGCTGACGGGGGTGGAGGTGGTTGGATTCTGGCATGTCAACGACGACAACGTCGAGCAGGTGCACCGGCAGATCAAGGAGGCTGGGCTGGAGGTGACCTGCGTCACGCCCGACATTTGGGCTTCCGGGAAATGGGGTTGGGGCTCCTTTGCTGCCAACGACCCCCAAATCCGTCGCGACGCCATTCAAGAGGTCAAGAAGTCAATGGAATGGGCGAAGCAGATGGATTGCGAGGTGGTGGACCTGTGGTTCGGCCAGGATGGCTATGACTATCCGCTGCAGGCCGACTTCCTGGCTGCCTGGGATCGCATCATTGAAGGCACCATTGAATGCGCGGAGCACGTGCCCGAGGTCAAGCTGGTTATCGAGTACAAACCCAAAGAGCCGCGCACCCACTGTTTTATCGGCACGGTTGGTAAGACGCTGCTGCTGGTTGAGAAAGTTGCCAAGGCCAACGTAGGGGCGATGATTGACGTGGGGCATGCCCTGATGGCATATGAGAACGCCGCTGAATCGGCCGCCATGCTGCAATACTTTGGGCAGAAACTCTTCTACATGCATTTCAATGACAACTGGCGGCATTGGGACGACGACATGACCGTGGGAGCGGTTCACACGGTGGAGATGCTGGAGCTCCTGTATTGGTTGGATCGCATGGAGTACAAGGGTTGGTATGCGCTGGACATCTTCCCCTATCGGGAGGACGGAATTCGAGCCGCCACTGAGAGTATCCGTTGGATCAAGGGCCTGCACGGCCTGCTGGACAAGATGGGGCGTGAGCGAATCGGGCAGGTGGTGGCCAGCGGGGATGCGATGGAGGCCTCAGCCATGGTGCGTGAGGCTTTGCTGGGTTGATTGCCAATTGAGCTGCACTCGCAGCAGGGAGGTTATTATGGTAAAGGAACTGTATGACCCGCATATGTTCAATTACATGTGGGAGAGCCTGGATGAGGATCGCTTCGTCGTAGGTACTTACTACATTGAGGACAACAAGCCTGAATGGGACTTCATTGATCACCTGGGGCAGGTGCAGCGCCTGGCTCTGGAGGGCTCGACCGCCAGTTGGGTGGAGGTCAAGGAGGAAACGCCGGAGGTGCGGGAACGTCTGTCGAGCAAAGTGCTGGGGTATTACGAAGTCCCGGCACCCAGGGGAACCAAGAAGGCCATTGTGCAACTGGCTTTTCCGACTGCCGCCTGGGACGTCAATGTCAACATGCCCATGTTGCTCCTCTCCATCTCAGGCAACATCTTTGCTTTTTGCGACAAGGTGCGCCTGCTAGATGTGACTATTCCCAGGGCGGTGGCAGCCAAATTCAACGGCCCTAAGTTCGGTATCGAGGGCATGCGTGATCTGCTGGGCGTGCACGATCGGCCGCTGTGCCTGCAGATCATCAAGCCCAAGATGGGCATGACGCCGGAAGAGACGGCAGCCCAAGCCTACCAGAGCGCGCTGGGGGGTGCTGACTTGTGCAAGGACGACGAAATGTGCAGTGAATTGGACAACTCCCCCTTCGACGCCCGCCTGGAGGCGGTTTTGAAGGCACTGGACAAGGCGGAACAGGAGACCGGCGAGAAGACCATCTATCTGGTCAGCATTACGGATGAGTCTAGCCGGGTGCAGGAGAAGGCACGCCGCGCCGTTCGGGCTGGAGCGACGGGCCTGTTGCTGGCCTATTCTGCCGGCCTGTCAACCCTCAAAGACCTGGCCGACGACCCCGAAATCAACGTGCCCATCATGCTGCACCCATCCCATATGCTGGGTATGATCGAGACATTTAGTTGGGTGACTCTGTCAAAGCTGTGCCGGCTGAGCGGGGCCGATTTGATGTTGTCTCCTTCCCTGTGGTCCAGCCTCCAGACCTGTTCGATCGAGGAGGAATTGCGCGCCTCACAAACGCTGCGTGCGCCCTTCCACAATATCAGGCGTACCTGGCCCATGCCGTCGGCGGGTATGTATCCTGGCCTGGCCGAGGTGTTGATCCAGGAGCACGGCATTGACTTCATCGTGCCAGCGGGAGGCGGCATGCTCGGACATCCCATGGGTTACAAAGCGGGCGCCATGGCCTGGCGACAGGCGTTTGAGGCCGTCTTGTCGGGCATGAGCCTGCAAGAAGCCGCCAAGAAGTATCCCGAATTCCGGGCAGCGGCCGAAACGTGGGGCATCCGGGAGCGGCCCAAGACCCCCTGGGGCTATGCTGGCATAGACTACCATCCCAAGTTCGCCCGGAAGAATCTTTGATAGACTGAGGATAGATAAATGTCAAATGCTAGCATTCCATTGTTGGATATGTACCGCACCATGCTACTTATCCTGCGCTTCGAGGAACGGTGCAACTATATCTTTATGCAGGGCCGCATCCCTTCCACCCTGCACCTGTACATCGGCCAGGAGGCGGTGGCCACCGGCGTTTGTACGCACCTGGGCCATGATGATTATGCGCTAAGCACCCACCGACCGCACGGGCATGCCATCGCCAAGGGGGTCGCCCCGCGGGCGATCATGGCCGAGTTGTTCGCCAAGAAGACTGGCTGTTGCCAGGCCAAGGGCGGGTCCATGCACGTGGGCGACATCAGCGTGGGGATGTTCCCGGCTATTGCCATCGTGGGCGCCAACATCCCTATTGCGGCGGGGGTGGGCTTGGCCGCCAAGCGGTTGGGCACAGATCGGGTGGCGGTGGCCTTCTTTGGCGATGGGGCAGCCAACGAGGGTGCCTTTCACGAAGGATTGAATATGGCCTCTATCTGGGACCTGCCCGTGGTCTATGTGTGCGAGAACAACCTGTATGCCGCTTCGACGCCGGTGTCGGTGGCGTTCCGCATCGAGGATATTGCGGACCGGGCGGCTGCCTACGGCATGCCGGGTGTGGTGGTGGACGGGAACGACGTGGAAGCGGTTTATGAGGCGGCAGGCGAGGCGATTGCTCGCGCTCGGCGGGGCGAGGGGCCGACGCTCATCGAATGCAAGACGTATCGGTTGTGCGGGCATTCGCGCAGCGACCCGCGCACCTATCGCTCCAAAGAAGAAGAGGTGCTGTGGGAGGAGAACGATCCCATTTCCAGCCTGGGTGAACGCCTCAAGCGGATGGGCCTGGCCACTGACCAGAGCCTGGCGGCTATTGAACAAGAGGTGGTAGACCTGATTGATGAAGCGGTTGCCTTTGCCGAGGACAGCCCTGCGCCCGAGCCCATAGATACCCTGAACCATGTCTTCTATCCACACCAGGCATACGAGACTGCTGAGGGGGAGGGCTGATATGACTACCATGAGCATCGCCGAAGCTTTGCGACAGGCCATTCGGGAGGAGATGCAACGCGACGCGCGGGTTTTCTGCCTGGGCGAGGACATCGGGATCGAAGGCGGATTCGGTGGCGCGTTCACGGTCACCTTGGGCCTGTCTGAGGAGTTTGGCCATGAGCGCATCCTGGATACGCCCATCTCGGAGATCGGCATCGCCGGCGTCGCCATTGGGGCGGCCATGGCCGGGCTGCGCCCTATCGCTGACGTGCAATACGGTGACTTTCTGTTTTGTATGATGGATCAGCTGGCCAATCAGGCGGCCAAAATGACGTATATGTCGGGAGGCACGCTCAAAGTGCCCATGGTCATGCGGGCCCCGGTAGGCGCGACTAGGCGGGGCGCGCAACACGCTCAGAGCCTGGAGGCTTTCTTTACTCATATCCCTGGCCTTAAGGTGGTGGCCCCCTCCACGGCATACGACGCCAAGGGGCTGCTCAAGAGTGCTGTGCGTGATGACAATCCAGTTATCTTTTTTGAGCACAAGCTTCTATATGGCAGCAAGGGACCCCGCTCCGAGGCGGGCGCCCTGAGTCCCATTGGTGAAGTACCTGAAGAGGAATACCTGGTTCCCATCGGCAAGGGGATTGTCCGCCGCGAGGG
>CP070811.1:2483167-2514027 GCA_020343875.1 Anaerolineales bacterium | reverse complement strand
AACGGTGGGATATGGTTGGCGCCCTATTGGCCGAGTGTCTTCGCAGCGGGGGCTGGCCTTTTTGGAAATATTTTGGAGAAGATGGTCCCTATTATACAGCAAAAACGAAATTTTACAAGATAGTCAATTCTCGGGCACAGTGAAGTTCATTCGTCGAGCTCAAGGCAGGCGGCCTGGTTACTCAGGCCTCTTCCTGTTGCGCTTTTTTTCAAAGGTCAGGTTTTCGCCTTTCACAGTCACATGTACGGTTGACCCTTGCGGCGGATCCTCTTTCAAAAGCCAATCGGCCAGCGGCTCACGAATGTGCTTCTGCAGGATACGTCGTAGGGGGCGCGCGCCCCATTCTGGATGCTGGTTTTGCTGGAGGAGCCAGGTTCGTGCGCCGTCTGCAACAACTAATTTGAGGCCGCGTCCGGCAGCCAGCTTCTCTTCTTTCTTCAGGAGCAGGTCCAAGATCTGGCGCAGGTCATCCTGGCTGAGCGTATTGAAGAAGATGATGTCGTCCAGGCGGTTGAGAAACTCTGGGCGGAAATGCTGCTTGAGTTTCTGTTCAGCAGCATCTTGAGCAAAGGCCGATGAAAGGCTGGGGTCGCCCAAGTACTGCGAGCCGACATTGCTGGTCAAGATGATGACCGTCTCGCTGAAGCTGACCGTGCGTCCTTTGCCGTCGGTGAGGCGACCCTCTTCCATAATCTGCAACAGCACGTCGAGAACGCGCGGGTGTGCTTTCTCCACTTCGTCAAAGAGTACCACCGAGTAGGGCATAGAGGCTACTTTGTCGGTCAGCTGGCCACCAGCCTCGTAGCCCACGTATCCGGGCGGGGAGCCGATCAGCCGGTTGACGGCGTTTTCCTCCTGGTACTCGGTCATGTCCAGTACCGTCATGGAATCCTCAGTGCCGAACATAAACTCGGCCAGCGCCTTGGCCAGTTCCGTCTTGCCCACGCCGGTTGGACCCAGGAAGAAGAAGGAACCGATGGGGCGCTTGGGGTCTTTGAGGCCAACTCGAGCTGTCTTGACTGCCCGGCTTACGGCCAGCACTGCCGCGTCCTGGCCGATGATGCGTCGGCGCAGGTGTTCGACCATGTGAGCATAGCGAGCCCGCTCTTCGGCGCCCAGGCGATTGACCGGGATTCCGGTGATCTGGCTGACCGTGACCATGACATCTTCCGCGTCAAGAGTCTGGTCAGCGGGTATACCCGGTTTGATGGTCAGATCTGACTGGGCGCTCATCTTGACCGTCGCGCAGGCCCGATGCAGCAGCTGAACGGCGCTGGCTGGCAACGGTGCAGTGGTCAGGTAGCGCCCGGCCAACCGGGCGGTTTCTGCCAAGCTTTCGGCGGCAATGGTCAGGCCGTAGTCTGCCTCGAAGCGGGGTTTGAGCACATCCAGGATGGCTGCTGTCTGGTCGATCGAGGTTGATTCGACACGCAGGGCGTGAGCGTGCCCACTAACGGCCGAGCTTGGCTCCAGCCGTTCGGTGAATTCGGCTTCGGTGGCCGTGCCGATGATAACCACCTCGTCATCGGGGGAGAAGAAGGCCTTCTGCAGCTCCTTGCCGGCCGCCTCTGGAAAATCGGCCCGGAAGCCACCGAAAAAGCGGGCAATATGGGGGACGAATAGTACCCCGTCCTTGGCCCGGCGCACACCGCTCTGTACCGACCGTTTGGCGTTGTCAAGCAGAGCTTCCTCGTTAATCTCGATCACACTCTTCAGGCCAGCTGGTCCCTTGCCCTCAGCGATCAGCAAGGCCAGGCTGTAGACCAGCGTGCGCTTACCCACCCCATGTGGCCCCACCAAGATGACATGCCGGTCGGTGGCCAATGTGAGCAGACCAATTAAGTCGCGCAGCAGTTCGTCCCGAAAGTAGACGGGAGTGATCTCGCCCTGACGTGCCAATGCTACATGATCGGTGGTGGTCGCGCTGCGGGCGACGGCCATGTCGGCCAGGGTTTCTAGCAACGCGTGCTGAGTGAGGCCATAACGTTTCAGCAATCGGTTGGTAGACACTTTGGGGTCGGTCATTCCCACCAGCGCGTGTTCTGTGCCGGCATAGACCTCGTCGCGAGCCTGAGCCAGGGTTAATGCCTCGTCCAGGACGATGAGCAATTCATCCGAGAGAGAGATAGGCTGGTCTTTATCAGTGACCCAGTCGAACTCTACGTCAACGGCCACCCGTTCGTGCGCCAGGCCACTGACTTCGCCGGTGAAGCGGTCCCACCGATGACCACGCGCCTTCAGTAGTTCTTTCAGCAGTTTGTAGGCCGCCACTTGCTCCAGTTCGACGAAGGCCAACAGTAAAGCTTCTGGAGTAAGAACACGCTTGTTGAGGTCCTTCATGCGTGAGCCAGCCGCGTTTAGCGCCAGCTTCAATTCTTTGGAGGGTATGTCGGGATTGAGTGTCCCCTTTTTGGAACGCCTCTTAACAACCATGTTCCGTTCCAGAACCAGCACTGTGGCCAATTATCATACGATTGGGTCAAGCCGGCCGAGTGGCTCGAGCCTATGGGGTTTGCGAAGATGCTGGGTCCTCGCCTATGGCGTCTCGTACGTGACCTATCAGCTTGGACATATCCACTGGTTTGATCAGATACAGATCAGCCCCGTGAGCCCGTCCAGCATTGACGTCGGACGGCTGGCCTTTAGCGGTCAACATAATGACGTAGGGGGCGCGATTGCCCATCAATTGCTTGACCGCTCGGCACAGTTCAAAGCCAGACATACCGGGCATCGTCACGTCGAGGATGGCAACCTGTGGCCGTTCACGCAAGACAGTATCCAGCCCGTGTTTGCCATTGTTAGCTGACACCACCTCAAAGCCCGCATACTGCATGCTCAACTCGAGCATGGTTCTGATTTGGGTGTCATCTTCTACGATTGCGACTTTGTGCATAGCCTGTCCTTTAGTCTAGATTGCCAGGCATAATTTGGAATTGAAAAAGGCAAGTAGCGGCGCATGACATGGTCAAGGCAGTAACCAAGTCATTATGAGCTTCGGGGCTCTCAAGTCATTTTGAGTATAGCACCATCGCAGTAGCGGGTCAACTCCGATTCAGGTCACGAACTGTATCTCCCAAACACGACCATCGGGAGAAATCGTGGACCGGGCGAAGATGGGCGATACATCACTGGGAGACGCCACAACACGCGCCAGGAGCTGAGGGAGGTCAGGCATCAGGTTTAGCTGACCGACCTGCCCCAGTGGCACCCAGTGCAGTGCCCCTTCGTTGGAGTCAACCACGTCGCGCCGGTGCGTATGCCCCACGAATACAAACACGAGCACACCAGGCCGCTCGGAGCCTTCATCTACGTGCAGCAAGCAGCGCAGCGTCAGGTTGGAGACGTCCAGGCCTGTCTCTTCGAGCACTTCCCGCCGCGCCGCTGACAGCACGTCCTCGCCTCGTTCTATATGGCCACCCACACCGTTGTACATGCCAGGAAAGAGCTGTGCCTCAGGCGAACGCTGGATAAGTAGTACATCTTCTCCGTCGAGCAGAAAGGTCAGCGTGCGGGGGTAAAGCGTATAGCGATCAATCATGCTTCTCAGCTCCATGCGCCTGTATGCAATCCTGCCAGGTGAGTTGCACCAGGACTGCGTTTGATTTCACCATCATGTGCTGCTATACTGGGAGACGGAGGCGGGTTGCCATCGTCACAGCCAGGTGGCCCCAATTTCCGTTTCCGATCCCGATTCTCCAACCCATAGTCACAGTTTCGCATTGTATCATGTCCGGCGCGAATGCGACAGTCATCATAGACGGGAGGCTGAAATGCAGGCAATCTGGCACTGGGGCATTGACATGATCATTGGCACACAGGCTATTCACAACCCGGCCTTGGATGCCTTTTTTAATGTAGTTACTTCCCTGGGCAGCAAAGAATTCTTTTTGGTTTTGCTGCCTTTCCTCTACTGGTGCCTTGACAAGGGGCAGGCGCAGCGCCTGGCTTATATCCTCCTTCTCTCTGGCTACAGCAACTCTGCGCTCAAGGGTCTGTTTGCCCTGCCGCGACCGTTCCAATTTGATCTTCGAGTGCTGAAGCTAGACCTTGTTCCTGCTGAAGAGCTGGGGTACGGTTTTCCTAGCGGGCATAGCCAATCAGCGATGGTGGTATGGGGCTACCTGGCAGGCTGGGTGCGCCGCCGATGGATGTGGGCCTTGGCCGCGTCCATGATCGCCATGATTGCTTTCTCACGCATCTACCTGGGGGTTCACTTTCCCAGTGACGTGTTGGCGGGGCTGATACTGGGGGCTGCCTGGTTGGGCCTCTTCAGGTGGCTTGAGCCAGGCCTGGTTGGCTGGCTTTCACAGCAGCCTATGGGATTGCAATTGGGCCTGGGGGTGATCGTCCCGGTCGTGTTGCTGCTGGGCTACTCTTCTGGCGATGCTATCACTTCGGCTGGGATACTCATTGGGGCAGGAGTGGGCATTGTGATAGAAAGGCGGTTTGTGGGCTTCAGCGCCGGCGGCCCTCTTTGGCAACGGGCAGTGCGCTTAATTGTGGGTGTCATAATTCTGATGGCACTGCGCGAAGGATTGAAAGTGGTCTTTCCTGGCCAAGGGGAGCCGCTCTACATCTTGTTGCGTGCGATCCGCTATTTGCTGGTCGGAGTGTGGGTAACACTGGGCGGGCCGTGGCTGTTTCAACGCTTTGGGCTGGCAAGTAACGATCTTGCGGTAGGCAAAGGATAGAGCGTCAATGAGTTAGCCAGCCGCTTCGCATAGCCATTACACAAATAACTGCGATTTCCTGTTAATCCGAGCCAAGCAGGGGACAAATCATTCAGGGCACGAAAGATCTTTCGTGCCCTGTTTCTGTTTCACCACTAGTTCAGGCCGACAGCGCACCGATTTGAGTTGATTGGCGAAAAGTGTTTCGCGTAGTCATAGCAACATACACCAATTACCTCGATATTTAAACTGAGATTTTAGGCTATGCGAAATATGCCTCCAAATAAGAAACGCATCTGCTTGACATAACTGATGTTTTGGGCAAACAAGAGAGCCCCAGAGAGAAGCATTTATCGCCGGCTAATGGTCAAGATTCGGTCAGAACCAGGTCCAATAAGCCCAGGAAGAATCCGTTACACTGAACGTAGAGAGCAGCCAGGATGAATGCAGCTGCCCCAATTCGAAATACGAGGAGGTGTAACGATGAATATCAAATGGAGCCTGTGGACGCCAGCTTTGGCCGGACTGATCCTCTTCATGGCAGCCACCGGCTGCAGCAGCGAGGGGGATAGCGCCGTATCGCAACCGACAGCCCTGGCTGCTCCCAAGGAAACCCACACTGCAACCCGGACTCCCGCACTCACGACAACGCCGCCAATCTCCGCCTCCAGGCGGAGCCAGCCCCAGGCAACCTCTGCCAGGCTTGCAGATAGCCATCCGCTCACAGCCGATCGCACCCCAGAGGCGACGCCTGCACCGACCCCAACGCCAACGCCTACACAAGAGCTTCCGGAAGCTGAAGTAGTGGTGGAAGCTGGCAATGTGCGTAGTGGGCCTGGGCTAGCGTATCCAGTCTTGGGACAGGTGAGCCAGGGCGACATTCTGCTGATACTTAAACGAGATGAGGCTGGCAACTGGCTGCAAATCGCCTGGGCAGAGGAATCAACCCCCGAGTCGGATTCCCACCTGGAGCGCTCAGGGCAGGGGATGCGTGCCTGGCTGTCAGCCAGCCTAGTTCGTCTGAGCAAGGATGTATCCAGCCTTGCGATGGCTGAGGCTATAACGCCGCCGCCCGCTCCACCTACCGCGACGCCGCGTGTTGCCCAAGTTCCGTATTGTGACAGCGTACCCATACGGGGCTTTGGGCAAGTGTGGGGCACGCAACCCGAAATCGCCGCTACCCTGGGCTGCCCGTCCTGGCCCTACCGCGAAGAAGGTACCGATGCTGCTGTACAAGTCTTTGAGCATGGGTTGATGCTCTGGTTAGCTGCCGATAGCAGCTACAGCAGTGATCCTGTGTATGTCCTTTTCGATACGGGGGAATTCCAGCGTTTTCCGGATATGGGGCCGGCCGATCCAGCGGCCATAGGGGATGTCCCCGCTGGCTTCCACGCCCTCGGAGAGCACTTCAGCAAAGCCTATTGGGAAGGGACTGGTGTTCGTGTCAGGCAACGGCTGGGCTATGCCACCAGCTCCTCCATGGACAGTTCGGGTGCCTATCAGCAATTCGGCAATGGCCGGATGCTGTGGATGGGCGTGGTGGACCGCATTTTCGTCCTGTACGACTATTGGAAATGGGATGAGTCAGGGGAAGACTCGGTACAGGTCCGATCCTGGATCGGTCTCCAGGATACATTTGGGGACTGAACCCAGGCCAGTGCAAGTAGTATGCAATATGCAATGCTAGACGGCTGCGTATTGCATACTACTCATTTCCTGACAGCCAGGGTGCCATCGGCCAGGAGAGCCCACATACGAGATGTCTCGTCATCTGCAGCGAGGAGTGCACGCTCAAAAGGCTGGAAGCTGACGCTGAAACTGATTTCTGGTGCAGTGGCCCAGCCTAAAGCGTCTCGCACGTCGAGATTCTGGCGCCATACCAACCCGAAGCCTCTAACCGGCTGGTGGAGCTGGATCGGCGGGATGATACTCCCATCCCATTCCAGATCGCCCTCCCGCCATTCATCGTCGTACACTGCCCAGGTGCCCGCCTGGTAAAGCACGTAGACTTGGCTTAAGTCACCTCGCCAGAGCATTTGCCCTCTTTCGAAAGGTTCCCATCCCCAAACGGCCTGGGTCCCCTGATCGCGTGGGCATCCGACTCGTGCGGCCAGGCTGGCGTCGGATGCCAGCCAGCCAGCAAACGCACTCGCCACTTGTACCGGGCAAGCCGTAGGCGTGGGGGTTGGAGGGGGCGTAGGCAAGACCGGAGTAGGTGTGGAAGTAGGCAAAGGAGAGGGCGATGGCCCAGGCGTGGCGACAGGTATCAGCGTCGGAGAAGATGTGGCAGAAGGTGTGGCAGAAACAGTTAGGCTGCCAGGTGGGGCGCCTGGGGAAGCCTGGGTGGCACCCAGGCTAGACTCGGGCAAAGTCGCTGTAGGGGAGCGAGGCACCGGAGTTGGCGATGATGCCAACAGCTCAGCCGTGGCTGGCACTTCAGGGCCGGGAGAAGGAGTCAGTATGACAGAGCCACCTATTGCCTGCCATAGCCCTCCGCCGATTATGACAATAACCAGCAGCGTCAGCAGGATCTGTGCCAGTCGCGTGCTCAGCCAGGGCGAGCGGCGAGAGTCAGGCAACCGCGTGGCTCTGCCACGAGATTTGGCGGTTTCCGACAAGGCTATCGGCAGACGGGTACGGGTTGTTTCCACCAACGACTGGAGATCAGCGGCCAACATTGCGCCCGTGGCGTATCGGTCATCCGGGTTCTTGGCCAAGGCCCGCAGAATGATGGCCTCCATCGGTGACGATACCTCAGCAACCGAGGAGGGCGGGGGTGGTAGCTCATAAACATGAGCGTGCATCACCTGCGGCGTACTGCCCCGAAAGGGAATGCGCCCGGTGACCGCCTGATATAGCACTACGCCCAGCGAGTACAGGTCAGCGCGGCCATCCAGGTCAGTGGAGCTGCTGGCCTGTTCCGGCGCCATGTAAGCCGGGGTGCCTACCGTAAAGCCAGTTACGGTCAGCGCTGGGTCATCTAAGGCACGCGCTACGCCGAAATCGACCAGCAGGGCCTGACCGTGGAGGTCAACCAGGATATTTGACGGTTTCACATCCCGGTGAATCACACCCCGCGCATGGGCGTAATCCAGCGCTTCAGCCACCTGGCCTGCGATGTCGGCTGCCATTCCTTCATCGAGCCGGCCCCGTGCCTCCAATACCTGCTGAAGGGAGGCCCCTTCAACCAACGGCATGGTCATAAAGAGCAAGCTCCCGGCCTGGCCAGCATCGTGGACTCGGACAATGCCAGGATGGTCAAGCTGTGCGGCCATACGCGCTTCGCGCCGAAAGCGCTGACCCAACGCCGATCCCGCTCCCGGTGGGGGGAAGAGGACCTTGATCGCCAACTGCTCCCCGCTGGCCGCATCAAGAGCTCTGTAGACAGCTGACACGCCCCCCGTACCAACCAGGGTTTCAAGGTGATAGCGATCGATTTTTGTCCCGATGAGATCTTCCGGCTTCACTTTTGTTTAGGCCACTAAGTGCTGGTATACTGAAGATTGTATCACACAAGGGATCAGGAAACAACCAACCATGCGCGAACCAGCCCGACTTGCCATCATTAGCGGCCCCCGCAGCGGGCAAATCATTCCACTCGCCCAATCGACGACAGTCCTGGGGCGGGCAGCCACCTGTCATGTAGTGATCGAAGATGACTTCGCCAGCCGGCGTCACGCCCAGATTACGTTGCGGGATGACCTGTATTGGTTGCGTGACCTGGGCAGTAAGAATGGCACGCTGCTGGACGGCCAACCAGTTACAGGCGAGACTCTCTTGCCTGGCGACGCAGTGGTCCAGATCGGTGACGTCTGCTTTCGCTTCCACGACCCGGCGGCGACTGCGACGCACCCTGCCGTGCAGGCCACTATAAGTATACTGCAAGTGGATCCGGCTGCTCGCCAAGTGTGGGTGCATGGTCAACTTCTGGCCCCCCCGCTGTCTACCAAGCAATTCGACTTGCTGCTCTATCTGTGGCAACGGGCCAATGAGGCCGTTAGCAAGGACGAAATTGCCGCCGCCGTCTGGCCAGAGGCAGGCGGGATGGTATTCGATTACCAGGTGGACAAGATGGTCAGCCGCTTGCGGGAGCGACTGCGTGTGCCTGGGCAGGAGGGGCCAAGCCAGACTGTGATGAGAGCCAGCTCTGCCGAGAAAGACGAGCCAGAGACTAGAGATCTGATTGATACTGTAAGGGGATATGGTTACCGGCTGACAGTGTAAGATAGGGTAGATATGCAGAGCCAAGTCACCCATCTCATCCAATCTATCCGAACTAACATCTTTCTGACTGGCCTGCCAGGCAGTGGCAAAACCACACTGGGTGTCAAACGCCTGCGTTGGTTGATCCAACATGGTATGCCGACCACATCCATCCTGGTGCTTGTGCCCCAGCGGACCCTGGCGGCTCCATACTACGATGCCTTGAACGACCCCTCCTTGGGGCCGGCTGGCCCGGTGGACATCATCACCCTGGATGGACTGGCCCGACGTGTCATTCGCCTCTTCTGGCCCCTCATCGGTGACCGGGCTGGTTTTGCCCACCCCACGCATCCACCCGTGTTTCTCACCGTGGAGACGGCTCAATACTTTATGAACGGAGTGGTTGGCCCCCTAATAGACCGGCATGGCTACTTCGATGCCGTCACGATCGAGCATACGCGGCTTCTCAGCCAGTTGCTGGATAATCTTAACAAAGCAGCCCTGATCGGCATTCCCCTGGCGGAAGTGCCAGAGCGGCTCAAGGGCGCCTGGGCGGGCGAGAGCGCCCGCCGCCAGATTTACGATCAGGCTAGCGAGTGCGTGGAACGCTTCCGTGGCTACTGCTTGGCTCACAATCTGCTCGACTTCTCACTCCAAATCGAGACTTTCCTCCACCACCTTTGGCCCCAGCCCGCCGTGCGTGCTTACCTGTTTGAACGTTACCGGCACCTGATCGTGGATAATGTTGAGGAAGACACCCCAGTGGTTCACGATGCATTGGCCGAGTGGGTAACTCAATGCGACTCTGTGCTGATTGCCTGTGACCAGGGGGGCGGGTACCGAATCTTCCTGGGAGCTAATCCGACCAGCGCCGCCCGGCTGGCTGCCGCCTGTGATGAGACGATAGAATTGACCAAGTCGTACGTCGCGCCATCCGATATGCTGAACCTGGGCTATCAGCTTGGCCTCAGCCTGCGCCAGACGACACCAGCAGTGAAGGGTGACTTCCGGCGGGTTCTGCATTTCAAGGAGCACCATTTTCATCCCGAGATGCTCGACTGGGCAGCTGACAAGATCACTCAGCTGATATCAGAAGGAACCTCGCCAGGTGAAGTGGCTGTGCTAGCCCCCTTCGTGAGTGATGCGCTCCGCTTCTCGATGCTGGAAAAGCTTTCGGCACGGGGCATCCCCGCCCATTCCCACCGCCCCTCGCGAGCCCTGCGCGATGAGCCAGCTGCTCGTTGCTTATTGACGCTGGCCAAACTGGCCCACCCAGCCTGGGGGCTACTGCCGCCCCCCTTCGACGTGACCTTAGCCTTGGCCCAAGCCATCGAGGGCCTGGATCTGGTTCGCGCCCACCTGCTGACCGATGTCGTCTACCGACCCCAACCCCCAGCCGGCCAAGATATGCCAACCCAGGCCAAGCTTGGCTCCTTTGCCCAGATTCAAGATGAGACGCGAGAGCGAATTGGTTATTTGATTGGTGAACGGTACGACGCGCTCAGGGCCTGGCTTGAGCGTTACCAGGAACAAACTGAACACGAGGCCTCGGTTCCGGAAGAGGCACACCTGGATCACTTTATGGGCCGGCTCTTCGGCGAGGTGCTTTCGCAGCCCGGTTTTGGCTTCCACAGTACGGATCTGCGAGCCAGCGAGCCGGCGAAAACCGGTGCTTATATGGGAAATGCCCCGTTGGAGGCGGGACGTGTGGTCGCGGACCTGATCGAATCGGCACGCGCGTTTCGAGAAGCCCTCGAGCAAGTCCCGAATTTCGGAGGGGAGCAAAGCGTAACATCGCCCCAAGGACGCCCAGTAACTCACGGGCACCCTCAGCCTATATCCCAAGATCACTTGATTGGTGCGCGCTTCGTGGGTATGTTCGAACGTGGGGTGGTGGCTGCGACCTACGTGCAGAGTTGGCGGCTGACCGAGAGAGATGCAGTGCTGATTGCACCAGCTTATACCTATCTGATGACGAATCGGCCGGTAGACTATCAGTTTTGGCTCGATGCAGGTAGCAGTGGTTGGTGGGAACGTATCTATCAGCCCTTAACTCACCCATACGTACTGCGGCGTGACTGGGAGCCCGGCCGCCCCTGGACCGACGAGCTTGAGTTCCAAGCCCGGCAAGAAACCCTTTACCGGCTGGCCTTAGGATTGGTTCGCCGCTGCCGCCGGGGGATCTACCTGGGCATCAGCGAGTTGGGAGAGCGGGGCTACGAGCAACGAGGACCCTTATTACAGGCCATTCAATCAGCGCTGAGGCGAACAGCGGAAAAAAGCTCTAGTCGGTCGAGCGACCAGGCTAATCGAGAAATTGATTGAGAGAGCATGGGGCCTGATTGATCCATCCATGAGATAGGACGAGTTGAGCATGCTCAAGAAAGTCAGCCATTTCCTGCTACTCTCGCACAAAGGCGGCGCGAGTCGCTACTGGGAAATAGACGCGTTACGGGGAGTGGCTATTGTCATGATGGTCACCTATCACTTGGTTTACGACCTGGCCCTATTAGGCTACTACCAAGCCAATGTGCAGGTTGGGCCATGGCGAATCTTCGCGCGGATAACTGCGAGTCTATTCATTCTACTTGTGGGAACTTCTCTGACCCTAAGCCACACTCGGATAAGTCAGCGGGCCAGCGGCTGGAACCTCTATAGCAAATACTTTTGGCGAGGCTTGAAGCTGATAGGCTGGGGTATGGTGATTACCGTAGCCACATGGATCTACATGGGCAGAGTTGTCGTAATCTTTGGCATCTTACATATGATTGGCACAGCTGTTATCCTGGCTTACCCATTTCTATCGCTACATCGGGCCAATCTCGTCCTAGGCGCAATGGCTATCGCATTGGGCACCTATCTGAGCCGATTGCCAGTGACCCAGCCCTGGCTGCTTTTGCTGGGTCTTAGGCCAACTACGCTCTTCCAGCTAGATTATTTTCCTTTGCTTCCTTGGTTTGGGGTGACTCTGCTGGGTTTGTTCATCGGCCATCGCCTATACCCAGACGGCATGCGGCGATTCAAGCTACCCGCTGCTGGGGGCAGGCGACCAGGCGTGAAGGAACTGGTCTGGCTGGGCGAACGTTCGCTTCTCATCTACCTGATTCACCAGCCGCTGCTTTTCACTGTCTTCACCCTGGCGGATTTGGCCGGTATGAGAGGGGTGATTCCATAGAAACGATCTTATTTTCTCCTCGCCCCAAACAAAGAGAGCTGCTCGACCACTACCTGACTCATCGGGGTAAGATGGGCATCAGTGCAGTCCCAGGGAGCGGAAAGACCTACACTTTGTCGTATCTGGCAGCACAACTGGTAGCTACCGGCCTGGCTGACGACCAAGAAGTGCTCATCGTGACTCTGGTCAACTCGGCAGTTAACAACTTTCGCAAAAATATCTCAGGTTTTATCCAAGACTTGGGCTTGGTTCCAGGTTTCGGCTACCGGGTACGTACCTTGCACGGGCTGGCCCACGACATCGTGCGCCTCCGCCCGGGCTTGGTGGGCCTGGCAGACGATTTCGGCATCGTGGACGAGCGGGAGAGCGCCCACATTCTGGAAGAGGTCGTCACCCGCTGGCTGCGTGAGCACCCGCATATGGCTGACCCGTATCTAGCCTGGGGGGACCTGAGTGATGAGAAGGCTGCTTGGGTCAAGCAGGGCCCGTGGCCTGACCTGGCCCTGGATATGGCGCGGTCCTTCGTGAAACGCGCTAAAGACTGGCGGCTAGGCCCTGACGCCCTGGCAGCCAAGCTAGAAGCAGGCCTTACACCCCTGGCATTGGCTAAGATGGCGACTGCCATCTACCGTGATTACCAGTTGGCGCTGACCTATCGTGGAAGTGTTGACTTCGACGATCTGATCCGCCTGGCCCACGAGGCTCTTAGCGCCGACCAAGATTTCCTGGGCCGACTGCGCCGCCAGTGGCCCTTCATCCTGGAAGACGAAGCACAGGACAGCAGCAAATCCCAGGAAGACATCCTGCGCACCCTGGCTGGCCCTGACGGCAACTGGGTGCGCGTCGGCGACCCCAATCAGTCGGTATATCATACGTTCACCAATGCCAGCCCTGAATACTTGCGACACTTCCTGGATGAGTCCGACGTTGCCCGTTTCGATTTACCTAACTCAGGGCGCTCTCAGCCCAGCATCATCCATCTATCCAACTATCTGGTTGACTGGTCACGGCAGGCACACCCGGTCTCGGAACTGCGTGGCACCCTTACGCTTCCCCACATCCAGCCAACACCTCCCGGCGACCCCCAACCCAACCCTACAGACAATCCCTCGCAAATTCATCTGATCGAAAAGCGGTACACCCCTGAGTCCGAAGTCTCAGATGTCGTCCGCTCCGTCCAACGCTGGATGGAGCGGCATCATGACGAAACAAAGGAGACCATCGCGGTACTTACACCGCGCAACAAGAAAGGTGTGGATGTGGTCAACGCGCTGCGCCAGGCCGGGATTCCGCACGTGGAACTGCTCAATAGCACAGCCGCCACCCGCTCGACAGCCGGCGTACTGGGCAATGTTCTGCGCCACCTGAGCCAGCCAACGTCGGCCCGGCAACTGGCAACCCTGTTCCGTGCTTGGCGCCGGGAAGAGTGGGATGATCCTGATCAACGGCCTCGCCTACAAGCCATTCAGGCCTGGCTGCGCAAGCTGCGCCGGGTGGAGGCTTTCTTGTTCCCCCACGAGGGGACCTACAGGTTGTCCCTGGGAGATATCACCTGGCCAGATGCCCCCCCGGAACTGACGGAAGACCCGACCGCCCTGAAGCTACTCAAGGAATTTCGTGATGTGGTGCGTGGCTGGCACGCAGCGGTTGCCTTGCCGGTAGACCAACTACTGCTAACCCTGGCCCAAGTCCTGTTTTCCAAGCCAACCGATTTGGCCCTGGCTCACAAGCTGGCAGTCGAACTGCGCCACCGCCAGAACCTCAATCCTGACTGGCGCCTGCCTGAGCTAACCGAAGAGCTAGCTGTCATCGCCCGCAACCAGCGGCGCTTCCTGGGCTTTACAGACGCTGATATTGGTTTTAGGCCAGAGGCTGGGGTAGTCACGGTCGCCACGATGCACCGTGCCAAAGGACTGGAGTGGGACCGCGTCTATATGATGGCAGTCAACAACTACAATTTTCCCTCAGCGCAGTCGCACGACAGCTACATTTCTGAGAAGTGGTTCATCCGGGACCAACTCAACCTGGAAGCAGAGACAATAGCCCAGCTCAAAGCCTTATCTGAGGCCAACCCAGCTGGCTACGTGGAGGGCATGGCCACCCTTGAAGCGCGCACGGGTTATGCCGCCGAACGTTTGCGATTGCTGTACGTGGGCATCACCCGAGCCAAGAAGGAGCTGATCATTACCTGGAATAGCGGGCGCTCACAGCCCCAGCGCTTACCCAGACAGCAAGCAACTCCGTTCATTGCGCTCTCGGCGTGGTGGGTGGAGGCAAACAGCAGCAGAGAAGCACCCAAATAAGCCAGATTGCCTGTTCCCCAGTTTTGTCGTATCATGATATTCTGAAGATTGCCTCTGAAAGGAGATGTCAAATCGTAAGAGAAACTGCTCACAAATCCTCCATCGGGCACGAAGTCGACTCATTTCAGGAGCGGGGCTTTCTGGTTGGAGCTGAATTAAAACGGGCCAGATCGCGTGCTAGCCTGGATAGACCCCACACCAGGGACGGCAGGCCACGTTTCTCGGTTGAAGACTCCCTGGAAGAGTTGGCTGCTCTGGCCGATACGGCTGGTATTGAGGTGATAGGGGGCACCTACCAGCGGCTGGATGCGATCCAGCCGGCGACCTACATCGGGAAGGGAAAAGTCGAAGAGCTAAAAGCCTTCCGCGATGAGTTGGACATCGACGTTTTCCTGTTTGACGACGAGCTGGCGCCCGGCCAGCAGCGCGAATTGGAGCGTGCCCTCGACCGTAAAATTGTGGATCGCTCCGCTCTCATCCTCGACATCTTCGCCCAGCATGCTCACACTCGCGAAGGCCAATTACAGGTAGAACTGGCTCAGTACGAGTATCGCCTGCCTCGACTCACCCGAATGTGGACCCACCTAGCGCGGCAAGCTGGTGGGCGAGCTGGGGGTGCGACTGGGGGGGTTGGCCTACGCGGCCCGGGCGAGGCCCAGCTTGAGGTAGACCGGCGCGAGATAGGGCGGCGCATTGCACATCTGAAGCAGCAGCTAGAAGAGGTTCGACGGCACCGGGCCCAGTATCGTCAAAAGCGCCGGCAAGCCGCTGTGCCCACGGTTGCCATCGTCGGCTACACCAACGCCGGCAAAAGCACCCTGCTCAACACGCTGGCCCAGGCCGACATACTTATGGCCGACATGCTCTTTGCCACCCTAGATCCCACCACGCGGCGTGTCGCCCTGCCCGGGGGCAGGGAAGCTCTCTTCACCGACACGGTCGGATTCATTCAAAAGCTGCCTACCCACCTGGTGGCAGCTTTTCGCGCGACTCGAGAGGAGATTAACGAGGCGAACCTGATCTTGCATATAGTTGACATAATGCATACCAATGCGCTGGAACAAGCGGCAGCAGTGGAAGCCACGCTGCGAGGCATCGGTGCGGTCGATGCACCGGTGCTGGTCGCTCTCAACAAAATCGACTGCCTGGCTGACCCTGTCGAAGTTAGTGAGCTGGTGGCCGAATTTCCAAATAGCCTTGCCATTTCGGCCCGCACAGGGCAGGGGATTGAAACACTGCTGGCCCGCATTGAGAGCGTGCTTGATACCAGCCTGGTTGCGGTGAGGGTTCAGGTGCCATATGAGCATGGCGAATTAGTATCCCTGATACACCAGCAGGGTCACGTGGAATGGGAGGAGCATGGTCCGGAAGGAACTCTGATCGCAGGAAGAATACCGATTCGGCTTGCAGCGGCCCTCCGACCTTACGCGATTGATCCGCAGACAGGAGTTTAAGCGAATGCAACGAATCACTGAAACTCTGGCTCAGATCAAGGGTGTGCCAGTCATCATTGGCCTGACGCTGGTCATACTGAGTCTGCTGGGACATTTCATTCCAGGGCTTTCGTTCCTGGCCTGGGACGATTTGCTCCTGCACCTGGGCCTTATCATAGGTCTGGGAGGCCTACTCTTCACCGACACGCTGTAAAGATCAGCCCAATGTCAGTTAACCTGAGAACAATCCCCTCTCTTTTCCTTCAGCCGCTTCACATCCTTCAAACCTATGGTGTTGACCAGCTGCGGCCAGATGTGGTGGCCGGGTTGACAGTCGCAGTTGTTTTGCTGCCGCAGGCTATTGCCTATGCACTCATTGCAGAGCTGCCGCCGCAAGTAGGCCTATACACGGCTATTGTGGGTGCCATCGTTGGCGCATTGATGGGCTCCTCCAGTCATCTCCAAACCGGGCCAACCAACGCCATTTCGCTTCTGGTCCTATCCGCTCTATTGACAACCGCCACACCTGGCACGTCAGAGTTCCTGCTGTTGGCAGGGTTAATGGCAGTTATGGCCGGCCTTTTTCAATTGGTCATGGGCCTGGCCCGATTGGGGATGCTGGTTAATTTCGTCTCACATTCCGTGGTGGTTGGCTTTTCAAGTGGGGCTGGGGTTCTGATCGCTTTCAAGCAGCTACAGCACCTATTTGGGCTCGAGTTCGCAAGTCATAACCTGATCGAGATCACCCACGGTGTGTACACCCATTTGCCAGAAACACACAGGCCAACGCTGGCTCTTGGATTGGGCACCATTATACTCATCGTGGCTTTGCGAAACCTGCCCTTATGGGTCGAGAGTCTTCTGCGCTGGCTGGGGGCGCCCTCAGCACTCTTGGCGGTGACCCTGCGCACGCTTACTGCCAAATTGCCTGGCCCTCTGATCGGCATGGTGCTGGCTGCGGTTGCAGTAGGCGTGTGGGGATTAGATCAAACGGGTGTGGCCGTCATTGGAAAACTTCCCAGCGGTCTGCCACCGCTGGCGCAAATACCCCTATTTAATCTGGAGCTGATTGCCCAATTGTCCACAGGAGCACTGGCTGTAGGAGCCATTGGCCTGGTTGAAGCCATGTCTATCGCCCGCTCTATCGCCAGCCAATCCGGCCAGCGTTTGGACAGCAATCAGGAATTTGTGGGGCAGGGCCTGGCCAATGTTGCCTGTGGCTTTCTTTCCGGATACCCTTGCTCGGGTTCGTTCACTCGCTCAGCCGTTAACTTCAATGCCGGCGCTCAAACACCTGTGGCCAGTGTCTTTTCGGGTCTCTTTGTGCTAATAGCTATGGTCGCTTTGGGGCCACTGACAGCCTTCGTGCCCCGGGCCGCCCTGGCTGGGGTGTTGATCGTAACCGCGTATGGCATGATTGACCGTAGAGAAATAGCGCGTATTTGGCGGGGCGCCCGCAATGACGCAGCCATCATGGTAGTTACCTTTCTGGGAACGCTGTTTCTTCACCTTGAATTTGCTGTCCTGACTGGTATTCTACTTTCGTTCGCTGTCTACATCATGAAAACCAGCGGGCCCCAGATCATGCCTGTGTTGCCGGATGAGAACTTCAGGCATTTCACCCCTCAGCGCCGAAAATCTCCGTGCCCGCAACTGGCTATTCTTGACATCTTGGGGGATTTGTATTTTGGCGCGGTCAGTCACATAGAGCAGGCCATCAGCCAGCATCTAGCCAGGCACCCAGACCAACGCTTCTTGCTGCTGCGCATGCACAGCGTGGACCAGTGCGACTTCAGCGGTATTCACACGCTGGAAAACATTGTACGCACCACCCGGGAAAAGGGCGGAGATGTGTTCATGGTACGGGTACAGGAGCCCGTGCTAGAACTTATGAAATCAACCCGCTTTTGCGATTATCTGAGCAGGGACCATTTCCTGTCAGACGACAGCGCTATAGACTATCTCTTTCACAACATTATTGATCCGGCTATCTGTGTCTACGAGTGTGAGGCACGTGCCTTCAGGGAGTGCCAGAATCTCCCCAAGCAAACCTACGCGGCGGGTATCCCACTCCACACCGATATGCTTACCCATCCTATAGCTAGCATATCACCCCAAAGCTTGTGGCAGGAGTTGCATGGTAATACGCCCCCGCTAGTCATAGATGTGCGAGAACCCCGCGAGTTTCAGCGCGGGCATGTCCCGAGGGCGCGACTGATACCACTGCCCAAGCTGCTATCGGAAGCATCCGAAGGAGTGCCACAAGATTGTCCCATTGTCTTTGTATGTCGAGGTGGGCGGCGTAGTACACGAGTCGCCCATGCGCTGCGCAATCGGGGCTACCGCAACATATGTGTGCTGCAAGGCGGCATGCTGGCCTGGGAAGCTGCCGGATTGCTGGATGCTATTGACTGACACTTCAGCCAGGAGGAAAGCGTATGCAAGAACATCCTCCCCGTAATTTGGGCCTTGATCTGGTGAGGGCCACCGAGGCAGCGGCGCTTAGCGCTGGTCGCTGGATGGGCTTGGGTAAACGAGATGAAGCCGATCATTTCGCCGCTCAAGCCATGGCCAAGGCCTTGAACACACTGGATATGGATGGCCGAATTGTGATTGGCGAAGAAGGTAAGCTAGACATCCATTCGTCTCTGGATAGCGGCCTAAACGTAGGAACCGGCCACGGCCCGCAGATGGATGTAGTTGTGGACCCTATCGAAGGCAGAAACCTGCTGGCTCGGGGACATCCGGACGCCATCGCGGTGGCCGGAGTTGCCCCCCGCGGCTCAATGTGGTCGCCTACCCCGGCTGTCTACATGGAAAAAATCGTGGTGGGCCACGAAGCGGCCCAAGCCCTGGTGCCACAATGTATGGACGCTCCTGCAGCATGGACTCTGGCCCTGATAGCCCGCGTAGAGAAGAAAGAGGTGCAGGACCTGGTTGTGTTTGTGCTGGACCGGCCCCGCCACTGGGACTTGATTGAGGAAATTCGTGCCGCTGGCGCGCGTGCAATGCTACGCTCCGACGGCGACGTGGCAGGTGCACTGCTGGCAGCCACTCCTAACTCTGGCGTTGACGTTTTGATAGGCGTGGGGGGCGTGCCAGAGGGGGTGATTGCTGCCTGTGCTGTCAAAGCCATGGGCGGGGCTATGCTGGGACGCCTCGCTCCTCAGAGCGTGGCAGAACAGGCTGCCGTCAAAGCCGCCGGGCTTAACACCACGCAGGTACTTACCTGTAATGAGTTGGTTGCCAGCGATGAGATTTTCTTTGCCGCCACAGGTATCACAGATGGCTCATTGCTTTCGGGTGTTCGATATCGGGGCAATTGGGCCAAGACGGAGTCTTTGGTTCTTCGCTGCGAAACTGGCTCCCGTCGAATTATCACCACTGAACATAGGACGGCATAGGCATCCAAGAAATGCGCCTATGGGTTCTGAGAGATTGACTCAAAAAGGGTAGTCTGGCACCAGCGCCTCGTTTCTGCAAGCATCGACTTTCGCCGAGTTCGTTCAGGTGGAAATCTCGCAAATAGCTGTGACCAAACCCCTGTTCAAAATGTCATACTATTAGAGCGACAACTTTAGGGGTACGATTCCTGCCCCAGGAGCTGAATGTGACAACTGTGCGCGACCTGAGAGGTCGTTTCGGAGATTCCATACTTGGCGCCAGAGTTGACCAGGATGCAATCATTCTAGTGAGCGACCTGTTCGAGAAATACCACCGGGCGGTATTTGCTTACCTGTACCGCCTGGTGAATGACCGGGAATGGGCTCATGACTTGAGCCAGGAGACTTTCCTGCGGCTCTTCCGTGCCCGGCACCGGCTGCCTGAGGTGGAGAACCACCGGGCCTGGCTGTATCGAATCGCCACCAATGTCGCCTTTAACGCTCTGAAGCGGCAGCGCCGGTTCACCTGGCTGCCGTGGCGAAGTAGCGACGCCAAACATTTGACCGAAACTGATCCAGCCGAGCCAGCCGAACAGAAAGCTTCTGTGGAGCGAACTCTGGCTCAGCTGCCACCGCACTACCGGGCGCCGCTTCTGCTTCACAGCCACTATGGCTTCAGCGTGCGCGAAGTGGCTGAGACGCTCAACATCAGTGAGGGAGCTGTCAAGACTCGATTATATAGGGCTCGGGAGCTCTTCCGGCAGCTATACGAAGGAGAGTAAGTCCGACGTGAAAACGCACATACAAATTGCAGAAGCACTGGCTGTTTACCGTGAGTTAGACGAAGTAGATCGCTTTGAGTTGGATCAACACGTGGCAGCCTGTGAAAGCTGCGCTGCTCGCCTGGCAGCTTTTCAAAGCATAGATCGGAAGCTGGCCAGGTTGACTGCCCCTCGACCCGATGAGCGGCTGCGTGAGGAGTTCTACGCTGCTGTTGGCATAGGCAGTCACCGGCAAAGAGCTTCTATAGGAATCCGTCATAAGCTGGTGCGGTTATCGGCCTTAGCAGATCGAGGGCTTGAGCTGGCTCTGGCCGCCATATTGATAGCGTTCCTGGGATTCATAATTCAAGGCTGGCCCCAATCATCTGAACTTGGCAAGGTTATCAGGCCCACTCCTCAGGCAGTCTCATCTAGGCTAGACATCCGGGAAGCAAGTCCGCCATCAAGCCCGTTGGCGGCTGGCGTGACCAGCGACGAGCAGCTGACTGAAGCCAACTTGGCTCGTGGCGGCAACGCGACTGATTCTGTCGGGCTGAACGAGCCAATCCCTGACTCCCCGATTCACCCTCTAGAGCTGGCCGCGTCAGATTCAGCGGAAGGTTCCGCTGGCTTTAGCTCTACAACAGCGTGGTTCGTCCAGACCGGGGATGCGGGCCGGGCCTATTTCGTCCAGCTTGACGACAATCTGTGGAAGCTGGCTGAGAAATACCTGGGAGATGGAAGCCGTTTCGACGAAATCATCCAGGCGACGCATGCGAAGCGTGCCGAAGATCCCAGCTTTGCTTTCATCGAGAGCCCAGATCGTATCTCGCCCGGTTCCAAACTGTGGATTCCAGCCACGGGGACTTCCCTATCCGTGGCCGAGGCGGGCGAGAAACCAACACCAACCGTGGCATCTTCGTCAATCGCAGCAGGCCCCAGCGGGCATATAGCCTTTGGCTTCTGGAATAACCACCCCTCGCGTTGTACCTACGAAATCAACGTCATTGATGTTGCTGCTTGCCTGAGTAGCCCTGAGACGTGCCAGGCTACCCGGCGCATCTTCCCCCTGAACAACGTCAGTGAGCCAGCCCTGTCGCCCAGCGGCGAGCGGCTGGCTTTCCGGGGCTGGGGAGAACCGCCTAGCGAAGAGAGTCCTTATCTTAACTGCGCGTCACCGGTCAAAGTCCGATACCTGGCCAACACCACCCTGAACGGAACGAACCTCCAGGGTACCGGTGGCTTCTGGGAAGATTCTCACCCTGACTGGTCTTCAGATGGGCAACAGATTCTCTTTGACAGCGGACGCAACGGGGATGGTGTTATCCGCATCTTGCTTATCAACGCCGATGGTTCCGATGAACGAGACCTGTATATCCGGGGACAACAACCTTCGTGGGCTCCAGACGGTCAACGCTTCGTGTACCGGGGATGTGACCTTACCGGAAACCGCTGTGGTCTCTGGTTAGCCTATGCGGCCCCTGTCAAATCTTGGGAAGCAGGCACCAACATGATCGGGCCAGTGGTCGAAGACGGGGCGGCGGCCCACCCCGACTGGTCACCAGCCTCGGGCCAGATTGTGTACCAGAGCCCAGCGAGCGGCAGTTGGGACCTGTATTTGGTTAATTCCGATGGTACTGGTGTGCAGAAGTTGATGGCTGAACCTGAAATCGAGGGCCTGCCATCCTGGTCACCTGATGGCCAGTGGATTGCGTATCTCTCCAATGCCGGCGGGAATTGGGGCATCTGGATTATCCGAGCTGACGGCAGCGGGCGGCACTTGCTCTTCCCCTTTGATGGGGGCATCTTCACCCCTCAGGCTGTCGCGCCTTACGGGCAACGAGATTGGATCGACGAGCAGATCTCCTGGTCGTGGTAGCAAGTGGGTTGGTGCACCCAAGCGATGGTATTGCCAGTTGTGCCCTGGCAGAAGGAAGAAGAATATGAAATTTAGACTGTGGTTGAGTTTATGCCTGACATTGGGGCTCTCACTAGCAAGTGGGACGCTGGTCGGCGCCCAAGAAGACGGTCTTTCCACCCTCACGATTATCAACTTTGTAGGCGCCGAAATGACCTTCACTGTGGATGGGACGCCCTACAACGTGCCAGGTACCGATGTCGTGGCGGACGGCGGCAAGCTGACCTTGACATTGGCACCTGGACAGCACACCTACACTGCTCATATTCCGGGCAGCGACGCTACCAACGGTGATGTTGAGTTGGGCGCAGGGCAAGCTCAGGTGCTGGGGGCGCGCCTGGAGCGATCTCAGCCGGCCATTTCGCCGGCGGGTCTCGTCTTGGAGGAGCCCCGGGATGTACTTGTCCTCTTCGAGGCAAGCCTGGCGCCGCCCGCGCAACCAGCCCCGTCTCAACTGACACCGATATTGGAGCCTTTGTCGGGCGATCAGGGAGCGCTGGTCCTGGTCAATTACATTGGTGAGGGGCTGACAATTGACATTGATGGCAGCCTGTATGCGGTGCCTGCCGGGGAGTGGCTCCAGATCAATTTGCCGCCGGGTGAAGTCAGCTATTCAGCCAGTGCTGGCCTTTCAGGTACGAACGGTACTGTACAGGTCGAGAGTGGCGCCCACACCGGCCTGGGGTTCACCCGAGAGATTCCACAGCAAGAACCCGACTACGAGGTGGGTAAAGCAGCTCCAACTCCAGTACTGTTAAAGATGTCAGTCTTCCCAGTCTCCTTGGGGATTGAGGCATCGCCCGCGTCTCCGGCGGTGGCAGCACCCGCAGCGAATGATGTACCTGCTTCGGGCACCGTGGAGGGGGCAGGGCTACGGGTGGTGAACTACATAGGGCAGCCATTGACGTTCACAATTGATAACCAGGCCTACTCGATCGAGGGGAGTGGAGCAGAGGTGACGTTCAGCCTTGCACCGGGGGACTACACCTTTACGGCGTCTACACCTGGGGCAGCCACGAACGGCAGCCTGCGTGTGACAACTGGGGCGGTCAACCTGGTTAGCGTTACGCTCGACATAGAGAGTGGGCAAGTGAAGGTCTACGTGAACTGATACTGCTTCAGCTTTGGTCTACATCAAACTTAGCCCAGCTCCGTGTCCTGTGGTCCTTGCTTCACCTCTTTGGGCGCCGACAGGCGTACCTTGCGCTGGGTTATATCCGACTCCTCTTTCGTTTCGGCCGGCGACGCCAGGGATACATCAACCTCCCCTGTTGCCTGTGGCACTGTCTCAGAACTCTTCTGCATGTGTGTCATCTCAATGTGGGCTTCAATCAGGTCCAGAGCCGCCTGCAACTCATCCCTGGATCGCTCGAGATCAGCCAATTCGCGGCGTAGTCGGATGGCATCTCGCTCTCGGCCTTCCTGCTCAGCCAGGCTCAGCACATCCTGTACCCGCTTTTCACGCCCAGCCGCTTGCGTCAGCGCTTGCCTGATCTGCTCCAATTGTGTCTCTACCTGCCTGGGGGACCCGAGCTTCCGCCGGCTAGAAATGCTCTGGGGGGAACGAAGGCCGGCCCGCACCAGATCCCGGATCCGTCTGGATAGCTTCATGTTTAACACCTCCCATCCAAGGGCCAAGTCAGTAGGTTCGTTGAAAAATAACCTCCCAAGAGTAATGTCCACCACAGCGCCAGGGATCATTCTCGCGCATCCACTGGCAATGGTCGATATTGGCACAGTAGCCAGCCTGGGCCAATTGCTCGTTGGGGATGCCCGTCAGAAAGGAGCCGCTGGGAGGGCTGACCTCGCTCGTGTACGGTTGCCCACTGGTTGCATCCCGTTTAACGATGATCTCCATGGTATTGGCCCATAAGTTGATTTCGGTGCGCCCCGGCCCCTTGCGCCCACTCACATCCTCCACGTTCTCCCAGGTATCGCCCACAACCACGCCATCCAATGGAGCGCCGTTGGCATCAAGCACAACGATAAAGATGGTATGCATGCCCTTCTCGCAACCACTGTTCAGCTCCAAGGGCCACAATCGCCAAGAGGCCAGCCGAAAATCGACGCTGGGAGTGGGCGTTGCGGTAGGCAGGGGAGTGTAGGTAGGGGGGACTGATGTTGGCGTATCAGTCACTGTGGGTGATGGAGAGGGCGTAGCGGTCTCGGTGCGCGTTGGAGAGGGCGTAGCGGTCATTGTCAAGGTCGGCGTAGGCGTGCTGGTCGGTGTAGAAGTCAAGGTACTGGTTGGAGAGGGTGTCGCAGACCTAGTCGGCCTGGGCGTTGGGGTATAGGTGACTGTTATAGTTGGTGTAGGGGAGTGGGATGTAATATCCTTAGTCTCGATCCGCTCAGGGTTTTGCATGGCCGACGGGACAGCGCGAGTGGTACAGGCTGCCAGAAGGCTGATAGCAAGTAGGGTCAGGCCCCAATAAATGCGCATAATTCACCCAGTCCAGAGGAAGGTGCTCACAGCTACATGTGATTTGGCTGCCAGATTATACACAATTTTGCCTGGGGACGCACATGGTGCACTCTGGAGCCACAAGCAGTACATGGCGCATAGAAGTTTACATAATGAAAAGCTGTTGAGCCTCAAGGGAGATTTTGACAGGCGAAGGCTGGTCTCTCGTGTTTCCGAGCGCACAGACTGACTCGATCGGCAACGTGATAGGGTCGGTTATTCACTGTCCATCACGGTAGGGGGCCCCAGAGAAGGGTGCCAGCAACAACAGCACGCCGGGGAGCTAGCTCATGTCTCGCTGGACTCTTCATCCGAGTAATCGAAAAGACTCTCGTGGGCCTGGATGTGATCCTCTTTGGTCGTCTTGGCGTAGATGCGGGTGGTGCCCGGGCTGGCATGCCCCATTACATCCTGGGTTAGCGCCAAATTGCGGGTGTGGCGCAGGAAGCGGGTTGCAAAGAAGTGCCGAAAGGAGTGTGGGGTCAGGTGGAAACGCTCCAACACGCCGGCTGCCTTGGCCAGGTTGGTTATGATCCGTTCTACGCTGTTGGTTGATAGAGGCAGGCGCCTAGAATCGCCAGCACTCCGATCGTGGCGGCAGAAAAGGGGAACGCTGGACGGGTTACTGGTCACCCAATCGTCGTGTCGCCCGTCCAGGTAGGCCATCAACGCCTGCCATGCTTGGAGCGAGAAACGTACAAACCTTTCTCGGTCTCCCTTGCCAACCACCCAGGCCCCTTGGTGCTCATAATCCAGATCACCTCGGCGCAAGCCAACCATCTCTCCAACTCGCATCCCCGTACTGTGCAGACAAAGAAGCATAGCTTTATCCCGCAGCCAGATCAGGTTAACACGCCGACGTTTACGCTCATCCAAACCTTCGCTGGATAAGGCAACGGGCGGAGTCAGAACTTCCATGATTACCATATCTACCACTTCGTCGGGGGGCAGGCGCTTCTCGATAGGCGTATCGCTGTAGCTGGTAGCCTTCATCATGGTCTTGTGCAAGGCCATAAACTCGCCGTACGTCATCTCGAGTAGGCCCTCAAGCACCAATTGGCGATACAGACCCGAGACAGCCTGGGCATAAAGTTGGCGGCTACGCATTGAGAGAGGTTCTTCGGGGCTGGCCTTACTCCTGCGAAAGAGTTGCCGGGCCAACCAGGTGATGAAATCGCGGGCAACAGCGACGGTCAGCCGATTGGGAGAAGCGTCCAACTCAATTCCGCGCTCGGCCAGGTAGTCTGTGAAGCGTGATAGGGCATTGCGGTAGGTACGTGCCGTATGTTGTGACCGAGCCGAATGTTGGTCCAGGTAACGCTGGATTTCGATCGCGATGGTGGACATAATCGCCTCCTGAAATATCCCTATACCACAGGATCGGTAGGCAAGTGTGACAGCTACTATGATTTCTTTTTGTGCTGAATCTGAAACTGAATAAACTGAATGACTTGGGCAATGGACTCGTCATCCAGTGTCTCCACCGCGAGCTCCAGGGTGCCCCGCAGCTCAGGGTGCTGATCCAACACACGGGCCAGGACAGCCTCGACCCCCTGATCATCTTCAACGTCCTCACCGTACAGGCGCAGCAGGCGGGTCAAGCTAACGCCGGTCCAGCCAGAGATACCTTCTAACGTCTTCAATGACAGGGGGTCGCCTTGCAGCCCGCGCAATAGAGTTGCATGAGATACACCAGCCTTCTTGGCTGCGGGGCGCAGTCCGCCTGCCATCTGGACGCGCTGTTCAAGCCATTTCACAAACTGGGCGCGGTTGATCTGCATCGTTTTGCCCGCTCCTTTCGAAGATCGAAAACGCATACCGTTGCTTTTTAAGCTAGTTGGTAATCTTATTATACACTTGGTTGGTTAATTTGTCAACTAACTGGTTTGCACTTGAGAAGTCAGATGGGGACTTATACCTTTTGCATTGGCCGACCCCAGTCGGCGCTGTAGCCCGGGCGCGCAGGTCCTTTCGTCGGTTGACGGATTGTGACGAGGCAGGGGAGGGTTGAGGTAGATTTTTCACGCATCGTTACCAGTTGCCACCAAATGCGCCCTTGTGTGCCGCTGTGCACATGGTTCGATCCGCGCGGTTAAAAGGAGAGGGTGCGAAGGTAGACTTTCACAGTGTTCATATCGCAAGTGGACTCAGAGTGGTAGATTCACAAACCAATTGATAGAATAACTGATATAGAGTTGGATAAGTTATATTATCCAATGCATAATGTTAGAGAAGGGGCGCGCCCGAGGCCCGTTCAGAGCCCTTCTTAGCCCTTTCACGGAATAGGCCATTAGCAATAGGAAGGCTCCTGCGCGAGACGCTCCCGGAAGTGAAATCCCCGTTAGCACCTACCTGATTCACCAGTCAAACCTGTCAGCACATTTTTGCTGCTCCCCCTTCAGCCGCTGAGAATTGACTGTGGGCCATTTGACTGGGGCAAACGACCGGCGCCTCCAAATGCTCAGGTGCAATCCATCAAAATTGAGCCTTTCCCCTACCCTATCTAAGTTTGCGGAGTAGAACATAATATCGATAAGTAGACAGAGACTAGGATTATGTCAAGTACATATGCGCGGCACGGCACCCCCAAGCGCACCAGAGCCTCTTCCATGAGTCACTTCAAGACGGCTCCAACTGATACGTAACCGTTGTGGAGGTTCCAGCAAGATCATTTCACTCCCCGGTAGATGTTGCTCATGCCCCAAAAGTAAGGTATAATTCCAGTCAAATGACCGATTATCAGGTAAAGCTGCGGCTTATTATCTTTCGAGGACTCATAGCACTGGCGTTTGCCTTGCTGGCCTTCCAAACGTGGCATCTGCAGGCCACCAAAGGCGAAGAATTCCGCCTGCTGGCTGACCGGAACCGTTTCCGTACCGTCACCCTCGACGCTACGCGTGGTATCATGTACGACCGAAATGGAATTCAACTGGTCCGTAATCGGCCTATCTTCAATGTCACTATTATCCCTGCCTTCTTACCAGACGACGAAACCGAGCGTGCCCGTGTTTTTGCCCGCATTTCAGAACTCCTGGATCTGCCGATCACCACTGCACGTGGGCCGGGCGACGCAAGAGCCCTGCGCGACGTGGGGCCGTTCCGAGCCGGCCATGACGACGCTCCATGGGAGCGCCAGGCTGGGGATGGCCTGGGCGGACCCGGTGCGCCTGCCCCGAGAGGCATCCGTGACATGGTGGATGCGGTCGAACTTATCGCCCCCTACCAGCTAATCACCGTCAAGAAGGACGTAGATCCGATCATCGTGGACTTGCTGGAGGAGGAAAGCATACATCTTCCCGGCGTTCTTGTAGAGGTGAAGTCTGCGCGCGATTACCTGACCAGCGAGCTTACTTCCCAGATTCTGGGCTACACAGGCCCCATTCCACAGACCATGGTTGAGGAATTCGAGGCCAGGGGCTACTCGCCCAACGACCGGGTGGGGCTGACCGGCCTGGAGCTAGAATACGAGGACTTATTGAATGGCACCAAGGGGCTGGAAGTGATCGAGGTCGATGTGAGCGGCCGCAAAGTGCGCGCCGTGAGCGACCCCATCCCGGCTCAAGCTGGCCACAACCTCAAACTTACGCTGGACCTGGATCTGCAGCAGGCTGTGACCGACGCGCTGGCTGACGGGCTTCGTGAGAGTGACCAGCGAGCTGGCGTAGCGATCGCCATGAATCCGAACAACGGCCAGATCTTGGCCATGGTTTCGCTGCCCACCTACAACAATAACCTTTTTGCAAGCGGCATCTCGGTTCGAGACTACGTCGCCCTCAGTCGTGACAGACGCCACCCACTGGTCAATCATAGCATCGCCGGCCTTTATCCTCCCGGCTCCACGTTCAAAATCATCCCGGCGACCGGCGCGCTGCAGGAAGGCGTAGTGACCCCCGACACGATTTTCATAGATGAAGGGGCCATTTGGCTACCCAACAAATACTTTCCCGACGATCCCGAATTGGCTCAGCCGTTCTACTGCTGGGCCCGTGAAGGACATGGGCGTGTCAGCTTAATCCGGGGCATTGCCGAATCGTGTGACGTTTACTTCTACCAAATCTCAGGAGGCTACCAACCCAGTGGTTTTGAGGGCCTGGGCCTGGAGAAACTGGCCACCTATTCAGAGTTGTTCGGCTTGGGCAACCCCAGCGGCATTGATCTACCGGGTGAAGCGGCTGGGCTGGTACCTACGCCCAAATGGAAACGCCTCAACTATGCCGAAACATGGGTGACGGGCGACACCTATAACATGGGTATCGGCCAAGGCTTCGTGCTGGCAACCCCCTTGCAAATCCTGAACGCCACTGCTGCCGTTGCTAACGGCGGATTACTCTACCGGCCCTACTTGGTGCAAGAGATTCTCGACGCTGACGGCAACAGACTTGAAACTCGGCAACCTGAAGTCATACGGGACTTGCTCCACACAATTCCCCCGGAGAACTTGGCTCAGATTCAGCTGGGTTTGGAAGCCGTCGTGGCCTGGGGCACTGGCAAGGACCTAGACGTACCCGGTGTGCCGGTCGCCGCCAAAACCGGCACTGCCGAGTTTTGCGACAGCTACCCGTCGTGCCTTGACCGGGACGGTCGAGTCCGTACCAGTCACGCTTGGTTTGTCGCGTACGCTCCGGCCCGTGCCCCGGAAATCGCAGTCATTGTCTTCGTCTATGGTGGAGGGGAAGGCTCCCAGGTTGCCCTGCCGATTACTGGCGAGATTCTTCGCTACTACTTTGGCCTGGAGCCTCAGGAAGAAACAGATGAGTCGTCAACCACTTCTGCGGAGCTACTGCCGGCGGGGGTTGCCTTTACGCCACGGTTGTTGGGCACCGACAGTTGGAGCGGTGGTGGCGCATCTGTGACTGGCTTCGTGCTCAGCGACGACGGAGACCCTTTATCTGGCGTTACTATCAACATTCTTGCAGAAGCAGAAGATGAACCCATTGCCCAAGTTGTTAGCGGACTCACAGGCCAGTTTGACTTCAATGCCATTGACCCGGCGCGCGCGCAGCGATGGCAGCTTGAGTTAGCCGATTATCCGGAGACGCCAACTCTTTTCTTTGATACCCAGGTTGGGTATCGCTACATGGTGGAATTTCAAGCAAGAAGTCAGGAGTAGGAAGCAAGGAGTGGGGCGATGGGCTGGGACCTCTCGTTCCCGCCTCCAGGCTAAATTAGATGAGCCAGACGCGCATCAACATCAAAGGAACCAGCTATGGACTGGTTATTCAGATAGGTCCCGGCGACTGGGGTAGCCTGTTGACTGAGTTGGAATCCAGGCTTGAACAAACCCCCTCGTTTTTTAAGGGAGGGCGCGTAGCATTGCACATCGGTCCGCGCCAACTTACCCAGTTCCAGCTGGAGCACGTAGGGGACCTGCTCAAGTCGCACCAGATGAGCCTGTGGGCGGTTGTCGGCGAGGCTGAGGAAACACGCCAGAGAGCCACATCGCTGGGCCTAGAGACAAAACTGGCTTCATCGCAGGCACTTCGTCCGGCCCAAGAAGAGACCCGCCGAGCCGGACAAGACGAACATAAGGCAATCCTGATAAGGCGCACACTCCGGTCAGGTCAGTCCCTGCGTCATGCAGGGCACGTAGTGGTCATTGGGGATGTCAATCCTGGCGCTGAGATCATTGCCGGCGGTGACGTCGTGGTATGGGGACGTCTACGCGGCATTGTTCATGCTGGCGCGGGCGGAGATGATAGTGCCGTCGTCTGTGCGCTGGCGCTGGCCCCGATGCAATTGCGTATTAGCCGCCATATTGCTCGCTCGCCTGGCGGCGACTCAGGCGAGGGGCAGGTGAGCGCAATTGGTCCAGAGGTGGCTTCCGTGCAGGATGGTCAGATCGTGGTCGAGTTATGGGGGACAAAATGAGCGCAACTGTCATCACCATCACATCTGGCAAAGGGGGCGTGGGCAAAACTACCGCCACCGCTAACTTGAGCACCGCCCTGGCCATGCAGGGGAAACGGGTGGTTGCCATTGACGCGGACATCGGGCTGCGCAATTTGGATGTGGTAATGGGTTTGGAAAACCGTATCGTTTATGACCTGGTTCATGTGGTGCAGGGGGCCTGTCGCCTACGGCAAGCGATGATCCGAGACAAGCGCCTGGGGGGGCTTTACCTGATCCCGGCTGCCCAAAGCCGCGACAAGACTGCTGTCAGCCCCCAGGACATGATTGACGTATGCGAGAGACTCCGGCCTGATTTCGACTTCATCTTAGTCGACTCGCCAGCCGGCATCGAGCAGGGTTTCAAGAACGCTATTGCTCCGGCCGATCAGGTACTTATTATCACCACCCCGGAGGTGTCGGCTGTGCGCGATGCTGATCGAATCATTGGCCTCGTCGAAGCCGAAGGGAAAGGACCAGCCAGACTCATCGTCAACCGTCTGCGGGCTGACATGGTTGAACGTGGCGACATGCTGGACACCAGCGATGTGGTTGACGTGTTGGCGATTGCCTTGCTAGGGGTCGTCCCTGATGATGAAAGCATCATTGTCTCCACCAACCGGGGCGTTCCGGCCGTGATGGAAAACAACTCACGAGCAGGTCA
>CP070811.1:2476310-2483067 GCA_020343875.1 Anaerolineales bacterium | reverse complement strand
ATCAATTGGTTCAAAGTCCCCATCCCCTGGCTCCAGGGCAAGCCTTCACCCAGCGACGCTCTCAATGAAATTGCCAGCTGGTTGCCAGCCAATGAGCAAGAAGCAATTCGGGCCCGTATCATCGCTCTCAACAAAGCGCCCGGGCCATCGGCCAGGCAGAGCTGAAGGAAGATGCATCGCTAGCTGAGATTGTCGAGACCGTGGGCAGAGCCACCACCGAGCACAAGCAACAGGATCGAGTCCGGCGTGCCATCATCCGGGTGATTGCGATCGCGCTGGGGATTGGCTTTGCCGTCCTTTTCCAGATTGACACGTTGCAGTTGCTGGCTCCTATTTCCGCACCTGCTCAAGCTATGTGGCAGGAAACGCTAGGCTCCAACGGCGCTCACGTAGTGGGGGTGGTATTGAGTGGCATAGCCGCCAGCGCCGGATCAAGCTTCTGGCACGACCAATCCGCTCGTCTGCGTCAGCTCAAGGCAGCCTCTGCAATGGTGCGGGAATTGACAGAAGAGAAAGGCAGCTGAGCTGGTGCCTAATCGGGCCAGAGCAGACTTCGGTTAAGAAGCACAATAAGAGGCAATGACAAGGCGTCGTGACACCCGTCACGGCGCTTTGCTATGGGAGTGGAAGATTCTTATCAGTCGCCAGGCCCCCCATCCCACCAGCGCCAGTGCCGCCAGGCCGCTGATCGCCAGTCCCACTGCCCACGAGCGGGGGGCAAAAGTCAGGTACACTTGGTGCTGGCCAGGCACCAGCCGCAAGGCGCGGAATGCATAGTTGGCGCGCAACACCGGCGCCGAGGCGCCATCCACAGTGGCACGCCAGCCGGGATACCACACCTCGCTCAAGACTAGGTAGGCATCGGCCGGAGTATCTACCCACAGCCGCATCTCGTTTGGCTGAAAAGAGTCAAAGCGAACGCTGGCAGGGCTGGAGGGTCTCGTGTCCAGCGCTTCACCCCCCTCCACCACGACAACGGCGGCAGGGTCAAAGTCAGGATCTCCGAGAGCGGCTAGGGCGGCCTCGTGGTCAGGGGCGGCGATTGCCCGGTGGACGACCAACGCCCTGGGCAGGGCCTTCCGATTCAGGTAGACGTTCAGGGCTGGGTCACCGTCGAAGACAGGCACAAACTTCTCCCAATCCAAGACAACGTCCTTACCTGCAATCAAGTACTTGGCGTTGAGGAAGTCGTAGAGAGCCGACGACCGGCTGGGGATTATGCTCCAGTAGCGATCATATTCAGCCAAGCTGAGAGGGTTGATCAGCCCTCCCACATCGAAGATGCTATGCAGCAGGCTTGTGTTGGGTTGCCACAGGTGCCATACGTCGGTTCGGCTGTCAATGCGATACAGGTCGGGGTCGGACTTGAGGAAGTGGACAGCGGCAGGGTGATCAAAGTTACGGGCAGGATCCTCGTAACCCACGTCCACGTCCCCGCCCAGGCTAGCTAGGTCGAAGAAAAGCAAGGCGACAGCCAGAGCGCCAACCGTCGTCGGGCGCAGCCTCCCTCGATACCGAAAATAGAAGAGCCCTATCCCAGCCACTAACAACCCGCAGAAGAATACCAGACCGTTGGCCGCCGCTGAAATCCGAGCGAAAATGACTGGATCCTTATCCTGGCTAGAGATGACGAGGTAGAAGGCCAGTGGAACGACAAAGAGGCTCAGCACTCCAACAACCCAGGGTGCGCTGCGCAAGATGCGCCTCAGCGCAGGGCGGAGCCATTTCTCTGGCCCATTCATCAAGGCAGCCAGGCCTAAGGCTGCCAGGGCAGCCAGCGCAAAGTCCATGAGGAAAATGAAACGGGCCGGCGCACGCATGCCCCCTAGACCAGGTATCAACCCATACAGCCAGCCATGCAACACGCTGTACCCCCCCATCGCCAGCAGCAGACTTAGGACAGCCAGAGACGCAAACCGAACTGTCTCCCCTACGAAAAGACGACGCTCCTGCACCAAATCGGAGCCCAGCTCTCCACTTTGGCGGTCCGGTTGCCTTCGCGCAAAGCCATGCCCGGGAGTAGCCTGACTTTCTGGTTGGCTTGTCGACCTGTCGCCTCCTACCCACATCAGCAGCGCCAAGAGTGCCAGCAGCAAAGTTGACACGCCCACGTAACCCACCTCTACCCGATCCCACACCCCCCAGTAGGCGGCCGGGTCGCGTCCGAAAAAGCTGGGCACCAGTAGTCCCACCAATTGAGCCGGCGCCAATGAATAGGCGCTGGCCTGAGCGTAGTTATATTCGGCACGCAGCGTGTAACCAGTCATCTCATAGGCAGGTATCAGGGCCATCGCCGAAAGACCCAGGCCAACCAATAGTGTAATGGCGTAGGTAGACAAAGGAAAACCCCAAGCACGCAGCAAACGTCTGGCGCCCCCCTGCTCAGGACCAGACGTCTTCCATCCGGCAAAGATCAGGCCAAGGTGATATAACAAGTCCCCACCCAGTCCCAGCGTGATAAAAAGTAGAGGTTGGATATGCCCTGCCGTAGCAGCTACAGCAAAGCAAACACCAGCCCATACAGCCAACCCCGATCGTCGCTCAGAAAGCGAGCGATGATAAAAAAGAAAAATGAAGGGCAGCCAGGCAGCCTGAGCGATTAGGTTCAGGTTGCCAAAATGGACGACAAAATAGTCGGAGAACATAAAGGCCAGCCCGCCAAAAAGAGGGGCCAGGATCCCATTGCGTGGCAGGAGACTCCTCAGGCAAAGAAACATGCCCGCCCCGGCCAGCCAAAAGTGGAACACGGCCAGCAGCATCACACCCCGATAGCTAATCTCTGGTGCTAGGGCAAAGTAGATCAGGTTGACCGGGTAAAACAAGCTGGACTGAATATCGGAGGCAAAGGGAGTACCACTCCATACATAGGGATTCCAGAGGGGGAATACCCCACTCTTGAGGGACTGGGCGGCAAAGTGATAAGTGGGATACAAGAGAGAAGCCAGGTCACCGCCACCGCGTGGCATCCATGCCCCAGCAAAAAGAATTCGCCAAAAAAAGCCAGCAGTTGCCAAAGCCAGCAATCCCAGCGCCAGCAGGTTGAAGAGCAACGCACGCCACCTTGCGCCAGACACATGACCGCTCAGAAAGGGGCGTATGGCCATACTCTTTTACTCAGCATCACCCTGCTGGTGCTCCGGGCCCTGCAAGAATGCCGTCAGCCGCTGGCGCAAGTCGGACTTGAACGCCTCACCCTTGGGCTGGGCCCGGATGTATTTCTTTAATTGGGAGCCGGCCAAAACCGGCACATCGGCTCCTTCGCCCTCCGTCTTCTCCGCCACCTCAAGCTGCACATTTGGATGAGTGAAAACAACGATGGGCTCGACTGATGGAGCCTCTTCGCCCAAGGTCGCATTCAGTTCGCCCTGCAACCGATTGGCTGCGCTGTAGGCATCGCGGGTTGGGTTGCCCAACGGCTCTTCCCCGAAGAGGAAGATAACACGTCGCCAGCGAAAATCACGCCGCCAACGATTCCCCTGGCGCCGAATCACGCCGTCGTGAGGTTTCACCAGCAGAGCGTATATCCGCGAAGGGGTCACCAGCACATACGGAACCGGAGCGGTGTAATTGAACAGATGATAATTCTTGTCAAAGCCGCGCAACACTTTGGTCAGCACCTGGTCAGGGCGCGGCTCTTTAATATAGCGATTGGCATTGTAGCTGCTTATGCTAGCCAGAACCAGGCCAATGGCCAGGGCAGGCAGTGATAGGATAAAGTACTCCTGGTTAAAGGAGGCCAACAGGCCCAAGAAAAGCACGCCCAAACCAGCCAGGCTGGCCCATCGGGTAAGCTTGGCACGCCGTTCAATGAACTTCTCGTTTACTGTAACTCTCATGAGTGCATCTTGCTCCGTATCATTCTGTATTGTGGATTGGCTCAACGTGGACCCGAATCACCCGTGTTGCTCGACAGGCCTTTCGTCTCAAGATTTACATTGTGCTTCCTACCCCTCGAAGCGCCCCAGAACCAGGCAAGCGTTTTGGCCACCCAGGCCAAACGAGTTGGACAGGGCAATACGCACCTCGGATTGGCGGGCTTCGTTAGGCACATAATCTAAATCACAGGCAGAATCCGGAGTGTGGTAGTTGATGGTAGGATGGATGATCCCCGTCCGGATCGTCTGAATACAGGCCAAGGCCTCGATAGCCCCTGCTCCCCCAAACGCGTGGCCAATCATGGACTTGGTAGAACTGATTGGGATTTCGTAGGCACGTTCACCAAATAATCTCTTGATAGCTATCGTTTCGGCGGCATCGCCCAGGGGTGTGGCTGTCCCATGGGCATTGATATAATCGACTTCCTCCAAAGTGACCCCGGCATCCTCTAGCGCCCGCTTCATGGCCAGTTGCGCGTATTTGCCCTGGGGATCGGGTTGCGCGATATGGTACGTGTCGGCTGAAACACCACACCCCAACACCTCAGCGTAGATGTGGGCGCCGCGCTGCCTGGCGTGCGGCAGCCGTTCCAGCACAAAGATGGCACTTCCTTCGCCGATGACAAAGCCGTCGCGCTCGGCATCAAACGGGCGACTGGCGCCTGCCGGATCCTCATTCCGGTTAGAAATGGCACGCATAGCACTGAATCCAGCCAGGACTACCTCGGTGATCATGGCTTCCAGGCCGCCTGCCAACATCAGGTCGATGTTGCTCCGGCGAATTACTTCAGCCGCCTCACCAATGGCCTGCGCGCCCGACGCACAGGCAGCGCAAATGGTGTTGGTATATCCCTGAATGTTGAAACGTATACAGACATGGGATGTGACCATGTTCGGCAGCGAGGCCGCCAATGCAAAGGGGTTAACTTTGCTGAGTCCTCGCTCGTGATAGTCCCGGATAGCGTATTCAGCGGCACTGAAGCCTCCATAAGAAGTGCCCAGTAACGCCCCGCTTCGCTGGGCCAAGCCATTCTGAGCCCCCTCTTCCTCAAATCGCTCCAGGCCAGCATCGGCCATCGCCTGCACAGAGGCAGCGATTGAAAACTGGGTTACACGTGCAATGCGCCGCGCCTCTTTGCGCGGCATATACTGCTCCGGATCAAAGTTCCTTACTTCGCCCGCAAAAGTGGTCGGGAAATGGCTGGCATCAAAGCCCGTAATATAGTCGACACCTGGTCGACCATCAACCATCCCTTGCCAACTATCTTCTACGTTCAGTCCCAGCGGAGTGATGGCCCCCATGCCAGTAATAACGACACGTTCGTGGTCGGGTCGGATTCGCACTAAAAGTTGCTCCTTCCAAATAGGGTCTTGGCAGTCTGCGTCGCAACCCCCCGGTCGCCTGCCCAAATCATACTACCAGGCTATCACACTACGAGGCCACGGTTATGCCCCCAGCCCACTCTTGATAACACCAATCACATCACTTTCCACCGCCTGCCGGGCGATGCGGATGGCATTTCGCACGGCATAAGCATCGGAACGACCGTGGCCAACGATGACCACGCCATTTACTCCAAGTAATGCCCCACCCCCAAACTCGCGGTAGTCGAGCATCTTGCCCACCGCCGTGAAGGCAGGCTTAGCCAGGACTGCCCCAGCCATCGCCAGAGGACGCGCCTTGATTTCGGACTTTATGGTATCCAGTAGCATTTTGGCCAACCCTTCTGACAGCTTGATGACCACGTTGCCCGTGAAGCCGTCGGTCACCACCACGTCAGCCAGTCCAGCTGGGATGTCCTTGCCCTCTACATTGCCCACGAAATTGAAGGGGCCACTTTTAAGCAAAGGCAGGGTATCTTGCACCAACATGCTCCCCTTACCCTCTTCTTCGCCGTTGGATACGATCGCCACGCGCGGATTCATGATTCCCAACACTCGTTCGGTATAGGCGCTGCCCATCAACGCGAATTGATATAGGTACTCCGGCTTGCAATCAGCATTGGCGCCGATGTCAAGGACAAAGCAAAACCCATGCTCCGAGACACAAGGATACACAGTAGAAAAGGCCGGTCGCCTGATGCCCCGAATCCGGCCTAGGTGCAAGAGAGCCGCTGCCAACGCACCACCTGAGTTACCCATCGTGACGAATGCGCTCGTCTCGCCCTGCTTGAGCATTTGAGCCCCTACCACCATCGAGCAATCCTTTTTGGCCTTGACAGAACTGGCCGGATTATGGTCGTCCATCTCAATGACTTCACTCGCAGGGATGATGGGCAACGAAAGACCAGTGATATTGTGCTTTTGTAACTCGAGCCGGATGATGTCCGGCTTGCCGATAAGCTGCACTTGAAAGCCAAAGTCACGCGCGGCCCACACCGCGCCGTGTACGGTGATCTCGGGGGCATGATCGCCGCCCATGGCATCCAACGCAACCTCCACCCTATTCACCCCCTTCCTATTGACGCCTGATTATAGCACACGCCAAGGCCTGTCACAATCGGAAAACCCTGCCCGAACCTATTCTGTAAATCGGCCTCACTATAACACAGGGGCAGGTCTAAGTCAATGCAACCCCAAAACCCTGGGTGCATCTCCCAAAATTGCGAAGCACAGGGAGGAGCGGCCCCCAGGCTTATCCCGATTTCCCAAAACTCTTACAAACATAGAAAGGGGCGGCCCAACAAATGAGCCGCCCCTTGGCAAAATATTTTGAAAACTTGAGTCTTATAGCCTTCCAGGCAGTGCCACCTGCGCCTCATCCAAGAGGTCTGGGGGCAAAAAGCTAGCTCTGACTGGCTTCAGCTATCAGGCCGGCCTGAATTCCACGGTGGCGGTGCCAATCCCATCCAGATAGACTTCCACTTCCACACCCGCACCGT
>CP070811.1:2468285-2476210 GCA_020343875.1 Anaerolineales bacterium | reverse complement strand
CCGCCCGGTGGGTGGGGCGAACCGATATCGGTTGCGCACACAAATCAGCATTTTACTATATCGGTTGGAATAGAGCAAATTCAGATGACAACAGAAACCCAGCTTGGTAAAATCGAAATCTCGCGGGCTGCCATTGCCAGCATCGCCAGTCAGGCTGTCCTGGAATCGTATGGCGTGGTAGGCATGGCAGCCAAGAGCTTTAAGGACGGGCTGGTGGAGTTGCTTGCGCCCAGCGCCAGCCACCGAGGAGTAGATGTCCACCTCGTCGACGGGCAGGTCAGTATTGACTTGTACGTCATCATCGAATATGGCACCCGCATCTCGGAGGTAGCCCATAACATGATGTCGGCCGTCAAGTTTCGGGTCGAGAAAGCCCTCGGCATGTCAGTGGCCCAGGTCAACGTGCACGTCCAAGGCCTACGGGTAAGCCAAGAAGACTAAGCAGGCAACCAGTAATCCTTTCACTACAACCAGCAGCACCAGGTAGAGACCGCCTGTGACTTGTCTATTCTTTACCCCAACACTTGTCGACTTGTACGCAGGCCCTCAGACCAGGCGCAGACCAATCGCCAAAGTAAGAACCGATTTCTGGGACAGCACTAACTTGAATGCAATGACATTGTCCTCAGGGGAACCAGGGATTGATCAACGATAACCTATTTGAAACACACCCAAGAGTTGAAACCGCTAAATTGTGCGGCGGGCAAAGCCTTAAGCTCGCTCTCCTGGCTGCCAGACAATGGTTGGAAAAGCACGCTGCTGCTGTTAACGCTCTGAACGTTTTCCCGGTGCCCGATGGTGACACCGGCACCAACATGCTACTCACTATGAACGCGGCCCTGGCAGAAATTGAGCGGTCGCCGGACGACTCCGTCTCGGCTATTGGACACGCTGTGGCTCACGGCGCCCTGATGGGTGCGCGAGGTAACTCAGGCGTAATCCTTTCACAGATATTTCGCGGCTTTGCTCGCAGCCTGGATGGCCAAGCCACCTTATCCGCTCATGGATTTGCGCAGGCAGCTCAGGAAGCGTGCGACACCGCTTACCAGGGTGTGGTTAAGCCTGTCGAAGGTACCATTCTCACTGTGGCCCGCGAGGCAGCCCGGGCAGCCCGAGAAGCCGCCGAACGCACAGATGACGTCACTGAAGTCCTGGCCCAGGTGGTTGAAACTGCTAAACTCACCAATGCTCTCACTCCAGAACTACTGCCTGTACTCAAAGAAGCAGGTGTGGTTGACGCTGGTGGTCAGGGGTTGGTCTACATCTTGGAGGGAACACTCCGCTACATACGGGGTGAGAGTGTGGATGCAGACAGGGAGATGGACGCAGTGGTAGATCTAAAATCACCGCTAGGGGCTGGCGAAGTGGGCTACGGCTACGACGTGCAATTCCTCATCAAAGGGGACATGCTGAACGTAGACGAGATTCGAAACACGATCGATGCTATGGGGGAGAGCACGCTGGTGGTGGGCGATTCCCACCTGGTCAAGGTACACGTCCATGTGCATGATCCCGGCGTCCCCATCAGCTACGGCGTTAGCCAGGGCGCTATTGCCGACGTGATCGTCGAGAACATGGAAGAACAGTACAAAGAATTCGTAATGGGCCAGGCCAAGCCAAGCGTCGCCACTGAGGAGCTGACCGACATTGCCACGGTATGCGTGGTGCCAGGCGAAGGCCTGAGACGTGTCTTTGAGAGCCTGGGTGCCAGCGCCATCATCTACGGTGGACAGACGATGAATCCCAGCACTCAGGAACTCCTGACTGCTGTTGAGAGCGTAGACGCGGCAACAGTTCTGATGCTGCCTAACAACAGCAACATCATCCTGGCGGCCAACCAGGCCCGCGATCTGTCGAACAAGCACGTAGTCGTTGTACCCACCAAGACGATCCCGCAAGGAATCAGCGCTATGTTGGCGTTCAACTACCAGGCCGACGTCGAGACCAACGCCGAACGTATGAGCCAAGCTGCGGGCGAGATTCAGACCATTGAGGTGACTCAAGCCGTCCGATCTACCCAGATCAACGGCATTGATGTTACTCAGGGAGACATTATCGGCCTGCTGAATGATCGCCTAGTAGCGGCTGGGCAGGACTACACATCCGTGGTCCTGGACGTGTTGAGCCAGGCCTCAACCGAAGAATATGAGATCGCTACCATTTACTTTGGACAAGATGCCACACCAGAGGAAGCCAACACTCTTGCCGATCACATCGTCCAGAAGTACCCCGACCTCGAGGTAGAGGTACACCAAGGGGGCCAGGCGCATTACCGCCACATTCTTTCCTTAGAATAGGCTGGGTTGAGAGCTATGGGAAAAGTTTCCGTTGTCACTGACAGCACAGCCTTCCTGGAGCCCGGGCTGGCCCAGGAGCTTGACATCACTGTTGTCCCGCTCAACGTCCATTTCGGAGACGAGTTGCTGCAGGATGGGGTTGACATTACACCCGAGGCATTCTTCCAGCGCCTGGAGACGGGTGCCCTGATGCCCCATACCTCGCCTCCTTCGGTGCAGACCTTCGAGCAGATATACGCCAATCTTCATGCCCGCACCGACCAGATATTGTCCATCCACCTCTCGGGGCGGCTGAGCCAGACTCTCCATCACGCGCAGCGCGGGGCCGAGATCCTGCTGGGGCGTTGCAGCATAGCCGTGGTAGACTCACTCACCACCTCGTTAGGACTGGGGATTCTGGCAAAGGCGGCAGCCACGGCCGCCCAACAGGGCGCCACTCTGGACGAGATTGTCCGACTGGCACGAGGCATGATCCCTCATCTCTACATCGTATTCTACGTAGACCGGATGGATTATCTGGAGCGAGGCAACCGCATCGGCAGGGCGCAAGCCATACTGGGTACCATGTTGAACATCAAGCCCCTTCTGTTTGTAGAGGACGGCGAGATCATTCCGCTAGAGAAGGTGCGCACTCACGAAAAGGCGGTTGAAAAGCTCTTTGAGTTCGTGGCCGAGTTTTCGGAGTTGCAGCAAGCCGCCATTGTACAACGTCACCCCAGCCCGACTCAAGAAACCAAGATGCTCCTGGAGCGATTGGCGCAACTCTTCCCGCACATAGAATTTCCAATCATTCAATATGGGCCAGTCCTGGCCAGCCACATCGGGCCATCCGCTATGGGTGTGGTCGTGTACGAGACACCCGAGTAGTAGAACTGGACCCTACCCCTGAACTTTTACTCTGAGAATAACCTGGTAAGATGGCCTCTACCCTGGGCTGACCGTCAGCCAGGGAAATTCTGCGTGTGCTCAGCCTGGTCCAGCCAACAGGGTAGCTATGGGACCGCACAGTTGGAGATGGCTGGCGGAGGCAAAGAACACAGACCGATTCATGGCACAGTATGATTTGTCGAACTTAGATTCTTGGGGAGCGCAGTGACGACTTCGATGCCACCAGTTAAGATTGTGGTTGACAGTACCGCCGATCTGCCACCCGAGCTGGCTGCCGAGCTGGATATTACAGTTATCCCCTGCCTGCTCCGCTTCGGCAATCAGTCCTTCCGGGAAGGCGTGGACATCTCTCAGTCTGAGTTTTTCGCACGCTTACGGACCGACCCACACTTCCCCAGTACCGCTGCGCCTGCCCCGGGCGTCTTTGAAGATGCCTACCGGCGTTTGGCCGACGAGACCAAGGCCATCGTTTCCATCCACGTCAGCGCCCGCCACAGTGGCATCTTCAACGCGGCGCGCCTGGGCGCAGAAGCCGTGGCTGACAAGGTAAACGTCGTGCCCGTAGATTCGGGCCAGATCAGTCTGGGCATGGGCTTGATGGCGATCGCCGCTGCCGAAGCCGCCCGAGACGGCGCCTCGTTGACAGATGTTCTGTATTTAGTGGATGAACTCAGATCGCGCACGCACCTGTTTGCGGTTCCCGACACCCTTGACCATCTGCGCCGGAGTGGCCGTGTCAACCAGCTTGTGGCTCGGCTGGGGGATTTGCTGCGCATCAAGCCAATTTTACACGTGCACCTGGGTGAAATCTTACTTCAAGAACGGTTGCGCAGCTGGGGGCGAGCGCTGCAGCACATGGCCCAGATAGCCCATTCAATGGCCCCCTTCGAACGCGTGGCGCTGGTTCACATCCAGCGCCTTGAGGCAGCTGAGGCACTGGGTCAAGCACTTGTTGATCTCCTCCCGCCTGGTACCGCGACTTTCGAGGCCGGGGTGACGATTGGCATCCACGTCGGCGCCAGAGCTGCCGGCATTGCCTTTATCCGTACTGGAGGTGCCTAGGACTGCTCCGCCTCCCCGCCAGCATCCGGTGTGATTGAGATCTACCAGGGTGTGGAACGCCTTCAAATTGACATGACAAGGGAGGCGTGTTAATATCAAGTATCACCTGGATGGTCCGCCTGTCACGTAGTCGGACCCCAAGGTAGGACATATGTCATCCCCTTTTGAAACCCTGAGCAAAATGCTGACCTTGGAGAAACAGCGCGGCTATGACAATAAGGCCGTCGTCGGCGGCCTGGAACAGTTGTCCAACACATGGGCACCTGAGGCTGTCACCCAGGTCGATGCCAAAGAAGAACGACTGCTCATCGAAGAAATCGCAGGAATGCTTCGCCAATATCCGTCTCTCCAAGATCGTACGCAACGGGCAGCCCTGGTTGAAGACTTGCTGAGCAAGATCACTGGCAACGCCGTCTCTTCCGTTCCAGGCAAGGCGCTTCCTGCAGCTTCCGTCAGCTCCTCGGCGACTGCCCCAGCTGGGGCCGGTCATCGGGAGGCGGCGGGCGACGTTGCGCATCCTGCCACGCCGCCACCGCCTCCGAAACCAGAGCCGCCGGAACGCGCCATTGATGGCCTGGATTCGCCGATTACCCGGCTGCCTGGGATAAAAGTCGGTTATTCCCGGCGAATGGCTAACCTGGGCGTGAAAACGATTGGCGATATGCTGGCCCTATACCCACGCCGCTATGACGATTATCAGTCTCTTAAAACGATAAATCGCCTTGAATATGGCGAAGAAGTCACCATAATCGGGACGGTGTGGGACACCCATACCCGAGAAACCCGTCGGGGAGGGACCATCGTCACTAGCACCCTCAGCGACGGCACCGCCACCATCCAGACTACCTGGTTCAACCAACCCTGGCTGGCCGACAAGCTCAAGCCAGGCAGCCAAGTCGTCATCAGCGGCAAGGTGGACGAATACCTGGGCCGTCTGGTCTTCCAATCGCCCGAATGGGAACCGCTGGACAAGAATCTGATACACACTGGACGCCTGGTGCCAGTTTACCCACTCACAAAGGGCATCACCCAAAAATGGCTGCGCAGTCTGATGAAGCAGACCGTAGATTACTGGACGCAGCGTCTGCCCGATCATCTGCCTGAGACCAACCGTGAGCAATTGGGATTGCCTCTGCTCGACGAGGCGGTGCGTCAGATTCACTTCCCCAACAGTTGGGACGATCTCGAAACCGCCCGCCGTCGGCTTGCCTTTGACGAGTTCTTACTTATTCAGCTGGGTGTGTTGCGTCAGAGGCAAGAGTGGCGGTCGCAGCCGGGACTGCCGGTAAGCGTGGATGAAGGACTCTTGCAGAGCTTTATTGAATCTCTGCCCTTCGACCTGACACAAGCCCAACAACGGGTACTACGGGAAATTATCATCGATATACGCCAACCCGTCCCCATGAGCCGTCTTCTGCAAGGCGACGTGGGGTCGGGCAAGACCGTGGTAGCATTGGCAGCCATGCTTGTCACGGCCGCCGATGGCGGCCAGACGGCCCTAATGGCCCCTACTGAAATCCTGGCCGAACAGCACTACCGCAGCATTAGCCAATTGATCAGCAACTTCCACCCGGCCGACCAGAATTCGCGATTCACCGTCCGCCTCCTGACAGGCAGCACCCCGCCTGCCGAGCGAGATGCCACATACCAAGAAATCGCTAGTGGCGAGGCTAAGTTGGTGGTAGGCACACACGCCCTCATCCAAGGGGCAGTCGAGTTTAACAACCTGAGGCTGGTGACTATCGACGAACAGCACCGTTTTGGCGTCCAGCAGCGGGCTAGCCTACGTGACAAAGGCGCAGGCAACCCCCATGTACTGGTTATGAGCGCTACCCCCATCCCTCGCACCCTGGCCCTCACCCTTTACGGCGACCTGGACTTGTCGGTAATAGATGAAATGCCACCCGGCCGACAGACCATCATCACCCGCTGGCTGGCACCTCTGGAACGCGAACGGGCCTATGCCTTTGTCCGCTCTCAAATCGAACAGGGGCGCCAGGCTTTTATCATCTGCCCCCTGGTAGAAGAATCGGAGAAAGTGGAAGCTAAATCAGCCGTGGAGGAGCACGCCCGTCTACAAAAAGAGATCTTCCCCGATCTGAAACTGGGCTTGCTGCACGGCCGGATGAAAGCAGAAGAAAAAGACGCCGTTATGAGGCAGTTCCGCAATGGTGAACTTCATATCCTCGTTTCTACGGCCGTTGTGGAAGTAGGCATTGACGTGCCCAATGCCAGCGTGATGCTGGTAGAAGGCGCAAACAGATTTGGACTGGCTCAGCTCCACCAGTTCCGGGGTCGGGTGGGGCGCGGCGAACACCAGAGCCACTGCCTGTTGCTGGCTGACGCCTCTAGTGCGGATGCCGAGGCCCGGCTACGCGTCATCACCGAGACTGATGACGGATTCGAGCTGGCTGAAGAGGACTTGAAGCTACGTGGACCGGGCGAATTCTTCGGTACCCGCCAAAGCGGTCTGCCCGACATCAAGCTGGCCAAACTGAGTGATGCCCGCTTGCTGGAAATGGCTCGCAACGAGGCCAAGAAGCTCTTCGAGAGCGATTCGCAGCTGAGCCGGCCCGAGCACCGGCTGCTGTCTCGCAAGCTGCAAGCCTTCTGGCAGGTGAAAACTGACCCGACCTGACAGGAGCATGCACGGAGAAACCTATGACACGAGCCATTTATCCGGCCACCTTTGACCCCATCACCCTGGGCCACATAGACATCGCTACGCGGGCAGCCGCACTATTCAGCGAGCTGATTGTGGCGGTTTATGACCGCCCCCTAAAGAGCCTGCTCTTCTCCCCGGAGGAGCGCTGGCATATGACACGTGACGCACTCGATCATTTGCCAAACGTGCGGATAGAACGTTACACTGGCATGACGGTAGAATTTGCGCGGCAGCAGCAGGCCACCGTCATTGTACGAGGACTGCGCGTGCTTTCCGACTTTGAGTGGGAATTCCAGCTCGCGCTTACCAACCGAAGCCTGGCTTCCGACATCGACACCATATGCCTGATGACCAGCCAGGAGTATTCATTCCTCAGCTCCAGCGTGGTCAAAGAGATCGCTTTTGCTGGGGGGGATACTACCAGCCTGGTACCGCCTCACGTCACTGAGGTCCTGCACGCCAAAATCCGAGAATTGGGGGGAGACGGAGACAGTAAAGTTAAGCTCGTTTCGCTCCGAGACTAAGGGGAACCGGTATAGCCCGAAAGGGGGTGATCACTATAGACATCCTCCACCTAGTTGATCGGCTGGAGAAGCTCCTCAATCAAAGCTGGCGACTCCCGTTCACATCGAACGTCGTGATTCAGGAGGATGCTTTCCTCGACATCATCGACCAGATGCGAATCTCCATTCCCGAGGAAGTGAAACAATCCAAGCGTGTCACCGCTGAAAGGGAGCGCCTGCTGGAACAAGCGCAAGAAGAAGCTGATCGCATCGTAGCCTTGGCCCACGAACAGGCCGGGAATCTGGCCAACGACCACCAGATTATGAAGGCTGCCTATGCCAAAGCCGACGAAATCGTTGCGCAAGCGCACCACTCTACCGAAAAGGTTAAGGCCGAAGCCGATACCTACGTGATGGAAGCTCTCAGCGACCTGGAAGAACAGCTGATGAGGTTGCTGACGACCGTGCGCAATGGAATCCGGCAGGTGCAGAATCCGGGCCTCTCGGAAG
>CP070811.1:2462054-2468185 GCA_020343875.1 Anaerolineales bacterium | reverse complement strand
CCGCGTAATCCCCCAATCCCACGTCAACAATTCCCAACGAAATCAGTACACCGGCGAGGACGTACTTCTCCCCCAAGTCCTCCAGGATCACGGCGCTTTCTTCGAGCATGGCCCGCCCTGTGGGATCGCCGGCGTAATCCGCCAGGGAACTTCCTAACCTGTACAATGCTAGAGCCTCCCCCCACCGGTCACCTGCTTTGCGGCAGATTGCCAGGGCCTCCTCTAGCCGAGCTTGGCCCAGGTCCGCTTCACCCTGCCAGACCAACGTGAACCCTATTAACGTAAGCGCCTCCGCCAGGCCATGCTGATCGCCCAACTCACGATAGATGGCTGCGCTTTCCTCTGCGGGTAGGCACGCCGCGCCGAGGTCTCCCATCGCGTTAATGAGCAGGCTTTTACCCAACAGAGCAACGGCCCTGGGCGCTGTGCGTCTTTCCGGGCATATCTGGAGGGATTTTGTGAGCCAACGGTGCCCTTCATGAAAATGCCCGCGCATCCGCCAAAACCAACGCATTGCTCCCGACAGCCTTGGCGCCAATTCATCACCACCCGGCGCCGCCTGATCCCTCTCGAGAGCCCATTCCAACGCTACTCGCAGGTTGTCCTGTTCCTGCTCCAACCGCCCCAGCCATTCCAATTGATTGCGTCCCTTCAATTCCTGCTCGGCAGCCTCGACCAGTGCAAGAAAATAGCAATAATGACGCTTCTGCGCCGCCGCATGTGCCTGGGGATCGGACACCAAGTGAGTGACACTATACTGGCGGACCAGCACGTGGAGTTGGTAGCGACCGGCTGCGGCTCGCCTTACCAGCGTCCGGTTTACCAAAGTGGACAAGACAGGTAGCGTTGCACCTGCCACTTGCTCAGCCGCCTGGCGGCTAAACCCGCCCCGAAAGACCGAGAGTTGGGATAGTACCTGCTGCTGCTTTGCCGAAAGCCTCTTCCAGGAATGGTCGAAAACCACCCGCATGCTACGATGCCGCTCCGGAAGGTCACGCAAAGAAGCACTCAGAAAATCCAGGCTGCCTTCGATCTCTTTGGCGATTTCCACAGGCGATAATATCCTCAACCACGTCGCAGCCAGCTCGATGGCTAGGGGCATCCCCTCCACCAGGCGGCAGATATGGGCTATCCCTGCCAGGTCTGCCTCATGGAAGGCCAACCCAGGTGAGGCACGCCGGGCGCGCTGAATGAACAGCGCGACCGCAGCGTAATCATCAAGTTCTTCCGTTTGCTCCGTCTCAGGAAAGGCCAATCCCCGGACTTCGAAGGCCCACTCCCCCTGCAGATTGAGCGCTTCGCGCGAGGTGGCCAACAGCTTGATCCCTGGGGCACGCTGCAGAATTTCCAGCATGAGCTCCACGATATTCGCTTGAGGGGGCCCTTCTACTAGAAAATGCTCTACGTTATCCAAAATCAACAGCATTTGCTTTTCGCACAGGTAATTGAGGAGCTGTACCCTAGGGTGGTCCGGGCCATAGAAGTAAAGATGGATGGCGCCTGCAATGGCTGGGATGGCTGCTCCGACAGAACCAACAGGAGCCAGGGGAATGAATGCGACCCCATGAGCGAAGTCAGCCCGGTGCTGCTCGGCAGTCTGCAGAGCCAGGCGCGTCTTACCGATGCCGCCTGGACCTACCAGGCTAATGCATCGGCACTCTGGGTTACCGATGAGCCGGTCCAGGTCAATCAGCTCTTGCTCTCGTCCAAGAAAGGATGTTAGGGATACTGGCAGGTTATGGATGGGGGCAGTTGGAATGGAGGGGGGCGATTCATACTTCGCCTTTAGCATTCCTGTACGAATCTGCTCAACCAATTCGCGCGTGTTTGCGGATGGCTCAACGCCCAATTCCTCAGCCAGAACGCGCCGGCAGGTCTCATATTGGGCAAGGGCAGCATTGCGTTGCCCGTCCAGGGCCAGGGCACGCATCATCTGGCAATGCGCTTCCTCTCGCCACGGGTCTAGATCCAGCTGCCGTAGGGCATGGCGCCGCGCCGCTTGAAGATATCTGTGCAGCTCGTAGTAGTTCGCCAGGTAGCTGTGGGCATCCAGGGCATGTTGGTGCAAGCTCTCGCGCTGTACCAGCGCCCACTGCTCAAACTCGGCACTATCTTCCAGAAAGAAGTCTTGCAGGAACTCACCGCGATAGAGCTTGACCATTTCTTCCAGCCGTGCAGCCCGGATCGAACTATCTTCGATGCCTCGGCTCCGGTCTTCTTCGCACGTATGAAGAAGCATGTTGAATTGGGCAAGGTCAAGCGAAAAGTCACTTGCGCGGTTGAACTGAATGGCATCTCGTGAGATGAGGAGGTAGGGAGGCGTGGCGCTATGGTCGCCAATCGTCAGGCGCAGGTTGAAGAGGGCTTGCCGCAAGTTGTGACGGGCTACTTGCTCGGGGCAATCTGGCCACAACAAACCAACCAGGGACTCTCTTCGATGCGGACAGTCCGCTTCTACCGCCAGATAGACCAACAGCGCACGAGCCTTGTCCGATTCAAACATCCCAACCGGCGTATCGTCTATCAAGACTCGCAGTGAACCCAACACGCCCAGCGACAGGTGTGCCATGGTTTCTCATGCACTTATGCACAGAAATTTGATGCATTATACAAGAGGAATGGTCAACTGTCAATGCCAACAAAAGACTGGGCCAGGGCAATCGCATCATACCAAGATTCTTGATTCTGCTCCCGCTGGACACCTGCACTTGCGTGCGGTGCAAGTGTTGACAAATCCAGCGGCGTAGGGCCTGGATGTGCCCATCCAGGCCGAGCAAAAAGGACAAGAATTCAAGCATATTGTGTTCATGCGATTGCCCTAAAGACTGGGCATACCCCCGGCATAGCAGCTCGTGTGACACATTTTGGGTCACCAGGTGGGACAGCTTAGTGACCCCACTTCTGGTCAGTTGTGTGGTTTAATACGATCAGATCCAAAGACTGGCCGTGACACAAAATTCCTGACGAACCCCTGACGGTGCCGTGACGATGCAGTGATATACTCGATGCAGATGAGGATGCAAGCGAGACGAACTCAGTTGAAACACCAACCTACACACAGGCGCTCGTACATACTCCGGCTATGGTGCGCGGGTGAGCCGCAGACAGGCAATTGGCATGCTTCCCTGGAAGACCCGTCCACCAAGGAGCGGTTTGGTTTTGCCAGTTTGGAGCAGCTATTTGCATTCCTAATGGAGCTGAGTGAAAGAGATAGCGGCATGTCTTCTCGGTGAGGATCCATCCCATATGACTGACGGCAAATGGAATCAAAGGGGCTTGAGATGAAAACGAAATTGCGCCTTCTGATGGTTCTCGTCCTACTGTCTATCTTGCCGGTTTCCTGGCCGGGGCAACCGGCCGGAAACGACGCAGCGGCCGCAAACGTTTCGGCTGGTGCGAACGTCGCTGCCGCTGCTCAGCCGCCTGCGGCGGCGCAGGCGGCTGGGATAACCTACTTAGTGGAGTGGGACATCAATGCCAGTGGATACCTGGATACTCAGGGAGCCGACTACAGGGAGGTTACCAAAAGGAAAATTGAGATCAAAGGCGCAGCCTCGGTATATGAACCGGCGCAAGGACAGGTCAGTGCCATTCCAATGAGTCTGATCATTACCGACGATCGGTACTATAACCAAAGACATGGATGCAGTGATAATTATGAATGGAGATCCATCACTGATCCCGGTCGCTACTATGGCGGCGCGGATCCTTTTTGGGTTTTCTATGGGATATTTTGGCCAGAACAAGGGCCGGATGGCACCTGGTCCATGGACAATCCCTTTTCAGACTGGGCGGGGTTTGTCGTCAACGGCGATCTGGCACGGTACTATAACTACCGTACCGATTGGAAGAATGACGACCTTTGTGGATCCAATGACACGAGTGGCAGCTACACACTCGACATGACATATTATGACGTACTTCTCCCCCCTTTAAGGACTATGCCCCTGAGAGGTGATCCTACCGGTACGGTCTTTAGCCTCAATACAGAATACACTGTTACAGACAGTTATGGTGTCCCGCTGGCCGTGAATTTCCACGCCGTGGTGCGGGTAGGCGGTTGTAAAGACATTCCGGCGCCGATCGACATCGCCAACCCTGGCCTCACGATCCTCGAGCTGAACCTCCAAGCTGAGGACACGACGCCGGACGGCGAGGCGACTTTGCAGGCAACGGTCACCTGCCAGGGGGTCCCGGTGATCAACGCGCCGGTCGAAGTGGCACTGAAAGCAATGGAGGGGAGTGGTGGGCATGACCACATCAGAAAGCGCCCACGCGGCTATATCGATGGCATGGAGATAACTAGCGCTGACACGAGAGTCACCGGTATCACGGACAGCGATGGTACTGTCAATTTCGAGATTCGCCCGGGGCGTGATTTGACGGACAAGTCGCGCGGCATCGCGGGTTGGTATATTGCCGATGCCGAGGTTCGGTGGGAGGGCTTGACCTTGTCCAGGAACAGCGCATATATCAGCGCCCATCTCGACGACCTGGTCCCCCTAGATGTGGAAGATATACTATACAAAATCGATTGGAGTAACACCTTCGGGGAGCATGTTATGCCGCTCTTTGGTACGCCGGTCACCATAGGGCGTCTCGAAGGGGCCGCCAAGCTCTGGATCCAAGTACAGAATTCGCACAATTATTACCTTATCTCAAAGGGTAAGCCTGGATGGCCGATCATCCCATTACGGATATGGGCAATTAGCTTGCCGGGAGGCGGTTTGCTCGATGCCCAGGCTGCGATGCCCAACCATATGTGGCGGACGCCTTTTGATCGGCATCGCAATGGCGAGGAGGTGATGTTTCAGCCATCTTATGGCGCCATCCTGTCCAAGGAACGGTATTTATGGTTCGAGTGGGTATTTCGAGATTTGGGCAATGAGTATGGCACCTGGTTCAGCGATAACGGACAACCTTTCAATTTGAAAATCACCAAGGAACCGGATTGGCTACCAGAGAACTCAATATTGGCGCTCAGCAAAAGCGCCAGCACGGATCCCGACGTCGTCGCCTCTGCCGCCCTGGTGAATCCCGAAGGAAGATTCGTGGCTGGTGCAGGCCAGACGGTGGCTTACTCGGTGGGGGTGGAAAACCTGATACCAGGCAGCGAGGCGAGCCAGGTGGTATTGAAAGCGGCGCTTCCCGTAGGCCTGAACTTTGTCAGCGCCGACCCGACGCAATCGCGCATGGAAGACTCCCGCACACCGGTCTGGGACATTGGCAGCTTGCCCGACGAGGGCGCTCCGAGAACCTTCGACGTGATTGCCCAGGTCGATCCGTCAATTGCCGTCGGCAGCCTGCTTACCGTCACTGCAACGGCGACGACCAGCAGCCTAGATGCTGACCCGACCAACAACCAGTTTAGTGACTGGGGCCTGACGGTGCAGCAGCCCGGGCCGGACTTGGTTATCGGCTCAGACTTGACTGCCACGGCCCTGGTCGTTGGCGAGCAGGTGACGTTCACGATCGGGTTCAGCAACGACGGCAATGCTCCGGCCTCCAACAGCCGGTTAGAGCTGACGGCGCCAACCGGCATCACGATCACTGAAACCAGCCCAACCGCCAACGTTATTCCCAACGGCGTGCATTGGGATGCCGGCGACCTGGCCCCCGGCGGCTGGCAAACATTCACCGTCGGCCTGCAAGTCGATCCAGGCTTGCTCGACCTGGCCGCGCTGAGCCCGGATGTAGAACCTGAATATCCACTGCCATTTTTAATGACGGCCGGCTCAGACAGCACCGATATCGACCCGGCGAGCAATCAGATGCAGGTGGACAAACGCGTAGAGCTGCCGGGGCCGGACCTACTTGTGGCGCTCCAGGCGGAAGGAACGCCAGGTCCGGGTGTCTTCGAAGTTGGCCAGGTAGTCACTTACACCCTGCGTTACGCCAACTTCGGCAACCGGGGGGCTGGTGAGGTCAGTGCGGCGCTGCTCCTCTGGCCTGGCCTGACGCTGATGGAGTCACAGCCGGCGCCAACCACGAACCAGTTAATAACGACCTCCGGCGTACGGACGCTTTCATGGAACCTGGGTGAGTTATCCATAGGGGAGGAGGGCAAGATCGAATTGCGGCTGCAAGTGGGCGACGTGCCGGAGGTAGGCAGCATCATCCAAGCTAACATC
>CP070811.1:2399935-2461954 GCA_020343875.1 Anaerolineales bacterium | reverse complement strand
GATCTTTTCCTTTGTCCTGGCTTTTATGAGCTGGGACCTGAGCCGGCTGGAAGGCGGGGCCTACTTCATCGGCCTGGGCAACTTTGTCACCCTGGTCAACGATGCCCGGTTCTGGAACACGGCCCGCGTCTCGCTTATCTTCGTGGTCGGGGCGGTGACGCTGGAATATGTGCTCGGCCTGGGCGTGGCCATGCTGCTCAACCAGCAGATCCGCTTCCGGCGCTTCTTCCGGGTGGCCTTCCTTCTGCCCATGATGCTCACCCCGGCCGCGGTGGCCTATGCCGGGCGAATGCTGTTCAACGAAGGCATGGGCCCTATTAATGACATCATCAGGCACCTGGGCGGGCCCCAGATCCCCTGGTTCAGCAATCCCACGTTGGCGCTCCCTTCGCTGATGTTGTTGGACGCCTGGGAGTGGACGCCGTTTATGATGATCGTGCTGCTGGCGGGCCTGCAATCCCTGCCCCTGGAGGTGTTCGAGGCCGCCCGGGTGGACGGTGCCAGCGATTGGCAGGTCTTCCGCCATATCACTTTCCCCATGCTGGTGCCGGTGTCCATCACCGTGGTCCTGATTCGCGCCCTGGAGGCTTTCAAGCTGTTCGACATCGTGACGGTCATGACCGGCGGCGGGCCAGGCACGGCCACCGAGCCGGTGACGCTGTATGCCTACCTGGTGGGCATGAAGAACGGCAACCTGGGCTATGCCTCGGCCATTGCCTATGCCCTGCTGGTCATGGTCGTCATCTTCTCAATGATATTCTTGAACAGCCTGCGGCGGCGCGCCGCGGCCGGGGAGTGAGGTGCTTCCATGCAGATGAGTATGCGACAATCTCAGCGCTTGAAACTCGGCCTGACCTACGTTTTGCTGGCCCTGTGGGCCATCTTCTGTCTGTTTCCCATCTACTGGCTGATCATCACCTCGGTCAAGTTGCCCATCGCGGTCTTCCAGGGGCCGAGGTATCTGCCGTGGATTGACTTTCAGCCTTCCCTGCACGCCTGGCAAGACGTGCTGTTCGGCCGGTTTCAAGACGAGGTGGCGCGCAGATGGACCAACAGCGCCATTATGGCTACCAGCAGCGCCGCCCTGGCTGTGGTCATCGGCTCCATGGCCGGCTACGCCCTGACCCGCTTTCAGTACTTTGTACCCGGGTTGAAATGGCGCAACAACGACCTGGCCTTCTGGATCATCTCCCAGCGCATGCTGCCGCCGGTGGTGATTATCCTGCCTTACATAATAATGTTCCGCTTCCTGAGGCTCATCGATACGCACGCGGGCATGATCCTGGCCTACACCGTGTTCAACCTGCCGTTTGTGGTGTGGATCATGCGGGATTTCTTCGCCGGCCTGCCTATAGATCTTGAGGAGAGCGCCCTGATTGATGGGGCGTCGCGCTTCCAGGCATTTACCAGGATCGTACTGCCGCTTTCCACGCCCGGCTTGATCGCCACCTATCTGTTCTGCCTGATGTTCGCCTGGAACGACTACCTGTTCGCGCTGATGCTGACCTTCAGCCGGGCCAGCACCATGCCCATGTACGTGGCCGGCATGGGCAGCCAGTCCTACGGCCCGCAGTGGTGGTATCTGTCCGCGTTGTCGCTGCTCACCATCGCCCCCATGATACTCATCGCCCTGCTCGTAGAACGCTACATCACCCGGGGCCTGGTGGTGGGTGCCATTAAATAGCCAGGCATAACTCTCGCAGGCTGTTTTCACCACTGAGTTCGCCCCACGAAATCGCTTTGATCGAGTGCCAAACCAAACAGCAATGAGGAGGCCAATTCTATGAACAATCATCGCGCTGCCTACGACCTGCTGGCGGAGAACCTGGAAGCCGAGGGGGTTGACGTGCTTGGGGTGAAACAGGCCCTGAAGACACAACATATCGAGACCCCCAGTTGGGGCTACGCCAACAGCGGCACCCGCTTTAAGGCGTTTGCCTGGCCCGGCGCTGCTACCACCACGCGTCAAAAGCTGGACGATGCTGCGATGGTTCACAAGATGACGGGCATCGCACCCTCTGTGGCCATTCATATTCCCTGGGATCGTCCCCAGGACGATGATTACGATGGCATGTGCCAATATGCTCAGGAACAGGGGATTCATATTGGCGCCGTCAACCCCAATGTCTTCCAGGACGATGAGTACAAGCTGGGCTCGTTAGGTAATCCGGACCCCTCCATCCAGGAGCAGGCCCTGGATCACATCCTGGAATGTTGCCAGATCATGACCAAAGTTAAGAGCAACGATCTCAGCCTTTGGTTTGCCGATGGGACAAACTATGCAGGCCAGGATAGCTTGCGTGGGCGCAAACAGCGTTTTGAGGACAGACTGCGCATCGTTTATGAGCATCTGCCCTCCAACAGCCGCATGCTGATTGAGTACAAATTCTTTGAGCCCACTTTCTACAGCACTGACCTGCCTGACTGGGGCACCAGCTACGCATTCTGCCTTAAACTGGGTCCCCAGGCCCAGGTACTGGTCGATTTGGGGCATCACGCCTCGGGTGTGAATATTGAGCAAATTGTGGCCTTCTTGCTCGACGAGGGCCGCCTGGGTGGTTTCCATCTCAACAACCGCAAGTATGCGGATGATGATCTCATCGTTGGCAGTGTCAACCCCTATGAATTATTCCTCATCTACCATGAGCTGACGGGCGCCGCCCAGAGTGAAGACGAGCCCGCCAGGTCAACCGCTCAACGTGTGGCTTATATGCTTGACCAATGTCACAACGTCGAAGGTAAGCTGGTACCCATCATCTACTCGGTGCTGAATTGCCAGGAAGCCTACGCCAAGTCTCTGGTTGTCCCTCGAGAGAGATTGGCTGCGGCCCAGGCAGAGGGTCAAGTTCTGGAGGCGCACCGTATTCTTAGTGAAGCGTACCGGACCGATGTACGGCCGTTGTTGGCTCAGGTCCGGGAAGAGATGGGCGCACCCATAGATCCCATCGCCGCTTACCGAGCCAGCGGCTACGAGGAAAAGATCCGATCTGAGCGAGGTGTTGCTGCTGCTAGCGGTGGCTTCCAGTAGCGGATTGGTGCGCTGGCTCTTCATCAAAGAATGAAGCCGGCCCGTACGAGAGTGACATTTACACCTGGCCAGCCCCAAGGAGAGGCCATAGAGTCTGAAATTACAAAGTGGGGGCAGGCTGGTGCCTCCACCACTGGTATACCGCGGTGCATGGGGTATACATCACACAAGGAGGTGAGAGCAGCGTAACATGATGCGTGACAGAGGGTACTCTGCGTTTCTCTGAAGGGGACGATCGTCCCCGCTTGGCAACAAAGTTGCAACTAGAAACACTCTCTACAGGAGGAGTGAAAATGAAACGAGCGAGTTTGGTTCTGCTCACGCTAATTCTGGTGTTGGCGACAGGATTGAGTGCTTGTGCGCCCGCACCGGCCACACCAGCCGCCCCTGCGGAGGAAGCTGAGCCGGCTGCGCCTGCAGCAGAAGCTCCCCCGGCCCTGGATGTCGTCAAGTGGGAGTACCCCGCCAGCTTTGGCGGTGTAACCATTAACCTGGTAGGGGATGCTGGCCACAACTTGAAGCCCTACGAGTTCTGGAAGGGTGACTTCGAGAAGGTTGGCATCACCGTCCAGATCATCGAGGTGCCCTTCGAGGGTGTCTACGAGAAGGAGAAGACCGAGTTCGTAGCCGGCACTGGGGCTTTTGACGTCGTCACGTTCTACCCGGCTTACATCGGTGACTTCGCCGGGAATGGGTACCTGGAGCCGTTGGATGAGTACATGGCGAAGGACCCGGCTGGGGCCTGGGATCCAAACGCCTCAGACGTGCTGGCGCCCTTCTGGGAGCTGTACTGCAAGTTCGGCGGCCAGGTTTATGCGCTGCCGATTGACGGCGATGTCCTTATGCTGATGTACCGCAAGGACCTGTTCGAGCATCCCGACGAGCAGGCTGCCTTCAAGGAGCAGTATGGCAAGGATCTGGCGCCGCCCGAGACCTGGGACGACTGGTTACAGATTGGCGAGTTCTTCACCCGGGAGGCGGGAGAGACCCTGGCTGGCGAGACCTTGGAGCGAGACTTCTATGGCTCCGCCGAGTTCGCCAAGCGCGGGTTCAGTTTTGCCTGGTTCGTTAACCGCTGGGCGGCCTTTGGCGAGCCCTACTTCGACGAGAACATGACCCCCATGGTCAACTCGCCGAATGCCGTGAAGGCCCTGCAAAACATGGTAGATAGCCTGAAGAATGCCCCGCCCGACGTGCTGGGTTATGGCTACGACGAACTGCGGGATGCGTTTATCAAGAGCAATGTGGCCATGGTTGTCCAGTGGACCGACGTGCCCAAGAAAGGCGCCGATCCCACTCAGTCGGAAATCGCAGGCAAGATCGGCGTGGGGCGTGTGCCTGGCTGGGAGGTGGGTGGCCAGGTCGTCCACCGCTCCTTGATGCCCGTTGGCCGGGTGGTGGCAGTCGCGGCTGATTCAAAGAACAAGGAAGCTGCCTACTGGGTGGCCAAACACGTCAGCTACGACCGCAGCCTGGAAGATGTCTCGACAGCGCTTACGGGCCTGGACCCCTACCGCACCACCCACTTCACCAACCCACAGGCCTACAAGATGTTCCCCACTGCCGAGGAGGCTCAAGCGTACCTGAAGGGTGTGGAAGCAGCTATGGCAGATGGCTACCCGGAGATCTTCATCCCCGGCGCGGCCCAGTTCGAGGATTCCCTCGACCTGCACGTGAACAAGGCCCTGGCTGGCCAGGAGACACCGCAGGCAGCGCTGGACGCTGTTGCCACCGAATGGGATGAGACCACGGACAAGCTTGGCCGTGACGCGCAAATCGACCTATGGCGCAAAGCCCTTGAGGCGTACCGGACTTTGGGCCTGATCAAGTAAGGCAACTCACTAGGGGGAGAGGCGCTCCAAGCGCCTCTCCTCTCTCCTAGAGGCAAAGTTTATGAGGGATAGGGTGGCAATTCCCCAGGGGGGACCCGCAGGTTACCCAGGCGAAGCCCGGCGCTCAGCCTCCGGCAGATCGCGCAGGCGTAGCGTGGCTATCCTGTTTGTGCTGCCGGCCGCCTTGACGCTACTGGCAATCACGGTCTTTCCCCTGATCTACGAGCTTCGTTTGGTGTTTATGTCGTGGGAGCTCACCACCAACGCGCCTGCCCGGTTTGTGGGCCTTCAGAATCTGATCAGAGTCCTGTCCCAAGATGGACGCTTCTGGACGTCTATGCGGGTGACGGCGATTCTGATGATCGGGGGTGTGGCCATTCAGCTAAGCATCGGGACCGGGCTGGCCCTTCTCCTCAATCGGCTGGGATCGCGGCGCACCCTGCTGGTATCCCTATTCCTGATACCGGTCATGATAGCCCCCGTGGTGGCTGGTTTTCAGTTTCGGATGATCTACCACGACCAGTTTGGGCCGCTAAACTACGTGATCGAGCTGCTAACCTTCGGCCAGTGGGGTGGATTCGCCTGGATCGCGGACCCAAGGGTGGCCCTGTTTTCCATCCTGATGACCGACGTGTGGCAATGGACACCCTTCTTGATGCTGATCGTGCTGGCTGGCCTTCAGTCTGTCCCGGTGGAGCTGTATGAAGCAGCAGAAGTGGATGGCGCCTCGCCCTGGCAAACCTTCTGGCGTGTTACTGTGCCCCTGCTGCTGCCGGTGATCATCATCGGCATTTTGATCCGGGCAATGGACTCTTTTAAGTTGTTCGACATCATTTACCTGGTCACCGGCGGGGGACCGGGCAACGTCACGGAGACGATCAGCTTCTACACCTACCTGCAGGGGTTCAAATTTTTCAGCCTGGGCTACACGGCTGCCATGGCCTTCATTCAGCTGATCATCATCACCCTGATCGCTCAATTCTTCCTAAGATTCCAGAGGCAACAGCGAGGAGAGGTGTGAAATGCGGCGTATGACCCGCCTCGAGGCAGCTGTTACAGCCGGCTTGCTAATAGCCGCGTTGATTTTCTTCATGTTTCCAGTGGTATGGATGTTTCTTACCTCATTCAAGTCAGAGGCCGAGTATTTCCATTACCCGCCGGTGTTTATTCCCAAGGATTTCGATTTCCGCAATTATTTCAATGCCATGGCATTTCCCCCGGATGGACGCGGCGGTCTTCAGGGTTTGCGCGACAGCCTGATCATTGCCACGGCTACCACGCTGGTAGCGGTGTTGATCGGGTCTCTAGCCGCCTACAGCCTGTCGCGGTTCAAGACCGGGGGGGATAATTTCTCTTTCTGGATCCTGTCTACCCGCATGTTCCCCCCGGTAGCCGCAGCCCTGCCGCTATTCTTGATCTTCAAGCAGATCAGACTGCTGGATACCCACCTGGCCCTGATCATTGCCAATACGATTTTCAATCTACCCTTTGTGATCTGGCTGATGAAAGGGTTTTTCGATGAGCTTCCCGGCGAGCTGGAAGAGGCAGCCCTGATCGATGGTTGCTCCCAGGTAGGAGCTTTTGTGCGTGTCGCATTGCCCTTGGTCACGCCAGGTTTAGTTGCTACGTCCCTCTTTTCTTTCATTTTCGCCTGGAACGAATTCATGTTCGCCCTGCTGTTGACCCGCCGCAATGTGCGCACCCTGACCATTATCGTGCCCAGCCTGGTAGGCGGACACGAGATTTTGTGGGGCGAGATCGCTGCCATCGGTACCATTGCTATCATCCCTGGTATTCTTCTCTCAATCCTGTTGCAACGTTATCTGGTGCGTGGCTTGACGCTGGGAGCGGTCAAGGGATGATGGCGGCCATGGGATAGCCATTCTGCCCCGCCCGTCAAGTTGACTTGCCAGATTCCAGGCACATACACTAGACTCAAGTTTGCTAGCAAAGGAGGAAATCATGTCTCAACCTGTCAAGCTCATCGCATTGTTGAAGGCAAACCCTGGTATGAGTCGGGCCGAGTTCGAGAAACGCTGGGTGGAAGGCCATGCCCCGTTCACATTAAAGTTCAAAAACCTGAAAGGCTACCGGATTAATGTGGCCATTGACGAATATCAAGAGCTCTCAGGTGAGCTGCCCTTCGATGGCACTGCTGAATTGTGGTGGGACTCCCTGGAGGATCTGCAAGAGGATTTTGCATCGGATGAAGGTAAGGCCGCCGGAGCTGATGCGGACAGCTTCACGGTAATTCGTACCCATATCTATACCCGAGAGCATATCCTCAAGTAAGGCAAACCAGCAGCCAGGTAAACGTGCTGAAAAGCTGGCAAGTTCCACGTTAATCCGTGGCCATCAAACAAAGCGAACGAGAATCCCTATATGTAGAGTAGGCTTGCAGCCTGCCGCCCTAAATGGCGGGGCTAAAACCCGCCCTACGGGCTACACCATTTAGGAGAAAATCCCTCATGACGCGACCTAAGATTTGTGTGGTAGGTGCATCTAACCTGGATTTGATCAGCTACGTGCCTCGCCTGCCCCGCATGGGCGAAACCTTGCATGGCACTCGTTTTCACATGGGGTATGGCGGCAAGGGCGCCAACCAGGCGGTCATGGCGGCCAAGTTGGGCGGCGATGTGGCGATGGTAACCAAGTTGGGCCAGGATATATTTGGGGAGAATACCCTGAAGAATTTTGAGTCCTGGGGAATTGACGCCCAGCACGTCCTGTTTACCGATCAGGCCTTCTCAGGCGTGGCGCCCATTGCGGTGGACCCAGACGGCCACAATGCCATCATCATTGTCACCGGTGCGAATGACCTGCTGACTGAGGAGGAGATCGAGGCCGCCCGTCCGGTCATCGCTGCCGCCCAGATGTTGGTGTGCCAGTTGGAGATTCCGGTGGAGACTACCCTGGCTGCCTTGCGTATCGCCCGCCAGGAAGGGGTGACCACCATCTTCAACCCTGCGCCGGCCCGATCCAGCCTGCCAGAAGAACTCTACCAACTGAGCGATATCTTCTGCCCCAACGAAAGTGAGACGGAGCTTCTGACGGGCCTGACGGTGAGCAGCGTGGAGGAGGCTGAGACCGCTGCCCGCGTCTTGTTGGAGCGAGGGGCGGGCAGGGTGATCCTGACTCTGGGTGAGCGAGGCAGCCTGCTAGTCAGCTCGGACGGAAGCAGCCAGGTGCCGGCCACACCGGTAAAAGCCCTGGACACCACGGGGGCTGGGGATGCCTTCGTAGGTAGCCTGGCCTACTTCCTGGCTGGCGGCAAGTCTTTGACCGAGGCAATGCGGCGGGCCAATCATATCGCAGCCATAAGCGTGCAAGCATCGGGTACCCAGACCAGTTTTCCATTGGCAGAGGATTTGCCCGCCGATTTATTGACATAATGGGCCTGCGTGCAATCCTGGATTTCTGAACTCAATTCCCACCTGTGGAGCGGAGAGCACCTATGCAAGATGACATCCTGGCCCAGCTCGAAGCCATGTCCCGCCGCCTGGGCAACTCAAGCCTGGATTACGTGATCTTGGGAGAGGGCAACACCTCGGCTCGAGCAGACGCCGATTCCTTCTGGGTAAAGGCCAGCGGCACTGAGTTACTTTCGATCGACCGGGCCGGTTTTGTGCGTGTCTCATTTGAGCCAGTGCTGGCCATGCTCAGCGCCCCTGAGTTAACCGATGAGCAGGTCAAGCAACGCCTCAACCAGGCCAAAGTGGAGTCAGAGGCGGACGATGGTCCTCGCCCCTCGGTGGAGACGGTGTTACACGCGATTTGTCTCGGCCTGGAGGGTGTCAATTTCGTGGGACACACTCACCCGACGGCTGTCAATGCCCTGACTTGTTCGGCAGCCTTCCAGACAGCCATCAGTGGCCGTCTCTTCCCTGACGAAATTGTTGTGTGTGGCCCGGCGCCGGTGGTGGTGCCTTACACCGACCCGGGTGTTCCGCTGGCACGCAAGGTGCGGGATCTGATCGACCAATACCTTGACGAGTATGCCCAGGTGCCCAAAGTCATTTTGATGCAAAACCACGGGCTAATCGCTCTGGGGCGTAGCGCCCAGCAGGTGGAAAACATCACCGCCATGGCTGTAAAGACAGCCCGCGTGTTGCTGGGCACCTACGCCTTAGGAGGACCGCATTTCATGACGCCTGAGGCGGTGGATCGCATTCATACCCGGCCTGATGAGTTGTATCGGCGCAAGCAGCTGGGTGAGTGAAAACCTGCCCAGTGTTCAATTTTATGCTATAAGTCGGGTGCGTCCCAAGAATTGGGAAAACAGACGGGCGAATCTGCCCTGGTCTAGCCCAATTTCCTAGAACCTGGGACGCACCTTTAAAGTCGTGGACCGTACAGGAGGTTGGATGGATAGCAAGATTGTGGAACTTAAGCAGAGCCAGGCAAAAGGACCTCGCACCATGCGTGCGGCGCGCCTGCACGGCATCCGTGAGCTGAGGCTGGAAAACCTGCCTTGGCCCACACCCGGCCCGGGAGAGGTGCTTCTGAAAGTGGCCGCCGTGGGTATATGTGGTTCGGATGTGCATTACTACGTGGATGGTCGTATCGGGGATCAGGTGGTGACGGACCCCATCATCGAGGGCCATGAGTTCTCGGCCTGGGTGGCTGGGCTGGGCAGCGGGGTTGAGGGGCTGGAGATTGGACAGCTGGTGGCGGTCGAGCCAGGCATCCATTGTGGCGAGTGTGAATCCTGCCAGCAGGGGCACCCCAATCTGTGCCCCAAAGTTCGCTTTTGCGGTACGCCCCCAATTAATGGGGTTTTCGCTGAGTACACCATTATGCCTGCTGAAAACTGCTTCGCGCTCCCTGAGGAACTCGGGCCGGCCGAAGGCGCCATGCTGGAGCCGTTGGGGATTGCGATACATACCGTCGACCTGGGACATTTGAAACCTGGGCAGACCGTGGCGGTGCTGGGAGCCGGCCCCATCGGGCTCTTGATAGCGGCGGTAGCCAGGGCGGCCGGTGCGGCCGAGATCTACATAACTGAACCGCTGGCCTACCGGAGACAGTTCGCCCGGGACTACATTGCTGCCAGCACGTTTGACCCTCACCAGACGGATGCTGTGGCCGAGATCATGCGCTTGACCGGCGGGCGGGGTGTGGATGTTGCTTTTGAAGCTGCTGGTGCGCCAGAAACCCCCAATCAGGCCGCCGCTTTGGCGAGGCCTGGCGGCAAGGTGGTCATCGCTGGCATCCCTTCCACCGACAGCATGGTCTTGACGGCATCCACCACTCGCCGCAAGGGGCTGACCATCAAACTGGTGCGGCGCATGAAGCACACGTATCCGCGGGCTATTCGCCTGGTGCAGACGGGCATGGTGGACGTCGCCTCTCTGGTAACGCACCGATTTCCCCTGGCGCGCATCGCCGAGGCTTTTGAGATGGTGGCCGCTTACGATGATGGTGTGTTGCGAGCGATTGTCGAAATCTGAGGCCGATCTTGGCCATCTTCTGGACAGCAGCGAGAAGCCAGCCGACAGGTTACTGACAGTCGGGGATGCTGATGGATTTACGGGCCGAGATAGCTTATGGTATAATGACTGCCGGTCAGTTTTCGGAGAATTTGGGGGAGACGATTGGTGCCAGGCCCAGGTGCCACACGCCGGGTGACAGGACCAGGGTGAAAGGTTAGGAGGCCGCTGCGGGATGGACTTTGTCCTCAATGACGAGCATAAAATGGTCCAAAAAATGGTGCGTGACTTTGCCCAGAAAGAGGCTGCCCCCCTCATCAAGGAATACGACCGCAAACGCGAATTTCCTATGCAACTGCTGCCCAGGATGGCTGAACTTGGCCTCCTGGGCGTTTGTATTCCAGTCAAATATGGCGGGGCCGGCATGGATTACATCTCGTTGGGCATCGTGTCGGAGGGATTGGAGTGGGCTGATTCATCAGCGCGAGAGACCATTGCTGTGCACACCGGTTTGAACAGCTTGACGATTTTCCAGTGGGGCACCGAGGCGCAAAAACAGCGCTACCTGGCTCCCCAGGCCAGGGGCGAGAAGATTGCCTGCTTTGGGCTGACTGAATCTGGCGCTGGCTCCGACGTGGGCGCCATGACGAGCCACGCCCGTCGCCAGGGCGATGGCTACGTCCTGAATGGCGAAAAGATGTGGATCACTTTGGCGGATGTGGCCGACAATTTTCTCGTCTTCGCCAAGACTGAGCCGGGGGAAGGCAACCGGGGCATTTCGGCCTTCATCGTCGAGCGCGGCTTCCCCGGCGTGACCACGGGCACCATCCATGGTAAGATGGGCGTCCATGCCAGCAACACAGGCTGGATCAGTTTGAACGATGTTTTCGTGCCTGCTGAAAACCTGTTGGGACAGGAAGGGGAGGGCTTTAAGATCGCCATGAGTGCCCTGGACAGCGGTCGCTACACCGTGGCCGCTGGCGCGGTAGGTTTGATGCGGGCCTGCCTGGAAGAAGCAGTGGGTTATGCGCAGGAACGTGAGACGTTCGGCAAGCCGATCGGGCAACACCAGTTGGTGCAGCAGCTGATTGCTCGCATGGTGCAGCGTATCGAGTTGGCTGAGCTGTACGTGTATAAAGTGGGCTGGTTGAAGAACCAAGGCAGCCGCAACACCCGCGAGACGTCGCTAGCCAAATGGTACACCACTGAGGCTGCCTGGGCCACCGCCTCCGACGCGGTGCAAGTCCTGGGCGCATACGGCTACTCGGACGAATATAACGTGGAGCGCCACCTGCGCAATGTGAAGGGATCGGTGATTTACGAAGGGACCAGCCAGATTCACGAGCTGATGCAGGGAGCTTATGCCCTGGGCTATCGGCGGGACAAACCCTTGCGTTGTGAACTACCGGCTTACGATCCAGAAGTGTGGCAAGCAGAGGAATGAGCATGGATTGGAATCCGCCTGACGATTGGATGCGAATTACCAGCGTTGACGCACACGCCGATGGCGAGCCGTTGCGGGTCATCACTGGTGGGCTGCCGCCCATCCCGGGCGATACCATTTTGGATCGGCGGCGTTACTTGCGTGAAAACCTGGACCACCTGCGCACGGCATTGATGTGGGAGCCGCGTGGCCACGCCGATATGTACGGCGCGATTATGACCGATCCGGTCACAAAAGAGGCCGACGCAGGCGTGCTGTTTATGCACAACGAAGGCTACAGCACCATGTGTGGCCATGGTATCATCGGCTTGGTGACGGTGGCCCTGGAAACGGGCATGCTGCCCATTGCCGGCCCTATCACTACCGTGAAGCTTGACACCCCGGCCGGGTTGGTGACCGCCCGGGCCAGGATCCAAGGTGACCGGGTACGCAGTGTTGCCTTTGAGAACGTACCTTCCTTCGTCTATGCCCTCGACCAGACGGTGGACGTACCCGGTATAGGGGAAGTCGGCTATGACGTGGCTTTTGGGGGTGCTTTCTACGCCTATTGCCAGGCGGCTGATCTGGGGGTGGGGCTCGGCCCGCCTGACTTCCGGCGCCTCATCGAAGTGGGGACAGCCGTCAAGCATGCGGTGATGGAATCCCTGCGTATCCAGCATCCCTTTGAAAAGGACCTGAGTTTCCTGTACGGCACCATCGTTGTCGGCCCAGCGCAGGCTGAGGGCGCCGATAGCCGCAATGTGTGCATCTTTGCCGAGGGCGAGGTAGATCGTTGCCCCACCGGCACAGGAGTCAGCGGGCGGCTGGCGCTGAACTACGCCCGGGGCCAGGCGAAATTGGACCAGCCCTTTGTGGTAGAGAGCATCATCGGGACTCGATTTATCGGCCGGATCCTGGGCACCACCACCTTCGGGGGATACCGGGCCGTCATCCCGGGGATTGAAGGCAGCGCACACATCGTCGGCCGGCACGAGTTCCTGATTGATCCCGACGACCCGCTGCGAGATGGATTCGTCTTGCGCTAATCCAGCTGCTGTCCAGCGGCTATTGCCTGCGGTGACTACTGAGCTAGGACACAGATAAACACAGATTTACACAGATCAAAGTTCAAAGAATCTGTGCCCCAATAGGTTGGCACCCGCCAGGAGAAATTCGCCAGACTCCAGGTTAAAATAAATAAGGAGGTAGCATCTTGAACGCAATTGCATTGGTCAAGCACGTTCCTGACACGGCTCAGCTGTCCAGCGCCTTGGATGGGCTGAAGCTGATGGCAGAGGGCCCGCGGATCATCAATCCCTGGGACGAGTATGCCGTGGAAGAGTGCCTCAAATTGAGGGAGGCCCACGGCGGCCAGGTGACTGTGCTCAGTCTGGGCCCGGCCCAGGCTACCGAAGCCCTGAAACAAGGGCTGGCAATGGGTGCTGATCAGGCGGTGCTGGTCTCTGACCCGGCATTTGAGGGGGGAGATACACTGGGCACCGCCCGTGCCCTGGCGGCTGCGATTACCAAGCTCGGCACCTGGGATATCGTGATTGCGGGCCGTTCGGCGCTGGACGGGGACACCGCCCAGACCGCTATCCAGGTAGCCGCCTTGCTGGGTGTGCCCCAGCTGACTTACGTGGCTCACATCCGCGAGATTAATTTCGAAGCCCAGACCATCAGCGTGGAGCGTATGCTGGAAGGCGGGCGGGAGGTGCTAACCAGCCGGCTTCCTTGCGTGGTCTCGGTGGTCAAAGAGATCAATGAACCCCGCTACCCCAGTTTTATGGGTATCCGCAAGGCCGCCAAGGCCAGCATCCCTGCCTGGACTGCCGCCGACCTGAATCTGGACCCGGCCACGGTGGGGGCTGCTGCCTCCGGCGTGAGTTGGGCCGAGGTCAGCTTGCCGCCAGCTCGCGAAGGTGCGTGCCAGATCATCACGGGTGATACCCCTGAAGCCATGGCTGCGGCTTTGGTCGACAAGCTGATGGCCGAGAAGATCATTTAACCTCGAATTCTCGAACTCAGGTATCTCGGACTCTGACAGAGTACTCCAGGAGGATAACATGCCAAACCAGGTTTTTGTGTGGATAGACCAGTCAGGCGGTAGTGCCGACACTATTGCGTGGGAGATGATTGCAGCGGGCCGACAGGTCGCTGACGCACTGGGCGGCCAGGTGACTGCGTGTGTACTGGGGGATGGCGTAGATGAGCTAGCTCAGGAGGCTATCCAACGCGGTGCGGATGCGGCCATCCTGGTCAACGACGCGACCCTGGGCACGTATCGGCTGGAGGCCTACGCGGCCACTCTGGTGGGCCAGGTCCAGGAGCACCAGCCGACTGTGTTCTTGATGGGTGCCAGCAGCCGGGGGCGTGAATTGGCCCCCTACGTGGCGGCTAAACTGGGGGTAGGGCTGGCTGCGGATTGTGTTGAAGTTGGGGTGGCCGACGGCTCACTGGTTGCCACTCGCCCGGCCCTGGCAGGTAACCTTATCTCCAGGATCACCTACAGCGAGGCCCGGCCCCAAATGGCGACCTTGCGCCGGCGTGTGTTCTCACCCCTCGACCTGGACGCCAGCCGTAGCGGGCAGGTGGTGAGCGCCAACGCGGCCCTTGCGGAAGATGACATCGCCACTAAGCTGACAGAATTCGTCACCCAGGAGGGTGAGGTGAGCCTCACCGATGCGGGTATCATTGTCTCCGGAGGGCGGGGCCTGGGGGGCCCCGAAGGCTTTGAGCCGATCCGCGCCCTGGCGGCGGTGCTGGGCGGGGCGATGGGCGCCTCCCGGGCAGCGGTGGACGCGGGTTGGATCCCTTACGGGCTCCAGGTGGGACAGACGGGTAAGACAGTTCAGCCCGATCTATACATTGCGGCTGGTATCTCGGGCGCTATCCAGCACCTGGCCGGGATGAAGACATCCAAAGTTATCGTGGCCATCAACAAAGACGCCGAGGCCCCCATATTCAAGGTGGCCAGCTATGGCATGGTGGGTGATCTGTTCAAGCTGGTGCCGGCCCTGACGGAAGAGTTTAGGCGGCGATTGGGGAAATGAACCCTAAACTTCGTCCTGTTGAAGTGCGTCCGTTCGTAGATCAGGGGCGGCCTGTGTTTATGCTGCGCGACCCGCTGGCACTCAGCGATAAGGTGGCCATTCTACCTCAAGAGCTGGGACCCCTGCTGGCTTTCCTGGATGGTACCCGGGATGTAGACGGGCTGCACGCCTCATTGTTGGTGCGGGTCGGGCTGCGCATCACACCGGAGATCATCCAGCGTGTGGTAGATCACCTGGATGATGCTCTGCTGCTGGAAAACGATCGCTTTGCCCAGGCCTACACCGAAGCAGTGAACGCCTATCGGTCAGCCCCTTTCCGATCGCCGAAATTGGCCGGGCCGGGTTATCCTGCCGACCCGGCTGCGCTGCACCGGCTGTTCGAGGACTACCAGACCAGCGTGTCGGTCAATGGGGCAAGCCCGGATTCGTCGGCGCTGCCTGCTGTTGATAGGACGGCACACACATCACTTGAGAGCTCCGCCCTGGAAGAGCGCCAGGCTGAGATTGTGGGCTTAATCAGCCCGCACATTGACTATGGTCGAGGCGGGCCGGTGTATGCCCGGGTATGGCAACGGGCTGCGGACGCAATCCGGGCAGCTGACCTGGTTATCATCTTTGGCACCGATCACGCAGGAAGTGAGGGGCGCATCACCCTCACTCGACAGCACTACGCCACGCCTTTCGGTACGTTACCGACGGATACCGACCTGGTAGATGCCATTGCAGCTGCCATCGGCGAGCAGGCCGCCTTTGACGAGGAAATCCACCATCGGGGTGAACATTCCATCGAACTGGCAGCCGTCTGGCTCCACCATACGCGAGGTGGTCAGCCCTGCCAGGTGGTACCCATTCTGTGCGGTTCCTTCCAGCACTTCGTGGCGGGCAGGGCTGATCCAACGGTTGACCCCACGCTGAACGCAACGCTTGACACCTTGCGAAACGCCGCGGTCGGACGGCGGACGGTGGTGGTAGCTGCGGCAGACCTGGCTCACGTCGGGCCTGCCTTTGCGGATCCATTTCCTATTGATCGTGTCCGGTATGCTCAGCTTCAAGCAGCTGACGAAATGTTGATCCAGACCCTGGCCGAGGCTGACGCCAACGCCTTTTTCCGTATGATTGCTGCCGAACGCGACCGGCGCAATATCTGTGGCCTTCCGCCCGTTTACCTCACCTTGCGCCTGCTGGGTGATACCACCCGGGGCGAGCTGACCGGCTATGATCGCTGCCCGGCGGACGGAGCTAATACATCCTTTGTTTCGATTTGTGGGATGGTGTTTCGTAACCAGGAGGTGAGTGGCTAGGGAGGGCGACACTTCTAGAAGATTCCAAGGCAGGGCGCACCGTGTGATGCCCTGCCTTTGTCATATCTGCCCCAGGGTTTTTGGGTGTGGGGGAGGGGCGAGGCATCTCTATACGGCCAAGAACTCGGGCGGACCCTGTTGTACGCCGGCAATTTGATGACTTTTGGGTGATACTCGTCCAGCTCTGGATGTGATACAATACCAGGGAACCACAACTAGACCTGTGGCGTCTTTAGAGTAAGTTGTCCTGCTTAGGCCAAGAATCGTGACCGGTGACTGCTGAGGGTGCAGTTGCTGGACAATGCTGTAAAGCCAGGCTGGGCGAAAGCCTGATCTTGGAACGCCTTTGAGCGCGATACAGGGAAGCGTCGCCGAGCGGCCTGTGAGGCACACATGCCTGGAGGGCCCCTTACTGTAGTATAGGAGGAACGTCATGGTTACCCAGCCCCCAGTTGCCAACCCATCAACCACAAAGCGATGGCTGACCATAACCCCTTATGTACTGATAATCTTGCTTTTGGCAGCCGGCTTTGTGGCGTTGCGCTGGATCATCACTCTTCCAGAACGTTTGGATGATCAGCAGACGATTGTCTTGGGGCAAACTCGCTTCGCACCGGGTAGCAGCGCCTCAGTGCGGGTGGTGGTGCAGGACTTCGCTGCCGGGGAGCCGATCGCTGGCGCACAGGTGAAGGTCAGCCTCAAGGGGGACGGCCGCCCGGCTGTGCCGCTCTTTGAAGGACGGACCGATGAAACGGGCAGTCTGCCCGTGCAGTTCCGCGTGCCGACCGATGCGCCGCCGGAGGCGCAGCTGATTGTAGAGACCGAGTCAGGGGCGGGGGAGGACCGAATTGAACAACCGGTGTCTATTGAGCGCGATTACCGGCTGCTGCTTAGCAGCGACAAGCCTCTCTACCAGCCCGGCCAGGTGATACACATGCGGGCCCTGGCTCTCAGCGCGTTCAACCTGACACCCGCCCAGGGCGCGACGGTTGACTTCCTGGTGGAAGACCCCAAGGGTAACAAGGTCTTCCGGCAAAGCGTAACCGCCTCAAACTTTGGGGTGACCGCCGCCGACTTTACGCTGGCTGACCTGGTTAACCAGGGAGATTACAGGTTGAGTGTGTCGATTGCCGATACCCGGTCTGAGAAGACGGTGGAAGTGCGCCCTTATGTGTTGCCCAAGTTCGCTGTGGACGTTTCCACGGACCGCAGCTTCTATCTGCCCGGGCAGCGCGTGGAAGGGGTGGTTCAGTCCGATTACTTCTTCGGCAAGCCGGTGGGGCTGGGAGAGGTTCAGATCGTAGGTAGCGTGTGGGACGTAGAGCGGAGCGTGGTGGTCGACTTGAGGGGCCAGACCGACGAGAATGGGACGTATGAATTCGGTTTCGAGCTGCCCGATTACTTCGCCGGGCTGGGCTTGGAGTCGGAGCAGGCCCAGTTTGCGCTGGAAGTGACCGTTGTGGACCAGACCGAGCACGCCGAGCAGACCAGCCGGGTGTTGCCCATCGCCGCCCAGCCACTGGTCATCGAGGCAGTGGCCGAAAGCGGCGTGCTCAAGCCAGGGGTGGAAAATATCGTGTATGTGCTTACCTCTTACCCCGATGGTCGGCCCGCGCCGGCCCGCCTGAGTATCAGCGTGGATGGCGGGGGGCCAACTGAGCTGACCAGTGGCGAATTTGGGCTGACCGAGTTCGCCTTTTCACCGGGGCAGACCGGCTATCACGCCCTCGAGATTCTTGCCCGTGATGAGGCAGGACTTTCGGCCAGCCGGCTGGTGGAATTTGAAGCGGAGCATGGCAGCGATAGCGTGCTCCTGCGTGCCGACCGGGCTGCCTATGTGGTGGGCGAGACCATGCACCTGGTTGCCTTCAGCCCGGTGGCGTTTGGTGACGTGTACCTGGACATTGTGAAGGCAGGGCAGACTCTTTACACTCGCTCGGAGCGGGTCCTGAATGGCAAGGCAGAGTTTGCCGTGGATGTTAGCCCTGATCTATATGGCACGCTGGAGTTGCACGCGTATAAGGTGCTGCTGGATGGCACCATCGTGCGTGATACACGGCTGGTCGTAGCAGACGCGCCCAACGATCTGGCTATCAGCGTAACCCCCGACAAAGATACCTATTTGCCGGGTGAGATGGCAGCGATCGCATTTCAGACCAGCCAGGGGCCTGGAACCCAAGGGGCAGGTGTTCAGACGGTGCTGGGCGTGGCCATTGTGGACGAGTCCGTGTTTGCCTTGCAGCGCCAGGACCCCGGCTTTGCCAAGCTCTATTTCTTGCTGGAACAGGAATTGCTGGAGCCTTTTTATCAAGTCAAAGGCTTCGAACTGCCAACGGCCCTTCCCCCTGATCAAGACCAAATTCGACTGGCCCAGGACGGGGCAGCCAAAGCCAGCTGGGCCGGAGCCTCGATAGCCAGCGCCGCCCAGCCCATCAACTCGCGCCAGGAGAAGATGCGCGAGGTCCGCTCGGCCCAGCAGGCAGGTTTCGACCGGCTCAGTCTGGGGGCCGTTGCTGGTTTGATCCTCATTCCGCTGGGACTGTGGGTGGTGGTGCTGGTTGCTCTGCGGCGTGCCCAAGTGGTGAAGCGTTCCCTGGTGCGGCTAGCCGTTGTGTCGGGGGCCCTCCTGGTGCTGGGAGGGTGCCTGGTGGGCTGGGCGATGGTTGCATCGGAGACCCTTAACTACTTTAACCCGGAGCAGCTCCTGATACCCTTGGCAGCCATACTTGGGCTGGGGGGGCTGACTTTTGCGGGTTATGCCTTGGTCAAGCGGGACCCAGCCATCAGGCTCTTCGCCATGTTGACACTGGCATGGGGTGGGTTCCTGTTCTTGCTGATCGAGGTGTCGGAGTGGGGGGGCGAGCCACCCGAGGCCCTGGCCGTGGTGGCCTTGCTCACGTACTTGCTGGTGCCCGGCGCTTTCCTGCTCTTTGGGCAGGGCTTATGGGTACAAGCAAGGCGTTTCGCTGGAGTCCTGGTCACCGGACTGGGTGCGCTTGCAGCGCTGCCGGCGGCAGCTGCTGTACCGGCTGCCTTGCTGTTCACGACTATGGGTGGCATGGCGCCTGTTCCCATGGCACCCTTGGCGGCGGTCGGAGAGGTCAGATCTGATTTGGTGCTGGAAAAGGAGGCAGGGCGGGAGGGAATTCGACCCTCAGCCGCTGACGAAGCGCCAGCGCCCGGAGAAGCACCGCGTCTGCGCCAATATTTTCCCGAGACGCTCTACTGGGCGCCAGAGCTGGCCACAGATGAAGGGGGCTCTGCCCGGCTGGAAATCCCCATGGCGGATAGCATCACCACCTGGCGGCTGACGGCACTGGCTTCATCCCAGGATGGGCGGCTGGGATATGCGACCCGAGGGATACGCGTCTTCCAGGATTTCTTCGTGGACATTGACCTGCCCGTCTCGCTGACTCAGGGAGATGAGATCAGCATCCCAGTGGGTGTCTTCAATTACCTGCCCGAAGCCCAGCAGGTGCGATTGGTGGTGGAGCCAGAGCCATGGTTTGAGCTGTTGGGCGAGGCCGAGCAAACCTTGGATATCGCCTCCAATGATATCCAGGTGGTCTATTACCCCATTCGCGTCCTTAAGTTTGGCCGGCGCGGTTTCCAGGTGACGGCCTGGGGCGAGAAGATGAGTGACGCCATCCGGCGCGAGGTAAACGTGGTGCCAGATGGCAAAGAGATTCGGCTGACGGAGAGCGATTGGCTGCGCCAGAGCCGTGAGGTGGCTGTCGAGATACCGCCCCAGGCGGTACCGGAGACACCCTACGTCGAGGTCAAAATCTATCCGGGGGTGATGGCCCAGGTAGTTGAGGGGTTGGAGAAAATCTTGCGCCTGCCCCACGGCTGATTTGAACAAACTACGTCGTCGACGTATCCGAATGTTCTGGTGTTGGACTACATGCAGACTACCGGCCAGGCCAGCCCCGAGCTGCAGCTGACAGCCGAAAAATACGTGGGCACCGGCTACCAACGCCTGTTGACCTTCGAGGTGTCAGGGGGGGGCTTCTCCCTCTTTGGCGAACCGCCTGCCCAGGTCTTTCTGAGCGCCTACGGGTTGATGGAGTTCAACGATATGGCCAGGGTCTACCCGGTGGACGATGCTGTCATGGAACGGGCTTCGGGGTGGCTACTGAGCCAGCAACAGCCCGACGGCACCTGGCAGGTCTCCGACTATCGGGCCGGGCAAGGCACATTGGGCGCGACGTCCTACGTGGCCTGGGCCCTGATCGAAGCTGGCTACGAGGACACGCCCCAGGTGGGGAAAGCCATCAGCTATGTGCGCGAATTCGCCTCTCAGGAAGAGGACGCCTACAACCTGGCGCTGGCAGCCAATGCCCTGGCCGCCTACGATCCTAAGCACGGGACGACACAGGCCGTGATTAATCGGCTGCACGAGATGCGCCTACAAGAGGGGGATACTGTTTACTGGCAAATGGGTGCTGCCTCGTTTATGGGCGCCACGGGTGAAAGCGGCAGCCTGGAGACGACGGCGCTGGCGGCTTATGCTTTGATGCGAGCTGACGCGCATCCGGAAGCAGTCAGCGGCGCGCTGGCTTATCTGGTGCAGGGCAAGGACAGCTGGGGCACCTGGGGGACCACCCAGGCCACCATCCTCACCCTCAAGACATTGCTGCTGGCAACGGAGAAGGCGGGACGGGCCGAAGGCGCAGCCACGATTAGCGTTAGCTTGAATAAGGAGCAAACTCAACAAATCGTCATTGATGAGAGCAACGCAGATGTGGTGCACGTGGTCGTCCTCGATCGTGGCTTCTCTCCCAGCGGGGCCAACCGGGTCCAGATTGAGGTGGAAGGGGGCGGCAATCTGATGTATCAGGTCGCCACCAGCTACTATCTGCCTTGGGACCAGGTGCCGCCTGAGCCGGAGATCAAGGAACTCATCACCATTGACTTGGATTACGACCGTACCGCATTGGCCGTGAATGACACAGTGACCGTGGACGTTGGGTTGAAGCTCAATGAAGAAGGCGTGGTGAAGATGGCCTTGATTGATTTGGGCGTGCCGCCCGGCTTCACGGTGCTCAGCGAGGATTTGAGCCGATTGGTAGAGCAGGGGATCATTGCTCGCTACGAGCTGACGGGGCGGCAGATCATCATCTACCTGGAAGACTTTTCGTCCCAGGGGTGGCTGCGTTTCAACTATCGCCTGCGAGCCCGCTTCCCCATGCGAGCCCAAACCCCTCCCTCCAGCGCGTATGACTACTACAACCCGGCCGATTTGACCGTGCGGGCGCCGCTGGAGGTTGTGGTGGAGTGAGAAGCGTAGGTGACAGCGGCCTGTGCCCTACCCGGCTACAAATTGATGACTGAGTAGTTTGCCGTCCTTGAGGTTGACCAGCACCCCGCGCAGCACGCCCTCCGAATACTCGCTGCCAGGGTTGATGCACACAGTACGCCCAATCTGGTAGATACCGCGACTCTCATGGATATGGCCGTGCAAACCTGCCATGGGCTGATGTTGCTCAATCGCATCCCGCACAGCCGTGCTTCCCACGGGAATGATGTTGGGCTGGCCTGCTACCTGAACTGGCTTCAACTCCTCGTCCAGCTCAGGCGCCAGGTCCAGGGTGCTGTCATAAGGTGGCGTGTGGAAGTTGAACACACAGTTTTGCAGGTTATCCACCTGCGAGACAACCGCTTCGATTTTCTGGGCAAGTTCCTCTTCAGTCACATCCCGCGGGCAATGCCAGGGTGTCATATTCGAGTAACCACAACTGGCCATCTCGTGTGTTTCATCCAGAAACACCACCTTGCCGTCGGCATAGGTGACCACCTCTGATTGCTCAATGATGGGTATGATTTCGTCTCGGTCATCGTTACCCAGGCAAATAAAACACCCCACGCCCCGTCCGGTCAGCTTGTCCTCAGCGATCTGCATCCAGCGCGCCAGCGACTCCTGCATTAGGCGGGTGAAAAGCGAGTCTACCTTGGCCGGGTCAGCATACAGTTCCTCCACCTCTTCGGGAGTGGTCCGGTAGGGGTAGAAACCATTGGTGCGGATAACCCGCTCCAAGTGCTCCAGTTCGGTCCCGGCTTCATCAACGACGTGCAGTTGACCGAACAGATTGGCTTCCCAGCGTCCGGGGCGCTTGATAATGGATATCATCATCTTGCCGGTGATATCTCCGCCCAGAACGATGGCGTTGGCCTGGTAGTGCTCGGCCGCATTGACGAACTTGATGAAAGCGGTTTCAGAGCCGTGGAGGTCTGTGGTGAAGAAGACCCGGGTAAAAGCACTGCCCCTGGCCTTGCTGCGCTTGAAGAGTCTCATCTGCATGTCCTTGAATAACAACCTGTTGCCAGAAGGACTCTGGCAACAGGTTGAACTATGATCACCGGCCGTGGCCTACTCTGGCGGCAATTGCCGGAAGTTCAGGTCGATGTCGACGCCCTTGCTCTTGTTGACGGCACGTATCACCCAGAACCAGATAAAGGCAATCAAGAAGACGACCAGCATGCCGATGAAGCCCAGCAGTGTCTCGCCTGGCAGAGGCCGCAGACCCAGGCCGGGGTCGGTCAGGTAGAAGATGAGCAAGACTACCCCGACCAACACACCCCATGCGCCACAGATAGTAATCAACGGGATGTTGCCCACCTTGTACTTGGAGATGGGGGAAGCCTCGTAGATCGACTTGGCTGCCCAGGGGAAGACCGCCGCAGCTAGCACGGTCAGCGTCTGGTAGAAGGTGGCTGCCAGCGCTGTGGACAGGGCATAGCTTTCGACGTCCGGCGCGATGAGAAACAGTACGGCCAGCACTTCTCCGCCAATTAGCAGGAACAAGATGGCATTCACGGGTGATCCCCGGAAGCGGCGGCTGATCTTGCCCAGCCCCTCTGGCAATACGCGGTCCATGCTCATGGCGACGATGAGGCGTGTGCCACCCACCAGAACGTTGAAGGTTTGCTGGACGGCCTGGGTAAAGAAGCCGAACAGGATAAGCACCACCACCAGCACCGAGCCGCCCATTACCGAGGTGAGGATGCTTGAATAAGGCAACACTGGGTAGTCAATGGTCCCGTTCCACCAGTTGTAGCCTGCGGCCTGGATGAACTCTACTCCGCACACCTTGAAAAGCAGGCCCATGGTCAGCGCCAGCACCAACAGGCCAAACCCCAGGGAGAGCTGCATCACTCTGAACAGCACGCCGAAGTTGTTGGCGTGCTTGATTTCACCCAGGTTGGGCATGGACCACACGGCCCAAATCAGGTTAAACCAGGCCACTGCCACCACGGCGATTAGCCCACCAAGGCCGCCCCCTGCCGAGGGAGAAAACCCGTTGGCGTAGGCCGTATCAATGATGTACTGATAGTAGTCGGCCTGCTGTGGATCAAAAGCGGCCATCAGGCCATTGAAGTTGGCCACAAAGGCGGCATGGGACGTGGTCAGCAATACAATCGTCATGGTCACCAGACTGACGATCACCCCGGCGAACAGCACCCATTGAATCTTGAGGTAAGTGCGTAGGCCGGGAATGAAGGCAATCGCGACCAGCAGGTTGACGATGATGGCGGTCCAGAAGATGCCCTGCTGTCCGCTAAACCAGGCAGCCAGATTCAGTAGCCCGGGGTTGCCGGTGTAAAAACCGAGCATAGAAAACAACGGGGAAAACACCATAGCCGCAATCCAGAAACCGCTCAGCTCCAGCCAGTACCACAGCCATACGACTTGGGCAGCCAGGGCGGTGAATGCGAGAGCCGGATGCAGGATGCGACTCTGGAAGACATAGTCACCCCCGCTGCGTGGCATGGCCGAGGCCAGCATCGAATAGGCCGTGTAGATAGGGATGACGGCGATGGCAGCTACGATTAAGCCCAGCACTGGGCTTGTGCCCGGGTACACGCCGGGCGCCCACAGGTAAAAGAACGCGGCGCCGGTCAGCACCAATAGGGTAAAGACATTGTAGATCCAGTGGTGTATGGGCGCGATCTCGCGGGTCAGGCCTGAGGCAGTGCGGCTAAATGCGCCGCGTCGAGTTTCAACTCCCGTTGCCATGATTGGTCTCCCTCCTTTCGTTGCTGTAAAAGCACGTGAATAAGACGATGCTTGCGATGCGAGCTTCCTATCACCCCTGGATGGGGCATTCTAAGTCCTGTTTCCTCACCTCCTTCAGCTACAAGAGTTGTCTCGGAAGCCGGCGAACACTGTACTGAGACGAGCCTCTGGCATGCCTGAAGCTGCAGCGCAAGCCAATTGAACCTGATGCATCCCAATGCTGCTTCCGGACTTTCCGAAAGATTTCAAAGACGGTAATACGTGGCAGAGCGATAGCGGTTGACTTAGGCGGTCGTATCAACCTAGATGAATACGCTCTTGGGCATTACCGTGCGCACGCTGGCTTTGGGGTCTACAATCTGCCCGATACGCACATCACCGACCAGGCTAATCAACACGTAGGCTTCTTCCCTGCTTAGCCCGTGCATATCTTGCAGCCAACTTACCATATCTAACAGGGAGAGGCGGATAGCCTCTTTTAGAGACTCGTCCACACCAATTGTCATCCACTCATCGGCGTTCTCAAGGCGTGGGCGCTGGATGGGGAAATCCTTGCGTACATCCAGGCGAAAGGTCAGCTTCGCATCTGTCTCAATGCCCGTGCCACATACTTCACCATCGCCTTGGGTGGAGTGTACATCCCCGGCGCCAAACAGCGCACCCTCCACAAAGACAGGCAGATATACGGTCGCCCCCGTGGTTACCGCTGTCGTATCCAGGTTGCCTCCATGCTCACCCAGATTGAGGGTGGGCAGCGGTTCCAGAGGCGCTACACCGATGGTTCCAATCATGGGCTTCAAGGGCAGACGCACCTTATCGCCGTAGCGGATTTGACCATCCTCGACGTGGAAGACTTTGGTATAGGGGCCAGGGATGTCATCCTGAAGCGCCCCAAACCCGGGTATGATGAGCGCCGCGCCCTGGTTAGCCAGCTCATTATCCAGGATTTCGACCACCAACGTGTCACCAGGCTGTGCCCCCTCCACATAGATAGGGCCGGTTGCCGAGTTGACGTGGCCAAGATCAATCTGTTCAGCCGAGTCACTGTCGCTTTGGATTTGCCCGTCCACCGCATCCAGTGTCTCCAACACCAGAGTCGCCCCGGGCTTGACGCGCAGGGCCGGCGGGTTATCTGGGCCAAAATCGTACGTGGACTGCTGCTTGCCCAAAGTAAGCATAGCGTTTCTCCTGTTCTTGTGACGAATATGTCTTGGACGCTCTTAGCCCGGCTTGCTGGTGCTCCCCTGCAGCTAGTGGAGGGGAATAACCGCCTGGTACGGAGCGTCCCCAATACCGTGAAAGCTATAAAGGGGGATACTAGCGAGTTAAGTCACCGACCGGCTTGTACCAGCGCAACCGGGGCCCGATAGCGGCGCGTGCTTGCCACAAGAGTGATTTGGGCTCGGTCTCAATACGGTCCAGCAGCTGCTCAATCTGCTCGCCGACAACTGCGCGGTCTTTCTCCGTCAGTGCGTCAAACTCCGCCAGCGACTTTTCGCGCATGTGCTTCAGGTTCTCGGTGGCGGTGTAGTAGAATCCCCAATCGGTACCGAATCTCCGGGCAACGTAATCGGCGTTGATGCCGGCTTCGGTTTGGTTGATCCTGTGCTCCCGCAGCAGCACCAGCGTATCGATTATGTCCTTGCGGGTGATTTCAACGATTTGCAGTTTTTCCAGCAGCAAGTCAGTCACAGAAATGGTGACGGGGTCGATGTGTAATCGCTTGCGAAAGTCCACCACGTGGCACATATCCAACCGATCGAAAAAAATGTCGACACGGAACCCTTCGGGGTGAAAGAAGATAATCCGGTCGGCACCATGCAACATAGCATGCCGCTCGTCGAACGAATAGCCCATGTGCGTGAGCAACTGCACGATCTGATCCCACTGTTTGGAAAACGCCACGAAATCGAGGTCGGACAACTCACGCCCCATGGCTTCGCGCAGATAATTGTAGCGGGGACACTGGCGTTCGAAGGCCAATGCCCCGATCAATCGCAGGGTCACCCCATTTTCCTGGGCCTGTTCGGCAATACGCCTGGCTTCGCTATCCATTTGCTGGTGACTGACCAATTGCAATTCATCGCCCATAAACACGTTCCTTCTTATTGCTGGTTGGCTGTGGTAAACCACAGTACGTGCACTGTATCTAGGAAATTTGCCCTGCGCCAGACTTTGTGGAGAAACGCATCTCACGTGGCAGCGGCGCCACACTGGTACGGTGCGCAGGGTTCAGTGAAGTTTGCAGCTAAGAAACAGAAATCGCCCAGAGAGGTGATAGGGCTGGTTGCTTTGGTTTCAGACGCTTGAGCGTCCAGCCCGGTTTCACGCAGTTGCGATCATGTCAGCACCCGCGAAGGGCGCACATGGAGAGTCATCAGCACGCTCTTGTGAAAGGTGCCAAGAAACTACCTGAGCAAACCAGAGATCCGACCCAGCTATTGCATTCGGGCACAACATGACTTAATCCGCTTGAACTGCTTATGGCAACTGAAACTTGGTGTCTGGGGTAATGACCCCGCGCGCGAGGTCATCTACTTTTCTTGGAGAGAAGAGCCGCGAGTATAGCATAGATTTCTCATGAAGTCAAATCAATTACATAATCTATCTAACTAGCCGCTAGTCGTAGGTTGGGTTGGTTTGGGCAACGAAAACTCCGGATTTGCGGCAAGCACCAGGCCAGCTATGCGGTTTGATGCCGTGACTAACCCAACTTGCATTTTGTCAAGCCACTTCGCATGGGCTCTGCGTAACCTATTAATCTTGCCGCAAGCCCTTATCCAAAATGGGTTTCATTTCCGGGCTATGCTAGGCTGCCCCGGCCTTGGCCGAAAATTGGGTTGCCGCGGGCAGGGGTAAGCAGTGCCGTCTGCCCGCTGGCACTGGGCTAGAGGCTGGTGCGCGACGTCATTCCATCGAGGGTGCTGCAAGATTGGTCTTGTTCTGCGGCTGTACGAAATAGCTTCGGCAGGCTTCGTCAATCAACGCCGGGCTTAGACGCTTGGAGAGTCCTTCGTATTCGCAAAGGGCAACCACCCCTTTTAGAACGTCCCGGGGATGCACTGATTGAAGTGTACGGCCGGGTTTTTGGTACCATTCTCTCAGCAGGTGCAGAAACGAGTCTTTGTCGAAGGGGATATTGAGCTGATGACACATGGTGGCAAAGAGCCGATAAAACATCTTCTCATCAGGGCTGCCGACTTCTACTTTAATATGGATACGGCGCAAGAAGGCATCGTCCACCAGATCTTCGGGGTCCAGGTTGGTACTGAAAACAATCAGCTGTTTAAAAGGTGTCTGGAAAGTTTGCCCCGTCTGCAAGCGGAAGAGGTCGATCTCTGTTTCCAGGGGCACGATCCAGCGGTTAAGTAGGTCTGTAGGGCGCATCTGCTGGCGGCCAAAGTCGTCAATGAGAAACATGCCGCTGTTGGCCTTCATCTGCAGCGGGGCTTCATAGAACTTGGCCACCGGGTCTAAGCGCAAGTCCAAACTGTCGAGCTTTAGCTCGCCGCCAGTAATCACCACGGGCCGGCGAAATAGGCCCCAGCGCTGGTCGTGGTTCGTCTGAGAAGCGTTGTCAGTGGTGACTTTACGGTGTACCAATGGGTCGTGTAGTTGGATGATCTGGCCAGCGATGGTGATGGCATACGGCAGCCAGACGGGTTCTGCCCCGGCGACCAGCATGGCAATTGCCTGTGCAATGGTTGTTTTTCCGTTCCCGGGGGGGCCATACAGAAAGAGAGATGTACCCGCGTTGAGAGCCGGCCCAATGCGACGATCAAAGTTAGGGGCCAAAATCAGGTGACTCAGGGCCTCCTTAACACGATCCGGGCTAACCCTGTCCCGATGCGCTTGCCAGAGGATGGCTTTGTTGTATTTCTCCAAAGGGGCAGGAGCTGGTCCAACGTATTGAGTTCGCTCAAGCGCGTCGCGGGCCCGAGCTTTGCCTTCTTCGGTGATGCTATATAGGTAGCTGCGCCGCCCCAGCCTGCCAGTCGAGCGGGGAACCTCAATCAAGTGCTCTTGTTGCAGATGCACCAAGAGTTCATCCACCACTTTGAAGGGAAGACCTACAACCTCTTCAAAGCGCGTGGCCGATGTGTCTCCCTCAAGGAAGAGTAGCCGCAGCATGATCTCTATCACAATCCCTTGGGAGATGTCTAGTTCTTCCAGGCTGGCAGGTGGCATCAACAGGGATCCAATATTCTGACTCACTGCTCTCCCTCCTGAATTGTTCGCTTGCAGTGGGGCTGCTGACGAAAAAGACACACCATGTTTCAACAACTGATCTTACCTCATTTTGACCGGCCTGGCAAGTGAGTTGATGAAGGCTGAGAGCTCCCTAGAGAGTGACCTGAGTTCAGGTGGTCTTTCGGCAGGCTGTCAGTCAGGGACGCCAGATTAGCCGGGCCGGGGTGCTTGCTCTGCCTGGCCCAAGCCTCGGAGATGTACGGTAAAGAATTTGCGTTAAAATGCTGACCGTGCTCGCTTCGAGATGATGCTTGACAAAGATGCTTCGGTCGTGGTATGCTAGCGGCGCTGTGTTGCCGCAACTGTAGATTGTGCATTGGAGTTGGCAGTGACCAAGTGGTTAGAGTACTGGGTAGGCTTTAGCCGGGTGCCGGGCATTGGACCCGTCAGATTGCGTGCCTTACTGGATCATTTTGGCGACATTCGCCAGGCTTGGGGCGCCTCCGCTGCCACGCTGAATGCGATTGGCTTCTACCGGCGCACCATCGAAAGTTTGCACAGTGTGCGAAACAAGCTCGACCTGGCAAAGGAATTGGAGCGTGTGACCCGGCTTGGGATAACAGTGCTAACTTGGGACAGCTCCGATTATCCATCGTTGCTCAAAAACATCCCTGATCCACCGCCGGTTCTGTACGTTCAGGGTGAGTTGTTATCTCGGGATGAATGGGCGCTGGCTGTGGTGGGCACGCGGCGGGCAACCGTCTACGGGCGCGAGGCGACACGTAGGTTGGTGGGAGCATTAGCAGCCGGCGGAGTGACTATTGTCAGCGGCCTGGCTTATGGGATCGACACTCATGCTCACCAGGCAGCTCTCGAAGCTGGTGGTCGAACCATTGCGGTGCTGGGCAGTGGAGTTGACATAATCTATCCGGCCAAGAATCGCCAGCTGGCCGAACGTATCGCCAGCAGGGGAGCCGTGGTCAGCGAGTATCCTTTGGGCACGCGCCCTGAAAGTGGCAACTTCCCACGTCGCAATCGCATTATCAGCGGCCTCAGCTTGGGCGTATTGGTGGTTGAGGGAACCAGGCGCAGCGGTGCTATGATTACCGCTGACTATGCAGCTGATCAGGGACGCGAGATTTTTGCGGTTCCAGGAAATATCTCGAGTCCAAACAGCGCTGGTCCACACCAGCTTATCCAGCAAGGTGCCAAGCTGGTAGCCAGCATCGGGGATGTTTTGGAGGAACTGAACTTGACGATGGTCACTCAACAGTCGGAAGCGCGCGAGATCATCCCCGACAACGAGGTTGAAGCTGTGTTGCTGGAGCAATTGTCCTCAGAGCCGATTCACGTGGACGAACTGGGGCGTACGGCTGGTTTGTCGATCAGTGAGGTGTCCAGCACTTTGACTTTGATGGAATTGAAGGGTAAAGTGCGCCAGGTAGGCGGCATGAATTATGTGATCGCCCGCGAAGTGGGTGTGCCTTACGTGGTAGAGTAACGCCCAGGGCCCTCTCTTACGTACCGCGCAATTCGGATAATCAATCAGGATAACGGCCCCGCGTTGTGGACGCGAGGGAAGGAACTCAAGGATGAGTCATTTCTACGCATTGATCATGGCTGGGGGGAGCGGCACCCGGCTGTGGCCTCTGAGTCGGCAAAGCCAGCCCAAGCAGGCCATTAAGCTAATTGACAACCGCACCATGTTTCAACATGCGGTAGATCGCCTGCATGCGCTCTTGCCGCCGGAGCGAGTGATGGTGGTAACAGCCAGCCAATACGTCGACGTGTTGGCATCCCAGGTACCGGACGTCCCGCGTGAGAATTTTATCATCGAGCCAATGGCCCGAGGCACCGCGGGTGCCATCGGTCTGGCTGCTCTGCATTTGAATCATCGCGATCCCGATGCAGTGATGGCTGTCCTGACTGCCGACCACTATATCCGGGATGTGGACAAATTTCGTCGAGCGCTGTCGGCGGCAGCCCAGGTGGCGCGGGAAGGATACATTGTAACCTTGGGCATCCAGCCCAGCTTTCCGGCCACTGGCTTCGGCTATATCCGTCGCCGGGAACTGGCAAGGGAGGTGGATGGCTTTGGCGTGTATGCGGTGGACAGCTTCGTGGAAAAACCGGACGCAGCCCGAGCTGCCGAGTTCCTGGCAACCGATCTCTACAGTTGGAACAGCGGCATGTTTATCTGGCAGGTCAGCCGCATCATGTCCGAGCTTGCCCGGCAGATGCCAGATCTATATGCGCGGCTGCAGACGATTGAAGCCGTGCTGGGCACATCCCGGCAGGCGCAGGTCTTGGCCGAAGAGTGGCCCCAGGTCCGCAAGGAGACCATAGACTATGGCATCATGGAGGGGGCTCAGGACGTAGTCATTATCCCGGTGGAAATAGGCTGGACTGATATCGGTGACTGGGCGGCCATTTATGAGTTGCATCAGCCTGATGAATTGGGCAACGTAGTTGTGGATGCCGACCACCTTGGCGTGGATACGAACTCTTCTTTCGTCCAAGGGGGTAGGAAGCTCATCGCCACTATTGGGTTGGAAGATATTATCATCATAGATACTGATGAGGCGATTCTGATCTGTACTCGTGACCGCGCACAGGATGTGAAGTTGGTCGTGGAACAGTTGCAGCGGGATGGCCGGGTTGAGTTTCTGTGAGACTGGGCCCGGAAAAACAAGTAGATCGCAGCTTAACACGATGACTCTCAAGGTGACAGGGCTGAGCGTAGCGCCTGGCTTTTTGAGATCGTCGTCTTTTTACGAGTGAATTCATATAGGGAGCAAACTACTGGTCATGGCTAATGAAGGTGTCATAGCGTATTGTGTGAAATGTCGAGAGAAGCGTGAAATGCAGTCCCCACGCCCGGTGTACGCGGCGAGCGGCGCACCTGGCACGCGCGGCACATGCTCGGTGTGCGGGACAAAGATGTTCAGGATGGGGGCGACCCCGGCCCATGAGGGGTTGCCCAAGCCCAAGGTAGAGGCCAAGGCCAGGCGGACTAAGAAGGTTGAGGCCAAACGTAAGGGACGGCTGGTGATTGTCGAATCGCCTGCCAAAGCGCGGACGGTAGGGAAATTCCTGGGACGGGGCTACGTCGTCAAGGCGTCCGTTGGGCATGTGCGTGACCTGTTGCGTTCGCAACTTGCGGTTGACGTCGAGAATGACTTCTCGCCTAAGTACAGGGTGCCCAAGGAGAAGCGGCAGGTTGTCAACGAGTTGAAGGCGGTTGTCAAGAACACCGCCGAGGTATATCTGGCCACCGACCCTGACCGGGAAGGGGAAGCCATTGCCTGGCACCTGATAGAAGCCACAGGCATTGATGAGGCGCGGGCACGCCGGGTTGTCTTTCACGAGATCACCCAAAACGCCGTCACGGAGGCCTTTGCCCACCCCCGAGGGGTAGACATGAACCGGGTCAACGCTCAACAGGCACGCCGGATTCTGGACCGGTTGGTGGGCTACAGGATCAGCCCACTCCTTTGGGAAAACGTGCGCGGCCGCACATCGGCTGGCCGGGTGCAGAGCGTTGCCTTACGTCTCATCGTCGAGCGGGAACGGGAGATCATAGCCTTTGTGCCAGAAGAGTATTGGTCTATTGAGGCTGAAGTGGCCAAACGGGTTCCGCCTCATGCCTCGTTTGTGGCTAAACTGACGCAGATAAGGGGCGAAAGCGTAGATCTGAAGAATGAGCAAGACACTCACCTCATTGTCGAGGAACTAGAGCGATCCACCTACGTTGTGGCCGATGTACGCCAGGGGGAGCGGAAGCGAAACCCTGCCCCGCCCTTCATCACCAGCACCATGCAGCAGGAGGCCTCGCGACGGCTGGGCTTCACGGCCAGGCGCACTATGCGGGTTGCCCAGCAGCTCTATGAAGGTGTCGAATTGGGCAAGAAGGAGACGTTGGGGCTGATCACCTATATGCGCACGGACAGCACCCAGGTGGCTGGGGCAGCCCAGGCGGAGGCTCGCGCGTTTATCACCCAGCGTTATGGGCAGGAGTACCTGCCTCCGAAACCGCCCCAACATAGGACCCGTGCCAAAGGCGCTCAAGAGGCGCACGAGGCCATCCGGCCAACCAGTGTGTTTCGTGAGCCGAGCGCCGTCAGATCGTCTCTGACGCGTGACCAGTTCCGACTGTATACTCTCATCTGGCAGCGCTTTGTCGCCAGCCAGATGGCCCATGCCGTCTACGATACTATGTCCGTGGATGTGATCGCGGATAGCGAATGGCAGTTCGCTGGTATCCAGCTTTTGTCTGCCGAGCAGCTGTCTGATATCAGCCGCCGGCCCAAATATCTGTTCCGGGCCAGCGGCTCTCGGGTGAAGTTTCGGGGTTTCCTGGCCGTCTACGAAGAGGCCCGGGACGAGGACGCTGGCCCTGATGAGGAAGAGGCTAAGATTCTGCCCGACTTGGCGGCAGGCGAGGTGGTGGACCTGGTGCAGCTGATACCAGAACAGCATTTCACGCAACCCCCGCCCCGCTATACCGAGGCGACGCTGGTGCGCACCCTGGAAGAATACGGCATCGGCCGACCGAGTACCTATGCGCCTATCATTTCCACCATTCAGGACCGGGGATACGCAGAGCGCAGAGAGCGCCGGTTGCATCCCACTGAACTGGGCTTCATCGTCAACGACTTGGTCGTCAAACACTTCCCCGACATCGTAGACGTGGGTTTCACTGCTCGTATGGAGGAGGACCTGGATCTCATCGCTCGGGGAGAACGGCAATGGGTGCCGGTCCTGCGCGAGTTTTATGAACCCTTTGAAGAAGCGGTCAAGCAAGCTGAAGAGACGATGGAGAAGGTGGCCATAGCTGACCAGAAGACGGGCGAGAAGTGTGAGAAGTGTGGTCACGATATGATTATCAAATGGGGACGCTATGGGAAGTTCATTGCCTGCTCCAACTTCCCGACTTGCCGCAACACCATGCCCTATCTGGAGAAGATTGGCGTGACGTGTCCCGAGTGCGGCGGCGACCTGGTTGAGAAGCGGACCCGCAAGAAACGTGTCTTCTATGGCTGTTCCAACTATCCCGAGTGCAATTTTGTCAGTTGGAGCAGGCCTTTGCCCCAGCCGTGTCCCGCCTGCGGCGGCTTATTGCAGGTGAAGAACAAACAAGGGGCGCAGTGTATCAACTGTGGTCAGCAAGTGAGTATGGACAAGTTGTCCGGCGAGGCCGAGTCTCCCACCTCTGTGCAGGGAGTAAAACTCGGAGATCCGGGCGACGGGGAGGCGATGTCCAAGTGAGACTGACACACTTACGCGAATTGATGACCGAGCAGGACCTGGAGGGGTTGCTGGTTACCCAGCCGGAGAATCGGCGTTATGCCTCAGGTTTCACCGGCTCGGCCGGGGTGCTGGTCGTGACCGCTGACCGGCAGGCGATTGCTACTGATTCACGCTACTACCAGCAGGTGCGGGCCGAGTGTCCCAACTGGGAGCTGATCCAGGTCGGCTACGACTTTGAGGCCAGCCTGCTCGACGTGTTGCGTGATTTTGGTTTGGGGGGGCGGCGGGTTGGCTTTGAAGCGGGGCACGTCTCAGTAGACCAGTTGCATCGCTGGGAACAGGTCCTGAAAGGGCACCTGCGCTTGATCAACACCGTCAATTTGGTCGAAGGCATGCGTATGACCAAAAGCGAGGAGGAACTGCAGGCCATCAGGCGTGCGGTAGCACTGGCTGATGAGGCGCTGGCTCACGTTTGCGACTGGATGCAGCCGGGCATGACCGAGCGGCAAGTGGCGTGGGAATTGGAAAGCACGATGCGGGCGGGCGAGGCCACGCGGGTTTCGTTTGAGGTGGTTGTGTCCTCTGGACCGAATGGAGCGTTGCCTCACCTGCGGCCTGGCCAGCGGGTCATTCAGGCTGGTGAGCCGGTGGTGATGGACCTGGGTTGTGTGGTGGACGGCTACTGCTCCGACGTGACTCGCACTGTCTGCCTGGGCGAGCCGAAGGACAGCAGATACTTGGAGATCTGGAATCTGGTGCTCAAAGCCCAGGAGAAGGCGGAGGCCGGGTTGAAGGCGGGCATCACCGGCGTAGATGGCGACAAGCTGGCTCGGGACGTGGTGGTCGAGGCCGGTTATGGGGATTACTTCGGGCACGGGCTGGGACATGGGGTGGGACTGGCGATTCACGAAGACCCCAAGCTGAGCTTTAGGTATCCCGCCCGCATCCCGGCTGGGGCGGTGCTGACGGTGGAGCCGGGCATTTACGTGCCTGGTTGGGGCGGCGTCCGTATTGAGGACATGGTGGTAGTGCGCGAAGATGCGGTTGAGCTGTTGACCGGCGCGGCCAAGGTGCCGGTGCTCGCTCGCTAGCACCAAGATTGCGACCACAAAATGAGACTTGTGCGAAAGTTCAATTTATGGTAAAATACATTAAGTAAAGTTGCGGCCTTGTCGAGCTTTCGCGTGAGGAGTGTGACCCAATGAGCACAGCAGGGAAATCGCCGGTACGACCCTTAGCGGTGGGTGGCATCGCGGGCCTCATTGTGGGATGCCTGATTGGTTGGCTGGCCATCGGCTGGTGGTTGTGGCCGGTGGAATATGTTGGTGAGGCCTCCACGTATGAGCTGAATGAAGCAGAGAAGTTGCAGTATGTGCTGGCAGTGGCTGATTCGTATAGATCGAGCCAGCAGGTGGGTGTGGTCCAGCAACGCTTCAATGCTTGGACGACTGAGGAGAAGGTGGACGCACTGGCCCGCGTCTTTGCTGAAGACCAGGTACAGGGCAAGGCTCCGGAGGCACAGCAGGTGGCTGAAATGGCCACCGAATTGCAGCGCCTGGAAGGCTGGGACCCGGCTGCCGTCACGCAGGCAGTGGATGGTGTCGCGGCTGAGTATATTGAGCGCGGTGCGCCGGATAAGGCGCAGGCTGTGTCTCTTTTTGGTAGTGCACTTGGGGCGCCGGCAGCCGCCCTGCCTTCGGCTTCGGTTTCTACTCCGGCCCCATCTGTGGCTGAGGCTGAGGGTCCGTTGGCGGGAAGCCTGGGCGGCTTGTTGCGACTGCTGGGGGTCTTGTTGCTGGTTGCGTTGCTTGCCCTGGCGGTGGTCATTTTCAGGCGACGCCAGCTCGTCCAGCGCCCAGCTGTGGAAAGCCGGAAAGAGGTTGAATGGACGGGGGTTGGCCCGCCACCGCTTCTCCAGAAAACGAGCAGCTATAGCCTGGGCATGGACAACTTTGACGAGTCCTTCGCCATCGAAACCGAGGACAATGAGTGGTTGGGCGAATGCGGCATGGGAATCTCGGAGTCACTCAGCGGTGGCACACCCAGGCGGGTGGCGGCCTTTGAGGTATGGCTTTTCGACAAGCCAAACACTCGCACCGTCACCAAGGTATTGATGAGTGATTTCGCCAGCAGTGACGAGACATTACGAAACAAACTCTCGGCTCGGGGAGATCCCGTTTTGGCTGCCCCGGGCGGGGTTTTCACCCTGGAAACTCCGGCTCTGAAGGTGGAGGCCCGGGTGGTTGACATGGAGTATGCCGAGGGCACACCGGCTTTTGGCTACTTCAACAGCTTAAAAGTATCGCTGAGCGTCCATCGAAAGTCTGAGGCTGGCGCGAGCAAGGATACCGTCTAGCAGGTTCGAAGTTTTCGGATGCGAGCGAAGGCCCGCAACCGCTACGAAGCGGTTGCGGGCCTTCGCGTAGCTGGGCTTCGCCGGTGGCTCAATCCAGCGATGCGAAACCGTGAAACTATCCTGGGCGTATGTTGGGCACGCATGTTGAATCATCCTCGGCGATTACACATTCTCCATCGGATCGAACAGCTTTTGATACTCCTGCAGGGCATATCGATCGGTCATGCCGGCGATGTAGTCACACACTAGGCGGTGGATCGTTTCGTCTTTGAGATGGGTCTGGGTTCGTGCGGGGAGGAGGGCTGGTTGTGCGGTGTACAGTTGAAAGAGCTGGGTTAGAAAACGATGGGCCTTGCTAGCCATACGCATCACGCGCCAGTGTCGGTACAGATTCTGATAGAGGAAATCCTTGAGTTCGCGGTTCTGAGCCTGCATTGTCTCGGAGTAGGTTACCACGTTGGAAGGCAGGCCACGAATGTCGTCCACTGACTGGGCGTTACTGGCCTCCAACAGGTTGTGGGTTGCATGTACCAGGTCTGTCACTTCTTTGCCTACCAGGCGCCGGATGACTCGGTGGCGGTCCATTTCGGAGAAGCTGCGACTGGCATCGATGTCCAGTTCCGCCAATACCTCTCGCCAGAGGGTCACCTGGCCCAACTGGTCACACGTAATCATCCCTGAGCGCAAGCCGTCGTCCAGATCAGCAGTGCTGTAGGCGATTTCATCGGCGGCGTTCACGATCTGGCATTCCAGAGCACCTCGCTTGTCTGGATCAAACGCAAAGGCCAGGCCCCGGTCGTATTCAGATTCGTGTTTCATGATTCCCTCACGTACTTCCCAAGACAGGTTTAGACCGAAGAAATCGGGGAATCGATGTTCCAGCTTCTCCACAATGCGCAGACTCTGGTGGTTGTGGTCAAAACCACCGTGATCTACCATCAGCTCATTAAGGGCTTGCTCGCCGCTGTGCCCGAAGGGCCCATGCCCCAGGTCATGAGCCAGGCAAATTGCTTCGGTCAGTTCCTCGTTGGCACGCAGGGCGCGGGCAATGGTTCGCCCGATTTGGGCGACTTCGATGGTATGGGTGAGGCGTGTGCGATAGTAGTCGCCTTCGGTAATGATGAAGACCTGGGTCTTGTACTCCAGCCGCCTGAAGGCGGTGGTATGTATGATGCGGTCCCGATCACGTTGGTAAGCAGTTCGGTAGGGGTGTTTCTGTTCGGGGTAATCTCGGCCGCGCGTGTCGCGACTTTTCATGGCATATGGGGCCAGTCGGTCCATTTCTTGCTGCTCAAGTTCTTCTCGCCACAAAATCATGGGGTCACCTCCGCGGATTATCAAGACCTTCCCGGACAGGTTGGGGTAACAACCTATGCTGCTCGGCCGGGGACGCCACACTTCAGGTGGTTTGGGTGGGACGGCACGTTGGCAGGCATACAGGGCACCCTCCACGAGATCTTAATCAGATTAAGATGTGATTCCTATTGCCAATTGCGCGCTTGCATGCCATAATGTTAGTGTTGCGGGCATACCCACTCTAAAGAGGAGAAGCTTCTTCGAATGACCGACGCCGATGTGCCCATCAGCGAACGTGAGATTGAAGTTCTGCAATTGGTTGCCACAGGAGCCACCAATCAAGAGATTGCGCGCCAGCTGGTTATCAGTGTCAACACCGTCAAGGTTCACATGCGCAACATCTTCGAGAAATTGGGCGTTCAATCTCGTACCGAGGCTACACTCTACGCGATCCGGCAAGGCTGGCTGGTCGTAGATGGTGTAGAGCTTGCAGAAGCTGAGCTGCTTGAAGGGGCTGAGGCGGCGCCTGCTGTTCCTGCCACACTTCTCAAGCCACTTGTCTGGTGGCAGCGCCTTTACGCTTTGGCGGCTGTGTTACTGGCGCTGGCACTCTTGCTCCTGCCTGCCCTGCGACGGGAAGATCGGTCCGTTGCACGCGCCAATCCCATCTCCGACCAGCCTGCGGCAGGTTCAGCGGCGCTCCGTGCTGAGACATCACGCTGGACACATCTTTCTGACTTGCCCACACCTCGCACGCGCCTGGCGCTGGCGGCCTACAATGACCAGCTGATTGCCATCGGGGGCGACCGGGAAGCCGGTGTGACTGGCCTGGTGGAGATCTACTCGGCCGATACAGACAGCTGGTCCACCGGCACCTCTAAACCCACGCCTGTCTCTAACATCGGAGCGGGGGTGGTGGGAGAGCGCATCTACGTACCCGGCGGCTGTGTTGGCCTGACTGGCGTGACTGACCAGGTAGAGGCCTACAGCCCAGAGGATGATAGCTGGACGCAGGTAGCTTCGCTGCCCACCCCTGTATGCGCCTACGCTTTGGCGACGGTCGACGAGAGAGTCTTTCTCTTGGGCGGTTGGGATGGGCAATTGTTTCTTGACCATGTATTGGCCTATGATCCAGACGACGATGTCTGGACGGAACGAGGGCCGATGCCTGCCGGCAGAGCTTTCGCAGCCGCTGCTGCCGTTGAGGGTATGATTTATGTGGTGGGCGGCTACGATGGCGTTCAGGAGTTTGCCAGCACCTATGTGTATGATGTTGCCAGTGATACCTGGGCAGAGCGGGCGTCGATGAGCGTAGGGCGTGGTGGGCTGGGCGTGGCCGTGGTCAGTAATAAGGTGTACGCTATCGGCGGCGGCTGGGAAAACTATCTGGCTACCAACGAGCGCTATGACCCTGCAAGCGATACCTGGAGTCCCTTCGAGTCTCCGGTGCTGGGCGAGTGGCGAAACCTGGGCGTGGCGGCCTCAGGTACCCAAATCTATGCCATGGGCGGCTGGGATGGCGGGTATGCTGGGATAAACGAGGCCTATCAGGCCATATTCCGTATCATTTTGCCGGTGGCACAGTGAGGCCAACCTGACCTCAATCTTCACTAAAGAGCTGGCTCAGCCAGCTTTTTGAGCTTCTCTGCCGTTTCGTACCAGGTGACCTTGGACAGTCCCAATTTCTTGCGCAGGCGGTTCTGGTCCATCCCCTCTCGAAAATCTCGCACCGCGCAGGTCCACCGCAACATCTCAAAAGAGACCCCATCTTTCAGGCCAGCCAGTAGGGCTGTGTCATGCAAAACATATTCCAGGTTGCGGGCAGTGCATTCAAACAGGTTCTGGCGGGGCTGATGGGCCGCCAGGTAACGATCCAGCGGCGGTATCAGGTCCGGCGAAAGAGCTAGTTTGCGCTCTTTGTGATGCATGCGGGGATTCTTGTAGCGAATATAGAGGATAGGTGCTACTGGGTTTGAGCGGTCTATATCGCTGAGGGCAATCCCCATACATTCGCCTTTTTTGATGCCGGTTTGCAGCAAGAGGCTGACCAGAACATGGGGGCGCGCGTCGGGATGTTCACCGGTCATCAACTCCCGGGTGGTGGACAGTAGTTGCTGTATCTGATCATCGTGCAGGATCTGGGGCATTGGGGTGACAACCCGGTTGTGCAGGATGGGAGCGGCTGGGTCTCGAGCCAACAGATTGGTCTCCCTGAGCCAACTGAAGAAGACTTTGAGGGTGGTAACCCGCCTTGCATATGTTTTAGGGCTGCACGGAACGCCGCGGTAGTGGAGCATCCAAGTCAGGAAGTCGTTCAATTCCCGGTTGCCGAACTCACTGATGGACACGTTGAGGCCACTATGTCTGCCCAGCAGCCGCAAATCAGCCAGGAAAGCTTTGATTGTGTTTTCCGAGAATCCCTGGCGCAGCATGTGATCGTGGAAAGCACCGATGGCGGCGCCGAGCGAAGACGCCCCGTTGACGGCTCTGACCTCGGCCACAACTGGTCCCCTTTCACCGCGTGCTCCTTTTTGGGGAAAGAGGGGCAACTGTTCGACTCGTGCTCTCACCCGGTCACCTCCTTTTTGGGTACTACCATGTCACTTTGGCCTTTCTTGTTTGCAATCACCTGTGCGCCCAACTCTAACCTGCACCTTTGCCCTAGGTCCAGGCCAGGCCGGGGTGTAGTTTGACATAAGTTGTCAAGGTTATTCTACCATGTAACCGAATCTGAGTCAAGGTGCATAGACTAGCAAGCCTAGCCCATGCCAAAGAATAGCCGAAGGCCAGATCCGGGCACCTGTGGCAGCTAGTGAAGATACGATATTGTCTTCTGCCGCTTCAGTAGGGCAGCGTAGCGCGACGCAGTGACGAAGATGCAGGGAAGCGGCGGAAGTGAAGTTGGAAAAGTAGAGAGTGTTAAAGGAAATCCGGCGAGGATAAACTGTGCAACTCAATAATACTATAAACTGAGTGGGATGTCAAGTCCCTAATAATTGTAAAGTTGGCGCATAAAGCGCAGGGTTGCCACTGCCTAAGCGGGGCCAGGCTGGGTTTTTGAGGCATATTGCTGAAAGTTTTAAGCTTCGAGAGGGGTTTTATGGGAAGTTCTGGCTTGCCAATTGTCCGGCGCTGGGGTAAAATCAGGCACATTGAATAACGGTGAAGTTACCTCTTCGTAGCAGAGGAGAGGACGATGGAAGTCTCTTATGGAGTGCTCAAGCAGCAGCTAGAAGCCCAGCGAACCCGGCTGCAAGAGGAGATCAAACAATTCCGCATTACTGGGCGCGATAACCTGGGGTATGGCAATCACCAGGCTGATGACGCTACCGATGCCTTTGAGCAGGCCAAGGAATTGAGTCTGCTGCAAAACTCGGAGCGGGTGTTGGCGCAGGTGGAAACCGCCCTGGCGCGCTTTGAGGCAGACACGTACGGTATTTGCGAGCGATGCAGGGAGCCTATTGACCCTGCGCGGCTCAAAGCACTGCCTTATGCTACGCTGTGTCTGGACTGCCAGCAACGCGCAGAGCAAGCTTGAACAGAGTGCCAGGCGCCACCGATCTGCACCTTGAGAAACGCCATTCGGTCGTATCTCATCTGGGTCTTGAAGGAGGACCCGGTCTGGCCCTTCTGCTTTGGTCCGATTTAAGAGGGCAAGAGCGTCGATGCCAGCGTGCAGGCGGGCCGAAGAAGTGGATGGGGTGTTGGCCAGTTTGCAGGCTGCGTCGTAAAGAGTGACAACCTGTTTGAGAAGGTGAGAATATTTTGTTAAGATCTGAGAGATTATCTTCTTCCAGGTGGCCATTTTCCTTCTTGATTCTGGTAGGGGTGGCCATTTTGGTTTTGGTTCTGGATCAGTTGACCAAAGTGTGGGTGTCGGCTACGCTGCCTGAGGGCGGGTGGTGGAGTCCACTGCCGGGCCTGTGGCGCGTCTTTCGCATTACCCACATTACCAACAGTGGGGCTGCCTTTGGTATGTTTCCCAACCAGGGCAACTTCTTTATCCTGGTTGCCGTTGGCGTGGCGTTGGCTATCGTGTTCTACTACCGGTATCTGCCCACCGAACAGTGGCTGGTCCGGGTGAGCCTGGGGCTGCAATTGGGGGGGGCCATTGGTAATTTGCTTGACCGTATTCGCTATGGGCACGTGGTTGACTTTGTTGACATCGGTTTTTGGCCGATTTTCAATGTGGCCGATGTTTCGATTGTGACAGGCGTGATTGTCCTGGCCTATAGCCTGTGGCGCGAAGACTATGTGGCCCATCATGATTTGGCGCTGGCGCCAGCCGACGACGAGGGGAACTTGTGAACGATTCCGGGTTGCAAAGGCGCCAAAAGGCTCGCAATACCATTCAGCGTGTAGTTGAGGTGGCTCGTCACGGGCAGGCTCGACTGAATGCCTATCGCCAGGAGACAGCTGCCTTGGGCCGTTGGTTGCGATCCTACTTGTTCCGGCAGGGGAGCAAGGCCCGCCTGACGAGAGTAGGACGCTCGCTATGGGGAGGGCTGATGGTTCGTCATTTGCGGCAGCGACAGGAGGTGTATCGCAATGGAGGGGGCCCCTCCAGCGCAGCTGCCTTTGCCCTCCAACGCGCAGAGCAAGCGACTCGCCGCAAGAAGGCTTAGCCAGTGCCTAACATGCCCCCAAGCGTTCGAGGAAGCGACCTTCGAACGTTTTTTAGTACCTAGCGTGTGATGAAGGATGGAGATCGGATTGAGCGAGAAGGAACAGGTTGTTCACCTGCAAGTGGACGAGACCGGTCAGCGCCTGGACCGTTATCTGACACGTACGTTGCCTGATGTGTCGCGTTCGCAAGCCCAACGCCTGATACGCGAGGGCCTGATTACTCTGGATGGGAAGACGGTCAAGGCGGGTACCCTGGTGAAAGCGGGTATGCAAGTGGTGGTTCACATACCACACGCTGTACCCGATGATGTCCTTGCTCAGCCCATGCCCCTGGATGTAGTCTACGAGGATGAGGACCTGCTGGTGGTGAACAAGCCGGCGGGGATGGTTGTTCATCCGGCCCACGGGCATCCCGAGGGAACGCTGGTGAATGCCTTGCTGGCTCGCTACCCTAATCTGGCGGCTGGCGATGCGGCACGGCCAGGTATTGTGCATCGTTTGGATCGGGACACTTCGGGACTCATGGTGGTAGCCAAAACGGAGGCCGCCCTCGAACATCTGCGGCGGCAATTCAAGAACCGACAGGTGCGAAAGACTTACCTGGCGCTGGTCCACGGCCGGCCTTCGGTCCCGGAGGGCATCATCGAGGTCCCGGTGGGTCGTGACCCGCGACAGCGGAAGCGCATGGCGGTTGTGGTGGGCGGTCGCCTGGCGCGCACCCGCTATCGGTTGCTGGAGGACTTGCACGACTATAGCTTGCTGGCGGTGTCTCTCGAGACGGGGCGCACACATCAAATCCGGGTACATCTGGCCTGGCTGGGCGTGCCGGTGGCGGGCGACCGCGTGTATGGCCGAGAGCGAAGTGCCCGGCGAGCGAGACACGATATGGGCTTGGAGCGCCAGTTTCTGCATGCGTGGCGGCTGTCCTTCCAGCGCCCTGGAGACAAGGGGATGCTGGAGCTGGAGGCACCCTTGCCTCCTGATTTGGAGGGGGCATTGGCCGTGCTACGTGGGCCTGCTCAGGGTGTTTGAAGATCCAGGCCGCGAGTTAGGTACGGCACCCGAATGCCTCACAGCGTTGAATTGTGGCCATAATGGATATAGGGGCGAACAGCCGTTCGCCCCTATTTTGCATATTTGCTTGACGCGCTCCTCCCTTCGTGGTACTATCACACCAATCAACTTGCACATAAGAACGGTTTGAGGATGATGGATAGTGAGTTGACGATTATCGGCGGCGGGTTGGCTGGCAGTGAGGCTGCCTGGCAGGCTGCCGAGCGGGGAGTGCGGGTAGCACTCTTCGAGATGCGCCCGGTTCGGGACACGCCAGCCCATGTCAGTGACCGGCTGGCTGAGCTGGTCTGTTCCAACTCGATGGGGGCACGCTCAATAGACCGGGCCCTGGGCTTGTTGAAGGAGGAGATGCGGCGGTTGGACTCTCTGATTATCGCTTGTGCGGAGGCGGCTGCGGTCCCAGCTGGTGGTGCGCTGGCAGTAGATCGAGAGTTTTTTGCACAGGAGGTCACCCACCGCATCCAAGGGCACCCCAACATTAAGCTGTGTCGCCAAGAGGTGACGCGTTTGCCCCTTGGGCCGACTATCATTGCTACTGGCCCGCTGACCTCGGACGCGTTGGCTGAGGAGATTGTGGCTCTCACTGGCAACCATCAGCTTTACTTTTTTGACGCTATGGCGCCTATCGTGGAGGCTGAATCCATCGATATGGAAGTCGCTTTCCGTGCCAGTCGCTATGATCGGGGAGAGCAGGACGAAGGGGACTACATCAATTGCCCGCTGACGGAGGCGGAGTACACCGCTTTTATGGAGGCTCTGCTGGGGGCAGAGATCATTCCCTTGCGCGACTTCGAGCGGGGGGACCAACGCTTCTTCGAAGCCTGTCTGCCGGTCGAGGTGCTGGCGGCCCGGGGGCACGAGTCGCTTGCTTTTGGCCCGTTGCGCCCGGTGGGCCTGACCGACCCTCGCAACGGTCGGCGGCCGTACGCGGTTGTGCAATTGCGCCAGGACAACTTGGCGGCTACCCTATATAACATGGTCGGTTTCCAGACCAGTTTGCGCTGGGGGGAACAAAAGCGTGTTTTCCGTATGATCCCTGGCCTGGAAAATGCGGAATTCGTGCGTTATGGACAGATGCATCGCAATACCTTCATTAACACCCCGAGGCTTCTGGATGCGACACTTCGTTTGAATACACCAGATGCTGATTCGCGGCCTCCGATCTGGTTTGCTGGTCAGATTACCGGCACCGAAGGCTATGTGGGCAGTGCCATGGGGGGACTGGTTGCCGGGCTTAACGCGGCCCTTTACCTACAGGGCCAGCCGGCGTTGGCCTTCCCCCCGACGACGATGATGGGGGCCTTGCTGCACTACGTGTCCAATGCCGACCCCCAGGTTTTTCAGCCTATGAAAGCCAACTTTGGGCTGATGCCGGTCTTGGAGAAGCGGGTGCGGCGGAAGAAAGAGCGATATCAGGCCTACGCGCGCCGGGCGCTGGCCGATTTGCAGCCGGTTGTATTGAAACACAGATGCAACACTCTGGATTAGCTGCCTGGCTCCAAGCACGCAGAGAGTCACTGATCGCCGCAGGCGATGTAGCTCTGGTTGACAATCTGCTCGAAACAGCTCGTACTGGCCGCTGTGATCGGCTGGACGCAGCCATCCGAGAGGCTGCCCACCAGGCGGTTATGCAAGAGGTGCCCCTGGATCAGCTGCTGAGGAAGCCGCGCCGCCTGAAAGAAGCGATATGGAGGGAGTTGAGACAGGAAGGATTGCCTGACTCTCAAACCTTGGCGCTCATTGAGGCGGCTGAGCCCATCTTCTCCCGCCTCTTCCAAGTTGCCACACGGTCCTATTTTGAGTCCAGCCAGCAGATGCAGGATGCCTTGGCTTCCGAAATTGCCCGCCTGCATAGTGAGGCAGAACGCCAGGTCATGGATCGCACGGCTGACCTGACGCGCGCCAACATAGAGCTAAGTAGGTTGGAGCAGGCCAAGACGGATTTCATCAGCATCGCCGCTCACGAGTTGAAAACCCCCCTTACCTTGATCCAGGGCTATGCCAATATGGTGCGTGAGATGGATCTGGAAGGCAGCCGCGCTAGCGGGGCGGGGCATGTTCTGGCGGGTATTATGCGGGGCACCGAACGGCTGGGCGCTATCGTCGAAGATATGCTGGATGTATCGGCAATTGACACGAATGCCCTTTCGTTGCGAATCGAGCAGGTATCTCTGTCCCAGGCCGTCAACCTGGTCGTGGCTCAAAACGCGGCATACTTCAGAGAACGCAACCTGACAGTTCACATAGCAGACCTCTCCAGCTTACCCCGGGTCGAAGTGGATTCCCGCCGTCTGCATCAAATCCTGACCCACCTGCTGAACAACGCCATCAAGTATACCCCTGATGGTGGGCAGGTGTTTGTTGAGGGACGCGCGCTACCTGGCGGCGGAGCAGTCCGGGGTAACCCTATAGGAAGCGGCAAATTTGTGGAATTGACCTTGCGTGACACGGGCATTGGCATCGCGCCGGAGGACCGGGAACGTGTCTTTGAGAAGTTCTATCGGACGGGCAAGTCTACGCTGCATTCCAGTGGCAACGTCAAATTTAAAGGGGCCGGCCCTGGGCTGGGATTGCCGATTGCCAGGGGGTTGGTAGAAGCGCATGGCGGACGACTGTGGGTTGAGAGTCCTGGTCACGATGAAGTGAATTGTCCGGGTAGCACTTTTTATTTGGTATTGCCTGTGCAGGCTGCGCCAAAGCCGGGCATCACTGTCACTTGGTCTGAGCAGCCCACGCTGGGAAGCAATGAGAACCAGGAAGAGGATGAGAGCCAAGAAGAATAGAGGCTCAGTACCCTTGATTTCTTGTTTGAAGAAAGGGTAGCGGCGGGATGACAGCTAGCGACCCCGATGTGGTCACCAGCGTGCGAAACCAACGGATTGTCGAAGCCCGCAAGCTGGGCCAGCGCAAGCATCGACGACGCCAGGGGCGGTTCCTGGTGGCAGATCTGCCCCTGCTGAACGTGGCGCTTGACGCTGGAGCCCAACCTTTAGAAGTCTTCTACTCCGAAGGCCAGTTCCCGGGGCCAGAAGCCGTGGCTTTGATAGATCGCTTTCGGGACAGTGCTGCTGAATTATTAGCTGTGTCACCGCAAGTGATGCGCACATTATCGGACCGTGATACTCCCCACGGCATCGCGGCTACTTTTGCTCTATTTGAGGCTTCGCTCCCGGAGTTGTCGTTGAGCGGAGGCGAACTGGTGGTGGTATTGGATCGACTGCAGGACCCTGGCAACCTGGGAACGCTCATCCGAACCGCCGATGCCGTTGGTGCAGCGGCCATGATTCTGATAGAGCCCTGTGTGGATCCATTCGACCCTAAGACGGTGCGGGGTACGATGGGGTCGCTATTCAATGTGCCACTGGTTCGCACGTCGGATGTGGCGGGCGTTTTTTCCTACTTGCGCGAACGAGGAATGCGCCCAGTGGGGGCTAACGCCTGGCGTGGAAATGCATGGGGAGAGGGTCTTTGGGAAGGCGGGGTCGCCCTGGTATTGGGCAACGAAGCGCGCGGGCTGTCGAATGATGTCCAGCCACTCGTAGAGGCATGGGCACGCTTGCCCATGGTTGGCAAGGCGGAGTCGCTCAATGTCGCCGTGGCTGGGGGCGTGCTTATGTATGCTTGGCTACGGGTTAATCTGCGAGAATAAGGCCGCTGTCAGGAATGCGCTCCCGGCGCACAGGAGCGTATACGCCAGAATTACTAGTAGGATTGCCGTAGTCAGCAGCAAGCGTTTGACTGGTTTGGGCCAGGCGTGGGGTGCAATCATAGTTCGATCACCTTTTGTATATAAGACTCTTCTCTGATTAAACCATCTTTGAATGTGTTTTGCTTGATTGACTGCCTATCCGGCCCTGGCGCGCTTCCTACCCTCACCCAACGCAAAGGCAACGCCGCAATCCAATCCTGGTCATTAGCTATTTACTTAGGCGGAAGTGCTTTCGGAGTCAGGATAACATCCTGTCAATAGAGAAAACACCCAGTATGTGGGATAGTTCCTGTATTTGAAGGGCAGTTTTTGGCATGTCTTTGCCACGGATTTTCCAGTTCTCTGCTACCAGCTTGCAGGACTATGTAGACTGCGCGAGGCGTTTTCAACTGCGCTATGTACTCCAAGTTGCCTGGCCCGCCCCAGAGGTGGAGCCAATCGCCGAGCAGGAACACCATGGCCGGCTGGCGCGTGACTTCCATCGACTCGTCCATCAGCACCTGTTGGGTCTTCCCACCGACACCCTTTCTGCTGCAGTGGCTGATCCCGACTTGGAGCGATGGTGGCAGGCGTATCTGGCTTTTGTGCCTACCTTCGCCAAGGCCCAGGTGATGCCCGAACTGAGCTTGTCAATCCCGTTGGCCGGGTATCGGGTAATGGCCCAATACGATGCAATTGTGGTGCGCGATCAGCAATTGGCTGGTGGGGGAGGCGGGCCGGGAATCCTTATCGTGGATTGGAAGACCTATCGCCAGCGCCCCTCTCGAGCGTGGCTGGGTCGGCGGCTACAGACTCGCGTGTACCCGGTGGTGTTGCTGCAAGCGGGGGAAGCACTTACCGATTGGCCCCCTTTAGCGAATCTGGAGCGGCCTATCGAAGCCGAAAATCTTGAAATGTGTTATTGGCTGGCAGAATATCCTGATGCTCCAGAGTCCTTTTCCTACCATGTAGCTGCCCTCCAGGCGGATCTAGACTATCTTATTGGCCTCATCGCACAAATCGCCGGACAAATCGGTGGCGGTGGGCCCGGAACCGGGTCTGGGCCAGTGCCCACCAGGGAGGAAGCCTGGCCTCTTACCACCGATGTGCATCACTGCCGCTTTTGCAACTACCGGTCCCTGTGCGGGCGAGGAGACCTGGCTGGCCCTCTGGCGGAGTATGTAGGTGATGACTATCAGGACTACCTGACCGCTGGTGAGACTGGCCTGGATATTGATCTGGACTGGAGCCAGGTACAAGAGATTGCCTACTAGTGCCCCACCAACAAGATGATGATGTGCCAGAGGTCGCGTCCATGAGGGCCTGATCTGACACATCGGGATCACCTTGGGGGGGTACTGGGCAGAAGCCCTGCCTCGACTTGATCGGCTGCCAATTGGTGACATGACCCACTGGATTGACCCTCAACCTGTGCCTGTTTCCAAAACGCTGCGCGATGCCGTGGGTGGACACCCGCTGGTGGCAGCCACCCTGGCCCGCCGGGGAATCATGACGCCTGCGGCTGCGCTTGCCTTTCTAGACCCCACCCATTACGCACCTGCCTCTGGCGCGGCCTTGCCGGACCTGGACCGCGCCGTAGAACGCATCTGGCATGCGCTGACTGCTGGAGAGAGTGTCGCTGTCTGGGGTGACTTTGACGTTGATGGGCAGACCAGCACGGCCCTGCTGGTCGAGGCGCTTGGCGAGATTTCTATTCAAGCGGGACAGGCACAGCCCATACGTTACCGGGTACCTAAACGGGATCAGGGGCACGGCATTCACCTGTCTGGCCTGGATGAGCTCTTGGATCAGGGCGTGACCTTGCTGGTCACCTGTGATACCGGTGTGGATGCCTTCGGCGCCATCCAGCACGCGGTCGCACGGGGCTGTGACGTGATCGTCACTGATCACCATGATCTTCCCGATAGCTTACCCCCTGCCTTGGCTGTGGTTAACCCTAAGCGCCTGTCCGAAGGCCACCCGCTGTGGGGATTGCCTGGCGTGGGGGTGGCCTACAAGTTGGCTGAGCGCTTGTTCGAGCGAGCAGGGTTCGCTAAGCCCGAGATGGCCCTTGACCTGGTAGGGCTGGGTATCGTAGCCGACGTGGCCACCCAGACCGCCGATGTGCGTTATCTTCTCCAGCGTGGGCTGGAGGTTCTGCGGGCGGCTGATCGCGTCGGACTTCGTGCGCTGGTGGAACAGGCAGAGTTACGAGCCGACGGATTGACCGAAGAACATATTGGCTATCAACTTGCCCCGCGCCTGAATGCGCTGGGCCGCCTGGGGGACGCCAACCGAGGCGTAGAATTGTTGTTGACTGAAGATGTCTCTCAGGCGCGTATCCTGGCCGCCGAGATGGACGGACTGAACTACGAACGGCGACTCATCGCTGAGCAGATTGGCCAGGCGGCGCTGAGCCAAATCGAGCGGGAGCCATCGCTGCTGGATTACCGGGCCCTGGTGGTGGCGGGGCACGGATGGCACCTGGGTATCTTGGGGTTGGTCGCTGGTCGGTTGGCTCAACGATTCAAGCGCCCGGCAGTGGTGCTTTCACTGGCCCAGAGCGGTGTAGCGAGAGGTTCGGCTCGCTCGGTGTCCGGATGTGATATCCATCTGGCTTTAAAGGGTACGGCTAACCTGCTGCTTCGCTTTGGCGGGCACCCCGGCGCGGCTGGCCTGAGCCTTGACCAATCGAACCTGGAGGCATTTCGCAAGGCATTGTCACGGTCTGTGGTGGCGGTGTGGGACTCTGTGGCTGCCTCGCCCGGCCTTCAGGTCGACGGCTACGTTTCGCTGGATCAACTTTCGCTGGAATTGGTGAGTGAATTGGAGCGCCTGGCCCCCTTTGGCCCTGGCAATCCCCCGGTGCAGCTCGCCACCTGCAATCTGCGGGTTGTGGGAGACGTGGCAATTGGGCGTGAGGAAGAGCACCGGCGGTTGACGGTCGTTGATGAACGGGGAACCCAGCAGACGGTCCTCTGGTGGCAGGGCGCTGACCAGCCGTTGCCCGAAGGCCGCTTCGACCTGGCGTATGTACTGCGCGCCCGCGATTATCGAGGCGAGACGCAGTTGCAGGTCGAATGGGTGGATGGCCGTCCCCAGCAGCAAGCGACAGAAGTGGCTTCCACGGCGGCACGCAAGGTGGTGGATTGGCGTGCGGAAGCTGATCCGGCCAGGGCACTGAACAGTCTGCCTGAGGGCGGGGTGACTGTCTGGGCCGAGGGGGGGCAGTCGAACATCTTGGGCAAAAGAGTTGCTACAGACCGTTGGAGTCTAAGCCCTACCACGACGATCGTTATCTGGAGCGCCCCGCCGGGCCCGGCCGAGCTGGCCCATGCTCTACAGGCTGCCAACCCGGCGACTGTTTATGTGGTCGCTGCCGAGCCAGCCACCACCGGCTGGCGTATTTTCGTGGAGCGCCTGACAGGCTTGGTGAAGCACGACCTGCGAACGCGAGGGGGGCGTGTGAACATACAGCGGCTGGCGGCTACCTTGGGCCATCGAGAGGTAACTGCCCGGGTGGGTGTGGAATGGTTGGCAGCCCGTTGGCAACTGCGTCTGATCGAAATAGACCAGGATTCAGTTACATTACTAGAGGGGGGAGAGCCGTCACTCGATTTCCAGGGTGTGGAGTCTCGCCTGCGACATTTGCTGGATGAGACGGCTGCCTATCGGCGGCACTTTCGCACGGCGCCAGTCGAGATGCTAGGAATTGGCTGAGTTCATGATGGCTTGGATAACCGCGTCGGTGTCGGTCAGGTCAGAGAAGACGTAGTCTGCGCCAGCAGCACTTAGAGCCTGGGCAGAGTGTTGCCCGGTGGCAACTCCCACGGCGGTTACTCCCAAATGCCTCCCGCAGGTCACATCAGCTGGGGTGTCGCCGACGATGACCACATTTTTGCCTACGAACGTGCGACCGGTTAACGCCCGGGCACGCTCAAGCGCCACGGACGGAAGCTGGGATCGATGCGGCCTGTCGCTTCCGTATGCGCCGACTTTGAAAAGGGCCGGGTTGAGGTTGGCTGCGCGCAGCTTGATAGGGGCTGTGGTGACCAGGTTTCCGGTCAGCAGCCCTAACAGCGCCCCTGGCTGAGCTGAGAGCCATTCCAGGAGCGCCGGGACACCGGGGCACACTTTTACCTGCCGCTCGAGGATTGTCTGAGCCATGTGGCGTTCTATCGCATCAAAGCATGCCGGCAATCTGGCTTGGATGGCTTGCTGCTCCACCCCTGCAGCCGTCAACGACTCAGTGATGATCTGCCAGTCGGTTTTACCCGCCATGGGCAGGGAGTCAGCCGGGCCGGCGGTGCCAAACACCTCGATCAGCGCCCGGTTCATGGCTGCCCGCCCAGCGCCGTTCGGCCAGATGAGGGTACCATCAATGTCAAAGAGTATCAGTTTCATCGATGTGGAAGGTGAGTACCAGGTGGCCGCAGCGCACGCTATCGCCGTCGCTCAGGGGTGCCGGGCGAGATGGGGACACAGACTGGTCATTGACGTACGTGCCATTTGTACTGCGCAGGTCCTCAACGGCCCAGCCGTCGCCACCCCGTAATAGACGGGCGTGTTGGCGCGAGACGCCGGCCGATCCACCACCGTACAAGGCAAGGTCGATATCGGGAACGATGTTGCTTCTGGGGTCGGCCCGACCAATTAGCACCTCATCCTTGTCAGGAATGATCAGCAGGGATCCGGTAGCGATTACAATGAAGCGTGGCCCCTTAAGAGCGGATTGTATTGAATCGATCTGCACCGTGGCATGGTGCAGAGTCTCGTCAATGCGGGGTGTCACAAAACCCGCAGCAGGGGTATGCGTCATTTCCTGGGTAGATACCAGGTTGTCTAGCATATCTTGCATAGCGGGATAACGCTCCTCAGGCGATTTTCTCAGCGCTTTGATAATGATATTCTCGAGCTTGCTGGGGATATCAGGGACCAAGTCGCGAGGCCGGGGAAGCGGGTCGTTGATGTGCATCAGCAGCACGTCAAAAGCTTTCTCTGCTAAGTAGGGCAGCCGGCCGGTCACCATTTCGAAAAGCACTACCCCTAAAGCATAAATATCGGCCCGATGGTCGGTTGGTTCTCCCAAGGCTTGCTCAGGGGAGGTATAGTCTGGGGTGCCCAGGATCATGCCAGCCTGAGTGAGAGCGCGGCGTGACTGCTGCAACTTGACCAAGCCAAAGTCGGCCAGCAGGGGCCAGTCCTGGCTGGGCAGCAGGATGTTGGCTGGTTTTACATCTCGGTGAATGATGCCTCGCTCGTGGGCAAACGCCAAGGCTCTCCCAACGCCAATACTGAGGGCAATCGCCCGTTCCCAATCAAATGGCACTCCCCGTAGCTGATCTTTGAGAGTCCCGCTTTCCACGTATTCCATGACAATGAACGCCAGGCCTTCTTCTTCACCGTAGTCGTAGACTGTCAGAATGTTGGGATGACGCAAGAGAGCGATGGCCTTGGCTTCACGTCGGAAGCGGGCAAGGACCTCCGAGTCATCGGAGATGTAGGTCGGGTCCAGCACTTTCACGGCTACCCAGCGTTCTAGTTTGGGCTGGAATGCCTTGTACACGGTTGCCATGCCGCCTGTGCCTAGCTCTTCAACCAGCCTGTACCCGCCGAGCATACTATTGATTAAGCTTTGCATCTGAGAAACCTCGCGTAGTCGCTTGTCTGCTATATGGGCTCTGTTCTCTGCCAGGCAGAGCTTGAAATGCTGGGATTACTTCTTTGATCAGCGGAGAGATGGCGTACCGACTAACTGGCCTGAACAATAATGACTGAGACGTTATCGTCGCCTCCATTGTCGTTTGCGGCTTGTATCAATTGTTCGCAAGCCTCTTGCGGCGACAGACTGCGAGCAACGAGCCGCCTGATCTCCATGTCTTGCATTTTTCCACTTAACCCATCCGAACAGAGTAAAAGACTATCGCCACGATTCAGCTTCAGAACGAAGAAGTCAATTTCGGCTTCTTTTTTGTCTCCAATAGTGCGATAGATGACGTTGCGCTGAGGGTGAGTGCGGGCCTCCTCCGGACTGATCTGGCCCAGAGCAATCAATCGTTCGACCAATGAATGGTCGGTAGTGATCTGGCGAATGTCGTCGTTGTTGCTGATCAGGTAGGCCCTACTGTCGCCGACGTTGGCAATATGAGCTGTATTGCCGATCACAAGTGCAGCGACTAGCGTGGTTCCCATGTTAGTCCCGGCTGACTGCCGGTGCGTAAAAACGGCCAGGTTGGCAGCCTGCACAGTATCCGCCAGCCAGCGTTGAGCATCAAAGGTGTCAGTGTCTACACTGCCGGCCAGGTGTGGCGCCAGCAATTGGTTGGCCATTTTCTCTGCCATTGTATTGATAACCAAGCCACTGGCCACGTCACCAGCGGCATGACCTCCCATGCCATCGGCCACCGCGTAAAGGCCGAGAGGCTGGCTGACCGAGCGATGCACGCGGTCCAGTTCCAGTGTGAGCAGGCTATCTTCGTTCAAATCACGGATCATGCCCACATCCGTATGTCGTCCTACGCGCAGATGCAGTGTTGTAGGGCGACGAATGGCGGTTGCACTCTCTCTAAATGCCTTGGCCAGGGCTTCGGCCGTAGTGATCTTGACTTGACTGCTCAATACCTGCTCAAAAACATTGGCCGCCGTTTCGGGCAGATTGGCCTGGGAATGGTAGCTGTCTTCACCTGTGGCCAGGCGGAACATCACTCGAGCCAAACTAGCTACGTTTTGCGCTTGTTGCTGTTTGTCTGATGCCAGCGGCTGAGCTGCGCCGAAATCAATCCACATGGCTTGCCGCTCGCGCAGCGCGATATGTTCGGCACTAATCTGCGGCCAGCTAATATTGTGGGCATGGAGATAAGACAGCGCATCCGCCAACTGGGCACCCCAATCCAACACACGGGCGGCCTTCTGCGGTACAGCTACGTCGCTGGCCAACATCGGCATAGGGTCTGGTAGAAGCAGGTAGTACCGATCTTCATCGCCGTAAGGCCGTTCCACAAAATAGCGATATAGCAGTAAGCCGGGGTGCCTCAGGCCCAATTCGGCGATGCGGGCAAGCGTAGCCACCTCCGAAAATTCTCGATACTCGCGCAGCTGGTGCCGACGGTGAAGGGGCACTGCGCCATTTAGTGGCGTGCCACAAGCAACGCAGTCTCCGTCGCTGGCCAGATTCTGCAGGTTGCCACACTCCAAATTGGGGCAGGGGAATACAGGCTGCGTCTCTTCAACGCCATAGTTGTTGCACTCAGGCCCCTCAGAGCGAATGCTGACGACGTAATAAGCCTCGTCTCCCAATATGGCGCCCTCTGGCAGTGCTCGGAAGCCGTCTTTGAGCGCCACCAAGGGCACGGTGGGGTGGCTATCCATTTCTGCGTGAGGAGCTGGCTGGCGGTGCCGCTTTCTGGTCGCAGATCCCTTTGTTCCGTCGCCCTGCAGGTTGCCGTCCGGAGCGTCTACACCTGTTCCATCGGCGGTCTGGGTAGATTTCTTGTGGGAAGAGTGGGGCTGCGGGTGGAGAGATGATTCTGTCATCACTGTGGAGGCTCCTGAGATGTTATCAGTCGAGGGGGCCTGTATCCGTCTCGCCATCGTGGTACACTAGCGTTACTTGCCCCAAGCCGACGACCCACTCGTTTCTGAGCAGATTCTTGCGGGGCGCCTGGCGGTTATTGATGAATATCCCGTTTGTACTGTCCAGGTCTTCGATGATGACCAGTCCGTAGGTCGCATCGTAATAGATGCGGGCGTGCTGGTTGGACACGGTGTCCGCATGTGGGACAGACTCTGGAATTCTAAGATCGATGCCTTGCTTACCCCGCCCGATGACCAGCCCATTCCCATCCAGCCCGTCCAGTCGGAAGTAAAGCCTGTCATCAGAGGATTTGAGGAAAGGGATAGCTGACGTTGGCGGCGGAGCAGAGGGCACGCGTTGGCGATGCCGGGTAATCAAGAACAGCAGGATTGCCACTGCCAGTAGAGCAGCGGCTCCCACCGCCCATATCAGTATCCCGCCGGCAAAAGGAAGTAGCCAGCCTTGAGCCCCTATCCATCGCTCCACCACTTGCATAGGACCTTTCTCCTCGCCTATCGTCCTTTCAGGCATCATTTTACCACAATTTGGCGGCAGGGGTAAATAAGGCTTTCTGCCTGGCTGGGCGGCTGCACAAGAGCCGTGGACATTTGCCATCCACCTGCGCGGGTGGTATAATCCCGCCGTATGTGCATTTGTATTAGGGAGGACATTTATGAGTGAGCAGGAAACCTCCGCCACCGCATCAGCGGTGGAGGAGAAAAGCGCAGAGGCGCACGGAGCTGGGGACAAGTCTGCCCCATTGTCGATCCAGGACCTGAAGCCGGGTATGGAGCTACGGGGCAAGGTTAAGAGCACCACCGATTTTGGCGCTTTTGTGGATATGGGAATCGCCCAGGATGGGCTGGTTCATATCTCCGAGTTGGTCCGGCGGCGCGTCTCAAAAGTATCCGATGTTGTGGCCATAGGGGATGAAGTTCAGGTTTGGGTCAAGAAGGTAGATAAGAAGCGTGGTCGTATCAGTTTGACGATGGTTAGGCCTGTGACTCGCCGCTTCAAGGAACTGAAGCCTGAAATGGTGGTTGATGGCGTGGTAACTCGCATGGAGCCATACGGCGTTTTTGTTGACATAGGCACGGGGCGTGATGGCCTGGTGCACGTGTCAGAGTTGACTGAGGGCTACATCGGTTCGGTCGACGAAGTGGTATCAGTAGGCGACAAGGTTCAGGTCAGGGTTCTAAAGGTTGACCGCAAGGCGCGTAAAGTGGACTTGAGCATGAAAGAGTTCACCGAGACGCCTGCGGCCCCAGCGCCGGAGCCCGTGGTAGAACAAAGTGAACCTACTCCCACGGTGATGGCACTGGCCTTCCAGGCGGCCATCAAGGATGACGACAGGACAAAGAGCAAGCAGGATGACATCGAGAAGTTGATCGCTGCCAGCCTGAGACACTGAGTCGATCCAGCTAGGATCGTTTCGCTGCACCTACCCCCGGTGTGGGTAGCTTCCCGCCAGACAGGAATTGAGATTCCCCCTTTGGGCCGGATGATGCCCGTCCTTCACAGAAAGGACGGGCTTGCTTGATTCTGGACTTACCCCTCAACGTGGGTGTCGTTGCCACGTCCCGCCATTAAAGAGCGCCCAAACCTCGCGATCTATGGGGCTATATAACATCACTCCGCCCTGGAAGAACTGGACCACTCCGTAGCTGGTTGTGCTGCCGGTGCCCTGTTCCGACTCACGGGCGGCTCCAATCGCTTCGGCGATTTCGGGGTGATCGCACCACAGCTGGCCGAAGCCACGCACTGGGCCGTTGGGGTTGCTCTGGGCTGCCTCACAAGAATAGACGTCGCCTCCGTCCCACATATCCTCGTAGGGCCCGGTCCACAGGAAGCCTTGTTTTGCGGCTGGCTGGGGCATCTCGATGGCCCAGATAAGCCCTCTGGCGTTGGGTTGGTCCCACCAATATAGGTAACCGCGGTCGAAGTATTGGCGGGCATAGTTCCGGTCGTCGGAGGCAGCCTGGGTTGGGTAGCCTAGATAGTCTTTCACCCCAGGTTGCTCCCACACGGGCTCAAAAATGTCGTGCGTCTCGATCCCGGTCGGGTCGAATTGAGGCGGTGTGGGGGTCGGCGTGGGGGTCGCGCATTGAGTGCCACACCCACCGGGGCATGCGTCGGGGCAATAGTATACTTCATCCGTCTGGCAGGGCGGAGGTGTACACGTGACGCCGGCGGTGCTGGTGGGCGACAGGGATGCCGGGGTGGGCGTCCATGTGGGTGTCGGAGGCAACGGGGGTGTGGATGTGGGCACCGGTGGCGTTCCTTCTACGACAGAAGTGGACGAAGCCTGTGCTACAGGCGTGGCTGCCGGCGCAGGCTGTGCTTTGGCTGTCAGGGTGATGACTACTGGTTGTGACTGCCCGGCAATTCCCTGCGCATTGAAAGCCTTGACCACGATGACATGGGTGCCGGCTACCTCGCTTTGCCATTGTTGCGACACGATGTACGGTGAACTCAGTTCAGGGTTGGTGTCTACCCGAACCTTGATGTCATCTACCCAGAGCTCGATGCGCTGGATCCCCTCTGTGTCCACTGAGGTCGAATTGACTTGGATCGGCTCCCCGGCTGGAGCTGTCTGGTTGGGCAGGGGGCTGGTGAGGGTAACGCTGGGCGCTTCTGGCCCAGGTGTGGCTTCCTGCCCCAGACGGCAAGCCAGGCTGGTCGCTAGCAAGACGCCAGCAACGCATACGAGGCTACGGATTTTGATAGATGATTGTGTCATATGACTCCCCATTGCTGAAGTTGGTGTAGTTAGCTGTCGTCCTCTTTACGCACCTGACTCTGCATTTCGTACAACTTGCTGATCGCTTCCAGGGGGGTGAGGCTGTTCACGTCCAACTGGCGCAGGAATTTGATGACAGGGTGCGGCTCGCTGCCGAAGAGGGCGAGCTGACGCGCGGCAGGCTCAGCCCGCCCGGAGGCCTGCACGTGTGGCGATGGGCTGCGGGCCCCCTCCCGCTCCAGTTGGGAGAGTATCTCCTGGGCGCGATTGATTACGGAACGAGGTAGCCCGGCTAATTGGGCCACATGGATCCCGTAGCTACGGTCAGCCCCGCCAGGGATGATCTTGTGCAGGAAGACTACTCCGTCCCCCTGTTCGGCGACGGCCACGTTGTAGTTACGCACATGGGGCAGCAGGCCGGCCAGCTCGGTCAGCTCGTGGTAATGGGTGGCAAAGAGTGTCCTGGCTTGCAGGTCAGGGTGGTTATGGATGTATTCCACGACTGCCCAGGCAATGGATAGCCCATCGTAGGTGCTGGTGCCGCGTCCGATCTCATCCAGGATCAGCAGGCTGCGACGCGTGGCGTGGTGCAGGATGTTGGCTGTCTCCACCATCTCGACCATAAAGGTCGATTGCCCGGCATGGATGATGTCTTCAGCGCCAATTCGGGTGAAGATGCGATCCACCAGGCCCACACGTGCTTTGTCTGCCGGCACAAAAGAGCCGATTTGGGCCATCAGCACGATGAGCGCGACCTGTCGAAGATACGTGGACTTCCCGCTCATGTTGGGGCCGGTGATGATCAACATCAGCTCATCACCCGATAGCTGAGCGTCGTTAGGCACGAAGAGTTCCAGGGTGCCCCTGAGTGCCATCTGCTCGACCACCGGGTGACGCCCGGCGGCTATTTCAATGCAGACGTCATGGGTCAGCTCAGGACGGACATAGTTGTAGCGCACGGCGGCCTCGGCCAGTGCCGCACAGGTGTCTAGCTGGGCCAGGGCGCGCGCCGTGGCCAGCAAACGGTGGGCAGCGGCTGCAACCTGGGCACACACCTCTCGATATATGCGCATCTCGACTTCCAATTGCCGCTCTTCGGCGTTGAGGACAAGCGACTCGTACTCCTTGAGCTCGGGAGTGATGAAACGCTCTGCGTTGACCAACGTCTGTTTACGGATGTACTCAGCAGGCGCCGCGCTCAAGTTGGCTTTGCTGACCTCAAGGTAGTAGCCGAAGACTTTGTTGAAGCCTACCTTTAGGTTCTTGATGCCAGTGCGCTGGCGTTCGGTTCGCTCCAGGTTGGCGATCCAGGCCTTGGCATCGCGGGCCGCAATCAATATGTTGTCCAGTTCGGCTGAGAAGCCGGCCCGGATGATGCCAGGGGAGGTGGGCGCGGCAGGTGGGCTGTCAGCGACGGCTTGGGCGATAAGCTCCACTACCTCTGGGCAGGAGTCCATGGCAGACTGGATTGTATGAAGTAGGAGAGTGGTATCCCTCGCCTCTGAGACTATGGCGGACATTGCCTCTCTCAGGGGAGGGATGGCTTCCAGGCTTTCACGCAGGGCCAGCAGTTCGCGGGGACGGATGATACCTTGGGCCGCCCGATTGGCTAGCCGCTCCAGGTCAGCTACGCCCTTCAGGTCAGCCCGCAATTCGGCTCGGCTAGAAGTGTTTTGCACCAAGGCCTCTACCGCGTCGAAACGTTGCACCAGGGCTTCCAGGTCGAGCAGAGGTTGCAGCAGCCAGCTTCGTAGCCGGCGAGCGCCCATAGGTGTCACAGTCAGGTCGAGTACCCCCAATAGCGAGCCTTGCACAGCGCCGGTACGCAGAGTTTGGGTCAGTTCCAGGTTACGGCGGGTAGCGGCATCCAGGTTCATGAACCCATCTGTGGAGTAAGTCACGATCCGGCTTAGGTGGTCCAGGGCACCTCGTTCCCCCTCCAGAGGTTTTCCTCGGTGCGGGTGGGTCTGGGTCAGGTATTGGAGGATGGCCCCCGCGGCGCGAATCGCCAGTGGCTTGCCCTCCAGCCCAAAGCCGTCCAAAGTAGCCACGTCGAAGTGGTTCAAGAGAGCCTGGCGGGCCGTTTCCAGGTCGAAGTGCCAGGCATCGTAGTGGGAGACCAGAGACTGCAGATCGGAGGCCGGAGACCTGAAGCCAGACAGGGTCGCGGCAAGCTCGGAGAGCTGGGTGGCTTGCAGGTCCGGCACCAACACTTCAGCCGGTTGCAGGCGGGTCAATTCCTCGGCGATGACACGCCAGCCACCGGTAGCATCAAGTTGGGTAGCGGCGAATTCGCCGGTGGAAATATCGGCGTAGGCCAGGCCAGCGCGGTTCCCCTCGATCACCAGAGCCGCCAGGTAATTGTTTAGCCGGTCGTCGAGCAGCGTGGGTTCTACTACCGTACCAGGGGTGACGACGCGTACCACCTCGCGGTGGACCAGGCCTCGCGCCCCATCTTCTGCTGCCTTGTTGCCCCCACCACGGCTCATCCCACTTCGCAGGTGGCTGGATACGCCACCCCCCACCTGCTCCACGATGGCTACTTTGTGCCCAGCGGCGATAAGGCGAGCGATATACGTGTCGGCAGAGTGATACGGGACGCCTGCCAAGGGCACACGCTGGTTCTTGCCAACCGGGCGTGAGGTGAGGGCAATGTCGCATACATCAGCCACCAGCTCGGCATCCGCATCAAAGGTCTCATAGAAGTCGCCCAGGCGAAAGAAAACAATGGCCTGGGGATACTGCTTTTTGATTTGGAGGTATTGCCTGCGCATAGGGGTGGACATAGGGCCTCCGGGCCAGTCTGAGGGCTTTGCTGAGCTCTTATTTTAGGGGAAATAGCAGGATTGGTCAAAGGAAGGTTATGGTCTGGCGCCTGCCTGGAAATATGATCACGTGGCCGGGCTGAGTTATTTCGCATAGTCATAACACTACACAAAACAACAACCCCTGCATACAAAAACACAAATAGGCTATGCGAAATGCATTCAGAAGAGCAGCGCGATGACAAATTGACACACAAGGTGGTTGCGCATGGGAGGGGCAGAGGAAGAGAGAGGGAGTGGGAGGGGGGTGTGGAAAACCACACGGGATTTAATGTGTGCAGTTATCGCGTTCGTAGCTAGCCTCTACACCTGGTGGTTGAAACCAGCCGGCCATATTGTGGAATCGTTATAGAGGGCTCCAACCAAGTTGGCGCCTTCCAGGCTAGCGTCCTCCAGGTTAGCTTCATCTAAGTTAGCTCCAACCAGCTTGGCCTCAATCAGGTTGGCCTGCTTCAGGATGGCGCCAACCATGTTGGCCTCAATCAGGTTGGCCAGGAACAGGTTAGCTCCGATCATGTTGGCTTGAACCAGATAGGCCTTCTTCAGGTTGGCTTCAACTAGGCTGGTCCCGATCATGTTGGCTTCAACCAGATAGGCTTCAACTAAGTAGGCCTTCCTCAGGTTAGCATCAACCAGCTCAGCCTCAGCCAGGTGAGCACCTCTCAGATTGGCATCAGACAGCTTAGCCTCAGTTAGATGGGACTTCTTAAGATTGGCTCCCTCCAGGTTGGCTCTGGCCAGGTTGGCTTTTTCCAGGCTGGCTTCCTGGAGATTAGCTCTGACCAGGTTGGCTCCAATCATGTTAGCCCTGGTCAGGCTGGCATTGCCCAAGTCAGCTTCAGTCAGCTTGGCTTCAACCAGGTTTGCGTTCCTCAAATTGGCTTCAACCAAGTTAGCCTTGGGCAAGTAGGCATTTCTCAGAATGGCCTCCTCCAAGTTGGCCCCAGCCAAATTGGCGCCCTCCAAATTGGCCCCTTCCAAGTTGGCCCCAGCCAGGTTGGCTCCCTCCAGATTGGCGCCCTCCAGGAAGGCCCCAACCAGATATGCACCTACCAGGCTGGCTTTCTCCAGATTGGCTTTCTCTAGATTGGCTCTCCCCAGATTAGCTTCAGCCAGGTAGGCGCCCCTCAGATTGGCATCCACCAACTTTGCCTCAGCCAGGTGTACCTTCTTCAGGTTCGTTCTCTCCAGGCCGACACCTGTCAGATTAGTTCCCGTCAGGCTTGTTCCTTCCAGGTTAGCTCCTTCCAGGTTGGCTCCTGTCAGCTTGGCTCCCTCCAGGCTGGCGCCCTCAAGGTTGGCCCCTTTCAGGACGGCCCTCTCCAAGTTGGCACCTTCCAAGTTGGCGCCCTCCAGGTTGGTCCCTTCCAGGTTGGCATTCCTCAGCTTGGCTTCGAAGAGCTTGGCTTGCATCAGGTTGGCATTCCTCAGGTCAGCCCCAGTCAAGTTGGCTTCAGACAAATTGGCTTTTCTTAAGACAGCTTCCCTCAGGTTAGCTTCCTCCAAGGTGGCTCTCTCCATGTTGGCCCTGTCCAGTCCAGCGTTGGTCAAGTTAGCCTTATCCAACTTGGCTCCCTTCAGATCAGCCTCCACCAGGTTAGCCTCGATCAGGTTGGCCCCTGCCAGCTTAGCTTCAATCAGGCTGGCCTTGGCCAGGTAGGCGCTCTTCAGGTTGGCTTCAATCAAGTTAGCTTCAATCAGGTCAGCTTCTGTTAGGTTGGCTCCTGTCAGATTGGCTCCGCCTAGCTTAGCCTTGCGTAGGCTGGCTTGAGTCAGGTTGGCTTCCTGCAGGTTGGCCAGGAACAAATTCGTTCCGACCAGGTTGGCCTCGGCCAGATAGGCACCTGCCAGATTAGCTTCATCCAGCTTGGCTTCAGATAAGTAGGCCTTCCTGAGGTTAGTGCCCTCCAGGTTAACGCTAACCAGGTTAGCCCCTTCCAGGTAAGCTCCCTCCAGCTTGGCTCCCTCCAGCTTGGCTCCCCTCAGATTGGCTCCCCTCAGGTTGGCTCCCTCCAGCTTGGCTCCTGTCAAGTCGGCTCCAACCAGGTAGGCTTCCACCAAATTGGCATTTCGTAGGTAGGCTTCCACCAGGTTGGCTTCCACCAAATAGGTTGCCTCTAAGTTGGCTCCCCACAAGTTGGCTCTGGCCAGGTTGGCCCCAATCAGGTTTGCATTTGACAAGTCAGCTTCAGCTAACTTGGCCCCAGCCAGGTTGGCATCAATCAGGTTGGCCTTGTTCAGCTTAACGCCGGCCAGGTTAGCCTCAACTAGGTTAGTTTCAACCAGGTTGGTACCGACTAAGTTGGCTTCAACCAGG
>CP070811.1:2390951-2399835 GCA_020343875.1 Anaerolineales bacterium | reverse complement strand
TTTGGATCATCGCGCTGTTCATTGAGTATGGCTTGGGCCTGCAACCGCCCGGCAGTGGTGGCCTATTCTATCTGAATCAAGCCATGTTCTTAGTCGCGATGGTCGGGTTTGTGACGAGCATTGTTGGCCTGATGTGGGCGCAGGCGGCAGGCGATGGCTGGACGTACCTCTGCCATTGTGGACCGGATTGGGGTGTGACAAGTTGACTTTAAATGGTTACTGACAGCACTCATGCAAAAAGAAAGGAGAGTTCATCATAGGATATTCCAGGCAAAATCTAGTTGAGTTCACCTGCCGGGAATAAAGGCAAAAAGGCATCCTGTATTGGCATACCGTAAAAACAATCACCAGGTAGGAGGTTGAAATGAAAACGTTTCGAATCGCAAGTGTGACACTATTACTGGCGCTGATGTTAAGTATCAGCCTACGGCCGTCACAGACGGCTGCTGAAGACCTGCCGTATACCTTCTTTTTCACTCATTACGAGCTGCTTGGGGAACCAGACAACCCCACAGGCGTCAGATATCACTCCAGTGGCCAACCCTTTGCCAAGGCGCCAGATGGCTCCAGCATCACCCTATCAGGCCAGGGTGGATGGGACCCGATCAGCCAGACCGCCCAAGGCGGCGGCCAGTATACTATTAAAGATGCGGCGGGTGCGGTCACGGCACAAGGCTCATGGCAAGTAACCGACTTCGTCTCATTCGAGCAAGTAGATGGTTGGTGGGGTATGCCGGGGTTTAAGGAAGAAGGCTGGCAGGGCCCGCCTGGGTCTGTTTCCTTCTCCGGGTTCCTGACCGTCGGGGTGGATTTGGAGAACCAGGGAGACGGGGTTCTGGTAGCCTGGTGTCTTATGCCCGAAGTCTCCATGCCGCCCAATCATCAAGGAGATGGCATCTCGCTGACAGGAGGCAACTTCGATTTCACAGACTACGCTGAAAGCGAAATGAGCTTTGAGGGTGTGATGTTCTATTCGGCCGACCCAGCCAGCACAGGTTATACCTTGGATGCTGAGGGGAATACCGTCCCCAAGATGGCGGCTGTTCCTGCCACGCTGCCTGCCACAGGTGGGCAGAGCATGCCTGTGACTACGGGGGTGATCATCCTGGCGACGCTCGGCCTGGCTCTAATGGTAACTGGCCTAACAGTTCGACAAGAGTAGGTCGTTTGGGGCTGTCGGTCTCTGCTGATACTCGAGTTTCTGCGAATAAATGTGGGCTTGACTAGAGCCCTCCCACAGGCTCGAAAAAGGTCTTAGCCTTCTTCAACCAACATTCGAAGAAGTACAGTCGCGTACAGGCCGCGCCTGTACTTCTTTGCCTTGAGGCCGAACTGATCATTATCAAGGAGCGATCCAGTGGAGTTAGACCGGAGCATCACGGGTGTGATCCTTACCCATTTAACACACCCGACGGCCTGACCCTTGTCCCGCAGGGCCATCTGGTTGTGAGGGATTCTGGCAAGACGGGCTAACCTGCCATTTAGGGTTACGTATAGGGGGCGTTGTAGTAAGATAAGGAGTCGCCTGATGAATGGAGAAATCACCTTTGGTTCCTTTGTCAAAGAGCGGCGTCACTATTTGGGCTTGACCCAGGCTGAGTTGGCCCTCCAGGTCCATTGCGCCGCCATCACTATCCGCAAAATTGAGGCCAACGCCATGAACCCCTCGCTCCAGACTATCGAGCTCTTGGCCGAGGCCCTGGCTATTCCCAAAGCTGATCGGCTGGCCTTTGTGCGGCTGGCCCGCACTGAGGTGGAGGCGCCGCCAATTCCCGCCCCCCAACCTATCCCCGCTGAAATCGGCCAGCAAGACTTGGCCGGCCGAGCCATCAAGGGCTATCAATTGGGCGAACGGATTGCCATCGGTGGCTTTGGGGCGGTGTACCGGGCTGTTCAACCGCTGGTGGAGCGAGAGGTGGCCATCAAAATCATTCTGCCCCAATATGCCGACCATCCCGACTTCATCCGCCGCTTTGAGGCCGAGGCCCAACTGGTCGCCCATCTGGAACATCCTTATATCGTCCCGCTCTACGATTATTGGCGCGAGCCGGCCGCGGCCTATCTGGTCATGCGCCTGATGCGGGGCGGCAACCTGCAAGCCAAACTCAACAACGGGCCGCTGCCCTTTGAGATCACCCTGCGGGTGATGCAACAAATCGGGGATGCCCTGCACAGCGCCCACCGGGCGGGGGTGATTCACCGAGATATTAAGCCAGCCAACATTCTGCTGGATGAGGATGGCAACGCCTACCTGGCCGATTTTGGCTTTGCCAAGAATCTGGGCAACCCCAACCTGGCCGAGCATACCGAAGCGGGCACAGTCATTGGCTCATTGGCCTACATCTCACCGGAGCAGATTCAGGCCGAGCCAGTCAGGCCCCAAAGTGACATCTATTCCTTGGCACTTGTGTTTTACGAGATGCTGGCCGGCCGGAAAGCATTCCACGGGTCAACCCCAATTGATTTCATTCAACAACACCTCAACCAGCCGGTGCCGCCCCTGGCTGATGGCCTGCCTGAGGCGGCCACAGACCCGGGCCAGTACATCGCCCTCGACCCGGTAATTGCCCGGGCCACGGCCAAAGATCCGGTTGAGCGCTATCCGGATGTACTGGCCCTACTGGCCGGCATCCAGCAGTCGCTGCAATTACCGACCGCAACCAACCTGTATCGCCGCCTGGTCCCCGACAAGGCAGGTCAATCCCCGGCCGCTGGAGTACACCAATCTGATTTGGAGAACCCCTTCAAAGGGTTGCGGGCTTTCGGCGAGACAGACGCGGCCGACTTTTTTGGCCGTGACACCCTCATTCAAGCCTTGTTGAGCCGTCTCAGCGAGTCGAGCGATCCGGCGACTGGCTCAGGCCGGGAGTTAAGCCGCTTCCTGGCCGTGGTCGGGCCGAGCGGCAGCGGCAAATCGTCAGTGGTCAAGGCTGGCCTGATTCCGATTCTACGCCAGGGCGGGTTGCCCGGTTCGGAGAAATGGTTCATCGTCGAGATGATGCCGGGCAGCCAGCCCCTGGAAGAGTTGGAGGCAGCGCTGTTGCGGGTGGCTATCAACCCACCTGACAGCCTGTTAGCCCAACTCCGCGAAGATGAGCGCGGCCTGCTGCGAGCCGTCCGCCGCATCCTGCCCGCCGCCGAGACGGGCACAGAATTGGTGCTGGTGATCGACCAGTTTGAAGAGGTTTTTACCCAGTGTGACGATGAGGCGGTTCGAGTCCATTTTTTGGATAGCCTGGTGACCGCCATCCTCGATCCGCGCTGCCGGTTATGGGTTATCATCACCCTGCGGGCCGACTTCATCGACCGGCCCCTGCAATACATTGATTTCGGCGAGTTGGTCCAACGCCGGACCGAGTTTGTGCTGCCCCTGACACCTGATGAACTGGAAGCGGCCATTACCCGGCCCGCCGAACGGGTCGGCCTGAATCTGGAGCCAGGGCTGGCTGGGGCCATTATCCGCGACCTGGGCGACCAGCCGGGCACGTTGCCACTGCTGCAGTACACCCTGACCGAACTATTCGAGCGACGGGTGGGTAACGCCCTTACCCTGGGAGCCTACCAGGCCAGCGGCGGCGTACGCGGCGCGCTGGCCAGCCGGGCGGATGAACTTTACACCTCTCTGGACGAAGCCGGACAGGCCGCAACGCGACAGATATTCCCGAGACTTATCACACTGGGCGAAGTTATCAGCGACGGCCTGCCTGCGCCCGATACCCGGCGGCGGGTGCTACGAAGCGAGCTTTCGTCCTTGGTTACTGGTCAACCGCCATTTGATGATGAGTCAACCCCAAATGGTCAGGGGCAAGTGGCAAATCACCAGAGACAAATGACCATGGACGCGGTCATTGACAAGTTCGGCCGCCACCGCCTGCTCACCTTTGACCGAGACCCGGTCACCCGCGGCCCGACGGTGGAAGTGGCCCACGAGGCCCTCATCCGCGAGTGGGCCCGGCTACGGCAGTGGCTGGATGCCGACCGCGAGTTCCTCTTCTGGCAGCAGCGCTTGCGGGCCGGGCTGCACCAGTGGCAAACCAGCGACTACGACGAAGGGGCGTTGCTGCGCGGTGCCCCCCTGGCCGAGGCCGAAAACTGGCTCAACCGGCGCCGGAGTGATTTGAATCAAACCGAGCGTGAATTCATCCAGGCCAGCCTGACCCTGCGCGAGCGTGAGAGCGCCGAACGGGAAGCGCAGTTGCGGCGCGAATTGGAAACCGCCAAGAAACTGACCGAAACTGAAAAGCGGGCCGCCCGACGTCTACGCTGGCTGGCTGTAGGCTTAGCAGTTTTTCTGCTTGTGGCGGCCAGTTTAACCATCTTTGCCTTCAACCAGCGGGCTGAGGCAGAAGCCAATCAGTCTGAGGCCGAGTCCAACCTAGCCCTGTCCGAAAGCCAGCGTTTAGCTGCTGAAGCCAACACCATTATGCAAAGCGACGGTAACGTGGAGCTAGCTGCCCTGCTCAGCCTGCGGGCGATGCACACAGCCTACACGCCCCAGGCCGATATGGCCCTGCAACAGGCCTCCAAAGGGGATTATGGCCGACGCTTGTTTGTGGGCCATACCGACGATGTGAATGGCCTCGCCTTCTCCCCTGATGGCCGGCTGGCGCTGAGCGGGAGTCTCGACCAGACGGCCAAGCTGTGGGATGTCCAGACCGGCCAGTTATTACATACTTTGAGCGGCCATACAGGCATGATTTGGGATGTGGCCTTCTCGCCCGATGGCCGGGTAGCGCTGACCAGCAGTGAAGATGGCACCGCCCGCTTATGGGATGTTCAGACTGGCCGGCTGTTGCGGACCTTGACCGATGATATGGGTGATGTGACCGAGGTTGCTTTTTCAGCCGATGGCCGGGTCGTCCTCACGGGTCATTGGAAAGGTATAGTCCGACTGTGGAATGCTGAAACAGGCCAGGAAATGCATGTCCTTAAAGATGTAGAAGGAGTTATGGGGATAGCTCTCTCGCCGGATGACCAGTTTGTCCTCACGGCGAACAGCCTTACAGGTGAGGTGCGGTTGTGGGAGGTCAAGACCGGTCAGGAAGTACGCCGCTTGACCGGCGCCACTGCCGGGGTTAATAGTGTGGCCTTTACGCCAGATGGTCGCTACGTCCTGGGTGGTGATTGGGATGGCGGCCTGAGGGCCTGGGATCTACACCAGGCGAACGCTGAACCCCGCCTCTTTGCCGGTCATACCAATCAGATCCGCGAGGTCAAGGTTTCTCCTGATGGCCACTACGTGCTTTCGGCCAGCCTGGATGGTACGGTCCGGCTATGGGACCTGCAGACGGGCGCGGAAGTTCGCCGTTTTGTCAGTGTCACTGACATACATAGTGTCGCCTTTTCACCCAACGGGGAGACGTTCCTCCTCGGCGACGGTAATGGCGCTATCCGGCTATGGGATATTCAGCCACCGCCCGACCCGCGCACTTTCAGCGGCCATACCAACACGGTGACGGCGGCCAAATTTTCGCCGGATGGCCGTACCCTGCTCACCGGCAGCACTGATGAAACTGCAAGGCTCTGGGATGTTGCTACCGGGCGAGAACTGCACGTACTAATGGGCCATACCGATTGGGTCATTTCGGTTGCCATCTCACCCGACGGCCACTATGCGCTCACCAGCGGCATAGCTGACAACACGGCCCGGTTATGGGATATTGAAACAGGCCAGGAAATGCATGTCTTTAAGCACCCCGCGCCCGTCTTTGGGGTGGCCTTCTCGCCCGATGACCGTTATATCCTCACCGGCGGTGACGATAAAGTCGCCCATCTATGGAACATTAAAACAGGACAAGAAATACGGACATTTGAGCAGCCCCCCAATATCTTTAGTGTGGCTTTCTTGCCCAATAGCCGCTATCTTTTGACCGGCAGCGGCTATGATGGTTCCGCTCGGCTGTGGAACACTGAAACAGGCCAGGAAGTGCGTAAATTCCCCGGTTATGCCGGTTTTGTCAATGGGTTAAGCGTCTCGCCGGATGGCCAATACATTCTTACCGCCGCGGCTGAGAATTCGGCCCAACTGTGGGAGGTGGAGACCGGACGGCCGCTGAACCGTTTTAGTGGGGAGAACGGGGTGTTCTCACCGGATGGCAAATATATCTTGACCGGCGGCCTCAAAACGGCCTATCTGTGGGACAGGGCCACCGGCCGCCAACTGCGCGCCTTCGGTGTGACCAACAGTTTGTGGGGTGTGGCCTTCTCCCCCGACAGTCAATTTGTCCTCATCTTCGGCTCGGACAAAATCGCCCGGCTGTGGGACATTGATTATCAACCGTTAATAGACTCGGTCTGCGCCCGGGTGCTGCGCGATTTCACCGACAAAGAGCGGGCGCAGTATGGGATTGATGACAAGGAGCCGACCTGCCCGGCCATCAAGTAATGGCATTGAGCAAGAAGCGTGTCGCCTTTTCGCCGGATGACGACCAGGTAGTGCTTGGTGCTCATGGCGGTGCTATATACGCCTGGGGTCTGCAGCAGGCCGATACCGAACCCCGCCTGTTGATCATTCACACCGAGTGGATAAACAAGGTCAAGGTTTTGCGCGATGCGTCAATTCAAAAAGAGTTGCGCATTCGGTGTGTGACACATTTAGGGTCATTAGCTGGGGCAACCAGTGACCCCCAATCAGCTCAGTTGTGTGATTAAATGTTATCAAGTGTTAATGGACTCGGTCTGCGCCCGGGTGCTGCGCGATTTCACCGACAAAGAGCGGGTGCAGTATGGGATTGATGACAAGGAGGTGACCTGCCCGGCAATCAAGTAATGGCATCGAGCAAGAACCGTTCATTCACCTGGCTATGGTGGAGACTTGAACTGGCCATTTTTGACCAGTCAAATACCCTGTTTCTGCCATTGTGGGTGGGATAGGGATGTGATATGCCAGGACCCTCATCCCTCACTAACAACCCTGAGTGCGACTTAATACGCTTTGTACACCCTGCGCAACAGGAGGAAAGCTATGGAAACTTGGACCCTTCCAGCTGAAGTTGAGGTGGTGTTTCGCGAGTTCCGAACCTGCGAATTGTCCACCCTGGCCAAGGATGGCACACCGGTTACCTGGCCCACCTATGCCATGTATCAGCCCGCAAACGGGCGCTTCCTCATCACCACCTCCATCGGGTTAGCGCAAAAAGCATACAACATCCGGCGCAACCCACGGGTTGCATTGCTCTTTTCCGACCCCACTGGCACCGGCCTGGCCGCCTCCCCAGTCGTGTTGGTTCAAGGGCAGGCCAGCGCGCCCGACGAGATCACCACCAGCTTCTCAGGGGAACTTGGGGAGGCGGGCCGTGTCGCCTTTCGAAGACAGCCAGCCGGAGAGTTGTATAGCAGCAACCCGCTCTTGCGCTACCTGTTCGATTGGTACTATATGCGCCTGGTCATACACGTCACCCCGCGCCGCATTCTGTGGTGGGATCACGCCGATTTTGGCCAGGCGCCGCATGAAATGGAGGTGAGCCATGTGGGATGAGCTGGTAGGACTACTGGCGGACTTCACCAGCGCAGTTTTGACCGGCGTTGACGCCTCGGGCTATCCCTTCAGCCTGCGCTGCCAACCCGAACCAGACGGCGTCGCTCAGGTGTTGCGTGTGCGAGTGCCTGAATACGCCAATATCCAGCCTGGCCCCGCAGGGCTGCTATGTCACAAACACGATGAAGCGCTGTGGAATTTGAAGAGCTTCATCGTGCGTGGTTCTCTGGAGCAGGACGGGCAAGGCTGGCTGTTTCGCCCTCAGCAGTTGATTCCGGGCGCAGGCATTGGCGGCTTGATCGGGATGGTAAAATTCTTGCGAGATGGGCGACGCAACGCCAGGCAGTATCTGGACAAACGTGGTCTGGCACGTCCCAGCATTGCGTGGGACGAAGTCCATGCCCTATGGGCAGACATCAAGAGAGCCGAATAGCGTACCAGGAACTATCCTACACCTAATGTGCAACTCTCTTGTGTAGGGCATTGAATCCATTTTCCAGAGCCAGTCGCTCGGTAAGCGACCCAAGGAGGTCCCTATGAAAGCACTTTTCAATCAGCACCGGCGTGATTGGCTCTATCACGCACATGGGAAACCCCCTTTGGTCGGGCGGCATGCACGGCACCAATAGCGGGTTAGCCATGACGCTCGTTCTCACAGCTGGATGTTTGTTGTTTGCAGCGATACTGTTTGGGGTCAAGAGCCGCAGCTTGGATAGCTATGGTACGGCCTGACCGCTCGTTACAGGGACGTGAAGTCCAACCCAACGAACAGTCACTCCAAACGGGGATCCAAGGCCGAAGAAGCTTGATTCAGAGATCTGGGCGTTCCTTGAATAAGCTGCTGGTCCCATATCAACACCGACTTGCTCGCCGGCGAAGTCGGATCCATCGGCTACGATGTCCCGCCTTCTCATCGAAAGCGTGGTTTGGGTGACAGCCGCCCTGAAAGCCGGCTCGAAACACACCCGGGAGTTGGGTGCGGTTGGCAGTGGGCCTGGTTGGCTGGCATACGCTGCTGACAGGTCACCTCGGGGTCGTCCCGCACCCCATGCACGCCCAGGTGGTTGGCGAGCACGGGGATTCTGAAGTGCTGACCTGGCCCCTGGCGACTATCGGCGGCACAACCCTGGACGCTTTCTGCCACCTGCACCAAGTACGGCTGGACGCAAAGACCCAAGCGGCTCATTGACCCAAAAGTGGGCCGAGGGCCATCCTGACCGTGTGACCACCCGCACCTGAGGTAGCGGGCGTAACCAAGGTAACCCCCTACCAGCCAGTACACAAGTTATTCGAGATGTCACTGACGCTCTGAAGGCATACAACCAGTACCCCACCAACATTATGATGATATGTCAGAGGTCGTGCCCATGAGGGCTTGATGTGACTCATCGGAATCACCTTGGTGGG